>JBKQMG010000208.1:0-48352 GCA_052146815.1 Streptosporangiaceae bacterium | reverse complement strand
GACGCGCGAGGAATGCCGGGCGCGGGGCTGGGGCTCGCCATCGTCGGCAGCGTCGTGCAGGCCAACAAAGGTACCGTCGAGGTGCGGACCGGGCCAGGCGGGTCGACATTCACCCTCGCGTTTCCGCCCCTCCCGAACGCCGGGGAATTCTCGACCGACCAGCAGGAATAGGCGCGACCGTAGTCCTAGGGGGCCTGGCTTCCGGTCTGGCGAATGCGGTGTTCCTTGCGGCGGTAGTAACTGACCGGATAAGCGAACGCTGCTACGGCCACGGCTATCGCCCAGAGGATGCCGACGATGAAAAGAACTTGTGCCTCATCCTTGGCGATGACGCCACCCGCGCTCGCCGCGACCATCGCGGAAGGCACACCGGTGATGAAGATGCCGATCGCAACACCGGTTAGTAGCGTGCGGCGGCTATTCGACTGTGCTGGTTGTACAGGCTGCTCGCTGGACACAGGTCCGAGGCGTGAGTCGACACGTGTGGTGATTTCCTGGTTGACTCGCTCCAGGAAGGACTCAATCACGGCGTCGCTGTATTCGGGGCCAAGCTCCTTGTGCGCCGCGGCGGCGGCGCGGATCTCCTGTGGAGAAAGCGGCAATGTGCTCATGGGTGAGAATCCTCCCGCATAGCCAAAACCAAGGCCCGGAAGACAAGATACATCTCGGAACGGAGCTTGTCAGTATTGGGAGGTTCGCCGCGCGCGTTCCGGGCCTGGCCTCTGGCCTGGCCCTCGCCGTCAGGCCCGCTGGGCCGGTAGAGGCTCCGGGGTCAACGGCGCGCCGTAGGCGCGTCCTGCGTAGCGGGATGCGAAGCACCGTTGAGGCTGGAGGGACTGGCCCGGACAATGCGCGGCGTTCCGGCCCGGTGGCTGTGATCTTCATACGGCGGTCGGCGCACTCGACGCGAACGGGACGGCCTGGTCCTGCTCGTGTGGCGCGGCATCGTGGGCGTTACGGTCGGGACCGCTGCGGCCGGTAACGGGGAAGCCGTGCGCGGCAGCTCGTCGCGCCGTAGGGCTTCCGCCCGGAGGGCGCGGCGAAAGCTGCCGCCCAGCAAAGGCGAGACCCCCGGCGACCCCTGCCCCTTATCACCGGTCACCCGGCCGCTCTACTCTCCCCGGTTGCTCGCCCCAACTCGCGTAGTCGGTTCCGGCCGTAGGCATGGCGCGCCGAAGGTGCGCCCTTGAAGCCGTAGAGGAATTTGTCACAGCTCAAATGGCGCTCGGCGTGGCCTGCGCGTCTGCGATCAAGCGGGCCATGTCGGCTGCGAGAGCGGGAGCTGTTGCAATGGTGGCCGTGGCTCGCAAGGTGTGGGGTGACCCGTCTAGATCGAAGATCTTCGCGCCGCTTCGGTGGCGATGATTACTCCTGCTGCGATGTCCCAGGGGTGGCTGCCGAGGGTGATGCAGGCGTCGGTCTTGCCCTCGGCCAGCCAGGCGAGGTCGATGGCGGCTGAGCCGAGCATCCGCACCCGCAGTACCTGCCGGGCGAGCTGGGCGGTGATGGCCAGGCGCAGCTCGTTCCTCCGGGCAGCGTCCGGGCCGACGGCGTAGTCGCCCACGGTGACCATGGCGTCGGCCAGGTCGCTGCTGTCGCCTACGTGGATCGGCTCGCCGTCGCAGAACGCGCCGAGGCCTTGCACGGCGCTGTAGCGGCGTCCGAGGCCGGGCAGGTCGATGATGCCCAGGATCGGGCAGTCGTCGTGGACCAGGGCGAGCGAGATGGCGAACAGGGGCAGGCCGTGCACGAGGTTGGCGGTCCCGTCGATGGGATCCAGCGCCCAGGTCAGCTCGCGAGTTCCGGTGGCTGAGCTTTCCTCTTCGCCCAGGAACGCCACGTGCGGTGCGTCCTGCTGGAGGCTGGCGCGGACTGCGCGCTCGATCTCGACGTCGAGGTCGGTCACCATGTCCCGGTCGCCCTTGAAGCGGGCGCTGACCGGCTTGTGATGGCGGGCCATCTCGGCGGCGGTGTCCATGGCCAGGGTGGCGGCGGCCATCAGCGCGGCGTTGTCGCCGTTCATAGCGGCTTGCTGGTGGACCACAGGGACGAGAATACGGTCTCGAACATGGGGAACAGGCCCTGGTCAGGCCACCGGCGATGCAAAACGAAAGTGGGCGAGTCCACGCCCCGCTGGCCCGGCATGTAGGGCTGGATGATGCCCACCGAGTCGTCTACGAGCGTGATGTTGAACCGGATCGTCTCGTCGTAGGTGGCGAGCACGAATCGCGACCGCGCATCCGGCGTGAGCTTGTCCCGCACCCGCTCTTGCAAGGTGATGATGTTGATCCGGGTCAGGTCGGACAGGTGACCGGCCCGGAATCCTTCCTCCCGCTCCCGGTGCCCGATGGCCTCGCCGTCGGGGTCGAGGAACAGGCACTGGATCTCGGTGCCGCTCTCCGCGAGCTGGCGCAGGCTCTGGTCGGCGTACTGCTGGCACAGCAGGTTCAGTGACAGGCCGCAGGCCCGGATCTTGCTGGCGCTGTCGAACAGCGTGTGCGGCGGCATCGCGGAGATGAACTCCGACCGGGTGGCGTAGACCGCGCTCGCATCGGAGAACCGGTCGGCCAGCAGCCGGTCCACATCCAGCCGCGGCGGGTCCGCCGGTTCCTGCTCATCGCCAGCCGTCTGCGCGGCGGCGCGGGCGAGCTGCTCGTCACTGATAGGGCCGAAAAGCTGCTCGGCCGTCCAGCCGGGAAACAAGGCCTCCAGCACCCGGCAGGCATCCGGGTAGGGCAGGCTCCGCAGCTCGCCGTTGATCCACCGGTGAACTGCGCCCGGCTCGGCCAGGTCCCGGTCAGCTTCGGGTCGATCGACTTGGCCGCCTTGTCGTACTCGGCGCAGAAGGTGGCGTATTTCCAATGCCGCTGCCGCAGTAACGCGCGCAGGGCCACTGGCTGAGCGGGCAGCCCGGTCTCCCGTCGCCGCTGAGTGGTTTGTCCGCTTCATGCTAACAGGCGAGACATAGAAGAGAAGCCTGGCGCGCAGAAGCGCTGAAGAGAGCACAAGGCGGCGTCGCGACGCACTACGTCTCTCGCCGAAGCTCACAGTAAGGCCGCAGAAGACGGCCAGGTAACCGCCCCGGACCCGGGGCCGCCGCTGAGAGGACTCCCGTCATGCTTCCCGTGATCAACACAGACGGCATCCGGTTCCGGGTGGCCGGGACGGCCCGGCCCAAGCAGGTCCGGGGCGAGCAAGCCTGCACTCGTGATGGCCGCCCGGTGTGGGTGGTGCGGCTGACCGCCCTCGAGACCGGCCGCAACTCCGCCGAGACGATCTGGGTCGAGGTCCCCGGCGACCAGCCCGAGCTGACCATCGATGACCTGGTCCTGCCGGTCCGCCTGATCTACACGCCGTGGGTGAACCGCAAGGGCGAGATCGTCCGCTCCTTCCGCGCCGACCAGATCACCCTGGCCGATCCCGGCCGCAAGTCCGGCTGACAGACGGTGCCGGGCCCGGGAGACGGCAATCTCCCGGCCCGGCCAGCCAGACACCCGCATCCCGTAGCCCCGAGAACAGGAGATCTTGGCATGTCCCACGCTACCCTCCCCGCGCCCGCTCATCCCGCGTCGTCTACCACGCCCCCATCTGCCCCGACTGCGGCTCATCCGACGTGATCACCGAGGATGTCGAGACCGGCGACGGGCTCATTGAGACGGCGCTGATCTGCCGCTCGTGCGGCATGGCGTGGCCGCTGGCGTGCGTCACCGAGCACTGGGCCACCGCCCTGCCGACCACCTCTGCTGCGGCCCCGGCGGTGACCGGCCATGCCCGACGCTTCGCCGCGCACAGCGCGGGGCCTGCGCGCCAACCCGTATCTGGCTGATGAGCTGTTCGTTCAGGTGCACCGCTCGGCGGCCGGGGTCGCCTGGCGGTGGCGCACCGAACTAATCGCCCTCACCATCACCGCCGCCGCGCTGTGGCGGCTGGCCCTGCTGCTCACCCTCACTACTGCCGCCCTCGTCCTCGTCGGCCTGGTCGTCGTCGTGCTCGGGCTGCCCGGGTCGCGGCAGTTCACCGTCCGCCGGGCGTGGTGCGTGATCGCCCGGCACCGGATCCAGGAGCTGTGCTGGGAAGCCCGCCTGCATACCCGGGCCGGGCGGCTGCCGCTCGTGCTGTGGACCCGCCCGACCAGGGTCGGGGAGCGGGCCTGGGTGCTGTGCCGGGCCGGGGTCTGCGCCGAGGACTTCGAGGTCCGCACCGACCACATCCGTGCCGCCTGCTGGGCGCGTGATGCCCGGGTGACCCGCAGCCTGCGCTGGTCGCAGGTCGTGGTCATCGATGTGGTCCGCCGCGACACCCTGGCCCCCGGCTATCAGGTGCCCTCCCCGCTGTCTGCGCTGGCCCCGCGCTCTAGCCCGGCCGAGCCCCCGGGCCGCAGGCCGTCATGGCCCGCGCTCCCGGCTAGCCGGAAGGCCGCGCCGTGACCGCCCGGATGGCCGAGCTGGCGCCGCCGGTGCCGGTGTTCCCGCTGTCGATCTGGCAGCCCGTCCACCTGGGCGTAGATGAGAACGGCGACACCGTCGCGGTCTGTCTGGGCGAGCGGAACATCCTGCTCGGCGGCGAACCCGGCGCCGGGAAGTCCAACGGCGTCAACCTGATCACCGCCCACGGCGCCCTGTCCGCCGACTGCGACCTGGTGCTGATCGACGGCAAGCAAGTCGAGCTCGGACCCTGGCGGCATAGTGCGATCCGGTTCATCGGCCCGTCGATCACCGACGCGATCGCCTGCGGGAAGTGGCTGCACGGGGTGATGAACGGCCGGTATGACGAGCTGGTCGCCGCCGGGCTCCGCAAGATCACCCCCGGCTCCGGGCAGCGGGTCTACCTGGTGGTGATCGATGAGTACGCCTACTTCTCCGCCACCGTCGGCACCAAGGCCCAGCGAGCAGAATTCGGGGCGCTGATCCGCGACCTGGTATCGCGGGGCCGGGCCGCCGGGATCATCGTCGTCCTGGCCACCCAGCGGCCGAGCTTCCAGATCATCGACCCGTCCTTGCGGGACCTGTTCGGGTACCGGTGGACGTTCCGGTGCACCACCGACGCCTCCTCCGATGTGGTGCTGGGCCAGGGCTGGGCATCGGCGGGGTACTCGGCCGCGACGATCGATCCGCTGGCGCGGGGCGTGTCGTGGCTGCTGGCCGAGGACGGCATCCCCCAGCGGATCAAGGCCGCCTACCTGTCCGACGCGGAGATCGCGCACCTCGCCGCCTACGCCGCCCGGCTGCGCGGCACCTGCCCCGACGGTCCCCTTTCTTGACCACCGCGACAATCCCGGTCAGCCCCGGCGTGCCACCTGGCCCGGGGCAGGCCGAGACTGCCGACGACGGCATGGCCGTGTCGTGGGCCGAGTTCACCGACAGCGCCCGCCAGGTCGCGCGGACCGGCCTGTGCACCCACCCGGTCAGGCTGCTCGGCCGGATCGAGGCACTGGACCTGGCCACCGGCGAGCTGGCCCCGGTCTACGACACCGCCACCGCCGAACCCGACGGCGTGCTGCACGTGGCCTGCGGCAACCGCCGCGAAGCCGTCTGCCCCGCCTGCTCCCAGGTCTACAAGCGCGACGCCCGCCAGCTCGTGCGCGCGGGCCTGACCGGCGGCAAGGGCCTCCCCGAAACGATCGCCTCCCATCCGTGCGTGTTCGCCACCTTCACCGCCCCCTCCTTCGGCCCGGTCCACGCCCGCCGCCTGCGCGGCAAGGCCCTGCTGCCCTGCCGTCCCCGCCGGGATGCGAAGGACCGGCGCTGCCCGCACGGCCGCGACATCTCCTGCTCCATCCGGCACTCCGAGGATGACCCGAGACTGGGCCGGGCGATGTGCCGCGACTGCTACGACTATCAGGCGGCGGTGCTGTTCAACGCCTACGCGGGCAAGCTGTGGAAACGATTCACCACCTACCTGCCCCGCCACCTCGCCCGCCTCGCCGCCATCACCCAGACCGCGCTCAAGGATGCGTGCAAGGTCCGGTACGTCAAGGTCGCCGAGTACCAGGCCCGCGGCGTCGTCCACTACCACGCCGTGATCCGCCTGGATGCCCCCGGCGAGAACTACCAGCCCCCGCCCGCCCCCTTCACCACCCGTCTGCTGCACGCCGCCATCGACCAGGCCGCCGCCGCCGTCACCCTCCCCGTCGATGCCGACTCGGCCCAGCACCCGGATTACCCGCCGGTGCTCCTGCGGTTCGGGGATCAGGTCGATGTCAAGGCCATCCGGCCCGGCGATGACCTGCCCGCCACCGGCCGCAAGCTCTCCGCCGAGGCGGTGGGGAACTACATCGCCAAGTACGCCACCAAGACCCTCGACACCCCCGGCCTGCCCGACCGGCCCATCGCCACCCGCCTCGACCTCGACGGCCTGCGCTGCCCCGCCCACCACCGGCAGATGATCACCACCGCGTGGGAACTCGGCGGCGGGAAGCTCACCCCGGCCCGGTCCCGGCTGTGCCGGTGGGCACACGCCCTCGGCCACGGCGGCCACTTCCTCACCAAGAGCCGCCGGTACTCCGTCACCTTCGGCCAGCTCCGCCGTGCCCGTACACACCACCGCCGCGCTCAGCGTCACCCCGACGGCGAACACGACCCCTGGGGCCGCCCCCTCGGCACCCGCATCGTCCTCATCCTCAAAACCTGGATCTACGACGGCACCGGCTACACCAACACCCCCACCGCCGAACTCGCCCTCGCCGCCGCCGACCGCGCCCGCGCCCACTACCAAGCGGCCTGAGATTCCCTTCCCAATCGCGCCAGTATGAAAAGGAGTGATCTAGGATGAGCCAGCCGACCGGCCGCACGGCCGGTGTCAGCGTGGTACCCGCCGATCAGCAGCTCTACAGGGTGCCTGACGCTATGCGGATCCTCTCGATGAGCCGCAGCACCATCTACGACCAGATGCGCACCGGCCGCCTTCGGTCGGTCAAACAGGGCGGCTGCCGCCGTATCCCGGCCGCCGCGATCGCCGACTACATCGCGCTGCTGGAACGTGAAGCCGAGGCGGCGTGATGGCGGCGCGGCGCAGCCGCGGTGACGGCGGCCTGCACTTCGACGCTGCCCGGCAGCGGTGGATAGCCACCACCAGCCTCGGCTACGACCCGGCCGGCAAGCGCGTGGTCAAGCGCGGCAGCGGCGAGACGAAGACCGAGGCCAAGGCCAAGCTCAAAGCGGTCCTGCGAGACTACGACGACGGCCTGGCCATCGCCCCGGATGGATACACCGTCGCCCAGGCCGTCACCGACTGGCTGGCCCACGGGCTCAACGGCCGCGACCGGGCCACCGTCACCACCTGCACGATCTTGGGCCAGACGCACGTCATCCCGGCGCTCGGCGCCCGCAGGCTGCGGGACCTGCGCGCCGAGGACGTCGACAGATGGCTGGCCGCCAAGGCGCGCATCCTCAGCACAGCTACGCTGCAACGGCTGCACTCGTGCCTGAACCGGGCGATCGGCCGGGCCATGGCCCGCGACAACGTACGCCGCAACGTCGTCGCGCTGTGCTCGGTGCCCTAGGGCAAGCCCGGCCGCCCGTCCAAGGCGCTGACCACGGTCCAAGCCGAAGCCATCCTCACCGCGGCCGAAGGCAGCCGTCTGCACGCCTACATCGTGGTTTCCTTGCTCACCGGAGCGCGCACCGAAGAACTGCGTGCCCTCACCTGGGATCACGTCGATCTGGTCGGCATCCCCGATGCCAGCCCGCCGGTCCCGCCGCATGTCGCGGTATGGCGGTCGGTCCGCAGCGGCGGCGACACCAAGACCCGCAAGTCGCGGCGGACCCTCGCCCTGCCCAAACGTTGCGTTGACGCGCTGGGCGAGCTGTGCGACCGGCAACGTCAGGAGCGCACTGCCGCCGGGTCACGCTGGCAGGACAACGGCCTTGTGTTCACCACCCGGTACGGCACTGCACTGAGCCCGGAGAACGTGCGGCGTGACTTCCGTAAGGCGATAAAGAGCGCGCCCGGGGTAGACGCGGGGGAGTGGACGCCGCGCGAGCTGCGGCACAGTTTCGTGTCGCTGCTGTCCGACAGCGGCATTCTCCTCGACGAGATCTCCCGCCTGGTCGGCCACAAAAGCACGACCGTTACCGAGATCATCTACCGCCAGCAGATACGGCCCGTCCTGCAAGGCGGCGCAGTCGCCATGGACACCATCTTCGGCGCCCGGAACGGCGGGCACAGTCACGCAGATAGTCACTCAGCCGACGCAGCAGGCGGCTCAACAATTCCGGGCAGTGGGGCTGACCTGCAATGACATCGGTGGGCCTGAGAGGACTTGAACCTCTGACCTCTTCCTTATCAGGGAAGCGCTCTAACCGACTGAGCTACAGGCCCGTTACGCGCAGACTGAGATCCGCGCACGCCGGGATAGGTTACCGCAAGCGGGGACCGGTCGGTCAGTCGGTCTCCCTTAGCGTGACCTCAATTCCGCCGGCCAGGTGAGTGACCAGGTTGTAGATGACCGAGCCTACGGTCGCCAGGGCCGTGATGACGACGACGTTGATGGCGCCGACCAGCATCGTGTAGCCGAGCACACGCGAGGCGGAAAACCAGCTCGAGGCGTTGGTTCCTGCACTGTTCTTGCTCGAGGTCACCTGGGAGACCGTCGACTCGATCGAGTGGAAGACGCCGAGCTTGCTCAGCATGTAGTAAAGGGCAGCCACGGCGACGAACAAGACGACCCAGCCGACGAGCGAGATCATGAAGCTGAATTTCATCACCGACCAGGGCTCGATCCTGGACAGCACGAGCTGGGCCCGCCGGGTCGTCCCAGCGCTCTGCGGCACAGCCGCGGCCGCGGCTGCAGCGGCGGGAGCCGGTCGCTGCGGGCCGCCATTCTGCTGGTAGTCCCTCTGCTGATACGCGGGCTGCTGGTGGGCGGCCCGCTGGTACGCGGCCTCCTTGGCTGCCTTCCGGTTCCGGGTCAGGGCCGAGAAAGGGGCGGTTATCCTGGCCATGGTGCTTTGCGGCTCGCCAGGAGCGGCAGGAGCGTCCGGAGCGGCAGCGGCATACGTCCGCGGGATCTGCGTGGTCGCGCCAGACTCGGCCTGACGTCCGGCCGAGCCGAAGCGTCCGTTCGAATTGGTCCACGGGTCATCGGCGGGTTTGCTTGCCGCGCCTGTAGCGGATCCGTAACCTAGTGCATCGTCGCGCAGGCTAGAAGCGGCACCGTTCCGTCCTGGCGCCGGATCAGCTGAGGCTGGAATATCGGGCGCCGTGCTGTCGGCAGCAGGCGTGCCGCCGTCGGGACTGCCGTTCTCAGGCTCGAGCGAGTTGCCCTCCGCATCTCGCTCAGCCAGCCACGTCTGTGGCCCCTCACGGTGGTCCACCCCGTCCTCCTCCGGAACATTGCCTGCCTAGAGGTTATCCGCAGATGGCCGCTGCGGGTCACTGAAGGCCAGGCTCTCAACTGTCGGTGGCATCTATGAGACGCCGTTAGCTCCCGCTTCGTTGCGGTTCGCTACCCGAGACGGCCGCCGGGTTCATCCGTCAGCCGCCCGGCGCCGCGCATCCAAGCACAGTGCCGCTTCCGGCACACTACCCGTTATGACGGGTCTTCTCAGGCCTGATTGCCGTCGCCCTCAGGCGGGCTATCGTCTTCTGCAGCGTCGGCGTTGCTCTCTTCGGCGGAAAGTTCTCCCTCGTCAGCGGCCGATTCCCCTGTCCCGGTACTGCCCTGCGCAGCGCCAGCAGAACCATTTGCATGGCCCTCTGCAACGGAATCGTCATGGTCAGAGCCCGCGGATCCGTCCTCTGCGGCCTCACCGTCCGGAGACTCGGCGTCTGCGGCCTCGACCTCGGCGGATGCCGCCGACTCCGCATTGCGGGCGATGGCGACCAGCGTCTGGCCGTCCGCGAGGTTGACCAGCCGCACGCCCATCGTCTGCCGCCCGGACTGCTTGATCTCCGCTGCCGAGGTCCGGATGACGCCGCCGGCCGACGTGATCGCGAAGACCTCGTCGTCGGGGTGGACCATCAGCGCGCCGACCAGCTCGCCGCGGGCACCGACGATCCGGGCGGTGACGACGCCGCGGCCGCCCCGGCCCTGCACCGGATACTGATCGACCGGAGTCCGCTTGGCGTACCCGCCGCCGGTGGCGACCAGCACGTCGGACCCCTCGTCGACCACGTGCATGCCGAGCAGCTCGTCGCCGTCGGTGAACCGCATTCCGATCACCCCGGAGGTCGCGCGGCCCATCGGCCGCAGCGCCTCGTCGCTGGCGTGGAACCGGATGGACTGGGCGTGCCGGCTGACCAGCAGCAGGTCCTGCTCGGGCGAAACGAGCCGGGCCGCGATGACCTCGTCGTCCTCGCGCAGGTTGATCGCGATGATGCCGCCCGAGCGAGGGGAGTCGAAGTCGACCAGCCGGGACTTCTTGACCAGGCCGGAGGAAGTGGCGAGGACCAGGTAGGGGGCCACCTGGTAGTCGGTCAGCGCCAGCACCTCGGCGATCCGCTCGTCCGGCTGGAACGCCAGCAGGTTGGCCACATGCTGGCCGCGGGCGTCCCGCCCGGCGTCCGGCAGCTCATAGGCCTTGGCCCGGTAGACGCGTCCCTTGTTGGTGAAGAACAGGATCCAGTTGTGCGTCGTCGTGACGAAGAAATGCTCGACGATGTCGTCGGTGCGCAGCTGGGCACCGCGCACGCCCTTGCCGCCGCGGCGCTGCGCCCGGTACAGATCGGCCCGGGTGCGCTTGGCGTAGCCGCCGCGGGTGATCGTGACGACGACATCTTCCTCGGCGATCAGGTCCTCGACGGACATGTCCCCGTCGTAGGCGATGATCTGGGTGCGGCGGTCGTCACCGAACCGGGTGACGATCTCGCCGAGCTCGGTGGCGACGATCTGCCGCTGCCGCTCGGGCGAGGCCAGGATCGCCTCGTAGTCGGCGATCTGCCCCATCAGCTCCTCGTACTCGTCCAGGAGCTGCTGGCGCTCCAGGGCGGCGAGCTTGCGCAGCTGCATGTCCAGGATCGCCCGGGCCTGGATCTCGTCGATCTCGAGCATGTCCATCAGGCCCTGCTGGGCGGCGGACGCGGACGCGCTGGCGCGGATCAGCGCGATGACCTCGTCGATCCGGTCGATCGCCTTCAGCAGCGCGCTCAGGATGTGAGCCCGCTCCTGGGCCTTGCGCAGCAGGTAGCGGGTCCGCCGGACGATGACCTCAATCTGGTGGGTGACCCAGTACCGGATGAGCTGATCGAGGCGCAGCGTCCGTGGGACGCCGTCGACAAGCGCCAGCATGTTCGCGCCGAACGTGTCCTGCAGCTGGGTGTGCTTGTACAGGTTGTTCAGCACGACCTTGGCGACCGCGTCGCGCTTGAGCACGATGACCAGCCGCTGGCCCGTCCGGCCGCTGGACTCGTCCCGCACGTCCGCGATACCGGAGATCTTGCCGTCCTTGACCAGCTCGGCGATCTTGAAAGACAGGTTGTCCGGGTTGACCTGGTAGGGCAGCTCGGTGACCACCAGGCAGGCGCGGCCCTTGCGGTCCTCCTCGACCTCGACGACAGCGCGCATGGTGATCGACCCGCGGCCCGTGCGGTAGGCGTCCTGGATGCCGCGGCGGCCGACGATCAGGCCCCTGGTCGGGAAGTCCGGGCCCTTGATCCGCTCCATTAGCGCGTCGAGCAGTTCCTCGTCGCTGGCGTCGTAGTGATCGAGGTACCACGCCGCGCCCGCGGCGACCTCACGCAGGTTGTGCGGCGGGATCCTGGTCGCCATCCCGACCGCGATGCCCTCGGAGCCGTTGACCAGAAGGTTCGGGAACCGGGCGGGCAGCACGACGGGCTCGGGCGTCCGGCCGTCGTAGTTCGGCCGGAAATCGACGGTCTCCTTGTCGATGTCCCGCAGCATCTCCATGGCCAGCGGGGCCAGGCGGCACTCGGTGTACCGCATGGCGGCGGCGGGGTCGTTGCCGGGGGAGCCGAAGTTGCCCTGGCGGTCGACCAGGGGCATCCGCATGGACCAGGTCTGGGCCATCCGGACCAGGGCGTCGTAGATGGCCGAGTCGCCGTGCGGGTGGTACTGCCCCATGACGTCGCCGACGACGCGGGAGCACTTGAAAAAGCCGCGGTCGGGCCGGTACCCGCCGTCGTACATCGCGTACAGGATGCGGACGTGCACGGGCTTGAGGCCGTCCCGCACGTCGGGCAGCGCCCGGCCCACGATGACCGACATCGCGTAGTCGATGTAGCTGCGCTGCATCTCGACCTGGATGTCGACCGGCTCGGTGCGGTCACCGCCAGTCGGCGCGCCCGTGTCCAGCTCAGTCACTGCGTGGCCTTTCGGTATTGCGGTCTTTCGTTAGGTAGCTGGGCGCGGCGCAGGCTCAGATGTCGAGGAACCTGACGTCCTTGGCGTTGCGCTGGATGAACGCCCGCCGTGCCTCGACGTCCTCGCCCATCAGCACGCTGAACAGCTCGTCCGCCTGCGCGGCGTCGTCCATCGTGATCTGCCGCAGGACCCGGTGCGCCGGGTCCATCGTGGTGTCCCACAGCTCGACGGCGTTCATCTCGCCGAGGCCCTTGAACCGCTGCACGGCGTCGCGCGGCCGCGGGTCCTTGCGGCCGGCGGCGATGCCCGCCTCGATCACCGCGTCGCGCTCCCGGTCGGAGTAGGCGTAGCCGGGCTCGACGCCGCGGCCCTCCCACTTGATCTTGTACAGCGGGGGCTGGGCCAGGTACACGTGCCCGGCCTCGATCAGCGGCTTCATGAACCGGAACAGCAGGGTCAGCAGCAGCGTGGTGATGTGCTGCCCGTCGACATCCGCGTCCGCCATCAGGATGATCTTGTTGTACCGGAGCTTGGCGATGTCGAAGTCATCGTGGATCCCGGTGCCGAGGGCCGTGATCATCGCCTGGACCTCGTTGTTCTTCAGCACCCGGTCGATCCTGGCCTTCTCGACGTTCAGGATCTTGCCGCGGATCGGCAGGATGGCCTGGAACATCGGATCCCGGCCGCCCTTGGCCGAGCCGCCGGCCGAGTCGCCCTCGACGACATAGATCTCGCACTTCTCCGGGTCGCCGGACTGGCAGTCGGCCAGCTTGCCGGGCAGCGAGGTGGAGCCGAGCAGGTTCTTGCGGGTCAGGTCCCTGGCCTGGCGGGCCGCGATCCGCGCCCGCGCCGCCTGGGTGGCCTTGATGACGATCGCCTTGGCCTCGCCTGGGTTGGCCTCGAACCAGGCGCGCAGATGGTCGTTGCAGACCTTCTGCACGAACGACCTGGCCTCGGTGTTGCCGAGCTTGGTCTTGGTCTGGCCCTCGAACTGCGGCTCGGCGAGCTTAACGTGGATGATCGCGGTCAGGCCCTCGCGCACGTCATCGCCGGTCAGGTTGTCGTCCTTCTCCCTGATCAGCTTCTGCTCCCTGGCCCACCGGTTGACGATGCTGGTCAGGGCCGAGCGGAAGCCCTCCTCGTGGGTGCCGCCCTCCGCGGTGTTGATCGTGTTGGCGAAGGTGTGGACCGACTCGGCGAACGATCCGGTCCACTGCATCGCGACCTCGGCGGCGATGCCCGGCGCCTCGTCCCCGAACTCGATCACCGAGTCGTGAATCGGCTCCTTGGACGCGTTGAGGTAGCGGACGAAGTCGGCGATGCCGCCGGAGTAGCAGTAGCTCACCACGCGCGGCTCGGCGCTGGCGTCCTCGGTGTTGCCGTGCCCGGCCCGCTCGTCGGTCAGGATGATCGTCAGGCCGCGGTTGAGGAACGCCATCTCCTGCAGCCGGCGCGACAGGGTCTCGAACGACCAGTCCGTGGTCTCGAAGATCTCCGGATCGGGCCAGAACGTGATGGTCGTGCCGGTCTCGTCCGACTCCTCGCCGCGGACCAGCGGGATGACGGGATGGCTGCGCTCGTAGGACTGCCGCCAGACATAGCCGTCCCGCCGGATCTCGACCTCCAGGCGGGACGACAGCGCGTTCACCACCGAGACGCCGACGCCGTGCAGGCCGCCGGAAACCGCGTAGGACTTGCCGTCGAACTTGCCGCCGGCGTGCAGCGTGGTCAGCACGACCTCGACCGCGGGGCGGTGCTCCACCGGATGCTCGTCCACCGGGATGCCGCGGCCGTTGTCGGTGACCCGGACACCGCCATCGGCCAGTAGGGTAGCCTCGATGCGGTCGCAGTAGCCTGCCAGCGCCTCATCTACCGCGTTGTCGACCACCTCTTGCACCAGGTGATGCAGCCCGCGCTCGCTGGTCGAGCCGATATACATGCCCGGCCGCTTGCGGACTGCCTCCAGGCCCTCGAGGACCGTGATCGAGTATGCGTCATACGACAAAGCGGAAGCTCCTCCTGAAGCAAGGCACACCGCGGGCCGACCGGGATCTTACGCCCCCGCATCCCGGCTGCTGGGCTCCGGTGCGCACAATCATTTTACCTGGGAGTGACGTCAGCCTCAGCCGTACGTGTCACGCGGGCCGCGGCTGCCCCGCACCCGCCATTCCCCTGGCCGGCGCGCCGCGGTCACCGGGCCGCGGACCTTGACCCGGCGCACCACCCCGTCGCCGAGCTCGGTGTTCAGCCGGCGCACCAGCTGCGCGGCCAGCAGCCGCACCTGCGTCGCCCATGCCGTCGAGTCCGCCGTGATGGTCAGCTCGCCGTCGGCAAGCCCCTCGGGAACGGTATGCGCGGCCAGGTCGGCGCCGACGATCTCGCCCCAGCGGGCGAAAACAGACCCGGTGGCGGCCGCCAGCGCCCAGCCGTTCGCGCCGATCAGTCCCTCGATGGCGGCGGCGAGCGGCAGCGGATCCTCGTTGCGCTGGCGCCGGGACGAGCGGACCTGAGCGGCGGCCGCGGCCTGGGAGTTCCGCCCGGCCGGCGGCTTCTGGTCGGCCGCGGGCCGGTTGCCCTTGGCGAGCGCGTCCGCCTTGGCGCTGGCCAGGGCCTCGCGGGCCAGCCGGGCCCGGTCGGGCACGCCGCCGTCAGGCATGCTGCTGCCGTCAGGCACGCTGCTGCCGTCAGGCACGCTCGATCACCCCCGTGGACACCCCGAACCTGGCCCCGGAAAGCCGGGACGGCACGTCTTGCGTCACCGCGGCGGTGACCAGCACCTGCTCGGCGCCGGCGACCAGCTCGGCGAGCCGTTCCCGGCGCCGGACGTCCAGCTCCGAGAACACGTCATCGAGCATCAGCACCGGCTCGTCGCCGTCGGCCCGCAGCAGCTCGTAGGCGGCCAGCCGCAGCGCCAGCGCCAGCGACCAGGATTCACCCTGGCTGGCGTAACCGCGGGCGGGCAGCTCGCCGATCGCCAGCTCCAGCTCGTCGCGGTGCGGGCCGACAAGGCACACGGCCCGTTCCAGCTCGGCCCGCCGGGAGGCCTGCAGCACCTCGCGCATCGCCGCCGCCAGCGCAGCCGGATCACCGGCCGGCTCATCGCTCTCGCCAGAAGACTGCCGGTACTTCAGCCCGGCCCGCTGGTCTTCGCCGGAAACCGCGGAATAGGCGCTGGCCACCAGGGGCCGAAGGGCCGCGACGAGGCCGAGGCGCCCCGCGGTCAGCGCCGTGCCCGCGCTGACCAGATGGTCGTCCCAGACTTCCAGCGAGCCCGGCGGCAGGCCGCCCGCGGCCCGGGCGTTCTTCAGCAGGGCCGTGCGCTGGCGCAGCACCCGGTCATAGTCGGACCGCACGGCGGCGTAGCGGGGCCGGGTGGCGACCAGCAGGTCGTCGAGGTAGCGGCGCCGCTGGTCCGGGTCGCCCTTCACCACCGACAGGTCCTCGGGGGCGAACAGCACGCAGCGCAGCGTGCCGGTCGCCTCCCGCGGGCGCGGCAGGGGCACCCGGTTCAGCCGCACCCGGTTCGCCTTGCCGGGATTGACCTCGATTTCCACCAGGCTGTCTCGCTGCGGCGAGCTGATCGCCGCCCGCAGGATGGCCCGCTCCGCGCCGCGGCGGATCAGCGGGCCATCCGCCGCCACCCGGTGGCTGGCGAACGTCGCGACGTAGCCGACCGCCTCGATCAGGTTGGTCTTGCCCTGCCCGTTCGCGCCGGTGAAAGTGCTCACGCCGGGCTCCAGCGCCAGGTCTGCGCTCTCGTACGAGCGGAAGTCGGTGAGCGCGAGCCGGGTCAGGTGCACGCCTGGAGACTAGTCGGCGCAGCTATCAGCGGGCCAATGAGCACCGCGGGACAACGAGCCGCTCAGCCGCCGAGGCGGATCGGCATGAGCAGGTAGCGGTAGTCCGGGTGCCCGTCGGGTCCCGGCTTGCCGGTGATCAGCGCCGGCTTGCCCGCCTCGGTGAACGACAGCCGCGCCGTATCGGAGTCGATGGCCGTCAGCCCGTCCAGCAGGTACTGGGGGTTGAAGGCGGTCGCGAGATCGTCACCCTCGAAACTGGCCTCGAGGACCTCCTCGGCCTGCGCCTCGTCTCCGGTGCCGGCCTCCAGCAGCAGCTGCCCGGCGCTGAAGGACAGCCGGACGGCGGTGTTGCGCTCGGCGACGAGCGCCACTCGCTTGACCGCCTCCACCAGGGCGCTGGTCGAGAGCTCGGCGGTGGCCTTGACCCCGCTCGGCAGCAGCGCCTGGTACCGGGGGAACTCGCCGCCGAGCAGCCGCGTGGTGGTGCGCCGGCCCGCGCCCCCGAACCCGATCATGCCGTCGCCGCCCGGACCGTCCTCGCCGGGCAGCGCCAGGGCGATGGCGACCTCGGCGCCGGACGTCAGGGACCGCGCGGTCTCGGCCAGGGCCCGCGCGGGCACCAGCACGGCCGCGGACAGGTCCGGCTTCGCAGGCGTCCAGCGCAGCTCGCGGATCGCGAGCCGGTAGCGGTCGGTCGAGATCAGCGTCAGCGTCTCGCCCTCGACCTCGACCCGGACGCCGGTGAGGGCCGGCAGCGTGTCGTCGCGACCGGCCGCGACGGCGCACTGGCTGACGGCGGTGGAGAACGCGTCGCTGCCGACGGTGCCGGCCGCGGGCGGCATCGCGGGAAGTGCCGGGTACTCATCCTCGGGCATCGTCAGCAGGGTGAAGGTGGCGCTGCCGCACGTCAGGACGGCCCGGCCGCCTTCGGCGCTGATCTGGACCGGGCGGGCAGGCAGGCTGCGGCTGATCTCGGCGAGCAGCCTGCCGGAGACCAGCGTGCTGCCTTCCTGGTCGGTGCTGACCGGGACGGTCGCCTGGGCGGACACGTCGTAGTCAAAGCTGGACAGCGTGAGCTCGGCGCCCGCGTGCAGCCGGATGCCGGCCAGCACGGGGATGGTGGGACGGGCTGGGAGCGCGCGGGCGGTCCAGGCCACTGCCTCGGCCAGGACGTCGCGTTCGACACCGATCTTCACGGGAAGCTGCCTTCCGTTCTCGTGGCGGGAGAGCGGGCAGCGCAGCGGTCGCGCTGCCATGCCTGCTTGGTACTTGGTTTCTCGGACATACAAAGATTGGTAGTCGTCATAGGGTCGGTGGATCCCGGGGACAACCGGCGTCGGCGCAGATCAGCCGCCGGATGAGCGTGCACAGGGGCTGTGCCTGACCTGGGCGACGGCGGCCCCCCGATGTGGACAGCAGCGGCGGCGCAGCTGTTCGCGTTCTGGTTACCCCCCGGCCCTGTGCAGTTTTCCTCCGGTCGTCCCAAGCTCATCCACAGGCTTGTCCACAGCCTGTGTGCGCCCATTGAACCGCGGTGCCGGAATTCGCAGCCGGTCAGGCACGCATCGTAGTGCGGGTTGGCTGAGCCGCGGCGGCGGTCAGGGACGAGCGGGGAGGTCACAGCTGCTCACCCCGACAGGGCTTGCTGCTTGATGCGGTTGGTGAGCTCGGTGACCTGGTTGTAGATGGACCGCCGCTCCGCCATCAGGGACCGGATCTTGCGGTCGGCGTGCATGACCGTGGTGTGGTCGCGGCCGCCGAACTGCTGCCCGATCTTCGGCAGCGACAGGTCAGTCAGCTCCCGGCACAGGTACATGGCGATCTGCCGGGCGGTGACGAGGACCCGCGAGCGCGACGTGCCGCACAGGTCGTCGATGGACAGGCCGAAGTACGAGGCGGTCTGGCCCATGATCGTGGCCGCGGTGATCTCCGGGCCGTGCGCCTCGGGGATCAGGTCCTTCAGGACGAACTCGGCGAGCTGCAGGTCGACCTGCTGGCGGTTCAGGCTGGCGAAAGCCGTGACCCGGATCAGCGCCCCCTCCAGCTCGCGGATGTTGGTGGAGATACGGCTGGCGATGTACTCGAGAGCCTCGGGCGGCGCGTTCAGCCGGTCCTGGACCGCCTTCTTGCGCAGGATCGCGATGCGCGTCTCCAGCTCGGGCGGCTGGACGTCGGTGAGCAGGCCCCACTCGAACCGGCTGCGCAGCCGGTCTTCCAGCGTCACCAGCCGCTTGGGCGCGCGGTCGCTGGAGATGACGATCTGCTTGCTGGCGTTGTGCAGGGTGTTGAAGGTGTGGAAGAACTCCTCCTGGGTTCCTTCCTTGTTCTCCAGGAACTGGATGTCGTCCACTAGCAGTACGTCGACGTCACGGTAGCGGCGCCGGAACCCGTCCTGCTTGCCGTCGCGGATCATGTTGATGAAGTCGTTGGTGAATTCCTCGGAGCTCACGTAGCGGACCTTGACGCCCTGGTACAGGCTCTGGGCGTAGTGCCCGATCGCGTGCAGCAGGTGCGTCTTGCCGAGCCCGGAGTCGCCGTAGACGAACAGCGGGTTGTACGCCTTCGCCGGGGCCTCGGCCACCGCGACGGCCGCGGCGTGCGCGAACCGGTTGCTCGAGCCGATCACGAAAGTCTCGAAGGTGTACTTCGGGTTCAGATGGGCCTGGGCCGGCCTCGGTACGCCCTGACCGTGGGCCCCATGGCCTGCGAAAGGCGCGCCAGGCGGCCGGGACCCGATGCCGGGCCGTTCCTGCGAGCGCACCGCCGGATCGTCGCCATTGCCCATCGTCCGGCCGGTGCCGTTGCTACCGCCATGACCGTTGCGCCGGCCGTCGAGGCCGCCGCCCAGGCCGCCCTCGAGGTCGCCGTTAAGGGCGCGGCTGTCCGGGCCCAGGTCATCGGGCCGGGCGGGCAGGTCGATGCGCCGCCGCAGCGGGCCGCCATCCAGGTCGGTGATGGGCCGCATGGGCGCGGTCGCGGGCTCATCGGCCTTCGGCCCGCCGGGGCCATGATCCTCACCGGGCTGCTGGCCAGGCGCGCCGGCGGCGGCCGCGGGATCGATGGTGACTGCCAGCTGGATGGCGCGGCCGAGCTCGCGGGAGAGCGCGTTCGTGATCAGGGCCCGCAGCCGCGTCTCCAGCTGCTCCTTGACGAACTCGTTCGGAGTCGCGATCAGCGCGGTATTTTCCACCAGGCCCAGCGGCCGGGTCAGCTGCAGCCACGCGCGCTGATGCGGTTCTATCTGCATGTCGGCCAACTCGGCGAGAGACCGGGCCCATACTTGTGCGAGGTCAGTTTCACTCACTTGCTGTTCACCTCGCGCCCCCACTTTGTGATCAACAGGTTTTTCCACAGGTTGTGCACGTTGCTTACCTGCGTGATGGCCGGATCTTTCGTCGTCGCGGGTGGGAGGAAGATCGGCGGTCGCTGGATCCCGGATCGCCCCGCGCCGGAAACCATTGTCCACAGCCTAGGCTCGGCTTTGCACATGCGTTAGGCAAACAGCGACTGTTGCTGACCGTGACTGATGGCTGGCACGCTGCTGGTGGGGACCCTGCGCTGGGCTGGAGGGGCGGGCGGGGACTGCTGCCGGCCACGGCGTCCGCGCCGCTGGGCTGCCTGAGCACAAACGGCGGCTGCGGCGACGGCCGCCCGCCGGGTTTGACCAGCGAGGGCCGCAGCGCGTACCGTCCTTTAGTCCGGCCACCCCGGTGCGGCTTGATCGTGCGCGCGGCCCTGAGCCTGCGCGGCAGGCACTCCGACGGCAGTGGCGGACCACAGTCCCCGGCAGTACCTGGCACCAGCCGCACCTGGAGTTCCCGTGAGCAAGCGCACCTTCCAGCCGAACAACCGACGCCGCGCGAAGACGCACGGCTTCCGGCTGCGCATGCGGACCCGGGCCGGCCGCGCGGTCCTGGCGGCACGTCGCCGCAAGGGCCGCGCGCGGGTCAGTCTCTGACCGGCGCTCTTCCGCAGCGGTGACCGGCGATGCTTCCCGCGCCTGCGCGGATGCGGCGCAGTGCCGAGTTCACCCAGACGGTCCGTCAGGGCAGCCGGACCGGTAAGCCTCTGCTCGCCGGTCACCTGCTGTGCCGTCCCGGCTGCGGCGAGCCGGCCAGGATCGGCTTCGTCGTCAGCCGTGCCGTCGGCCCGGCCGTGACCCGCAACCGGATCCGGCGGCGGCTGCGCCATCTGGCCCGCGGGTATCTGGGGCGGCTGCCAGAAGGTAGCCTGCTTGTGTTGCGTGCTAATCCCCGGGCCGCGACCGCACGCCAGGCGGATCTCGCCGCCGAACTCGACCTGGTAATCAACGCGTTGCTCCGGCGGCAGGGTGAGGCATAGTACCGGTGACAGGCGAAAGACAGCAGGCAAGAGGGCAGGGCAGGCGGCCATCGGCCGCGGCCCGGCTGCTAGCTGTCCTGATCGTGGGATACCAGCGGTTTATCAGTCCGCTGCTCGGCCCGCACTGCCGCTTTTACCCGTCCTGCAGCGCCTACGCACTTGAGGCCGTCCGGGTCCACGGTGCCGTCCGCGGCACCTGGCTGGCCGCGCGGCGGCTGAGCCGTTGTCATCCGTTCCACCCTGGGGGCCTGGACCCAGTGCCGCCCGCGCGCTCGGCAGCGCGCGCCGACGTGGCGCCGGCCGCCGACGATGCCGAACAGATCACAAGGGAGCTGGCCGGTGGGTAATCCCCTGAACGCGGTCTACGAGGCCGTCGCGTGGGTGCTCAAGCAGATCTACGGACTGCTGAGCCCGGTCTTCGGGCCGGGCAGCGGCTGGACCTGGGCGCTGTCCATTGTGATTCTCGTGGTCCTGATGCGGCTGATCATGGTGCCGCTGTTCATCAAGCAGATGCATACCACCAGGGCGATGACGGCCCTGGCCCCGCAGATCAGCGCGCTGCGCAAGAAGTACAAGAACGACAAGCAGACGCTCAACCAGGAGACGATGAAGCTCTACCAGGAGGCGGGCGTCAACCCGCTGATGGGCTGTCTCCCGGTTGTCGCGCAGCTGCCGGTGTTCTTCGCGCTGTTCAGCGTGCTGAAGGCCATCACCGAATGGCATCCGCCGGAGGCGCCGAAGTACGGCCTGACCCTGCAGATGGTGGTGACCGCCAAGCACGCCGACATCCTCGGCGCGACGGTGGCGGACAAGTTCCTGTTCACCGACGGGATGCACGTCCCGCTGGAGGCCAAGGCCGTCATCCTGGTCGCGGTCATGATCAGCATGGCGACGACCTATCTGACCGTGCGGCAGAGCATGAAGCGCGGCATGATGCCCGCGGCGACGCCCGACAATCCGATGGGCCAGTCGCAGAAGTACATGGCCTACATCATGCCGCTCTTCGCGCTGTCCGGCCTGTACTGGCCGTTCGGCCTGGTCCTGTACTGGGTGACGACCAACGTGTGGACGCTGGGCCAGCAGTGGTTCCTGTTCCGCAAGTATCCGCAGCCTGCTGCGGCGGGCGCCGACACCGCGCCTGCGACAGGCGGCTCAGCCGGCCGGGTCAAGATGGTGCCGGCGCCGGGCAGCCCGAAGGCCGTGGCCGGATCCACGGGCACCAAGCCCAAGACCCCCGCGCCCAAGCCCGGCCCGGCGGCCGGCAACGGCGGCACTCCCGACGGCAACGGCCAGCAGAACGGGCGCCGGGCAGCTTCCCCGCCCGCCGCCGCACCGCCTGCGGCCAACGGGAAGGATGCGGCGAACGGGAACGACGCCGCCAGCGGAGGCGGCGGAATGCTGCGAAGATTCGGCAGGGGCCGCAGCGAACCTGAGCCGCAGCCGGAGGAGCCCGAGGTTAAGCTCGTCAGGCAGCAGCCCCAGCGGCAGCCGCGCAGCAAGCGCTCCGGCAAGCGCTGAGGCGGCCCGCGGTGCGGCCCGCGGCGGCGAACAAACCCGTTGGCATAGTCCACTCTGACGTAGGAGGGCCCGTTTGTGAGCCAGGGCGAGAATGCGGTAGCGGAGCCGCACGGAGATTTCACCGAGCAGGTCCCCGCTGCCGAGGCTGAGCCCGACCAGGCTGATTTCGTGCCCGGCGCCGAGGACGCTGCCGGTGACGACGGCACTGACCTGCAGACCCCGGCTCAGGATGAGGATGCCGGCGGGGATGCTGACGACGAGGGCCTGGATGACGACGTCGACACAGACGCTGACGCGGCGGCGCAGGCGGCCGACGGCGAAGCGCGCGCCGCGGGTCCCGGCGTGGCCGACCTGGAACTGGAAGGCGAGATCGCGGCCGACTACATCGAAGGACTGCTCGACGTCGCCGATCTCGACGGCGATATCGATATGGACGTCGAAGGCGACCGGGCCGTGGTCTCGGTAGTCGGAGCGACGCTCGACGAGCTTGTCGGTCCCCGCGGGCAGGTGCTGGAGGCTCTGCAGGAGCTGACCAGGCTGGCCGTGCACCGGCGGACCGGCAGCCGGACCAGGATCATGCTGGACATCAGCGGCTACCGGATGCGGCGGCGCTCGGAACTGGCCCAGGCGGGCCAGGAGGCGGCCGAGGAGGTCAGGCGAACGGGCGCGCCGAAGAAGCTCTGGCCGATGAACCCGTTCGAGCGCAAGATCGTGCATGACGCGGTGGCGGCGGCCGGCCTGACGAGTGAGTCGGAGGGCGAGGAGCCCGACCGCAGGGTCATCGTCCTGCCCGTCAGCTGAGTGATTCCTGGCGGGCCGGCTTACTGAGTCAGAGGGGGCAGGTCATCAGTCCCCGCGGATACGGCGGCGATAGCGACGGCGCCGTTGGCGGGCAGGCCGATGCAGCCGATGCAGCCGATGTTCCGGCGGTGCCGTCGGCGGCTCGTGTGCTCTTCGGCCCGGCGCTGCCGCTCGCAGAGCGCTATGCACGCATGCTCGCCGGGCCGGGCGTAGAGCGCGGCCTGATCGGCCCGGCTGAGGCCGGGCGCCTCTGGCAGCGGCATCTGGTCAATTCGGCCGTCGTGGCGGATCTGGTACCGCGCCCCTCGGCACTGACTGACCTCGGCTCGGGTGCCGGCCTGCCCGGCATCGTGCTGGCCATGCTGCTGCCCGAGGTGGAGGTCACCCTGCTCGAGCCGATGGCCCGGCGGGTGGCGTTCCTCAGCGAGTGCATCGCCGAGCTCGAGCTGCCTAACGCCCGGGTCGTCCGGGGCCGGGCGGAGGACATGACCGGACAGATCACCGCAGATGTGGTGACGGCCCGGGCGGTGGCCCCGCTGGAGCGGCTTGCGGGTCTTGCGGCCGGACTGGCCAGGCCGGGCGGCCTGGTTCTGGCCGTGAAAGGCGCGGGGGCGGCCGAGGAACTGCGCCGCGCCCAGCCCGTACTGCGGCGGCTCAGCGCCCGGGACGTCGAGCTTGTCCAGGCGGGTAGCGGCGATCCCGGCTGGACTGCCACAGTGGTGAGGTTCAGGACCGGGCAGGCCGGCGGCCGGGACGGGGCGAGCGCCACGGCGGCGCGGGGCGGCGGTCAGCGACGACGGCCCGGTCGGGCGGCGGGAGACGGTCTCATGGCGCGGATCGCAGTGAGAAGAGCGGACGAGCCCGGCCGGGCGGGCGCAGGGGCGTGGGCTGAGTGAGGTTCCTGCCAGGATCACGCCGGGCCCTGCGCCGCGGCAACGCCGCGGGCCAGCCGCAGCAGCAGGCAGACTCGCCGCCGGACCAGGTGGCCCAGGGGGCGGGGGAATCCGGGGCGGCGACCGGTTCCGGGCGCGACAGTAAGACCAGTAAGAGGAGTGACAGCACGATGATGGGTGCTGAGGCAGGCCTCGGCTGGCCGGCGCTGCCCGGCCGCCGGAAGGCAGTGTCCGCCGGAGCTCACCTGGGCTGGCCCGCCGGGCGACGGCGCGATCTGGTCCCGGCGCCGCGGCTGGCTGAGAGCGCCGAGGACCTGGTTTCACGTGAAACGGTGCCGCCAGGTGAATACGACGGCAATGCGCGCCGCGCTCGGCACGCCGCGCCGCCTGGTGTCACGAGCCCGCAGCAGCGCCGCGATAGGCACGGCGCCGAGGGACATGCCGGCCCGGTGAGCGCCGGACTGGCGGAGAGCGAGGATCAGGTGGCGAGTGCGGTGACCCAGGGGGCGTCGGCCGACACCCCCATAGCCCGTGCTGCCCAGGCGGCCGTCACGGCACGCGCGGGCGGCCAGTGGCCGCGCCCGCGGTCCTGCCGGATCATCACCATCGCCAACCAGAAGGGCGGAGTGGGCAAGACCACCACGGCGGTGAACCTGGCAGCGTGCCTGGCGATGCACGGCCTGCGGGTGCTGGTGGTCGATCTCGACCCGCAGGGCAACGCGTCCACCGCACTGGACATCGAGCACCATGCGGGCTCGCGCTCTATCTACAACGTCCTGGTGGATGGGCAGCCTCTGTCGTCGATTATCCGGCCGGTCGACGGTTATCCCCGGCTGGGCTGCGCTCCGGCGACGATCGACCTGGCGGGCGCGGAGATCGAGCTGGTGCCCCTGGTTGCCCGGGAATCAAGGCTGGCCAGGGCCCTCGCCGGCTACGACTCCTCGGATCTCGACTACCTGCTCATCGACTGCCCGCCGTCGCTGGGCCTGCTGACCGTGAACGCGCTGGTGGCCGCGGCTGAGGTGCTGATCCCGATCCAGTGCGAGTATTACGCCCTCGAGGGGCTGGAGCAGCTCCTGCGGACGGTGGAACTAGTGCGCAGCCACCTCAATCCCCAGCTCGCCGTGAGCACGATCCTGCTCACCATGTACGACGGGCGGACTCGCCTGGCCGGCCAGGTGGCCGACGAGGTACGCGATCACTTTGGCCATGTGGTCCTCGGCTCAGTGATCCCGCGCAACGTGCGGGTCTCCGAGGCGCCGAGCTACGGCCAGTCCGTGATGGCGTATGACCCCGGCTCGACCGGCGCCATGGCGTACCTGGAGGCCGCCCGCGAGCTGGCATCTCGCGGCGTCCGGCCGCAGCAGGGGTAGCAGGCCGCCTGGGCGGGCGCAATGCCGGCCCGGCCGGGCCGGTGACGCTAAGCCTGGCGGGCCGGGGCACCGGTATGCGCGCCGGGCGCCGCAGCGGTCAGCGGGCTGGCAGGATGGGTGAGGCGCACGGGCGGGCCCGGACCATCACGCAGAACCAAGCGCGCGCAGAGCGCGCGGCGGATCCGCGCGAACGGACGGCCCGGACATGACCCGCCGCAGGACGAACAGGGAGGCGCGATGCCCCAGCAGAGACGGGGACTGGGCAAGGGACTCGGCGCACTGATTCCGTCGGCTCCGGTCTCGGCTGCCGCAGCCGCGCAGGCGGCGGGGCCGGCGGCCGTGGCGGCCGAGGACTGGCATGGCGAGGTCGCGGGCGCCTATTTTGACGAGGTCCCCGTCGATGCCATCACGGCCAACCCGCGCCAGCCCCGTCAGGTCTTCGATGAGGAGGCCCTGGCCGAGCTCGCGGAGTCCATCCAGGCCGTGGGCCTGCTGCAGCCCGTCGTGGTCAGGAAGACCAGTGCGGGCCGCTACGAGATCGTCATGGGCGAGCGCCGCTGGCGCGCCTGCCAGCTCGCGGGCCTGGCCGCGATCCCGGCGATCGTTCGTGCGACCTCCGACGACGACCTGCTGCGGGACGCCCTCATCGAGAACCTGCATCGCCAGCAGCTCAACCCGCTGGAAGAGGCCGCCGCCTATCAGCAGCTGCTGGATGACTTTTCCGCCACGCACGACGAGCTGGCGCGGCGGATCGGCCGGTCCCGCCCGCATATCTCCAACACCATCCGGCTGCTGAACCTCCCGTCAGGGGTGCAGAAGCGGGTGGCCGCGGGGGTGCTGAGCGCCGGCCACGCCCGGGCGCTGCTGGCAATCGAGAGCCCGCAGGAGCAGGAACAGCTTTCTCATCGGATCGTCGCCGAAGGCCTGTCGGTCCGGGCGGTCGAGGAGATCGTGGCGCTCGGTGCTCAGCCCGGCAAGAGCAGGCGGCAGCAGCGGGCCAAGGCACCGGTGGCGCCGGGACTCCGGGATCTCGCAGATCGCCTGTCCGACGTCTTCGAGACCCGCGTCAAGGTAGAGCTCGGGCAGCGCAAGGGCAAGATTGTCGTCGAGTTCGCCACGATCGACGACCTGGAGCGCATCGTCGCGGCGATGTCCCCTGACCTGCCGCGGACACGCAGCGCCTGATCGTGGCTCGCTGCGCCCTGGCGCTTCATGTGAAACCCGCGAACACCGGCGCAATGGTTTCACGTGAAACCAGGCGCGGAACCGGCCGGACTGGCGGGTCAGCCGGGCAACCGGCGGCCGGCCGGCCCCAAGGCCCGCAGGGATGTGGGTCAGTCGTTCTCGCGGACGGCGGCCAGGAACGCGTCGACGTCGGCCTCCGTCGTGTCGAAGGCCGTCATCCACCGCACCACGTGCTCGTCGAAGTCCCAGACGTGGAAACTCCAGTCCTGCTGCAGCCGGGTAATCCGCTCCGGAGCGAGACTGGCGAACACCGCGTTCCCGTGGACCGGATAGCGCAGCCGCACGCCAGGGACCGCGGCCAGGCCGTCGGCGAGCCGCTGCGCCATGGCATTGGCCTGCTGCGCATTGCGCAGCCATAGATCGTCGGTGAGCAGCGCCGTGAACTGGGCCGCCAGGAACCTCATCTTGGAAGCCAGCTGCATCTGCTGCTTGCGCTGGAAGGGAACATCCGCCACCAGGTCCTCGGTCATCACCAGCACGGCCTCGGCGCCGACAGCGCCGTTCTTCGTGCCGCCGAAGCTCAGCACGTCCGCCGCCGACGCCAGCTCGGACAGCTTGCAGCCAAGGGACGCCGCGGCGTTGGCCAGGCGCGCGCCGTCCATGTAGATCAGCAGGTCCCGGCTCTGGCAGTACTGCCTGAGCTCGCGCAGCTCGTCCAGGGAGTAGCAGGTGCCGAGTTCGGTGGCCTGGGTGAGCGCCACGGCCGCCGGCTGGACACGGTGCTCATCGGCGCGGCCCGCAAGGCGGCTCTCGATCAGCTCGGGCGTGATCTTGCCGTCGCGTGCGGGCACCGGCAGCAGCTTGCTCCCGAGGATCCGCTCGGGCGCCCCGCACTCGTCGGTGTTGAGATGAGAAGAATCCGCGCAGATCACCGCCTCGAACGGCCGCAGCATCAGGCTCAGGCCAAGGACATTAGCCGCCGTCCCGTTGAACACCAGGAATGCGGCCTTCGCGCCCGTCACCGTGCACAGGAGATCAGTGACCTCCTCAGTCCAGGAGTCGGCACCGTAGGCCAGCGCATCGCCGGCATTCGCAGCCGTGAGGGCGTCCAGGACGGCGGGGTGCGCACCAGCGTGGTTGTCGCTGCCGAAGCTCTTGCGTCGAGTTGTCACCCGCTGAGCCTAATCACCCGCAGGCCGCCGCCGGAGGGCGGTGCCCGGTAAGTTCCCGGCCGTCAACTCTTCTGCCGCGCAAGTCCCTCAGGCGCAGGCCCTTCTCCGGCCTGCGGTTGCGAGTACCATGTTGCGGACGGCTCAGGCACTCCGGACGTTCCGCCTACCTGCCAGAGATCTCGCCGGCCGCCGGAAGTGCCCGTCGCCAGCAGTGCCCATGGCCATCGAACACAGGGGTGCCAGTGCCGCGCCGCGTTGCCAATATCACGCTGGACAATCTCGATGACCTGCCGCTGCGGTGCCGTCGCTGCGTGTTCTGGGAACTTGATCCCCTCAGTCAGGCGCGGGCACTGGAAGAGGGAGATCCGGCGCTGGAAAAGGAAGCCTGGATTTCCTCGGTACTGCTGGAGTGGGGCAGCTGCGGCAAGATCATCTATGTGGACGGCGTGCCCGCCGGCTTCATGCTCTATGCGCCGCCCCGCCACGTGCCCCGGTCCTTTGCCTTTCCGACGAGTCCGGTCAGCGCCGACGCGGTCCTGCTGACGACCGCGCACGTGATCTCGGAGTTCTCCGGCGGCGGCCTCGGCCGGCTGCTCGTGCAGAATCTGGCCAAGGATCTGACCAGGCGTAACGTCAAGGCCATCGAGGCGTTCGGCGACCTCAAGTGGGATGGGCCGAGCTGTGTCGTGCCCGCGGATTACCTGCTGGCGGTCGGGTTCAAGACCGTGCGCCAGCACATGCGCTACCCGAGGCTGCGGCTGGAGCTTAAGACGGCACTGTCCTGGCGGGAAGACGTGGAGGTCGCGCTCGAAAGGCTGCTCGGGTCCATGACTCCCGAGCGTGCGCTCCGCCTCGCCTGAACGACCTGCGCGCCGCCCGAAAGGGCTCCGCGTCGCCCAAGAACTGCGGCCCAGCCTCGCAGACCCGGGCAGGCCGGGAACCACAAGCCCGGGCCTCCCGCGGGGGGATGCCCGGCGCCTGTGTCTTGTGCCTTCGAGCTAAGCAGTCTGCTCGCGGCTTAGATGTAGTCGGCCAGCTCGCGCAGCAGCGCTGACTTGGGCTTGGCGCCCACGATCTCCTTGACGACTTCGCCGCCCTTGAAGACGCTCAGGGTCGGGATGTTCATGATGCCGTAGCGCTGGGCGACGGCCGGGTTCTCGTCCACGTTGAGCTTGACGACATCGATCTTGTCGCCGTGCTCGCTGGCGATCTCCTCCAGCACGGGCGCGACCTGCCGGCACGGTCCGCACCATTCAGCCCAGTAGTCCACGACCACGGGCTTGTCGTTCTTCAGTACGTCAGCGTCGAAGCTAGCGTCGGTTACAGCCTTGGTTGCGCCCACTTGCGGGACTTCCTTCCGTTCTCGATCAGTGCGGATTGCCGGCCCGCGGCCTGCGCGGGCCGGCTGCCGTGCGTTCAGTCGTCGTGGTCAGCCAGCCATCGCTCGGCGTCGAGCGCGGCTGAGCAGCCGGTGCCGGCGGCAGTCACGGCCTGCCGGTAGGTGTGGTCCACCACGTCACCTGCGGCGAACACGCCCTCGATGGCGGTCCGGGTGGAGGGATGCTCGACCAGGAGGTAGCCCTCCTCATCGGTGGCCAGCTGGCCAGTGAACAGCTCGCTGCGCGGATCATGACCAATCGCCACAAAAATCCCGGTGACCGGCAGCGTGCTCTCCTCGCCGGTCTTGACGTTGCGGATCTTCAGCTCCCGGACCCGGTCGCTGCCCACAACCTCCGTGACCTCGCTGTCCCACAGGAAGCGGATCTTGGGATTGGACATCGCCCGGTCCTGCATGATCCGGGACGCCCGCAGGGAGTCGCGGCGGTGCACGATCGTCACTGAGCGCGCGAACCGCGTCAGGAACGTCGCTTCCTCCATCGCTGAGTCGCCGCCGCCGACGACGGCAATGTCCTGGTCACGGAAGAAGAACCCGTCGCAGGTCGCGCACCAGGACACTCCGTGCCCCGACATTGTCTTCTCGCCGGGAACTCCGAGTTCCCGGTAGCTCGATCCCGTGGCGATGATGACTGTCCTGGCCAGGTGGGTGTCATTGCCGGCCTTGATGACCTTCGGATCGGCGGTGAGATCCACCTCGGTGACATCGTCGGTGACCAGCTCGGCCCCGAAGCGCTCGGCCTGCTTGCGGATGGCATCCATCAGGTCCGGGCCCAGGACGCCATCCGGAAAGCCGGGGAAGTTCTCGACGTCGGTGGTATTCATCAGCGCGCCGCCCGAGGTCACCGATCCCTCGAACATCAGCGGCCTGAGCCGCGCCCTCGCCGCATACAGGGCAGCGGTGTAACCCGCCGGCCCCGAGCCGATGACAATGACATCGCGGACGTCAGTCACGACCTTCTGCCTCTCTTTCCTCGCAGGGGCGTCAACCGATCCTAGGGCCCGGAGATTCCCGCCCACACCTGGCTCAGCCTGGTGGCAGCGCCTGCCGGGCGATGACGTCGCTTTGCGAGCTCGAGCAGGCCGGTCCGGTCACCAGAATCTGGCCCGGACGCTGCCCGCCGGGGGACACGACCATCACGGTCGCCTTCCTGCCCTCATAGCGGGCCACGTCGACGAACGTCACGCTGCGGCCCGCTGAGACCCTCGCCACGCATCCCGCCAGGCCGCCGCCGAACTGCCCCCCGCCGCGGACGCTTTCGGCGCCGGCCGCGGACTTGCGCGGGCCCGCGCTGGGCACCGGGGAGACAATCCGCGACTGTGCCATCTGGCTTTTTACCTGCATGGCCAGCGAGGCGGGCAGGTAGTTCGTGCCGCTGGCGACCGGCGTGAACGTCCGGCCGGCCCGGTAGGGGAGCTCGGGGCCAAACTCCTCCCTCACGCGTGGTGCCGATGCCGCGCCGGCGGCCGCATTGGCCGCGGCGTGCTTGCTCCCCGCGCTGGCCGCGCCGGAGCTGCTGGCGCTCAAACTACTGGAAACGCCGATCTTGCTGATCCCGTATCCGCCCGCCGCCAGGATTACCACTGCTCCCGCAGCCGCCAGCGTCCCGAGCGCGGTGCGCCGGGATGGCCAGCCTCTGCGGCCGAGACCGCTGCGCGCGGCGGGGCCATTGCGGCCGGGGCTGTCGTCGAGGCGCGGGACGGGCGTGCTGGTGCCCCGCCGCGAGTGCGCGGGCGCCGCCCGCGGGCGGCCGGCCGCTGGCGTGGTCTGAACCTCTCCAGCGGCCCGCGCAGACGCCTCGGTCGCCAGTGCCTGCTGGATCCGGGCCGAAAGATGCTCGGGGATCGGCGGCATCGTCGCGGCCGCCAGCAGGTCCGTCACGGAGCCGAGGGACTCGCTCGCTGCTGCGCACCGGGTGCACGCGGCAAGGTGAGCCCGGATCCGTGCCGCCCTGCGAGGGCTCAGGTCGCCCTCGCGGAAACGGGCGCTCGCCTCAGTGCTGACGTGTCGCGTCATGCCGGGTCTTTGCCCCCTTCCCGCGTGGGTAGGACGGCTCGGGCCGCCGATCGGTTCCCTTCGGGCGCAGCGGGCAGGACGCCGCTGCGCAGGTGCGCCAGGCGGGGGAGGAGCCGCGCTCGGCCGCGCGCGCACCGGCTCTTCACCGTTCCGGCCGAAATGCCGAGCACCTGCGCCGCGTCCGCGACCGGGTAGCCGAGCATGTCGACGAGCACCAGGGCTGCTTGCTGATCGGGGGGCAGTGTGCGCAGCGCGGCGAGCACGTCGATCGACGTATCACTGGTGGCCGAGGGATCCAGGCCGACGGCGCTTTCGGCCAGATACTCCAGTGTCCGTTCGTCCACGCCGGCCGATGGCCGGCTGGCCTTGCGGCGGAGCCGGTCGAGGCAGGCGTTCACCACGATCCGGTGCAGCCAGGTCGTGACCGCCGAGTCGCCGCGGAAACTGGCGGCTCGCCGGAACGCGGAGATCATGGCGTCCTGCACCGCGTCGGCGGCTTCTTCCGGATCGCCGAGCGTGCGGATCGCCACCGCCCATAGCCGGTCCCGGTGCCGGAGGAACAGCTGGCCGAAGGCCTCAGGGTCGCCCTGCACATGAAGCCGCAGGAGATCGCTATCGGAGGGCCGGGGACCGGCCGGGGAGGCCTGCAGCGGCCCGGCTCCGGGCGGCTGCGCCTGCGGGAACTCGCTCCCGGAGGTCATGAGCCCGGCGGCGCCGGCAGGCGCTGCGCCCACGGCGGTGGCCGCTGCCGCCGGCGGGTCAGGGCGTCAGCCCGCCGATCCGCGCACGGTGACATTGAAGACCTGCGCCATGTAGTACTTGCCGTTCGGGTCAGGCGGCAGCTTGGTGAACCAGATCAGCACATAACGACCCGTTGCGGCGCGGGACGGCTTGAAGGTGTGACTGCCACTGACCGCCGTAGCCGGGGTGACGGCGGTCATCGACTGCAGCGCCGTCGGGCTGCTGGCGTCGGTGTTGCCGACCATGATCTGGGCCACGGCGCCAGGACTGCTGCCGAAGAGCACCGTGATCGACCTGAGCCGGACCGGGGCGCCCATATCCAGGATGAGGCCGCTGCCCTTCTTGAGATTGCCGAAGGTAGCGCTGAAGTACTCCTGGGTATCCCAGGCCGTGCTGGGGCTGGCGTCAATCGCGTATCTGGCCAGCTGGCTGTTCTCGTGGCCGGTGTCGCCCGGAGTCAGCGGGTCGTAGCCGCTGGCTGCTTTGGGGATCAGCGCGCGGGCGGTCACGCTGCGGGGATGCGGGGCGTGGCTCCCGCCTCTGTGCGCCGCCGGCGGCCCCGACTTGTGCTTGTCCCACAGGGGGGCGGTGCCCGCGGCGATTCCCGCCACGATCACGAGCGCGAGGGCGATCACGATGACGGCCCTGCCGCGCCGCGGGCGGCGCCGGGCCGTCATGGCGCCGGTCTCATCGAAAGACCGGCTGGCCCCCGGCCGGGTCCGCTGGCCCTCAGGCCAGTACTCGTGCTCGTGCACGCGCTCGGGCGGCTGGCTGCGCCGTCCGGAGTCCGCGCGGGTGGCGGGGCTGGCAGGGGGCGGCGGCAGCGGGGGGATGACCGCCTTCAGCGCGCTCGCCAGGTCCCCCGGCCGCCGCAGCCCGGGCCGGCCATCGCGTCCGCTGAGCTGGAGGGCCTGGCAGGTGATGTCGTCGAGCGCGGCCGGCACGCCGGCCCGCACCTGCCTCGGCCGGCGCGGGCTGCCGTCCGCGACGGGGGCCGGCGGCAGTGCGGGGTAATCAGGTCCGGGCCAGTGGCCGGTCAGGGCGGCGTAGAGCAGGCGGCCGAGGCCGACGGTGTCGGCCAGATCCGGGTCGTCTGCGGTCGCCCCGGACAGCGCGGCGTCGATGCCGAGGCCCACCACTTTCACGCCGCCGCCCTGGGTCATGCGCAGCGACTTGGGGGTGAGGCACAGATGAGCGAGGCCTGCCGCGTGCGCTGCGGACAGCGCTGCCGCCGCCTCCGCGACAATCCGCGCGCCCCTGGCCGGCTCAAGCGGCCCGGAGGCGAGCAGGTCGTCGAGGGTGTCCCCGGCCGCCCACTCCATCACCACGTAAGCGCGGTCCCAGTCGTCCTCGACGTCGAACACCTGCGCCAGCCGCGAGTCGGTGAGCCTGCTCGCTGCCCGCGCTGCGGTAATGGCCTCGCTGATCCGGGGAAATCCGGGCGCGAAGGTCAGTACTGTCACCGCCCGCGCGAGTATCTCGTCGATCGCCTTCCAGGCAGCCCAGCCAGAGGCGGCGGCGACACGATCCTCGAGCCGGTAGCGGCCGCCGAGCCTGGTACCCGGTTCCGATATGAAGGTGCTCATTGATCAAACGGCCTGGAACAGGGGCCGGCCCTCGACCCTCCCTCCGCGGCCCGTAGGTGATCAACAGGACTAGATAAGACAATGATGCTGCACTACATGCTAGGCCCCGTTAGCGCCCCTGACAGTCCTGCGCGCCCGACCCGGGCAAACCGTTACTGGTCGGAGACGTCCGCGCCGGGGCCCGCTGACCCTCGGAGAGGAGCATCTCGGACACACTGCCGCCGTGCTCAGCGGCCTAGCCGGGCCCGGATTGAGGACGTGAGGTCCTCGACTTCCGCCACCCCGAATGCTTTCGCGAACAGCACGTAGAGCAGCAGGCCCCCGCAGCAGGCCACCGCTGCCGTCACGATGGCGTTGAGACGGCCTGCAGGCAGGACCACGCCGACCATCAGGATGACGGCGATGGCGAAAAGAGCCGGGGGAATGGCCGCGGCGTGCATCCGCAGCAAAGCGGCGCCGATCTTGCGGCCATCCAGGCCGCGCAGCCGCCGGCTGAGGATGTACCAGGCCAGAACAGTGCCGGTGAGGTTGGCGAGCCCGAAGCCGACACCGAGCCCGGCGACGACCTGCCCCGGCGGCAGCACGTGCAGGGCGATGAGGTTGGTCACGATATTCACGACCATGGTCACGCCGCCGATCAGCGCGGGAGTGCGGCTGTCATGCAGCGAGTAGAACACCCGAAGCTGCAGCTGGAACAGCATGTAGGGCACCAGGCCGAGGCAGAACACCGCGAAGACCTCGCCGATGTAGCGGGCATCGGCGGTGCTGGTGCTCCCGTAACTGAGCAGTCCCTCGGCCAGGCTCGGGCCGAGGACGGCCAGCACGAGCGCGGCCGGAACCACGATGACCGACGACAGCCGCACGCCGGTCGAGAAGTCGGCGGTGACCAGCGAAAATCGCCGTTCGGCGGCGTGCGCGCTCATCCGCGGCAGCAGGGCCGTGATCACCGAGATGCCGACGATTGCGTACGGCAGCTGGAACAGCTGCCAGGCGTAGGTATAGGGCGTGTATCCGGCGCCGTAGGCGACATGAGCATGCCGCGCGAGCTGGGATGCGTCGTTGGCCACCCTGGTCGTGATCAGGAACGCGACTTGCGTCGTGGCCACGTAGCCGAACATCCATCCGGCCATCCGCTGGATCTCGGCGACCTCGGCGCGGCGGAAGTCAAATCGCGGCCGCCAGCGGAATCCGGCCCGGCGCAGGGCCGGGATGAGGGCGGCCGTCTGAGCGACAATGCCGAGGGTCGTGCCCAGGCCGAGGAGCCCGACCTCGCCGCCCGTGATCGGGATCGGACCGCCGGAGGCCGTGCTGATGCTGGGCGCGGCCACGTCCATGAACATCAGCAGGACCGCGATGACCACGACGTTGTTGACGACCGGCGTCCACATGGGCGCGGCGAAATGGCCGCGCGAGTTCAGGATCGCGCCTGCCATCGAGCTCACCCCGTAGAAGAAGACCTGCGGGATGAAGAAATAAGCGAAGATCACCATCAGGTGCAGTTCGGGACCGCTAATGGTGCCCTTGTACAGGTAGACGATGGGCGCCGCGGCGAGCGTCGCGACCAGGGTCAGCGCCGCCAGCGCGATCGTGACCAGCGTGAACATGCGCTGGTCGTAGGCGTCGCCCCGGCCGCGGTTCCGCTTGGCCGCGTTGACCAGCAGCGGGACGATCACGCTGGTCAGGATGCCGCCGAGCATCAGGTTGTAGACGACGTTGGGCAGAGTGTTGGCGTTGTTGTAGGCGTCGGCCAGTGCCACGGTGCCGAGGGCGTAGGCCTGCACTACCGTGCGCACGAACCCGGTGAAGCGGGAGGCGAGGCTGCCGATCGCCATGACGCCGCTGGAGCGCACGAGGCTCGCGCTGGCGTCCCCAGGCTCACGGCGCTCCGCCGCGATGGCGGCCGCCTCGGCGGTCAGGTCTGCTTCGGTGTCGTCGGCGCCGAGCGGCGCGGCGGCCGCGCCGATTGGCTCGCCGAATGACTCGGTCGCGTAGCCGTCAGCGCGGAAGGAATCACCCGGGCGGGAGTAACCGCCAGGGCGGTAGTCCGCGCCGGTGGCGTAGTCATCTCCGGTGCCGTATCTGCCGCCGGTCCCGTGATAGTCATCGGCGCGGTAGGAATCAGCGCGACCGTAGTGGCTTGCGCGGTAGTCACCGGCGCCGTAGTCGCCCGTGCCGTAGTCACCAGTGCCACGGGACTCGCGGTAGTCACCCGCGGCGTGAGACTCACCGGCGCCGTAGGACTCGCGGTAGTCGCCGGTGTCCCATGACCCGCCTGTGCCGTAATCCGCAGCGGCTGGCGATGGCCAGGAACTCGCCTGTGTCCCCTCGGACTGCCAGCCGCTTTCTTGCGGGTCAGCGGTGCCGCTCCCGGCAGGGCTGTGGTGCTGGCCGGATGACCCCGGCTCCGGCTGCTCGGGCCGCCGGCCGCCGGCCGTCCCGCTCACTGGCTGCTCCGGATCGAGGCCGAGGTCAGCTCCGGTCGGACGAGCCGGGCGCCCGGGCGTAGTCATCGGTCTCCTTCGTCGGGTCGTGCACAGCAGCGCTTTCCGCCATGGCATCCCCGTCGGCCCCCGCAGGCCCGGCCGGGCCCGCCCGCGGGCCGCCGCTCGGCTCGCCATCGGGCTCCCGCTGACCGCCGGCGCCCGACACGACGCTATCTGCTTCTGTCGCCTGCGCGCTCCCGGGCGAAACCTGGGCTGCCGTCCCGGCGCCGGGATCCGCAGGCACGCCCCGGCCCCGCCTGATCGCCCGGGCGGCGGAGGAGATCATGAACACGCCCAGTGCCGCCGCGACGATGACCAGCGCGAGCGTGCCGAACTGAGTGGCCTGGATGGTCATGCGGGCGGTCGTGCCCGGCAGCGGCTTCCCGTTCAGCGTGGTCAGCCCTAGCTCGACGCCCGTGGTCCCGATGGCGGCGGCGTGGACTTTCAGCTTGATGGTCTTTATCTGGCCGTGGCCGCTGCCGGCCGGCACCGTAATGACACCCGGGCTGCTCAGGGTCAGCCGCCCGCGCGCCTGGAAAGTGAGCCGGACCTGTACGGGGTAGTCCAGCCGGCTGCGGATCGAGACGGGCACACTGCCGCGCAGGCCGCCCAGCGTGATCGGCTGCGACTGGATAATGCTGAGACCGCCAAGCTGGCTGGTGACGTAGTCCGACACCTGGTCCAGCAGTGCGTACGCCCGGGTGTCGGACTTCTTTCCGCGCCACGCCGACGATTCGATCGAGGCGACCGCCTCGTACAAGGCGGCGTCGGGGGCCCTGATGCCCGCCAGCAGCTGGACCCGGCGGTCGAGCGCCCGCACGTTGCGCAGCAGGCCCTTGCTGAGTGCCGCGCGATTCGACCCGTGCGGCCGCGCCCGCGCCACCTGCCCGGCCCGCGACGTGGCTGCGGCGAGCCGGCTCAGCGGGACCGGCTTCAGCCATGGCGCGCTCGCAGTCTCCGCGAGCAGGCCGCTGGCCAGGCCCGCAGGCGGAGACCACTGCCTGGGCGGGGCGACGACGACGGCCCGCTGCAGATGGGGCGCCTCGGCGGCGATCATGGCGGTTTCCGCCAGGAAGCGCTGGCGGATCGTGAAGGCCGCGCCGGGCGATTCCCGCGGGGAGCTGGCCGACTGCAGAAGCTCGGTCAGGCCGCTATCGGTCAGCAGGACGTCTGTGTCACCGGTCTCGCCGTTCGGTGTCCGGGTGACAGCACTCGGGGTAAATGCCGGGGGCGGCACGCTGAGGGGCGGCATCGTGGAACTGTTCAGGATCACGGTCCTGATGCCGTCGACGGCGAGCGTCTGCAGTACCGCGTAGTTCGCGATTCCGCCGGCCGGCCAGGCGAAGGCAGCCAGATCCTGTGCGGCGCCCTGGGCACCCGCCACGGGGGCCGGGAACGGGCGATCCAGGATCCGGGCGCCCGTCGAGCGGCCCAGCCGGAAGGCCCGGCTGAGGTCCCCGCCCATGCTCTGACGGACGAGCCCGGCGATATCCACGTCCGCGTAGGGGGTCAGCAGCACAGGCTGGCTCCTGACCGCGGTCCTGACCGTCGCCACCCACGCGGCCGCCGCCTTGCTGGCGGGCACGTGGTGGCCGCCCTGGCACTGGCTGCTTGCGCCGACGTGGTAACCGCCCGGCCTGGTCATGGTCTGCACGCCGGAAAGAAGCGCCGGGTCGATGGCCCAGGTAACGGCAGCCCCGGGGTGCGCTGTGCCCGCGGCCAGCAGCCCGGACAGCCGTCCGCCGGGTCCGACACTGGCGGCCAGGCTGTTGTCCAGCAGGCCGGGGCATGCGGTCTGGTGCGGCTTATCGATCAGCGGCAGGATCCACGAGATATTCACCCGGTCGGGCCGCGGGTCACCGGGCCGGCCGGGCCAGTAGGGCAGGAAGGTCCGGCTGGTGGCGAGCGGCGTGCCGTCGGCGCTGACGGCCTGGGCAGCCAGCGGGTAGACGCCGAATTGGGCCAGCTGCAGCTTCTTCACCGTCACGGTGATCGACCAGTTCCTGGCCGCGCCCGCGGCCAGCGAGCCGCGTGCCTGGCTGACCGCCCCGGAGACGGCCGCGTCAGAAATCTGGCCGTCGGCATACATCTGCAATTCGCCGCGGCCCTGCAGCGGCTGGCTGGACCACCGCAGCTGGACCGACACGCCGGCGAGGGCGGCCGGGGAAGAATTCCTGAGCTGCCCGCGCACGGTTACCTTGCCTTTGCCGGTCGCCACTTGCGGGCTGATGGACGTAATTGCGACGGACACCGGCGATGCGGAAGAGGAAGCCGGGGAAGTGGCCAGCCGGCCCCCGGCGGAGCTGGCAGCGGCGGGAGCCGCGAGCCCGAGGCACGACGCTGCGGCCAGTGCGCAGACAGCGACGGCAATCCGCGGAAGGCGGCTCATGCCGGCTCTTGGCCGGGGCCGGGTCTCCCGCGAGTGCTGCCGGTGCGCGGATGAGGCATGGCGGAAATGCTAGCGACGCCGATCTAGTTGCCAGGGCGAGTCAGGTGCCGCCAAAGCGGCCTCCCGAGTAGCCCCAGCTTACGCGCAGCCCATACGCTCGATGCCCGTGTCCGACTTTGAGCCCTTGAGCCCGCAGCAGCGGCAGGCCGCATCCGCGCTGCTGGCCGCCGTCTCGCCGCTCGCCGGCGAGCTTGGACTGCTGTTCGCCCGTCACGGCCACGAGCTTGCCCTGGTCGGCGGCCCGGTCCGGGACGCGTTCCTCGGGCGCCCTTCGGGGGACCTCGATCTGACCACCGATGCGCCGCCCGAGGAGGTCATGGAAATCACCCGCGAGTGGGCGGATAGCGTCTGGCCGGTCGGGCTCGCTTTCGGGACGGTCGGCCTGCGCAAGGGCAGCGTCATCTTCGAGATCACCACCTATCGCAGCAGCGAGCAGTACCTGCCGGACTCCCGCAAGCCGGCCGTGCAGTACGGCACCTCGCTGGAGGACGACCTGCTGCGGCGCGATTTCACCGTCAATGCGATGGCCGCCCGCCTGCCGGACTACGAATTCGTGGATCCCTTCGGCGGGCGGCGGGATCTGACCCAGAAGGTGCTGCGGACACCCGGCCGCCCGCAGAGCTCGCTCACCGACGACCCGCTGCGGATGCTGCGCGCCGCCAGGTTCGTCGCGCAGCTCGGCTTTACTCCCGTGCCCGGGCTGCGGGCGGCCATGACCGGGCTAGCGCCGACGCTGGCGCCGCCCAAGGTCTCCGCGGAGCGGATCGCGGGCGAGCTGACGAAGCTGTTGCTGTCCCCGCTGCCGGGCGGCCCGGCGCGGGGCATCGCCCTGCTCACCGAGACGGGCGTGGCCGATCAGTTCCTGCCCGAGGTGCCGCGGCTGCGCCTGGAGATCGACGAGCATTTCCGGCATAAGGACGTCTACCAGCATTCGCTTATCGTGCTGGACCGCGCGATCGCGCTGGAGCCGCGGTACGACCTCAGCCAAGATCTCGTGCTGCGGCTGGCCGCGCTGCTGCACGACATCGGCAAGCCGGCGACGCGGTCCCGGCTGCCCGATGGCCGCGTGGCGTTTCACCATCACGAGGTGAAAGGAGCCACGCTGGCCCGGGCCCGGCTGGCCAAGCTGCGTTTCCCCAACGAGGTGATCAGCGACGTTTCCCGGCTCGTCGGGCTGCACTTGCGCTTCCACGGGTACGGGACCGGTGAGTGGACGGATTCAGCGGTCCGCCGGTACGTCCGGGACGCCGGACCGCTGCTGACCCGGCTGCACGCGCTCACCCGCGCCGACTGCACCACCCGCAACAAGGCCAAGGCGCTGCAGCTGGAGCGCGCCTACGACGACCTGGAGCGTCGGATCGCCGACCTGGCCGAGCGGGAGGAACTCGACAGCCTCCGGCCGGATCTGGACGGTAACCAGATCATGGCGCTGCTCGGCATCGCGCCGGGTCCCCTGGTCGGCCGGGCCTACGCCTACCTGCTTGAGCTCCGGCTGGAGCATGGCCCGCTCGGGCCCGAGCGGGCGGCTCAGGAACTGCTGCGCTGGGCAGAGGACGAAGGGCTGGCCGGGCCGGCCGCGCCGTCAGAGGCCGGCTGACGGCTCAGCAGCCAGTAGGCCGCTGCGGCCACCGCGTAGCCGACGGCCACGATCTCGATCACCAGCACAGAGCGGCCGGTCACCGGCATGAACGTGACGCTCAGCGCAGCGCCCGCCACGAACGTGACGTTGAACATCATGTCGTAGAAGGAGAAAACCCGGCCGCGGTAATCGTCGTCCACCTGCTCCTGCAGGATCGTGGTGGTGCAGATGGCGACGCCCTGCCCGACCAGGTTGACGGCGAAGGCGATGACCAGGAACGCGGCCTCGCTGAAGGTCTGGCCCAGCGGGCCCACGACGATCGCCCCGACGGCGAGCAGGACGGCGATCAGTCCCGGCTTGGTCAGCCGCCTGGCTGCCTGCGGGCTGATCAGGGCCGCGCACCCGTATCCGACTGCCGAGAGGATCACCAGCACGGTGAAATGCTTGAGCGCGGCGCTGGCGCCGGCCGAACGGTAGAAATAGTTCCGGTACAGCAGGATCGACATCAGGAACAGGACGCCGTAGAGGAGCCGGTTGGCCCCGGTGGCGCCGAGGGCGGCCGTCGGGCCGCGTCGGCGCCAGACGTAACGCGCGCCGTCGGCCAGCCCGGCCGCCACGCTGACGAGCTCGGCCGCCAGCCGCCCCAGCCCTTCTCGGGCAGGGCGGGCGGCGGGGCCGAGCAGGTCCCGGCGCATGGTGGCGGCCACCAGGCCGGCCACGACATAACAGCAGCCGCCGGCCAGCAGGGTGATCGCGGATCCGCCCCGGCCCGCGCCGGTCAGCAGGTGAAAGCCGAGCCCGACGATCCCGCCGATGGCCGCCATGATCCCGCCGGCGGTCGGTGACACCGAGTTGGCCATCACCAGCTGATCCTCGGCGACCACATGCGGCAGCGCCGCCGACAGCGCGGACAGGAAGAACCGGTTGACGCCGAGAGTGGCCAGCACGCTGACGTAGAGCGGGGCGCCGAGGCTGCCGCCGGCCACCAGCGCGGCCGTCAGCACCACGAAGCCAGCGCGGATGACAGCCGCCCACACCAGGATCTGGCGGCGGGACCACCGGTCGATGAACACCCCGGCGAAGGGCCCGATCAGCGAGTACGGGAGATAGAGCACCGCAAAGGCCGTGGCGGCCGAGGCCGGATTGGGGAAGGTGGCGTTGTTGAAGAAGACGTAAGAGCCGAGGCCGGCGGTGAAAATCCCGTCGCCGGTCTGGGAGACCAGCCGGGTCGCGAAGAGCCGCCGGAAGTTCCGCCCGGCCAGGACCGTGCGCAGCTGGCGCACGAACGAAAGGCGCGGCTGCCGCGAAGCGGGGCTCGCACCGCCGGCGGCCCGCGTTGAGCCGCGATCCGCCGGCAGGGGCACGCCCCAAGCCTAAGGGCCGGCCGCCTCCTGGCGGCGGCAGCGGTTTCGCGCGGACGTCACCCGCCGCCTGGCATGCAGGCGTCCCTGCTTCGCGCGTGCGCAGCGGGGCGGGCAAGGCGGCGTCAGCGGCCGTCCTCGCCGTTGATGAAGCTCTCCACGCTCTGGCGCGCCACGTCGTCGCTGTACTGCTCGGGCGGCGACTTCATGAAGTACGAGGACGCGGACAGGACCGGGCCGCCGATGCCGCGGTCCTTGGCGATCTTGGCGGCCCGCACGGCATCGATGATCACGCCGGCGGAGTTCGGCGAGTCCCAGACCTCGAGCTTGTACTCCAGGCTGAGCGGGACATCGCCGAATGAGCGGCCTTCCAGCCGCACGTACGCCCACTTGCGGTCATCGAGCCACGGCACGTGGTCAGACGGCCCGATATGCACGGCCGCCTTCTCCATCTCGTGCGGGATCTGCGAGGTGACCGACTGAGTCTTGGAGATCTTCTTGGACTGCAGCCGCTTGCGCTCCAGCATGTTCATGAAGTCCATGTTGCCGCCGAAGTTCAGCTGGTACGTGCGCAGCAGTTCCACGCCGCGGTCCTCGAACAGCTTGGCCAGCACCCGGTGCGTAATCGTCGCGCCTACCTGCGACTTGATGTCGTCACCGATGATCGGGACGCCAGCCTCGGTGAACTTGCGCGCCCAGACGGGGTCGGAGGCGATGAACACAGGCAGCGCGTTGACAAAGGCCACCCCGGCGTCGATGGCGCACTGGGCATAGAAGCGGTCGGCCTCTTCGGAGCCGACCGGAAGGTAGGACACGAGCACATCGGCGCGTGCTTCCCGCAGCGCCGCCACCACGTCGGCAGGCTCCTCGTCCGACTCGGTGATGATCTCGCGGTAGTACTCGCCAAGGCCGTCCAGCGTGGGGCCCCGCTGCACGGTCACGCCCGTCGGCGGCACATCGCAGATCTTGATGGTGTTGTTCTCGCTCGCCACGATTGCCTCGGCGATGTCGCGGCCGACCTTCTTGGCGTCCACGTCAAACGCGGCGACAAACTCGATGTCCCGGACATGGTAGGGGCCGAACTGGACGTGCATGAGGCCCGGCACCCGGCCGGCCGGATCGGCGTCTTTGTAGTACTCCACTCCCTGGACCAGGGAACTGGCGCAGTTCCCGAGGCCCACGATGGCTACCCGTACCGAATCCATGAGGATTGCTCCTTATCTTCTGCCGCGCGGCGTTGCACTGGCCTAGCCGGCCGTATCTGCCGCGCCGCCTTCTGTGTGGTCCCCCGTGCTGCCATCGGGCTCGGGGCCCGACAGTCGTTCCGAGGCGATCAGCTCGTTGAGCCAGCGGACTTCCCGCTCGACCGACTCAAGGCCGTGCCGCTGCAATTCGAGGGTGTAGCTGTCCACCCGCTCCCGCGTTCGGGACAGCCCGGCACGGAAAGCCTCGACCCGCTCCTCGAGCCTGCTGCGTCGTCCCTCCAGGATCCGCAGCCGGATGTCTGCCTGGGTCTGGCCGAAGAACGCGAAGCGGACGCCGAACCCGTCGTCTTCCCATGCCGCGGGCCCCGTCTGGGCCAGCAGGTCCTGCAGTCTTTCCTTGCCGTCCGCGGTCAGCCGGTAGACGATCTTCGACCGCCGCCCGGCCAGCGGCTTGCCGGCCGCCGCCGGCGGCGCGCTGTCGTCGGCGATAAGACCGCGGGCCAGCAGGTCCTTCAGGCACGGGTACAGCGACCCGTAGCCGAACGCGCGAAAGGCCCCCAGCACCGAGTTCAGCCGTTTACGGAGCTCGTAGCCGTGCATAGGAGTTTCGTGAAGTAGCCCCAGGATCGCGAGCTCGAGCACGCCGGAGCGCTGGCTGCTCATGGCGCCGCACCTCCGCCCGTCAGGGATCTGACATCCTGTGCACAGTTCCGCGGGCCGTGCGCAGTCTTCCGGTACTGTCTCGAATCGATGTATCGAGTCGATACATCGCAAAGATATGTGCTGCCCCGTGACGACGCAAGTCCGGCGCCGGCCGCCGTGGCGCCGCGCCCGCTGAGGGCACCAGCGCGGATGCACGGACACCGGCCGTGCGGCTGCCGTTGACGGCCACCGGGCGGCCCGCGGCGAAAGACCGGGACTCGGCCTGCGCGCGGTTCCGTCGTAACCTGTCGGGCATGAGGCGATCGGTGGTGGACTACGGACTGGCGCGGCGGGCCACGCTTGCGTCGGTGTTCGCCGGCCGTACGACGCTCACTGACGTGTGCGACGCCCACCCCTATCTGCTGAGGGCAGCGAAATTCCATGGCGAGCCGACCGAGAAAGGCTGCCCTATCTGCCGGAAGGTCAAGCTCGCCCATGTGACGTACGTCTACGGGGACGAGCTAGGCCGCTACGAGGGCCGGGTCAAGCAAGGGCCAGAACTGGACGAAATGGCCAACGAATACACAGAGTTTCAGGTCTACGTGGTCGAGGTCTGCCAGAGTTGTGCCTGGAACCACCTTGCTTCGTCCTACGTCCTCGGCACAGGCGAGACGTCCACCCGCCGGACGCGGCGGGCTCGCGCCGGAGAGTAAGCGAGTCAAGGCCTGGCCAACCGGAGGTCACTGCCCCATCGGGGCATTTACGGTGACTCCTGAGCATTCCGGGACGGTAGGTACTTACGGGTAACGTGTGAAGCCGACTGTGCGGACCGCCCGGTCGGCTGCGACCGCCTCACCCCCGACCAGCGAGGACGCGTGAGTAATCCAGAGTATTCCGAGCCATCCTGGCAGGATCCAGCTGGAACTGGCGGCCGGACGCGGGGCGGACGGGCGCGCAATGGCGGCGACGGACGCGCACGCCCCTCCGGTGACAACGGCGGATATGGCCGCAGATCCGAGTACGGTGCCAGGCCCGACGGCTACGCAAGCCGCGTGCACGGCGAGGCCCGCGGTGGCAGCGGGCGGCCCGGCAATGGCGGCGACCTCGGCGCGCGCGGTGATGAGGGCCGCGAGCGCCGGCCTCGCCGGAGCGAGCGCTTCCCGGCCAGCGACCCCCAGACGGCTCAGCACCTGCGCGAGCGGCTAGGTCTGCGCGCCGTCCCCGGCGGCGCTGCCGCTGATCCGGGCCGGGCGCCTCGCGACCCCGCGTTCCCGCGATCCCGGTACAACGGCACGGATTACAACGCCGCGGAATACAAGGGCACCGCTTACCGCGGCGGCGAGCATGACGGGTCCGGCTACGACAGGCCCGGCTACGGCGACGCGCCCTACCGTGGTGCTGCGGCAGCGGCCTACGGCAGCCAGCTGGTGCAAGACAGGCCCGAGAGCCCGTGGGACCGGCCGCGCACTGAGCCGGGGCGGCGGCCAGGGCCGGGCCGAAGCGGCAGCAGACGCGGCGGCGGTGGCTACGGCGGCGGCCAGGGAGGCGGCGGCCCGGACGGCCGCGGCGGAGGGTTCCGCAACTGGCTGCTCTATGGCCGCTGGTGGCGCCACTGGACCTGGAAGAAGGCAGTCGCCGTCCTCACGGGCGCGTTCCTGGCCGTGGTGGTGCTGATCGGCGCGGGCGTCCTCTACGCCTACAGCAAGACCGCTATCCCCACCGACGTGGCTGAGACGGCGGTTGAGCAGTCCTCCGACGTCTACTTCAGCAACGGCAGGACACCGGTCGGCAGCTTCAACAACGGGACCAACCGGCAGCTGCTGACCTCGGCGCAGATCTCCCCGATCCTGAAGAGGGCTGTCATCGCGGCCGAGGACCGGCATTTCTACACCGAGGGCGGCATCTCCGTCACCGGGACGGCCCGCGCGGCGTTCGAGGACGTGTTCGGCGGCGGCGGCCTCCAGGGCGGCTCCACCATTACCCAGCAGTTTGTCCGGAACTACTACGCCACCATCGGCACCGAGCAGACGATGAGCCGCAAGATCAAGGAGATCTTCGTCGCGATCAAGCTGGCGCACCAGGAATCGAAGGACTGGATCCTGACCCAGTACCTGAACACGGTTTACTTCGGCGACGGCTCCTCCGGCATCGGCGCCGCGGCGCAGGCCTACTTCAACCGGCCGGCGCTCAAGCTCACTATCGCGCAGTCCGCGATGCTCGCCGCCATGATCAACCAGCCGAGCTACTTCAAGCCCGGGAAAAGCGCCGGGGCGCCCTATCAGGCGCTCGTCCAGCGCTGGCACTACGTGCTGACCAACATGGTCAGAGACGGCGCGATCACCAAGGCCCAGGCGAACGCGCAGCAGTTCCCCAGGATCGTCGGCGGACCCGTCAACGACGGCTGGAGCGGTTACCGCGGCTACATCATGCAGGCCGTCCTCGGCGAGCTGAAGAGCACCTACGGCCTGAGCCAGCAGCAGGTCTACAGCCGCGGACTGCGGATCGTCACGACCATCAACGAGTCGATGATGAACGCCCTGCAGCGCGCGGTGAAGCAGAACCTGCGCGCCATGCGGGCCGACGGCCGGGCCCTGCCGAAGTGGGCGAATATCGGCGCCGTGCTCGAGAAGCCGGGCACCGGCGCGATCCTCGCCATGTATCCGGGACAGTCGTTCAGCGCCAGGCACCAGTGGAACGAGGCCCTCCAGGCCAGGGAGCAGGTCGGCTCCTCGTTCAAGCCCTACGTCCTGTCCACGGCAGTCCAGCAGGGCATGAACGTGCAGACCAGCAAGCTCGACGGCGACGGCCCGCTGTGCGTTCCCACGGACTACTACCCGACCGTACCGTCCATGATCCCGCCCGCCGGGGGAGCCTGCCCGCCCTCGAAATACGGCTACTACCTGGTCCACAACGACTACGAGGGTGATGTCGGGCCCATCAGCGTGGTAAATGCCTCGGCTGCCTCGATCAACAGCGCCTACACCGACGTGTGGCACCGGGTAGGCGGCCAGCAGGTCGTCAACATGGCCAAGCTGTTCGGCGTCAATGTCACGCAGGCCGGCCTGGTGCCGGGGCCGGTGAACAAGAACGGCATGATCCACGAGGCCGGCATGGCCCTCGGCCAGGCGTCGCTGTCGGTCGAGGAGCAGACGACGATGTTCGCGTCGCTGGCCGGCGACGGCACCTATGCCACTCCGCACGTAATCGCCCACCTCACCGAGGGAGCGAGGGTGATCCCGCTCAAGATCACAAAGCGGCAGGTCTTCACCAATCCCAGCTCGGCCGCGGACGTGGACTACGCGCTGTCCTTTGACAATCAGCCGGGCGGGACGGCCTATCCGTCCGCGGCGTGGGACCGGCCGATCATCGCCAAGACCGGGACGACGAACACCGCCCAGTCGGCGTTCTTCATCGGCGCGATCCCGCAGTACGCCCTTGGCGTCGGCATGTTCACCGCGAACCAGACCGCCAGCACGACGCAGAGCCTCGACAAGCTGCCGCCGCTGAACGGTCAGGGCGGCGGCTTTGGCGGCACCTGGCCGGCCACCATCTGGCACACCTTCATGTCACAGGAGTTCTCCGGCCTGCCGGTGAAGCCGCTGCCGACCCCGAACTACGCCGGCTACAGCACCTGGATCCAGGTGAAGCCGCAGCCCGCGCCGAAGCCCCAGGTCGTCCCGCACCCGTCACCGAGTGCGCACTGCTGGCCGGGGAACCCGCAGTGCGGGTCGCCGTCGCCTTCGCCGACCCCGACCTTCACCGGGCCGCCTTCGCCGTCGCCTTCGCCGTCCTGCTCCTACAGTTTCGGCCAGCCGCCGTGCACGTCGCCGAGTCCGTCCCCCACGCCGAGCACGAGCACCAGCCCGGGTCCCATTCAGCCGCCCGCCCGGCCGAGCGTCCCCGCCGCCGCGAACGCGTCCATCGCGGCCGAGGCGGCAAAGGTGTCCGCGCGCAGGCGGGCGACGGGCTGAGAGCGCTACCCGCCGAGCTGGCCGCGAAGCCAGCGGACGTCGACGGCCGGGGCCGGTGTCTCGCAGATCACCGGGGCGCCGGCGGCGCGGACCACGTCGACGATGAGGGCCGGGTCAATCTGGCCTGACTCAAGGCCCGCGTGCCGGTCCCGGCCCGAGCCGAACTCGTCGCGCGAGTTGTTGCAGTGCACCAGGTCGATGCGGCCGGTGATGGCCTTGAGCCGGTCAGCGATGCCCGTCAGGTCCTCGCCCGCCGCGTGCGCGTGGCAGGTGTCGAGGACGAAGCCCACATCCCCGCCGCCGGCGGCGGCGGAGACGATCTCCCACAGCCGGGCGATCGCGTCGAAGCTGCGGGCCATCGCGCCGTCCCCGCCCGCCGTGTTCTCGATCAGCATCGGCACAGGGCGGCCAATCCGCTCGATGGCCTTGCGCCAGCTGTCGTAGCCCTCCTCCGGATCCACCCCGGCAGTGACGTGGCCGCCGTGCACGATCAGGCCCTTGGCCCCGATCAGCGCCGCCGCGTTCAGCTGCTGTTCCAGCAGCTTGCGGCTGGGGATGCGGATCCGGTTGTTGGGCGACGCGACGTTGATCACGTAGGGCGCGTGAATATAGGCATCCACGCCCGCGGCCTCGAAGGCCGCACGCACCTCAGCGGGCTCGCCGGGAAACGCCGGAGCCTTCCAGCCCTGCGGGTCGCCGAGGAAGAACTGCACCGCGTCGGCGCCCATCGCGAGTGCCTCTGGCAGCGGGTCACCGTCATGCAGATGGGCACCGATGCGAATCATGACACGGAGCCTAACGGGATCGGCGCGGTTGTCAGGTACCGGCGGCCAGGTCCCTCAGCCCCGAAACGGCGCCCGCAGCGCCGCCGCCCACCAGACGGCGCGGGCTATCAGGGATCGACGGTCTAGAAGCCGCCATGCGCGACACCGAGGGCCATGCCGATGAACGCGGCGACCACCCCGGCCATCAGCAGCACCCGCTGTTCCCTGGTCGCCGAGATCAGCTGGGCGTAGAGGCCGACTACGAAGGCGGCCGCGCCGAGGATCATGGCCAGGGCATGCTGGGCGACGATGAGCCCGGCCGCGAACGCGACGATGCCCCCGATGAAGGTAAAGGCCGTCAGGGCGTTCTCCACCGGATGCCGTCTGCCGTCACTGTTCAGCGTGAGGCGCCGCTGCTGCGCCTGGGAAGGGGACCCGATAGCCTCGGGCATTGCTGCCACCCCCAAACGGATTTGCCTGCTAGCGGTTGTCTTCTGGCTGGCTGGTGCGCCGTGGTCTTGCGTCCAGTCTCTTCCCGCCTGGACCGGAAGGGAAGCCCTGCCGGGACGCCGGAGTGCAGCGGGACCCGATGCGGCGGGGCTCCCGTGGCGAGCCCGTGATTCGGGTGTGCGACACATATGTAGGGGTCCCGCATCTTCCCTGGTTATGATGGGAGTCTGGTTTTGACTATCAAAACCAGATGAGGAGTGCCATGTCCGAGCCGTCGCTTCCGGAGCTGGAGGCCGAGCGGGACCGGCTGTTCGCGCAGCTCAGCGTGGTCGGGGACTTCCGGCGGGGGTCGGTGAGCGAGAACTGG
>JBKQMG010000207.1:0-5492 GCA_052146815.1 Streptosporangiaceae bacterium | reverse complement strand
GTGGTCTGTCCGACTTCGATGATGTAGCCGTCGGGATCCCGCATGTAGCAGCGGATCTCGTATGCGTGCTGGATCGGCGGGGTCAGGAACTGCGCGCCCCGGGCGCTCCATTCGGCGTACGCGGCGTGGATGTCTCCGACCCGAATATTGAGGAAGCTGCTGACCCGGTCGGGGTCGCTTGGCGTCTGAAGGGTGACGGTGGGCTTGTCGTCGGTGGGGCCCCCGCCGCCGTTGATGACGATGAAGCTGTTGGCGAGTGCAACGTTGGTCGGCTCTGGGCCGAAGACCACCCTGCCACCGAGTACTTCGGTATAGAAGCGCCGAGACCGCTCGACATCGTCCGAGACGATGAAGTGGGCCAGCACAATTCCCTCTGGGGGCGGCGGGAGCTCGGCCATCCGGCACCTCCGACTGATTGGTCTCACACCCCGCTTGGACGGGTCCCCAGCCAACGCTACCACGAGTAAGCGTTCGGTCTCTTTTCCGCGGCCGCGTGGCGATCCGGACCGCGGGCGGCAGCAGAGGCGCTGCAGCCTACCGAGGTGGGAGCGGGGTGGGGCCGCAGGTACGTACCGCCATCTTCTCGGCACTGCCGCCCTCTCGAACACGAATCGTCAGTGACCGAGGGCAGGGTCCAAGGCAGCGCGCCGGTGAGTACTACCGGTGGCGTCTGCCGAAGTGGAAACCGTCAGTGGTTACGAGCGTTACGGGGCGTCGGCGGTGCGGCGAGGGCCGAGTCGTCGCGCAGGACCTGCCGCTGCAAAGCCTGCAGCTCGGGCCCAGGATCGGCGCCGATCTCCCTGGCCAGGACGTCACGGGCGGCCCGATAGGTGTCCAGGGCCTCGGCCCGGCGCCCGCACCGGTAGTAAGCGACCATCAGCAGCGCGTACAGCCGCTCACGGACCAGATGTGCCGCGATGAGCTGCAGCAGCTCGATCACGGCCTCGGCATGGCGGGCCAGGCGCAGATTCGCCTCGATCCGCAGCTCGCGCGCCTGCAGCCGCATCTCGGTCAGCCGCGGCACGTGCTGGGCAGTGAGCGCGGGCAGGTCCACATCCGACAGCGGCTCCCCGCGCCACCAGCCGAGCGCCTCATCGGCGTGCACGACCGCCCTGTGCCAGTGGCCGTCGCTGGCGGTCTGGCGCGCGGCGGCCAGTTCCTGCTCCATCCGGGCGAGGTCCAGCTCGCAGTCGCCCGGCGTGATCAGGTAGCCGCCGGGCCGGGTCTGGATCAGGTTCTGTCCTGCGGGCCCCAGCGCGCGCCGCAGCCGCATCACGTAGTTGCGCAGCGCGGGCGGTGCCGTCGGCGGCGGGTCCGGCGCCCACAGCAGCTCCGCGAGCTGATCGGCCGGGACCACGCGGCCGGCTAATTCGCATGCACAAACACCTGCCGCCTACCAGCAGACTACGGCGATCCGCACGCCGAACCCGGCGGAACGGGCGGTACGTCATGCCACTGCGAGGAGCTGCATGCCTGCGTTCGCCAGTTCCGCCTGCTGGAGTTGGGCACCTTCCACAGCCTCGCGGCTGCGGACGTCTTGGATGGCTGCCTCTGACGTTCTATCCGGGACGCCGGTGGTCATCGTGACGAGATATTCCATGGTGAGCCCCTCTTCTGCCGGCATCGGGGAAATGGCTGGTGACGTTACGATGCGCTGGTTCCGCGTTGTGGCCAGCCACCCGCCGCTAGGTCCGGGGCCTACCCCTGCGAGGTCGGGGCAACAACCGGCGCGTCGCTGACGAGCGCCGGGTCTGCGGGAGCAACGGGCTTCGCGGCCGGTCTGGCTCAGACGCGGCTGCGCACGGCCGTCATCACGAGGAGAGTTCTGCCGTCGGGAACCCGTTGGCCAGATCCGGCCGTGGGAGTGCTGGGATCTGTCTGCCGGGCGTGGCCATGGGGCCGCTGTGCGGGTTTCTGCCTTACATGGCCAGGTGGCGGCTTCCTCAGCTGTTATGGGGCTTTCATGGGGGCGGATGTGGGGCAAGGATGCTGCCGGAGGGCAAAGACGACAGTTTGCGGGAAGCGCCGAGTGGGCGAGGGAGCGTGGAGTTGCGATGCCGTGGTTTCCGGACTTCGTCAGCGCCGTGGAGTTGGCGCGCGGGCAGACGCGTGCCGCGGGTCTAGCTGATCCGGTGGGGCAGTACTTCACCGCGCTCAACAAAGGTGACCCCCACGCACTGGCGGACGTGTGGCCGGGTGCGGTGGTGCTTTACGATCCCCGCGCGGGTGAGGTTCGCGGCCACCGGCAGCTGCGGCGGTTCGTCAGCCGCAACCTGTCCTGGCTGGCCGGCCTGCACGCCCGCACCGAGACCGTGGCCTCGACATGTGCCGGCGGCCGGGCCGTGGTTGAACTGCTGGCCCACCTGGACCACAACGGGCGGGTGCTGGCGTGGCCGGTGGCGGTGGTCGCCGAATCTCCCGACGACTTGTCGGTAGTGTTCCGCACCTACTGCAGCCAATGGCCGGTCGACGAGCGGCGCCATCTCCGGCCTCCCATCCTCCAGCCCGGCCAGGCCCACCCCGGTGATGTCGTCGCCCGCTACCAGGACGGGCTGGCCGCTGGTGATACCGAAGCGGTGGTGAGCAGCTTCGCGCCGGATGGGTACTTCCGCGGCCCCTTTGGCCCGCACTACGCCCACCGCGGCACCGATGAACTCCGCTCTTTCTTCACCCGGTGCTTCAGCGCAGGCGGCGGCATCGGCCTGCAGCATTGCGCGGTGACCGACGACGGGGTGCGCTGCGCGCTGGAATACAACTGTGTCCGCTGGGGCAGCCACGCCCTGCCGCCCCAGGCGGGACTGGGGGTCTACGAGCGCGGCCCAGACGGGCTGCTGGCTGCGGCCCGCGTCTACGACGACGTCGAATCACCTGTCGGGCACCCCTGAGGCAGCCGGAAGTGATCACGACTGCCGTGCGGTGTCCCGTGCCCCGTCGCTGCAGCCGCCGGAGTCCTGCCCGGCGGCAGCAACACTGCTGAGATCTCCGCCCCCAGCCCGGCACCTGGCAACCGCATCGAGGTGTCACCCCCGACACCAGGCTTTCCCGAGCGACTGATGAGATTTGTGGACTCCAGCAATACGCCGCGTGAGAGTGGATGCAAGCACTGGCCTCGGTGGCACAGAACCCGGGGCATTGACATAGGCCATTGCCATCAAAGGGAGAGGAGCCGACATCGTGGATATGAAGCTCGAGGTGGTCATCATCCCCGTCTCGGACGTCGACCGCGCGAAGCGGTTCTACGGGAGACTCGGGTGGAGGCTCGACGCCGACTTTCCCTTCGATAACGGCGTCCGGATCGTCCAGTTCACCCCGCCCGGCTCGGGGAGCTCGATCCAATTCGGCGCAAAGGTCACGTCGGCCGCGCCCGGCTCGGCAGAGGGCCTGTACCTGATCGTCTCCGATATCGAAGCTGCGCGTGGCGAGCTCATCGCCTGTGGTGCCCAGGTCAGTGAGGTGTTCCACGCCGGGATGCCGGGCGCTCAGTTCCAGCCCCAGGGTACGAGCGGCCGCGCGAGCGGTCCCGCGCCCGATCATGCCAGCTACGGCTCCTTCGCCACGTTCAGCGACCCGGATGGCAACGGCTGGCTGCTGCAAGAGGTCACGGCGCGGCTGCCCGGCCGGATCGACGCCGCGGAGACAGCCTTCGCATCCACGACTGACCTGGCGAACGCGATGCGACGCGCGTCGGCCGCGCACGGCGAGCATGAGAAGCGCATCGGAAAGGCTGACGCGAACTGGCCTGACTGGTATGCCGCGTACATGGCGGCAGAGCAGGCCGGGACGGAGCTGCCGACGTGAGCGACTATGACGTGATCGTTCTGGCGGCGGGGCGCCGGCGAGCACTGCGCTGCGGCGCTGGCGCCGCGCGGGCTGCGTGCCGCCGTCGTTGAGCGAGAGCTGGTGGGCGGCGAGTGCTCCTACTGGGCTTGTATCCGTCGAAGTCGCTGCTTCGCCCGGGTGAGGCGGTGGCGGGCGCGCGCGAGGTCGGCGCGAGCGCGCAGGTTGACGTTCAGGCCGCGCTGGCCTGGCGGGACTTCATGGTGTCGAACTATTCCGACGCCGGCCAGCAGCGCTGGCTGGCGGGCCGAGGCATCGACCTCCTGTGCGGCACGAGGCGCCTGGCCGGCACCGGCGTGGTCGAAGTGGAGGGTGTCCGCCACACCGCGGAGCACATCGTCGTGGCGACCGGCTCAGATCCGATCGTGCCTTCGATCCCGGGACTCCGTGGGCTCGAGGGCGTGTAGGGCACCCGCGAGGCGACGAGCATGAAGGCGGTCCCGCGCTGCCTGCTTGTGCTGGGTGGCGGGTCCGCAGGTGTCGAGCTTGCGCAGGTGGTGCGGCGCCTGGGCGGCGAGGTGGTGCTCGTCGAGGGCGCCGACCGCGTGCTCCCCCGCGAGCCCGCGCCGCTGGGCGCGGCGCTCGGCGAGGCCCTGCGCCGGGACGGCATCGAGCTGATGCTCGGGATGCACGCCACTGCCGCCCGGCGGGAGGGGGACGAGTATGTCCTGCAGCTCGATGGCCATACGGAGCTGCGGGGCGACCGGCTGCTCGTGGCCACCGGCCGGCGCCCGCGCGTCGAGGGGATCGGCCTTGAAACGATCGGCGTCCAGGCCGGCCCCCACGGGATCCCGGTTGACGAGCACCTGCGCGCAGGCGAGCGCCTCTGGGCGATCGGCGACGTCAACGGCATCTGGCCGCTTACCCACGTCGGCGAATACGAGGGCGACGTGGTCGCGGCGAACATCGCCGGCGATGCGCGAACCTGCTGCGGCGGAACGGCCTGGTCGCGGGGAGGTTTGCGGGTTCGGGCTGGCGGGGGGACACGACGCTTACGTACATGCCTGCGATTATCGGTGAGCTGGTGCTGGGGGCGCAGCGGTGAGCGGGCGGACGGATCGCCGGATCAAGCGCACCACGATCTGCTGCGGGATGCTCGCACTGATCGCCGGGACGGCCTCCTACCTGCACATGCACCGGGCATGTGAATCGGACGGCCACGTTTCGGAGTCCCCTCGCATACGTGCGTCATCGCGGCTGAATCGCGCTTAACTTTCGACACCGCGGAGACAGCACCGCCTCTGCCGCCGCCCGCGGTCCGGATCCCCACGCGGACGTGGAAGGAGATCGACCGCTTAACTCGTAGTAACGTCGGCTGCGGGCCCCGTCGCAAAGCGGGGGTGTGAGACCTAGCCAGCGGAGGTGCCCGGATGGCCGAGCTCCCATCGCCCCCAGAGGGAATTGTGCTGACCCACTGAGGGTTATTCACAGGTAATTCTATAAAACTCCAGGGCAATGACGGCAGAGATCGTTTCGGCGAAGCTAGCGAGCGGTCGCCGATAGTCTACGTGGAGGATTCGCCAGGTCTTCAGACCCGAATCCGCGAGTACCGCGTTGAGTTGATCTTCCGGGGCGGAAGCTGATCTTGGCGGACGGGTTCCGGGGGTGCGGGCAGGGGTGAGGCCCGGGCGCCGCGCCGGGTTCGCGTTGTCCGG
>JBKQMG010000206.1:0-5332 GCA_052146815.1 Streptosporangiaceae bacterium | reverse complement strand
GAGCAGCGACTCCGTCTGCGCGCCCGCAAATGTCACCCAGGTGCGCTCGTGCTGCTGCCACCAGGGCCGCAGCCGGTGCAGCTGCGCGAGGTGGCCGCCCGCGGAGCAAACCAGCATGACCTTCATGTGGATCGCTCCGCGGCGCTCAGGCCCGCAGCGGCCGCGGGCGACGCCAGTCCCTGCTCGAGCACATCCAGCACGGCCGGGAAGAAGCGGGCATCCTTCTCACGGGAGCTGCTGCGGGCCTCCTCGTGCCGGATAGCCAGCTCAATAAGGTGCAGGTTCGCGAGCAGGCCGTGCGCGGCCGTCGGTACGCCGAGTGCGGCCAGCGTCGGCCTGCCGCGACGAGCGGCGGATTCCGCGGCCTCCGCGAGGGGACGCCGATGCCCCACGAACGCCACCTGGAAGTGGAAGTGCAGGGCGTCAAATCCGACCGGCACGGCCGGGCCGCTACTCTCCCAGTCCCAGGCATAGAGCCGCTTGCCGAGCAGGGCTATGTTCCACGGCACGAAGTCACCGTGCCAGCTGCCGAACTGGAGCACCGCGCCACCGAACTGGTGCTCAACACCATCGGCCAGCTGCGCGAGCCGGCTGCCGACATCGGGGTCAGCCGCGCAGCCCGCGATCCGGGCCCGCAGGTCCGACCACCACGAGCTGGCGGCCAGCCCGGTCTCGCAGACGCGCGAGAGCTGGCTGATCTCGCGCAGGGTATCGACGCCCGGTAGCTGGGCATCGGTCGTCACGCGCCGGATTCCCGGCGGCAGCGGAGCGGTGACCAGGAGCTCAAGACCATTCCATCTCGACTGGCGCAGCAACGCCGGCACCCCGAGCCGCATCGGGCGGCCCGCGCAAGCGGTCAGTGCCGCGGCTTCCCGCTGGACCGCATCGCGCGTCCAGGCGTTCCAGCCGACCTTGACGTAGCCCAGCGCCGTGCCGTCGATGCCGAAGACCTGGAGGACTGGCTTGCGATATGGCCCCCCCCCAGCGCCGAAAACGATCGAGACGGGCTGGCCGAACAGCTCGCGCAGATGCTCGCCGAGCAGCGCGCTCGCCCGCTCCTCGGAGGTCGCGCCGACGGCGAGCCCGATATCGACCTTGCTGGCGAGCAACGGCTGGACGATCCTGGCGCGCAGACCGAGCCCGAGGACGCGGCGTGCCAGTCTCCTGCGCGGGGGGCGGAGCGCGTTATAGGCGGTCAGGGAGGAGGCTGCGCTCCGGCGGGATGCCAGCGAGACCATGAATTTCCGGTCCGGCCCGGCCGACAGCACTGCGAAGGTGTCTGCAACCTGATAGCCAGCCGGGAGCTCGCCAGCGACAGCCCACTCGACCGTCGGCGAGCTTCCGAAGAGCACGTCGAAAATCCACGCGTGCCGCGCAGAAGCTGACGCAAGCTGGCTTTGCTGTGGCACGCACTTCCCCCTCAACTTCCACGCGATGTGATTGCCGCCGCCGGAGCCGAGTGGTCCCCGCAGCCCCGCGCCAGTGAGGTGCAGGGTCCGCCCGGACCTGGCCTCGGTGATCTGCCACGCCCGTCGGAGCTGCGTCACCCGAAGTTCACCCCCCGTTGCGGCTTTGGTTCACATAGCCAGGACGCCTCACTAACCAGGACGGTTTACACGTTTAGCTAGCTAGGTGAGCATCTTAGACGAGATCGTTCTTAGTTTGTCCAGTTCAGGACGAGCCAGGTCACGCTACGCAACCACGAGAATCCCGTATATTTACGAGGTTTCGGCCCTCAAAGAAATATTCTCGCGACTGCCTCGCCACCGGCAGTGGCCAGTCAGCCCGGCCAAATGACTAACAAGCTATGGGGAAATAGGATTTCGGCCGGATCTTGAGTTTAAGACCAAGGGGCAGCTGGCCATCAGCATCCTGGCCGACACCCTCGCTGACGGCGTGCGGCTGGACTTCGCTTGCGGCGACGAGGTCTACGGCAGCTGCACGCAGCTGCGGGACTACCTGGAAGGACAAGGCCAGGGGTATGTGCTGCGGGTGCCGTCTGACTTCCGGGTCACCCTCGCCCACGAGGTGACGCTCACCTGCGCGCAGGCGGTCCGGCGGCTGATGCGCGACGACCGGCGCTGGGAGGTCCGCTCCGCCGGGAAGGGATCCAAGGGCGACCGCTGGTATGCGCGGGCGTGGATCGGGACCACCTCGCCACGCCACTGCCTGCTGATCCGCCGCCACGTCCGGACCGGCGAGCTCGCCTGTCACTACTGCTACGTCCCTGCCGGCAGGCCAGCGGGGCTCACCAGGCTGATCCGCGCCGCCGGGCTGCGCTGGCCGGCTGAAGAGGACTTCGAGTTCGGTAAGGAGTCCCGCGGCTTTATCTTCGCGATATTCCTTTTTCGACTCGAAGTCCGCGCCTCAAGGTTGCCGGGCTTGTCCGCTTCTACTACATTTGCTGTTTCTGGTCACGAAGCTACGCAGGCGCCTGGATAACGAGTCGGTAACTTAGTGAGGCATAGATGAAATCGCGGAATCTCTTCGGATTGACGGCTCTGGCGCTCGCAATGACCGCAGGCACTCAGATTACGCACGGGCCATCCGCGACGGCCGCGCCGAGTACCGGTACGCAGCTGGCGGCGGGGCGCGCCCACGATCGCGGCGTCAGCGCCAAGGTCGGCCCGTCTTGGCAGACCAATAACACGGTCTGGGCGCTCGCCGTGGCGAACGGCGTCGTCTACGTCGGGGGCTCGTTCACTTCGGTCCGGCCGCCGGGCGACCAGCCGGGCACCGGAGAGGTAGCACGCAACTATCTAGCCGCATTCAGTGCCCGCTCAGGTGCCCTGCAGTCCTTCGATCCCAGCCTCAATGGCCGAGTCACGGCGCTAGCGGTTTCGCCGCGCGGTAACGTCCTCTATGCAGGGGGCAGCTTTACTCGGGTGGATCGGCAGCCTCGTCCCTATCTGGCGGCGTTCAGCACTGCAACCGGCCAGCTGAGCACGACATGGACGCCGACCGCGTCCGGGAGCGTGCTGTCGATAGCGACGGCGCCCAGCGGCGCGCCGATCTACGTCGGCGGTAATTTCACTAAGCTCGACGGGCAGGCTCGTACTCGCGCGGGGGCTCTGAGCCGGTTCGGGAAGCTGCAATCGTGGGCGCCCAGCCTGAACGGCAGCGTGACTTCCGTCGCGGTCGCACCGAACGACTCGCGGGTCCTGGTCGGCGGCTACTTCTCGACCCTGGATGGCGCCAGGTCGCAGGCCATCGGATCGACAGATCCGGTTACGGGCGCGCGCAAGCCTTGGCACTCGATCGAGCCCAACCACCCGGGATGCTCGGCTGCCGTGAAGGACATCATCATTGGCGGCGCAACCAGGGCGCATCCGGCAGGAATCGCTTACGTCGCCTCTGAGGGCACCGGCGGCGGCTGCTTCGACGGAGACTGGGCCGCCTATGTCCGCACCGGCGCTTTGATCTGGCAGAACGACTGCCTTGGCGCAACCCAGTCGCTCGCCATCGTCGACGGACGGCTGTATAAGGGCTCGCATGCGCACGACTGCGCCTACGCGCCGGGCGGCTTCCCGCAGGTCAACAATCCAGCGGGCGGCTGGATCACCCATCACCTACTCAGCCAGTCGCTGACCGACGGTACGCTCGGGCACTGGACTCCCAATACCACCAGCCTGAACGGCGGCCTCGGGCCGCGGGTGATGGCCACCGACGGCAGTCAGCTTTTTGTCGGAGGAGACTTCAGCGAGGTAAACGGCCAGCCGCAGCAGGGCTTCGTGCGCTTCCCGGCCGGACCCGATACCGCAAGTCCCGGCCGTCCCGCCGCGCCTACTGCGATCAGCCATTCTAAGGGCGCTACGACGGTGACCTTCAGCGCGGTCAGCGATCCGGACGTCGGCAGGCTACATTATGCGATTTACCGCGATGGTGGCGCCCGGCCGATAGCTACACTGAACGCGACTTCCTGGCCCTGGGCTCTGCCCGTGTTGCATTACCGCGACACTGGCCTTCGCGTCGGATCAAGGCATACCTACACCGTCACGGTTAGTAACGGAACCAGCACCTCAGCCGCCTCGCCGGCCTCGGGCTCCGTTATCGTTTCCGGGAAAAATCCGCCGCGCAGCTATCCGCACGCGGTCGTGTTCAGCCACCCGTCCTTTTTCTGGCGTCTGAACCAGACGTCCGGTCGCATTGCGAAGGACGCCTCGCCGCATGGCTTCACCGGGATCTACGAGAAGGGCACCCGCGAGGGAGCCGCCGGCCCGATCACGGGCCGGAACGGCAGCGCAACCAAGTTCAACGGGCGCCAGGGGCTCGTGACCGCCGCACGGCGGGTGAGCGGCCCGCAGATCTTCTCTATCGAGGGCTGGTTTAGAACCACGACCAAAGCGGGCGGCAAGCTCATCGGATTCGGCAGCGGTCAGACTGGCCTGAGCGCAAAGTACGACCGACAGATTTACATGATGAATGACGGCCAGCTTGTATTCGGCGTGTTCGACCAAGAAATCGCCACCATCGAATCACCTAACGTGTACAACGATGGCCAATGGCACTATGTGGTGGCGACGCTGAGCTCGACCGCAGGCATGGCCCTGTATGTCGACGGCCAGTTGGTCGGGCGGGACTCTTCGGCGACTTCAGCCCAGGCCTACTCCGGCTACTGGAGGGTTGGCGGCGACAACCTCAACGACTGGAACCTCGATCCCTGGGGTCGTAACAGCCAGGGCACGACGGAACCGAATAGTTACTATTTCGGGGGGGTCATCGCCGACGTGGCCGTCTACCCGGCCGCGCTGTCGGCTAGAAGCATCTCTGCTCATTACGCGGCCAGCGCCCCCAGCCGCTAACCTGCATCTTTCTCGATCTTGGGTAGGTGACCCGGGGCCGTGGACGGTCCCTGTTCTCAGGGCCGGGTCATGCGTGCCCTGCCCGGTTGTCGCTCCGGGTGGCGGGGTTCCACGGGCCCGTGGTGTCCTTTCTGACTGCTGGAACAGTGGCGGCTGGTCAAGGCCGGATGTGAGGCCCTGGAGCGGTCGATGGCGGTAGTGATCTGCGGTGCCCATGGCCATCGGGCGGCCCTCATCTAATGAGATCAGTCGGGTCCGCTTCTACGCCACCAACCGCCGCCTCGGTGCCGCGCTGCACCTGCAGGCCTTCGCTGCGCTGGGCGTATCACCGGGCGCCCGGGTCTGCTACGACGCTGCGCGGCAGGAACATCGGCCACCACGCAGCCCTCCGCCAGCTCGCCAGCTGTTTTGCGTCTGACTTCGTGAGCCAGTTCCCGGCAGAAATACCCAGCCACCAGACGGCGTGTCTGACCAGTCTGGAGGCTGATCACAATGTCGGATCGGATCATGAACCCGCCCACGAGAAAGAC
>JBKQMG010000205.1:0-38594 GCA_052146815.1 Streptosporangiaceae bacterium | reverse complement strand
GCCGGCCGCCGGCGCGTCAGCTGCTGTGGGTGGCCGGAGCGAGCACGACGAAAGGTAGCCGCGCGCCGTTGAGCACCACGACGCCGCTTCCGCCGACACTAATGAACCCGACGCTGGCCAAGGTGCCCTGTGTCATCGCGGCCGTGATCTCGGCCTCCAGTGCCGTCAGGTCGGCGGCGTCCAGCGGGTACCAGACGGCAGCGCCCGCAGACTCGGTGCTGACGCCGGCTGCCGTCGGCAGGTACATGACAGTCATGGCCAGCGGAATGGCCCCGCTGGGGATCGCGCCGTGCGGCCCCGGGTTGCTCAGCACAACGCTTGCCGCTGCCCGGCATGACAGCAGCAGCGTGCCGGCCAGCGGCTCGACCACCGCTAACGCAAGCGGCGGGCCGGACGCAGTGAGGGCCGACGCCTCGATCGGCTCGCTCAGTTTCCACTGAGTCGGGTCGCCCTGGATCACGAGAAAATCGTCCACGGTACTCCTCATCGTGTTGTGCTGGCAGGGGCGGACGGGGTCAGGCCAAGTTGAGCGCCGGTGGCGGCCGCCTCGGTACGGTTGCGCGCGCCGAGCTTGCCGAGATTGCGCGAGACGTGCACGGCGACGGTGCGGTCGCTGATGAACAGGGCGCGCGCGATCTGGCGGTTGCTGTCGCCCTTGGTGAGCAGGGCGAGCATTTCCTGCTCGCGATGGGTGAGGTCGAACCGGGTGCCTGCCGGGGCGAAGCTCGCCCGCGAGCCGGGCTGGCCGACCAGTCTCGCCCGGCGGGCCAGGTCGCCGGCCATGCTCAGCAGCGGCGGGGACGGCAGCTGGCGGGCGAGGCCCTCGCACGCGGCCAGGGCGCGGGCGGCCTGCTCGCGCCGCCCGGCCCGGACCGCGGCCTCAGCCTCGCGCAACCCGCGTAGGCCTCCCGGTATGGCTGGCTGGCGGTCTGCCAGACCTCGGCCGCTGCGCGCCAGGTGGCCCGGTCGTCGCTGCCGTGCTGGCGGGCATGCTCGGCGGCCACGAGGGCACCGAACGCCACGACCTCCGGGCGGCCGGGGTGCTGGCCGACGATCACTGCGGCTCGGTCGAGGAGGATACCTGCCAGCGGCTCCCACCCGGCGGCCAGGCCGCGGGGCCGCACGGGTTCCGGCAGCAGCGCGAGATCCGCGGAGACCCTGGCTCCTGCGGCAAGCAGACGGGCTTCTTCCTCGGCCAGCGTGGCTGCCTTCAGTGCCGTCAGTCCTTCCGCCACCTCGTCGGCGGCGGTAGCGAGGTCGCCAGCGTGCAGTGCCTGCTCGGCGAGGCAGGCGTGCAGCGGCCCGGCGAGCCTGGGATCCTCCGGAGCCTTGCCCAGCGCGGCGGCCAGCTCCGCGGCCCGCTCATGCTCGCCGCGGCCGACCGCGAGCTCGAGCTGCAGGAGCTGCAGGTACCTGGTGACGCTCGCCGCTGATTCGCTGAGGAGGTCAGTCAGCAGCTGGTCAGCTTCGGCCCACTGCCCGATAGTGATAAGCACGGCGGCGGTGTTGTTGTCCAGGACCCACCTCAGGGCGGGCGGTGCGTCCAGAGAACGCGCCGCTTCCGTGCCGCTGCGCCCCACCTCGAGTGCCTCGGCGAACCGGCCGGCGCTGATCAGGCAGGTACATGTGGTTCGCCGCCGCCCGGACGACGTCCTCAATGCTGCGGGTTCGGTAGGCGAGGCGAAATGACGTGCGCAGCGCGGCCAGCCCGGCGTCCAGCTCGCCCTGCTGAGCATGAACGATGCCGAGCGTGGCCAGGCCTTGGGCGTGCTCGGCGACCGCGCCGGCCTGCTGGGCCACCTCGACGGCGCGGATCGCGAGGGGGAGTGCCTCGTCGTACTCGCCAGCAGTATCCGCCAGGTCGCCAGAGCGGCCAGCACCCGGGCCTGCGAAGTGGACGGCGGCTCAGCACCGAGCAGAGTCACCGCCTGCTCGCCGGCCTCCACGGCGGCCCGGAGGTCACCCGCCTCCCAGTGGTTGCGCCCCAGCCGCTCGAGCAGCCGCGCTCGGTCTCCGGCCGCGGCGGCACCGGACTGAGCCAGCGCGTCGGCGGCTCGCATGGCGGCCCGGTCCGGGTGCTGGGCCCAGCTGGCGGCCCTGGCCGCTTGCTCCAGCAGGTCCGGCCCCGCGTCGGGCAGCCACCGCGCCAGCTGGATCGCCAGCTCATAGTTACCGTCAGCTTCGGGGTACGCGCGCGCCGGCACTGCCCGGCGTGCCGCCGTGAGCGCCGCCGCCGCGCGATCGTGGCAGCCGGCCAGGTGCCAGTGCCGGGCCAGCCGGCCCGGGTTCGAGCCGGGGGTCAGCGCCATCTCGTCCGCGAGGCGGCGGTGCAGGCGCCGCCGGTCACCCGGCAGCAGCTGGCCGTAGAGCACCTGCCGGATCAGCGTATGCGGGAAGGCATAGGAATCGCCTCGCGCGGCCAGCAGGCCCGCGGCGGCTGCCTCCCGCAAGCAGACCAGCAGGCGCTTTTCGGGAAACTGGACCGTCGCGGCCAGCAGCCGCCGGGCGCTGGCGGCGAGCTCGTCCTCCCGCAGCGTCGCGATCACCAGCACCGGCTGCTCGCGCAGTCGCACAGCCAGGAAGGCAAGGAGCTCGCGAGATGACTCGTCCGCCCAGTGCAGATCCTCCAGGACCAGCACCAGCGGCCCCTGGCCGGCCAGATCGGCCAGTACCCCGTGCAGGCGGATGAAAAGAAGGTGCCGTTCGGTGAGCATGTCGCTGCCGCCGTCACTGGCCAGCAGCCAGTCAACCTGGTCCCGCAGCGCGGCCACGAACGGCCCTAAGCCAGTCCCTCCCCGGCGAGCGGGGGGCGGACTCGCCGATCCGGATTTGCGCTCCGCCCGCGGCGGATCCCGTCCGCGCGCATACCTCCTCGACGAGCCGGGACTTGCCGATTCCGCCCTCACCGGGGATCAACAGCACCTGGGACTGGCCCGCTGCCACGTGCGCGCAGACCGCTGAGGCGGTTTCCAGCTCAGCGGCCGGGCCGACGATTGGCAGCGACACCGCCACGGATGCAGTCTCCCCGCTGAAAGAGGCCGTGCCGATACCGGCGCAGCAGCGGTCGTCCGGGGCACCGCGCTTACGGCAGCGTGAGGATCTCGTGGCCGTCTGCGGTGACCAGCAGGGTGTGCTCGAACTGGGCGGTCCGCTTGCGGTCCCTGGTCACCGCGGTCCAGCCGTCGGGCCAGATGTCGTAGCTGATCGTGCCGAGGGTGAGCATCGGCTCAATCGTGAACGTCATTCCCGGTTCCATGATCACCGAGACGTCCGGGTCGTCGAAGTGCGGCACGATCAGCCCCGAGTGGAACGTGGTGCCGATGCCGTGACCGGTGAAGTCGCGGACGACCCCGTAGCCGAACCGCCGCGCATAGGACTCGATCACGCGGCCGATCGCGTTCAGTGGCCGGCCCGGCGCGCTCGCCCGGATACCGCGCATCATGGCCTCGTGCGTCCGCTCGACCAGCAGGCGGGACTCCTCATCCACGTCGCCGGCCAGGAAGGTCGCGTTAGTGTCGCCGTGCACGCCGCCGATGAAGGCGGTGATGTCGATGTTGGCGATGTCGCCGTCGGCCACCACGGTGTCATCGGGGATGCCGTGGCAGATGACCTCGTTCAGCGAGCTGCACAGCGATTTCGGGTAGCCCCGGTAGCCCAGCGTGCTCGGGTAGGCGCCGTGATCGCAGAGGAATTCGTGCCCGACCCGGTCAAGCTCGTCGGTGGTCACGCCGGGAACTACGTGCCGGCCGACTTCGGCCAGTGCCTGCGCGGCGATGCGCCCGGCCACGCGCATCCGCTCGATCGTGTCGGCGTCCTTGACATCCGGCTCGCCCGTGCGCGGGTATTTGCGGCCGACGTATTCCGGTCGCGCGATCTGCGCGGGGACGGCCCGCATCGGGGATATGCGGCCAGGCTGGAGCATTGTTGCCATGATCTGAAAGTGTAGTGCCCATGGACGATGAGCAGCGCTGGTGGTTCTGCCTGAAGCACATGGCCGTGGAGCCCGACGCCGGTTGCCCCAACAAGGACCGGCTCGGCCCCTTCCCCACCCGGGAGGCGGCCGCGCACGCGCTGGAGACAGTGCAGGAGCGCAACAAGGCCTGGGACGCCTCCGACCAGGACTGAGCGACCGGCGGAGCCCTGCAGGTCACGGTGACCGGCATGCCCCTGCAGTCGCGCGGCTGCCCGCCGGCGGCCGCCCCGTTCGCCGGCGACCTTCCGGTCAGGACTTCGTCAAGCTGATCGCCGCGGGATGGATGCCGACCAGGATAAGTCCTCGGCATCTCGGTGGGCGCCCGGCACGACGACGCGCAGCCCCCCCGCCCCTGGATCAGCGGCCCCCGCCCGCGCCGTGCTGCGGCTGGACCATCCCGCCGCGCCTGGGCCGGCTGCCGCACGGCGGCCCGAAGCTGGGCCGGCGCGGCCGCGCCCGGTATCGTGAGGCGCAGCGGCCATCCGGGCCGAAAAAGGACGTGGTACCAGCGGAGACCGAGAACCAGCCCGGCGGGGAACTGCCCCCGGCTGCCGAGGCGCGGATGGCCGAGATCCGGCAGAGCGGCACGTGGGGCTCAGCGCTGTCGGCCGATGAGTTCACCGCCATCCGGAGCGCCGGGTTCGAGCCGGTCGGCCAGGTACTCGGGGCCGCGGTCTACAACATCGGCTACACCGGCGGATTCACCTGCCCGGGCGGCTGGGCCGGCTACGGCGGCTACGTCACGCCGTACCGCAGTGTCACATCCGTGTCCGGTGAGTCGGCAGGCTCGTTCGGCCCGCTGGTCCGTACCCTCTACGAGGCCCGCCGCAAGGCGATCGGGCGGATGGAAGCCGAGTGCGCCGAACTCGGCGGCCACGGTGTCGTCGGGGTCCTGCTGACCATCGGCAGTTTCCCGGCGGGCGGCCTGGAGTTCAAGGCGATCGGCACTGCCGTGCGAGCGCCCGGCGGCGTCCCGCTGCGCCGCCCGTTCACCTCTGATCTGTCCGGCCAGGACTTCGCGAAGCTGATCATGTCCGGCTGGGTGCCGGTCGGACTTGCGCTCGGCATCTCCATCGGAGCGCGTCACGATGACTGGCTGACGGTGAACCAGACCCGGTGGACGAGCGGGAACACCGAGGTCACCGGCTACGCCGAGCTGGTCAACCTGACCCGGCACGACGCCCGGGTCCAGCTGGAGCAGGATGTGACCCGCTTCGGCGCGGACGGGGCCGTCGTGCGGTCGATGGACATGCGGATCCGCGAGCGTGAGTGCACCATGCAGGAGCACGGCCGGGACCACATCGCGGAGGTCACCATCATCGGCACGGCCACCGCCCGGTTCGGCCGCGGGCCGGCCCGCCGCCAGCCCAGCCTGGCCATCCTGTCGCTGGATCCGCAGCGCCGCCAGGCGGCCAGAGTCCGGCTCGGCGCGCAGCCGGCGCCAGCGACCGAATGACGACCATGACCAGTCAGCACCCAGCTAAGGGAATGCAATGACCGAGCAGCAGAGCACCGACCTCAGCCAGCAGAATGCTGAGCTTGCGGAGCAGCAGAGCACCGAGTTCCAGGAGCTCGGCGTCCCGCAGGATGCCATGCGGCGGCTGGCGGAGCTCCGGCCCGGCCAGCCGGGCGCGATCTTCACCTCCGACCTGTCGGTCAACGAGTTCCTCCTGGTCCGCGAGGTCGGCTTCCGGCCGCTGGGCCTGGTCCTGGGCAGCTCGATCTACCACGTCGGGCTCCAGGTCGGCCGGTGGAGCAAGAACCAGGAGCTCGACGTCCTGTCGCAGGCGATGTACCACGCCAGGGAGCTGGCGATGACCCGGATGGAGGCCGAGGCGGACGCCCTCGGTGCGGACGGCGTCGTCGGGGTCCGGCTGGACGTGGAAATGAAGGAATTCGGCGCCGACATCGCCGAGTTCATCGCGGTCGGCACCGCGGTGAAAGCCGAGCCCGACGCCGGCGGCGGGGGAGTGACGGCATGGCGCAACAACAAGAACCTGCCGTTCACCTCTGATCTGTCCGGCCAGGACTTCTGGACGCTGATCCGGGCCGGTTACGCGCCGCTGGGCATGGTGATGGGGTCATGCGTCTACCACATCGCCCACCAGCGGATCGGCGGGAAAATCGGCAATATCGGGCGGAACGTTGAGCTCGAGCAGTTTACCCAGGCGCTGTATGACGCGCGCGAGCTGGCCATGAGCCGGATGCAGGCCGAGGCCGAGGAGCTGCACGCCGAGGGGATCGTCGGGGTCCAGCTCCGCCAGCACAGCCACACCTGGGGCTCGCACACCACGGAATTCTTCGCGATCGGGACGGCGGTCCGCCCGCTGCGCGCTGACCACGTCATCGAGCGGCCCACGATGGTGCTCAGCCTCGATTCCTGACGTGCCTCGATTCCTGACGTGCCTCGATTCCTGACGTGCCTCGATTCCTGACGTGCGGCTCGCCGCGAGCCGCCCGAGCCGCGTCCCGGCGAGGTGAGCAGTCCCCGTTAGTCGGCCGGGGTGCCGCTGACCGTATCGAGGAGCCGTGCCAGCCGATCGCGCAGACTGCCGCCGCGCGGCTGTCCCCGGCCGCCCGCTGACCCGCGCAGGCCGGCCGCGGGGCCGTCCGGTTCCCCGGCTGCCGCGCTGACCAGGTGCTGGGCGGCGTCGAAGGACAGCGGCGCCGTCGCGGCCGGGACTGGCAGGGACTCGTGTGCCAGAGCCTCGAGCTCAGGGTCTTCCTGGTCGAGCGCGAAGATCGTCGCGCCGGTCTTGCGGGCATCGTCCAGCCGCTCCAGCAGCGACGCGGGTGCCGCCACCGGGCTGACCACCAGCAGAGTCTCCTTGCTGGCTACATGCTCCAGCCGGTCGATGCCGATGCTCAGGTGCGGCGGGCTGCCGGGCGGCGGCGCCCACCGGACGAGGACCGGATCCAGGCCGGGCAGGTCAGCCAGCCGCGCCTCGTCGGCGAGATGCGCGGTCATGTGCCAGGGCTCGTCCTGCGGTGTCCCGACGATCAGCAGGCCGTGCGGGGTGCGGGAGGTGTGCCGCAGCTGCCGGGCGAAATACCGGGTCCGGTCTAACCACCCTGTCGGCCCCAGCAGTATCCGCAGGGCCGCCACCTGGTCAGAGTTCATACGCTCATCGTGCCCGACCGGCGCGCGGCGCGCAGGAAGACGTGCGCTGGCCACGGCAGAGCCCGGGACGGCGGCAAGGACCGGGAAGGCGGCGCAACAGACGCGGAGAGCGGAACGCAGATGGCGACAGGACGCTGACCTTGGGGGCGGCGATCCGGACGCGGCGCCGCCCTGGCAGGATCGTGGGAATGTCAGCAGCTGATTCTTCCGCTCCCGCAGCCGAGCAGGCGGCCCGGCTGGCCGTCGCGGTGCTCGGCGGTACCGGGGATCAGGGCCGCGGCCTGGCCCGCCGGCTCGCGATGGCGGGCAACAAGGTGATCATCGGCTCTCGTGACGCCGGCCGGGCGTCCGCCGCAGCGGCGAGCCTCGACCTGCCGGAGCACGTCAGCGGGACGTCGAACGAGAACGCCGCGAGCGCCGCGGACATAGTGATCGTCGCGGTGCCGTGGGACGGCCACGGCGCACTGCTGGCGCAGCTGGAAGGCCCGCTCGCGGGCAAGATCATCATCGACTGCGTCAACCCGATCGGGTTCGACAAGCAGGGCGCGTACCCGCTGCCCGTCGCCGAGGGCAGCGCCGCCCAGCAGGCCGCGGCGATCCTGCCGCGCAGCCGGGTCGTCGGAGCCTTCCACCATGTGTCGGCGGTGCTGCTGCTGGACCCGGGCGTAGCGCAGATGGACCTCGACGTCCTGGTTCTCGGCGATGACCGGGAGGCGACCGACCTGGTCCAGGCGCTGGCCGAGCGGATCCCCGGCGCCCGCGGCGTATACGCGGGCCGCCTGCGCAACTGCGGCCAGATCGAGGCGCTGACCGCGAACCTGGTCTCGGTGAACCGGCGGTACAAGGCGCACGCGGGCCTGCGGGTCACCGATATCTAGCGCGTCACGGAACTAGGACATCGCGCTGGGCCCGGCGTCCCTGAGAGTACGCCGGGCCCTTTACTTCCTGCGTCATGCCGCTAATGCCTGCGTGCGGCCGTGCGGCCGTGCGGTCAGCGGTAGGAGTACTCCGGCGAGGGGAAGCGGCCCGACACGACGTCTGCCGCGAACGACTCGGCCGCGCCGCGCAGCACGGATGCGACGTCGGCGTACTTGCGCACGAACTTCGCCGTGCGCGGCGAGAGACCGGCCATGTCCTGCCACACCAGCACCTGCGCGTCGCAGGCGGCGCCGGCGCCGATCCCGATCGTGGGAATCGACAGGCTCTGGGTGACCCGGTCGGCCAGATCAGCCGGCACGCACTCCAGCACGACCGCGAAGGCGCCTGCGGCCTGCATGGCCTTGGCGTCCAGCAGCAGCCGGTCGCCGTCCTCGCCGCGGCCCTGCACCCTGTACCCGCCGAAGGCGTTCACCGACTGCGGCGTGAGGCCGAGGTGCGCCATCACCGGAATGCCCGCCGCGACTAGTTCCTCGACCTGCCGCAGCACCCGGCTGCCGCCCTCCAGCTTGACGGCCTGGGCGCCGGTCTCCTTCAGGAAGCGGATCGCAGTGCTCAGCGCCGCCTCCGGCGACGCCTGGTAGGAGCCGAACGGGAGATCGGCGATGACCATGGCCCGGCGCGTGCCGCGGACCACGGCGGCCGTCAGGGGAATCAGGTCGTCCACCGTCACCGGAATGGTGGTGTCGTGGCCGTACACCACCATGGCCGCTGAGTCGCCGACCAGCAGGACCGGGATTCCGGCGTCATCGAAGATGCGCGCCGTGAGCGCGTCGTAGGCGGTGAGCATCGGCCATCGCTCGCCGCGGGCTTTCGCCGCCGCCAGATCCCGTACGGTGATCCGCCGGTCCGCGCTGCCGCCGTAAAGAGGCTCGGGCTGTGCGGTCCGCGCATCTGTCGCGGCCGCTGCCAGACCATCCTGGAAAGCAGTCATGAAATCCTCCGCGTCTCGAGTCGCCCCGCTGGCGTACCCGGACCTACCGATGATCGCACGGGCGCGCGCGCCGGCGAAAGTGACCTTCGGCGCAGCGACAGATGCCGCGCCGCTCTTGACGGCCCCCCCTTCGGCTGATCCGGCCCGCCTGACCGGACCGCCGGACAGGACCGCCGGACGAGACGCCTGAGAGAGCGCCGGACGAGACCCGCCTGACGGGGCGCGTGAGGAGCGCCGATGCCGGCCGGACCGTCTGCGCCAGCCCGTAGACTCGCCGGGTGGCCTCTCCCGGAACCGGCGTGCCTGCGGTCGGCATGATGCCGGAACTGACGCCAGAACAGGCCGGCGGATGGTCAGGTGAGGTCGCCGGAGGGCCGGACCCGACCAGTGCCCTGGCCGTCCTGCGCCGGGTTTTCGGCTACGACTCATTCCGGGGAGCCCAGCAGGAAGTCATCGGCCACGTCATCGGCGGCGGCGACGCGCTGGTGCTGATGCCGACCGGCGCGGGAAAGTCGTTGTGCTATCAGGTCCCTGCTCTTGTCCGGCCCGGCACCGGCGTCGTCATCTCGCCGCTGATCGCGCTGATGCAGGACCAGGTCGACGCCCTGACGGCACTGGGCGTTCGGGCGGGCTTCCTCAACTCCGGGCAGAACGCGGCGCAGCGGCATGCGGTCGAGTCCGCTTTCGTTGCGGGCGAGCTGGATCTTCTCTACCTGGCACCGGAGCGGCTGCGGGCCGAGTCGGCGATGCGGCTGCTCGGCCGGGGACGCATCTCGCTGTTCGCGATCGACGAGGCCCACTGCGTCTCCCAGTGGGGACACGATTTCCGCCCCGACTACCTCGCCCTGTCGGCGCTGCACGAGCGCTGGCCGGATGTACCGCGGATCGCGCTCACCGCGACAGCCACCAGGGCGACCCGTGCCGAGATAACCTCCCGGCTGAACCTGGAATCGGCCCGGCATTTCGTCGCGAGCTTCGACCGCCCCAACATTCAGTACCGCATCGTGCCCAAAGCCGAGCCTGCGCGCCAGCTGCTCGAGTTGCTGCGCAGCGAGCACGCCGGAGACGCCGGGATCGTCTACTGCCTGTCGCGGGCATCAGTCGACAAGACCGCCGAGATGCTGGTGCGCAACGGGATTACCGCCCTGCCTTACCATGCTGGCCTCGACGGCCCGACCCGCGCCGCCCACCAGGCCCGCTTCCTGCGCGAAGACGGGCTCGTCATGGTGGCGACGATCGCGTTCGGTCTCGGCATCGATAAGCCCGATGTCCGCTTCGTCGCCCATCTGGATCTGCCCAAGTCCGTCGAGGGCTACTACCAGGAGACGGGCCGCGCCGGCCGCGACGGCCTGCCGGCCACCGCCTGGCTCGCCTACGGCCTGCAGGACGTCGTCCTGCAGCGCCGGCTGATCGACGGCTCGGAGGGCGATACCGCGCACCGGCGGCGGCTTGCCGCGCATCTGGACGCCATGCTGGCCCTGTGCGAGACCGTCGAGTGCCGCCGAACGCAGCTCCTGGCCTACTTCGGCGAGCCGGCGACCCCGTGCGGGAACTGCGACACGTGCCTGACCCCGCCGCAGTCCTGGGACGGCACGGTCGCCGCGCAGAAGCTGCTGTCGACGGTCCTGCGGCTGCACCGCGAGCGAGGCCAGCGATTCGGTGCCGGGCAGGTGATCGACATCCTGCTCGGCCGCAAGACGGCGAAGGTCAGCGAGCATGACCACGCGTCCCTGACCGTCTTCGGCGTCGGCACGGAGCTGCGCGAGGCCGAATGGCGCGGCGTGGTCCGGCAGTTGCTGGCGCAGGGCCTGCTGACGGTCGCGGGGGAGTACAGCACCCTGGCGCTCACCGAGGCCAGCCGTGAGGTGCTGGCCGGAGGGCGCCAGGTTCTGCTGCGGCGCGAGTCTCCGCCCGCCGCGAAGGCGGCCAGGGCCCGGTCGCCCAGATCCGCTGCCGCCGCGGCCGCAGCGGAGCTGCCCGCCGCGGCAGGGCCGGTTTTCGAGCAGCTGCGTGCCTGGCGGGCCGGCGCCGCGAAGGAGCAGGGCGTGCCCGCCTACGTGATCTTCCACGATGCGACTCTGCGGCAGATCGCAGCGCAGGCCCCCGCCAGCCTGGCCGGGCTGGCCGCGATCAGCGGCATCGGCGAGAACAAGCTGGCCAGGTATGGGCAGGAGATCCTCGATGTACTGGCGGCAGCCGATGCGACAGCTCCGGCCGCTCCGCAAGAAGCTCCTGGCTAGCGCAGGCCGCTCAGGATCTCGCCGCGCGCACCGCGTCGGGCCGTCTGGCCCGCCTCACTAGGGGCGAAGGTCCCCGCATGCCGGGCCAGTTGACCCCTGTCAGCATCGCCCGCGCCGGGCAGCTTGGTAAGACAGGACGGCCAAGCGCTGCCGTCAGGCTGGCGCGGGGCCCCGGTCTGGCGAAGTGAGGGGACGAAGACGTGGCCACCGTCTCTCGCGAAGTCGAGCGCAAGCACGCCGTCGCGACGGCGGCCGGTTACTGCGCCGTCGTGGGTCTAAGGCCGGCCGTTCGCGGTGACACAGTCCGCCGGGTTTCTCGCGGCGAGAATGCCGGGCGGGCTCGCGTCCCGCCAGCAGGCGCCGGCTGCGGGGACGCGATGCGCCTGCTCCTCGCGGTGGCCGGGCCGAAGCGCCAGCCCGCCGCCGGGCAGGCCGCACGCGCGGCCGCCCGCACCCCGGTCACGTCCGCGGCACTGTCCGGCCAGGCTGCGAGCGCGGCGAGCGTGACCCTCGGCCAGGCGGTCGTGGCCTATCTGGCCGAGGCCGGCCGCCTGCAGAGCACGGCCGCCTGCCAGGGATGCAGTTCCTCACTGCGGATCTTTCTCGCGCTGTTCGGCGCCGACGCGGACGTGCTCGCGCTGTCCGGCCCCGCGGCCGCCGAGTGGCGCGCGGGCGCCTGGAGCACCAGCGTGCTGGCGCGAGGAGACTGTCACCGGGAAGCGCTGGCGGGCCTGGCCTGGTTCTGCGCTAAGCAGGGCTGGATTCCCGCTGCGGCCGATATGACCGGCAGCCGGTGAGGCCCGCGCCGATCACGATGAGTATCGACATACCGACTTCGAGGTACCTGCGGCAGCAGGATCGCGATCGAGAGGGCGGACTGACGCCCGGACCGAGCGCCGCAGGCCCGGCGGGAGCACGCGAGAGGGCGGCCATGATGTTCGCTGATCGCCGCGATGCGGGCCGGCGGCTGGCGGGGCGCCTCCGGAACCTGGCCGGTGAGCAGGTAGTAGTCCTCGGCCTGCCCCGCGGCGGAGTCCCGGTTGCTTTCGAGGTCGCTCGCGCCCTGCGCGCGCCGCTGGATGTGATCGTGGTCCGCAAGCTGGGCGTGCCCTTCCGGCCGGAGCTGGGCATGGGCGCCGTTGGCGAGGACGGGGTCCTGGTCATCAACGACGAGATAGTCCGCGCGGCTGCGGTTTCCGGGCCGGAGCTGGCGGCGGCGCAGGCCCGGGAACGGGCCGAAGTGGTGCGCCGTGCTGCCCGCTACCGCGACGGCCGGCCGCGTCAGCCGCTCGACGGCCGGGTAGCCGTGGTGGTCGACGACGGCATTGCTACCGGTTCGACGGCCCGCGCCGCCTGCCGGATCGCCCGGGCTCACGGCGCCGCCCGGGTGGTCCTCGCCGTTCCTGTCGCACCGCGCGACTGGCAGGACCGGGCCGGCGGCGACGCAGACGAGCTCGTGTGCGTGCACGCCCCGCGCGGTTTCAGGGCTATCAGCGAGTTCTATGCTGATTTCACTCAGGTGACCACCGGCGAAGTGGCCGGCTTCCTGCGCCGAGCCGCCGGACTGGCCGGCGAGTGCCCGCCAGGATCCTTGCCTCAGGCGCGGATCTGACGAGCTGGCCCGCATGGCCGTCCCCGCCGCGGGCACGGCTAAACGCGACAGCAGAGGTCTCACAGGAGGAGGCAGGATGCAGATCGGCGTGGTTTTCCCGCAGACCGAGCTCGGCGGGGATGCCGGCGCGGTCCGCGCCTACGGCCAGCGGGTGGAAGAACTCGGCTTCCGGCACGTGCTGGCGTACGACCATGTGGTGGGCGCGGACCCCGCCATCCACAAGAACTGGAACGGCCCTTACGACGTACGGACTACGTTCCATGAGCCGCTGGTGATGTTCGGCTACCTGGCCGCCATTACCTCGCTGGAACTGGTTAGCGGCATCATCATCCTTCCGCAGCGCCAGACGGCGCTCGTCGCCAAGCAGGCGGCCGAGGTGGACCTGCTCACCGGCGGCCATTTCCGGCTGGGCATCGGCCTTGGCTGGAACGCGGTGGAATACGAGGCGCTCGGCCAGGACTTCGCTACCCGCGGCAAGCGGGCCGAGGAGCAGGTCGCGCTGCTGCGCCGGCTCTGGACCGAGCAGACCGTCACCTTCGACGGCAGCTACGACCGGGTGACCGGCGCGGGACTGGCGCCGCTGCCAGTGCAGCGGCCGATCCCGATCTGGTTCGGAGCGCAGTCGCCGCCGGCCTACCGGCGCGCCGGCCGCCTGGCTGACGGCTGGTTCCCGCAGATAGCCCCCGGCCCCGAACTGGACGAGGCGGAGGAGATCGTGCACCAGGCGGCTGAGCAGGCCGGACGTGATCCGGCCCGGCTCGGCATGGAGGGCCGGGTCAGCTGGCGGGGCGACGCCGGCAAGCTGGCCGAGCAGGCATCCCGATGGCAGGAGGCCGGGGCGACTCACCTTTCGGTTAACACGATGGGCGCGGGCCTGACGACGGTCGACGATCACCTCGCGGCCCTGGCCGCGGTGGCCGAGGCGACGAGGAGCCCAGGACCGGCCGCGGGCAGCCTGTGAGGCCCGTTATAGCCTCGTGACGAGGCAGCTCTCGCTGTCCGTGCCCTGCGCGCCGATGCCGGGGAGGGGTCACGGCTACGATGCTCACGACGGAGACGATTGACCGCATTGTCCAGTTCGACGGCGGGGACTGCCGGTGACGTCGCTGTACGTTGACGTTGATCCCGGCCCTGGCGGGCGGACGGAGCTGCGAGCACGCGTGTCGAGCCTGCTCGATCAGGCCCGCGCCCTCGGACGGGATACATCGCTGGACCGGGAGTCCAGGCTCTCAGTCCGGGCGGACATCGAGCGCATCAGGCAGGCACAGGGCGAGCAGCGCTGGCGGCCCAGGGCTGTCGCCACTCGCTGCCGAGAAACGGCGCGCGAGCAGATCGTGGTGGACGCGGCGCCTTACGTCCGCCCGCTGCTCGCGGTCCTCAGCGAATATCACCGCAGCTGCGCCGTGGTGATCGACAAGGCCTGGGCCAAGATCTGCGAGATCTACCAGGACGAGATGCAGGAGGTCAGCGAGGTGCGAGGCGAGAAGCTGCGCAAACCCAATTTCGCCGCGGGCCTCGGCGAGGATCATGTCCGCAGCAGGGACGAGGAGCTGGCCAAGCGGCACTACCGGCAGGTGGCGGAGATGCTCGACGAGATGCTGCGGGCAGGCCGCTACGACCTGCTGGTCATCGGCGGTCACGACTACGAGGTGCCTGCCTTCACCGAGCAGCTGTCGCATGAGGTGGCAGGGCGGCTGGCCGGTGCTTTCACCATCGACCCGGCTACCGCGACCGCCGCCGAGATCCGCAGCAGCAGCGCCGCGATCCTGGACCGCTACGAACGCGAGGCGGCCAGGCAGCTGGCGGACGACGTGCTGGCCAGGGCGGCTGCCGCCAGGCAGGCAGTCGCCGGGCTTGCGGAGTGCCTGTGGGCCGGGTCGGTCGCCGCGGTCCGCTCGGTGGTGCTGGCCGAAGGCGCGGAGGTTCCCGGCGTCGTGTGCGAGCGGTCCGACTGGCTGGCCCTGTCGGGAGCCGCGTGCCGGTGTGCGAGGGGCGCACCCGGCACACTCCGGATGTGATCAGCGAGCTCGCGGAGGCCGTGGCCGCGGCGGGCGGCGCCATCAGGAAGTCGAGGATGACGAGCGGCTGGCGGAATGCGTCGCTGCCGCTGACCTGCGATTCCCGCTTCCGCCGAAGCCGCAGCCCGGTCCCCGACCGCCTAAGCCAAGACGAAGTTCCGATATCGGAGGAGATGACATGCGGCTGACCAAGCTGGGGCACGCCTGCGTGCGGCTCGAGAAAGATGGCGCAGTACTGATCATCGATCCGGGCGTCTGGAGCGGCTCGGGCGTCCTGGACGACGCGAGCGCCGTGCTCATTACCCATGAGCACCCTGACCACCTGGACCAGGCGCAGGTGAGCGGCGCGCTGGAGAAGAACCGCGACCTGCGGGTCTGGACGAACTCCACGGTGGCGGCGCAGCTCAGCGATTTCAGCAGCCAGGTGCGCACGGTGGCGCACGGTGACACCTTCGCTGCCGCCGGGTTCGATGTGCATGTTTACGGCACCGACCACGCGGAGATCTACCGCGAGATTCCGATCATCGCCAACACCGGGTTCGCCGTCGACGGCGAGGTCTTCCATCCGGGAGACGCGCTCACCGTCCCCGAGGACCCGATCCCGACCCTGCTCGTGCCCCTCAACGCGCCGTGGCTGAAGGTCTCCGAGATGATCGACTATGTCCGCGCGGCGGCTCCGCAGCGGGGCTATGGCATCCACGACGGGCTGCTGAACGCCAACGGCATCGGCCTGATCGAGAACCTGCTGAGGATGGCGCCGGGCCCGGGCGGCGGCGAGGTCGCGCGGCTGGAGCCGGGAACGGCGATCGACCTTTAGCCCGGCTTACTGGCCTGGCTCTAGGCCCGGGCCGTCAGCCGGCACCGGCCGTTGGGCCGTCAGGGGCCTGGCCGCGGGGCGTCAGGCAGCCCCGGCCGGGGGCCGTCGGCGGGCCCTGGCCGTAAGGCCGCCGCACCTCATCGGCGCCCAGGCTGGTACCTCTCGCTCGCGCGCGGATAATGGGGGGAGCCGAGCGAGGGAAATACCATATGGGCACATCTGGCGAGTGGGTCGTAGTCGGCCTCGACAATGGCGGTACCAGCAATAACGCTACCGTGCTTGATTCTTCCGGCCGGTTCCTGCTGGACCGGCTGGCCGAGACTCCGAGCTATGTGCGCAGCGGCCCCGACGCTGCGCTGCCGGCCCTCGCCAAGGCGCTGACGGACGTGATCGATCAGGTTGGCGTCCCTTGGTCAGCGGTCCGCGGCGTCGGCCTGGACACGCCAGGGCCCGCGAGCGCGAGCGGCGTATTCACGGCGAACGGGCCGCCGAACTTCGGTCACCCGCAGTGGCGCTCCTTCGACATCCGCAGTGCCCTGGAGGCCCATATCGGCCTGCCGGTCGTCTACAGCAATGACGGCAACGCCGCGGCCCTCTACGCCCACTTCGCCCACTTCGGGGCGGCAGCGCCGCAGCGCTCCTCAGTGGCCGCGATCGTCGGCACCGGCCTCGGCGGCGGCGTGGTGGAGGCCGGCCAGGTGGTGAGGGGTGCGTCCGGCATGGCGGGTGAGTTCGGTCACGTCTACATCCCGACCCGGGGTCTGCTGGCCGACGACCAGCCGGTGCCGATCTGCAACTGCGGCTTCGCCAGCGACGCGGAGAGCGTGGCCTCGCTGACCGCTATCCAGCAGAGCCTGCTGCCGTACTGGCTGACCCGGTATCCCGGCCACGAGCTCGCCACGGCCGGCCCGCCCGCCAAGGCGGCGATGCTGGTGCGCGGCTACGGCGAGAACGGCGACCCGTTGGCGCTGAAGATCTTCGAGCAGCAGGCGATGGCGCTGGGCAGGCTTTTTACCATCGCCGCGAACTTCACCGACCCGGACGCCTACTTCGTCGGCGGGGGCGTGGTGGAGACCACGGCGGGTTTCCGGGACTGGTTCCTGGGCAAGGTCGAAGAGCACACGATCTTGCGGCAGGAGCAGGAGCAGGCGGCGATATTCGCGCCAGTGCCCGACCTTGATATGGCGGGCGCGCGCGGCGCCGCGATCGCGGCCCTGGAGGTGCTGCGATCCGCCTGACGGATCCGTGTCAATCAGCAGGCGGCGGCAGCCGCGCGGCGGCCCGCGCCGGGCCGGCCCCGGGGGTTAACGGGGCGGGGCCGCTCAAGTAAGGTGAGCCTAACCTACATCGGACTGGAGGCGCTCATGCTCGCCACGCTGGTGATCTTCCTTCGGGAAGGCGTCGAGGCCAGCATGATCGTGGCTATCCTGCTGGCCTACCTCAACCGGATCGGCCGCCGGGACCACTTCCGCGACGTCTTCGTCGGCGTCGGGGCCGCGCTCGTGCTCGCCGGGGCCGGCGGCGTGATCGCCTACGAGACCATCCGCACCTACGACGGCTCGAGGGCCCAGACCATCTTCGAGACGGCCACCTTCCTCGTGGCCGCGACCGTGCTGACCTACATGACCTTCTGGATGCGCGGCCACGCCCGCAGCCTGTCCAAGGAACTGCGGGCGCGCACGGATGCCGCGCTGAACGGCCGCGCGCGGTGGGGCCTCGGCCTGCTGGCCTTCCAGGCCGTCGGCCGCGAGGGCCTGGAGACGGTGGTCTTTACCCTCGCGATCATCTTCTCCACTTCGACCGCCGGCGCGCTCACCGGCGCGCTGATCGGACTGGCCGGCGCGCTGTGCATCGCGTTCGTGATCTACCGGCTGGGCCACCGGCTCAATCTCGCGCGGTTCTTCACCGTTATCGGCGTGCTGCTGATGATCTTCGCCGCGGGCCTGATCGCCGACGCGGTCGAGAACCTCCAGCAGCTCGGCTGGCTGCCGCTCCTGCGGACGCCGATGTGGCACAGCGGAAGGCTGCTGTCGGAGGCAAGCTCGTTCGGCGACGTGCTGCACAGCTTCTTCGGCTACAGCGACGCGCCGACGCCGCTGCAGCTGATCCTGTACGTCGGCTACCTCGCGATCGTGATCGTCGCCTTCCTGGGCCTGCGCACCCGAGCCGGGCGCAGGGCAGGGGGCGGCCCGGCCGCTGCGACGCCCGCTGCCGGTGCCCCCGCGGCGCCGGCGGCAAGTGTGCCTGGCGCGGCGGCGGCAGGTGTCCCCGCGGCGGTGCCGCCAGGAGCCGTGCCGGAGGAAACGGTGACGCCCGAGGGCTCTGTGCCGCCGCTCGCGGGCGGATCCGCTCCGCAGGCGGCGGTCTCCGGCGGCGCGGCGCACGAGGCTCTGGCACCGGCAGGTCCGGCCCGCCGCGGTGACGGCGCGCCCGGCGCGTGACGCTGACGGGCCGCCCGGCTTAGGGCGGCGTCAGCCTTCGCGCAGCGGCTCGCGCCAGCGGCTGGTAATCGGCAGTCGGCGGTCGCGGCCGAAGTTCTTCGGGGTGATCTTCGGACCGGGCGGGTACTGGCGGCGCTTGTACTCGGCCCGGTCGACCAGGCGGATCACCCGCTCGACCAGCTCGGGGTGATGCCCGGCGGCGACCAGCGCGCCGGCGCCCATGTCCTTCTCGACGTAGTCGTCGAGCAGCGCGTCGAGCACCGCGTAGTCAGGCAGCGAGTCACTGTCGAGCTGGCCGGGCGCCAGCTCGGCGCTCGGCGGCTTGGCGATCGAGTTCTCGGGGATCGGCGGCGTCTGGCCGCGCTGCGCCGCCCGCTTGTTGCGCCAGCGCGAGAGGTCCCAGACCAGTGTCTTGAAGACGTCCTTGATCGGGGCGTAGCCGCCGGCTGAGTCCCCGTAGAGGGTTGAGTAGCCCGCGGCCAGCTCGCTCTTGTTCCCGGTGGTGAGCACCAGGTGGCCTTCGGAGTTCGACAGCGACATCAGGATCACGCCGCGGATTCTGGCCTGCAGGTTCTCCGCGGCAAGGCCCTGCAGCTCCAGCTCGGACTCGAAGGCGTCGAACATCGGCCCCACCGGCACCGTCCGGCCGTGCAGCCCCTGCCGCTTGACCAGGTCCTCCGCGTCGCCGATCGAGTGGTCGGAGGAGTAGCGGCTCGGCATCAGGACCACGTGCACCCGGTCCGGGCCGATGGCGTCGGCGGCGATCGTCGCGGTGAGCGCCGAGTCGATGCCGCCCGACAAACCCAGGATCACCGAGCTGAAATCGTTCTTGGCCACGTAATCGCGCACGCCGGTCACCAGGGCGGCGTAGACCTCCCCGCAGTCAGTGAGGCGCGGCGCCATGGTCGCGCGCTGATCAGCCCCGGCGCCTGGCGGCGCCGGCCGCGGGGGCAGCTCGACGCGCTCGATGGTCATGGACGTGCCGTCGGCTGGGTCGGCGGGCTCCCGGCCGGCCGGGCGGGCCAGGTCAGCGGCCGGCAGGTCCACGTCGGCGAGCACCAGCTCCTCGGCAAACTGCGGGCCGCGGGCCAGCAACGCGCCGGCCGCGTCGACGACGATCGAGTCGCCGTCGAAGACGAGCTCGTCCTGCCCGCCGATCATGTTGGCGTAGGCGAGGACCGCGCCGGCCTCGCGGGCGCGCCGCTGGCACAGCGCCAGCCGGGTGTCGTCCTTGCCGCGCTCGTACGGCGAGGCATTCGGCACGGCCAGCAGCCCGGCCCCGGCCTGCCGGGCCACGGTCACCGGGCCGCCGTCCTGCCACAGGTCCTCGCAGACCGCGATCGCGACATCGACCGCGCCGCCGCCGGCATCGGGCAGCCGGAACACCGGCAGGGTGTCGCCGGGGACGAAATAGCGGTACTCGTCGAAGACGCCGTAGTTCGGCAGGTGGTGCTTGGCCGAGGTCACGGCGACGGTCCCGCCGTACAGCAGCCCGGCGGCGTCCAGCGGCGCGCCGGCGGGCAGGCCGAGGCGCGGCGCCAGCCCGGTGCGCCGGTCAAGGTAGCCGGTGATGACGGCGATGCCGCCGAGGCCCGCGCCGTCCAGCAGACTCGCCAGCTCGTGCAGTGCTGCGATGGAGGCATCGACGAAGGAGGCGCGCAGTGCGAGATCCTCAACCGGGTAGCCGGTGAGCATCATCTCCGGGAAGATCACCAGCCGGGCGCCTGCCTGCGCCGCCCGCCGGGTCCAGGCGAGCACTGCGTCTCGATTGGCGGCCAGGTCACCGACGGTGGAGTTGACCTGGGCGAGGGCGATTCTCATCCGGGGCACCCGTCCAGCTTAGAGTCCGGGAGGCTTGCGGCCGTCCCGGGCGCCCGGCGCCCGGGCGAGGCGAGCCCGCGGGCCGCCCCGCGTAACGCGCATGAAACACACGCCAGGCACACTGTCGGGGTGGACAGGCAGGAAGAGTTCGTCTTGCGGACGCTGGAGGAGCGGGATATCCGTTTCGTCCGATTGTGGTTTACCGACGTGCTCGGCTACCTGAAATCGGTAGCCGTCGCGCCCGCCGAGCTGGAGGGGGCGTTCGCCGAGGGCATCGGGTTCGACGGATCGGCGGTCGAGGGGTTCGCGCGCGTCTATGAGGCCGACATGCTCGCCCGGCCCGATCCTGCCACGTTCCAGCTGATGCCGCTGTCCGGCGACGCGGCCGGCGTGGGCCGGATGTTCTGCGACATCCTCATGCCGGACGGATCGCCGTCCTACGCCGACCCCCGGCACGTGCTCAAGCGGGCGCTCAACAAGGCCGCCGCGCTGGGCTTCACCTTCTACACCCACCCGGAAATCGAGTTCTTCCTGCTCCGGGAGCGGCCCGAGCCGGGCGCCAAGCCCCGGCCGATCGATACCGGCGGGTACTTCGACCACACCCCGCACAGCGTCGCCCATGACTTCCGCCGCAATGCGATCGCGATGCTGGAGGGCATGGGCATCTCGGTGGAGTTCAGTCACCATGAGGGCGCCCCCGGCCAGCAGGAGATTGACCTGCGCTACGCCGACGCGCTGACCACCGCCGACAACATCATGTCGTTCCGGCTGGCGATGAAGGAGGTGGCGCTCGAGCAGGGCGTCTACGCCTCGTTCATGCCCAAGCCGTTCACCGAGCACCCCGGCTCCGGCATGCACACCCACATGTCGCTGTTCGAGGGCGACCGCAACATCTTCCATGAGCCCGGCGGGGAGTTCCAGCTCTCCAAGCTCGGCCGGGCGTTCATCGCCGGCCTGCTGCGGCACGCGGCGGAGATCACCGCGGTGTGCAACCAGTGGGTCAATTCCTACAAGCGCCTGTGGGGCGGCACCGAGCGGATCGCCGGTGCGGGCGGCGAGGCGCCCGCCTACATCTGCTGGGGGCACAACAACAGGTCGGCGCTGGTCCGGATCCCGATGTACAAGCCCCAGAAGGGCAACGCGACCAGGATCGAGTTCCGCTCCATTGACTCGGCCTGCAACCCGTATCTGGCGTTCGCGGTGATCCTCGCGGCCGGCCTGAAGGGCATCGAGGCCGACTACGAGCTGCCGCCGGGCGCCGAGGACGACGTGTGGGCCCTCACCTCGGCCGAGCGGCGGGCGCTCGGCATCGCGCCGCTCCCGCAGAACCTGTCCGAGGCGATTGACGTCATGCAGGGCAGCGAGCTGGTCGCCGAGACCCTGGGCGAGGACGTCTTCGGCTTCTTCCTGAGCAACAAGCGCGAGGAATGGCAGGAGTACCGGCGGCAGGTGACCGAGTTCGAGCTGGACCGGTACCTGCCTGTCCTATGAGCGGCGGCCACCGCCCCACCACCTCGCACTGGGGCGCTTCGGCGTCCGGACGGGAGCAGGCGGCCGGGTCGAGGTGGCGCCGCACCCGGCGGACCCCGCGCCCGCGCCGCTGCTCGGCAACGTCGCAGGCGGCCTGCGGCACCCCACCAGGGTGGCCCGCCCGGCGGTGCGCCGCGGCTGGCTGGAGAGCGGGCCGGGCGCTAGCAGCGCCCGCGGCCAGGAGCCGTTCGTCGAGGTCGGCTGGGACGAGGCGGCCGATCTGGTCGCCGGTGAGCTGCGGCGGGTCCGGGCGGACTATGGCAGCGATGCGGTCTTCGGCGGCTCGTACGGCTGGGCCAGCGCGGGCCGGTTCCATCACGCCCAGAGCCAGCTGCACCGGTTCCTGAACCTGACCGGCGGCTACACCTCGTCGCGCAATTCCTACAGCAACGGCACTTCCACCGTGCTGCTGCCGTATCTGGTCGGCGACGCCGGCGCGGTCCTGCGCGGGACGGTGTCCTGGTCGGCCATCGCGCAGAGCACCGAGCTGATCGTCGCCTTCGGCGGCATGCCGGAGAAGAATCTCTTCGTCACGCCCGGCGGGATCACCCGGCATGCCGTGCCCGGTCATCTCGCGGCCCTCGGCGCCCGCGGGACCGCGATCGCGCTGGTCAGCCCGATCCGCGCTGACCTGCCTGCCGGCCTGGACGCCTGCTGGTACCCGGTCGTGCCCGCGACCGACGTCGCGCTGATGCTGGGCCTGGCCCACACCCTGGCCGCCGAGGGATTGCACGACCGGGCCTTCCTTGACCGCTGCACTGCCGGCTACGACACCTTCGAGCAGTACCTGACCGGCGCCGCGGACGGCGTGGTCAAGGACGCCGCGTGGGCCGGCGCCCTGTGCGGCATCGAGCCGGCCGAGATACGGCGGCTGGCCCGCCGGATGGCCGCCAGCCGGACGCTGATTACGGTCACCTGGTCACTGCAGCGGATCCAGCATGGCGAGCAGCCGGTCTGGGCGGCGCTGGCGCTGGCGGCGATGCTCGGCCAGATCGGCCTGCCGGGCGGGGGCTTCGGCCACGGCTACGGCTCCATGGGCGACGTCGGCGCTGACGGCACGAGGCTGCGGCTGCCTTTCTTTCCGCAGGGCACCAACCCGGTCAGGAGCTTCATCCCGGTGGCCCGGATCGCGGACATGCTGCTGCATCCGGGTGCCTCGTACGACTATGACGGCGCGCGCCGCACCTACCCGCGCATCCGCCTCGTCTACTGGGCCGGGGGCAATCCCTTCCATCACCACCAGGACCTCGGACGGCTGCGGCGCGCCTTCGCCGAGCCGGACACCGTCGTCGTGCATGACCCGCACTGGACCGCGACGGCGCGGCACGCCGACATCGTCCTGCCCGCCACGACCAGCCTGGAGCGCGACGACCTCGGCGGCGGGCGGCATGACACGCACCTGATCGCCATGCACCGGGCCGTGGATCCCGTCGGGCAGGCGCGTGACGACTACGAGATCTTCTCGGCGCTGGCGGCCATACTCGGGGCTGGCGAGGCGTTCACCGAGGGCCGCACGGCATGGCAGTGGCTCGAGCACATGTACGGCCAGTGGCAGCAGGCCATGGCCGGCGAGGGGCACGAGGTGCCGGATTTCGCCGGGTTCTGGGCCGCCGGGGAGCTGGCGCTGCCGTCCGGCCCGGCCCCGGCCACGTTGTTCGAACGGCTGCGCGCCGACCCGGCCGGCGGGCCGCTGCGCACGCCAAGCGGCCGGATCGAGATCAGCTCGCAGGCGATCGCCGGCTTCGGCTACCCCGACTGCCCCGGCCATCCCGTCTGGCTCGAGCCTGATGAATGGCGCGGCTCGCCGCGCGCCCGGCGGTTCCCGCTGCACCTGATCGCCCACCAGCCGGCCACCCGGCTGCACAGCCAGCTCGACATGGGCGAGGTCAGCCAGCGGGGGAAGGTGAGCGGCCGGGAGGCCATCTGGCTGCCACCCTGGCGACGCCGCGGCCCGCGGCATCGCCGATGGCGACGTGGTGCGGGTCTTCAACGACCGCGGCGCGTGCCTGGCCGGGGCGGTGCTGACCGACGCGATCGCGCCGGGCGTCGCGCGGCTGCCGACCGGCGCGTGGTTCGACCCGGTGCCGGGTGCCTCCGGCCTGCTGTGTGCGCATGGCAACCCGAACGTGCTGACCGCGGACGCGGCGAGCTCGCGGCTGTCGCAGGGGTGCACCGGCCAGCACGCGCTGGTCGAGGTGGAGCGCTATCGCGGCGGGCCGCCGCCGGTGACGATCGGGCTGCCGCCGCCGCTGCAGCGGCGGCCGGAAGCAGCCGGATCGGTTCAGCAGCCGTCACGGCAGCCTGGCGGCCGCTGATGCCCGCGCCGGGGCCGGGCAGGTCAGCTTGCCGAGCAGCCGAACGGCGCGTGCACGTCCGCGGCCTGCTGCCAGCGCAGCTGGACGGCAAGCGCAGCCGCCGAGTCAGCATGGACGCAGAACGACGGCGCGCCGTATTCATAACTCTGCAGGTAAAGGCCGCGGCGGCGGGCATGCCAGCCATTGGCGTCCGCCCAGACCCGCCAGCCCGGGAACAATTCATTCAGTGCATCAACGCCAGCATCAGTCAGCACCTTTGTGCTCATCTGCCCCCCCAGGCCATTCACGGCGTGACAATTTCGCCACTATCTGTTCCTATCAGTAGACAGCCGCAGCCGCCAGCGTTTCGGCTGCCGACACCAGGTATCGTCGTGCCGCCGGCCGCGTGCGCCGGGCTACCGTGCAGGGGTGAGCATGGCGCGCGGGACACTGGCCGGGCAGCTGGCGGCGATGGGCTTCGCTGACACCGCCCGGGCCCGTCAGCTGCTGACCGAGGACCTCCGGCTCGACTTCGAGGGCGCCGACGCCGCGCTGCTCGACGCGCTGGCCGGGGCGGCGGACCCTGATCTCGCGCTGACAGGACTAGCCCGGCTGGAACCCGGCGCCGCGCTGCGGGCGGCCCTGCGGACCGAGCCGGGCCTGCGTGCGCGCCTGTTCGGCGTACTCGGGGCCAGCGCGGCCCTGGGCGACCACCTGGCCCGCCACCCGGGCGACTGGCAGGTGCTCCGCGGTCCGGACGCGCTCCGGCGGCCAGCCGGGGGCGAACTGCGCGCGGTCCTGCTCACCGCGGTCGGGGCGCGGCCCGGCGACCGTGACCCCGTCTGCGATCCGGCCCGGCTCGGTGGCGCGGATCCGGCCACGTCCCTGCGGATCGCCTACCGCCGCTGCCTGCTGCACCTGGCCGGCCGGGATATGACCGGCGCGGACCCGATCGATTCGGTGACGGCAGAGCTCGCCGACCTCGGCTGCGCCGCGCTGGAGGCGGCTCTCGCCATCGCCCGGGCGGCGCTTCCTCCGGGCGCGGCCTCGTGCCGGCTCGCGGTGATCGCGATGGGCAAGTGCGGCGGCCGGGAGCTCAATTACGCCAGCGACGTCGACGTGATCTTCGTGGCCGAGCCGGCCAGCGATGCGGACGAGGCGGCCGCGCTGCGGACCGCCACGCAGCTGGCCAGCGGGCTGATCCGGGTCTGCTCGCAGAGCACGTCCGAGGGCGCGCTGTTCCCGGTCGACGCCAATCTGCGGCCTGAGGGGCGCGACGGCCCGCTGGTGCGCACCCTCGCCAGCCACCGCGCCTACTACGAGCGGTGGGCCAAGACCTGGGAATTCCAGGCGCTGCTCAAGGCCAGGTACGCGGCGGGCGACGCGGACCTGGCCGCTGCCTACCTGGCGTCGCTGACTCCGCTGGTCTGGCAGGCCGCCCAGCGCGACGGCTTCGTGGCCGACGTCCGGGCGATGCGCCGCCGGGTCATCGGGAGCCTGCCGGCCGACCGGGCGGGCCGGGAGCTGAAGCTCGGGCCCGGCGGGCTGCGTGACATCGAATTCGCCGTTCAGCTGCTCGCGCTGGTGCACGGCCGGGCCGACGAGACGCTGCGCATCTCGAGCACCCTCGGCGCCCTGGACGCCCTCGCCCGCGGCGGTTACGTCGGCCGCGACGACGCCGCGGAGCTGGCCGCCGCCTACCGGTTCCTGCGGGGCGTCGAGCACCTGCTCCAGCTGCGGCACCTGCGGCGCACGCACACGCTGCCAGAGGATCCGGCGGTCCTGCGGGTAACCGGCCGGGCCATGCGGAAGATGCGGCTCGGCCCCGGCCCCGCCGGACCGCCGCCCGAAACGGCCCCCGACCCCGCGGCTGAGCTGCTCGCCCAGTGGCGGCTGCACGCCACCCAGGCGAGGCGGCTGCACGAGAAGCTGTTCTACCGGCCATTGCTCGACGCGGTAGCCCGGCTGCCCGGTGAGGCGGCGCGGCTGACCCCGAAAGCGGCCATCGATCGCCTCGAAGCGCTCGGGTACGCCGACCCGGCTGGCGCGCTGCGTCATATCGAGGCGCTGACCTCGGGGGTCTCCCGCAAGGCCGCGATCCAGCGCACTTTGCTGCCCGTGCTGCTCGGCTGGTTCGCCGACGCGCCGGAACCTGACACGGGCTTGCTGGCATTCCGGCAGGTCAGCGAGGCACTCGGCAGCACGCCGTGGTATCTGCGGCTGCTGCGCGACAACACCGCCGTCGCGCAGCGGATGGCCCGGCTGCTCGCCTCCAGCCGCTACGTCACCGGCCTGCTGCTGGGCGCGCCCGAGGCCGTCTCGATGCTCGGCGACGACGCCGACCTGATGCCCCGCCCGGCGGCCGCACTGCACGCCGAGGCCTCGGCCGTCGCCAGCCGGCACGACGAGCCCGCGGAGGTTGCCGCGGCGGCTCTCGGGCTGCGCCGCCGGGAGCTGCTGCGGACGGCGTCCGCGAACGTCCTCGGCCTGATCGGCATCGAGGAGACCGGAGAGGCGCTGACCACGGTTGCGGCCGTGACCATCGCGGCGGCCCTGGAGACGGCGACCAGGAAGGCGGAGCAGGACACCGGCGGCCCGCTGCCGACCCGGATGTCGATCGTGGCGATGGGCCGGTTCGGCGGCCACGAGATGAGCTACGCCAGCGACGCGGACGTGATGTTCGTGCACGATCCGCTGCCCGGCGCCGGCGAGGAGGCGGCGACCAGGGCCGCGCATGCGGTCGCCGAGGAGCTGCGGAGCCTGCTGAGCCGGCCCGGATCAGACCCGCCCCTGCTCGTGGACGCCGGGCTGCGCCCCGAGGGCCGTCAGGGGCCGCTGGTGCGCACCCTGGCTTCCTACCGCGCCTACTACCGGCGCTGGTCGGCACCGTGGGAGGCGCAGGCCCTGCTGCGCGCCGAGCCGGTGACCGGCGACCCGGACCTCGGCCGGGCGTTCATCGTCAGCGTGGACGAGTTCCGCTATCCGGCCGGCGGGATCACCGACGCGAGCGTGCGGGAGATCCGGCGGATCAAGGCCAGGATGGAAGCAGAACGGATGCCCCGCGGCGTCGACCCGGCCCTGCACATGAAGCTCGGCCCTGGCGGCCTGACCGACGTGGAATGGGTGACGCAGCTGCTGCAACTGCAGCACGCCCGCTCGGAGCCCGCGCTGCGCACCACCCGGACGCTGGCCGCGCTGACAGCGGCCAGGGACTGCGGCCTCATCGCCGAGGCCGACGCCGCGGCGCTCGCGGCGGCGTGGCTGCTGGCCGCGCAGATCCGGGACGCGGTGATGCTCGTGCGCGGCCGCGCCGCCGACACGGTCCCGACGTCACCGCGGGACCTGCCCGCGGTCGCCTGGCTGCTCGGCTACGGCACCGACACGCCGCAGGACCTGGTGCAGGACTACCGGCGCGCCGCCCGGCGGGCCAGGGCCGTCATGGAGCGGCTCTTCTACGGGTGACGGGGCCCGTCTACGGGTGACGGGGCCCGCGATTGACCGGTCCCGCAGCGACCGGTCCCGCGATCCCGCGGCGACCGGGGCGGCGCGCGATCGCCTCATACTCCGGTAGGGGGCCGGCTCGGCCATAAGCACCGCGCCACGGGGGCACCCGGGAGTGCATGCTGGGGAGATGACGAGTTCAGCCTCGCCGCACATCGGCATCCCCGCCGCCCGGAACGCGGCGGCCCGTGCTTCCTGGCCGGGCGCGCTGGTCGAGCGCGCCCTGGCCCTGCTGGCAGCCGACTACCGGCGGCCGACCGGCCCCATTCTGGTGGCCGCCGCTCTCGGGCTGGCGGCCCTCGGCCGCAGCGCGCAGACCGGGCCCCTCGCCCCGATGGCGGCGATCATGCTCGGGCTGCTGTCCACCATGCCGATCGCCGTCATCAGGAGGTTCCCGGCCGCGGCCATCACCGTGGTGCTGACGTCGAGCGCGGTCTTCGTGATATTCGGACGGCTGTCGTGGTCTCCTGCGGCGGTCGCCGGCTGGCTGATCGCGCTGGCCGCGTGCCCGGTGATGCTGCCGCGCCGCCGGGCGGTCCAGGCCATGGTGGCGACCGAGGCCGCCGTGCTGCTCGGCACTCTCGGGCTGGGCGGGAACACGCCCTGGGACGCCACGGCGGCTGAGGCCCTGGCGGTGGTCGCGGCGTGGGGGGCGGGGGAGATGCTCCGGGCCCGGCGGAAGTCGGCGATCGATCAGGAGGCTGCCGCCGAGCAGGTGCGGTCGCTGAGCGAGCGGGCCGCTGTGGCCAGGGAGCGCGCGTCTATCGCCCGCGAACTGCACGACGTCGTCGCTCATCACGTCTCGATGATCGCGGTGCGGGCCGCCACCGCGCCGTATGCCATCGAGAGCCTGCCGCCCGCCGGCCGGGACGCCTTCGGCGAGATCGCGGACGAGGCCCGGACCGCGCTGACCGAGCTGCGGGTGGTGCTCGGGGTGCTGCGGGCCACCGGCGGCAGATCGGAGACGGCACCGCAGCCGCGGCTGGCCGACCTGGACTGCCTGCTGGGCCGGATGACCAGCGCCGGAACCGATGTCGCAATGACGGTGACCGGCGAGCCGAGGCCGCTGCCCGGCTCGGTCGAGCTGTGCTGCTACCGCGTTGTGCAGGAGGCGCTGACCAACGCCGGGCGCCACGCGCCGGGCAGCGCGGTCCGGGTCGAGCTGCGTTACGAGCGGGCTTCGCTGACGGTACGGGTCAGCAACGACGGCGCCCCGGACGTCCGCACGGCCCCGGCCGCGGCGGGCTACGGCCTGGTGGGCCTGCGGGAGCGGGTGGAGATGCTGCGCGGGCGGTTCGACGCCGGGCCGGACGGACGCGGCGGGTTCGTGGTGAGCGCGTGGCTGCCCGCGGCCGCGGATGCGGCAGAGCAGCTCCTGGCCGAGCCCCCGGCGGCCGCGCGCCTGGGCGCCGAGCACGCCGGGCCGGTGCCCGCAGGGGCAGGGCACGCCATGGCGGACCAGGAAGCCGGGTGAGCGGCACCGGGCCGCTGCGCTTGCTGGTGGTCGACGACCAGGCGGTCGTGCGGCTCGGCTTCACGGCGCTGCTGGACTCGCAAGACGACATGTCCGTCGTCGGCACGGCCGGTGACGGACGCCAGGCCATCCGCCTCGCTGCGGACCTCAGGCCCGACGTAGTGCTGATGGACATCCGGATGCCCGTACTCGGCGGCATCGAGGCCACGCGGCTGCTCAGCGGGCGACAGGCACCGCCCAGAGTGCTCGTGCTGACCACCTTCGATCTCGACGACTACGTCTACGACGCCCTGCGGGCAGGCGCCAGCGGATTCCTGCTGAAGGACGCGACGCCCGAGGAGATCCTGGCGGCGGTCCGGATTGTCGGCGGCGGCGAGGCACTGCTCGCGCCGGCCGTCACCCGCCGGCTGATCGCGGAGTTCGCCGCGCGCTCGCGGCCCGCGCCGGCGCCCGAGCTCAGCCGCCTGACGCCCCGGGAGAAGGAAGTGCTCCTGCTGGTCGCCGCGGGGCTGACCAACGCGGAGATCGCACGGCGGCTGTGCCTGGCCGAGCAGACCGTCAAGTCGCACGTGAGCTCGGTGCTGTTCAAGCTGGAACTGCGCGACCGGGTTCAGGCCGTCATCCTCGCCTACGAGTCCGGCGTGGTGACCCCGGGGGAACAGGGCCGCCGGGACGATGCAGGGCAGGACTCAGGTAGCAGGTCCGCCGCGCGGTCGCCTACCAGGGACTGATGCCTCCCGGCGGCGCGGCCGCCTAGCGTCGCTGTCATGACTGACGACGCGCTTCCCGGAGCCGGGCCGGCGACCCCCGGAGGCGGCCCGGCGAGCCCGGTGCCCGCGAGGCCCGAGCCGCGGCTGAAGGCGTCCATGACGTGGCGCCGGTGGCTGGTTGACATCCTGCTGATCGCCGCCGGAGTGGTCTCGGTCATCTTCGAGCCGCTGTCTATCGCGAGTCACAGCGTGATCGGGCTGGCGTTCACCGGGGCGGTCGGGCCGCACTTGTGGAACCGCCGCAGCTGGATCCGCGGGACGCTGCGGCGGCTGCGCCAGCGCAGGTGGCTCACCCCCCGGCTGCGGTGGAGCCTTGGCCAGTCAGTCTTGCTGGCGGTGCTCGTTGTCGTGGTCACCGCGTCGGGCCTGTGGGACTGGCTGAGCGGCGAGCCGACCAGGATCCGCTTCCACGCCCTCTCCAGCGTGATCCTGATCGTCGTCGCCGGCTGGCACGGCTGGACGCGCCGCAGCTGGCTTACCCGCCGTCGCGCCGCGGCGAGCGCCGAGCCGCCCCAGACCCAGGCTAGCGTCGGTGCCCCCGCGGCCTCAGAGCCGCCCGGCTAGCCAGGCGTGCACCTCCGGGACGCGGTCGGTCATCAACGTGAGATGCCCGTCTTCGTCGAGCAGCCGGGCCTCGGCGCCGGGAATGTGCGCGGCCAGCCATTCGCCATGGGCGAACGGGACGAACTTGTCCTCGCGGCCGTGCATTACCAGGACGGGCACCGAGATCGCGGCCAGCTCGAACCCCCAGGGGCCCACTTCCGCGACGCCGTCGTCCCACCAGCCCTGGGGGCCGGGCGCAAGTCCCTCCTGCATGGAAGACGCAAGAAACTCGGCCAGGTCACCGGTGAGCGCCGCCGCGTCCACGGGCGACAGCAGTGTTTTCATCCCCTCGCCCAGCTCGTCTGCCGATGCTGCGAGGAACTCCTCCCGGTCGCTCTCCAGCTTTTTGCGGGCCGCGTCCTCGTCGGCCAGCAGCAAGCGGAAATCATCGACATTGTCCTGGCCCATGCCGGCGAACCAGTCGAGCCCGTCCGCGCCGTAGGGGGCGGGCGAGGCCAGCGACGTGGCGGCAGCGACCAGGTCAGGCAGCAGCGCCGCGCAGGCCAGTACGTGCGGGCCGCCGCCCGAGATGCCCCACATCACCAGCCTGTCGATGCCCAGCGCCGCGCAGATGGCCCGCACGTCGCCCGCGCAGTCAGCGACACTGCGGCCCGGATCCGGCGAGGAGCCACCGTAGCCGGGACGATCGTAGCTGATCAGGCGCAGCCCGCGCCTGGCGGCGTCGGCCGCATTGCGGGCAAAGAGCCGCCGGGAGTTCGGCGTGCCCATGTGCACCAGCACCGGCCGGCCCGCCGGAGCACCGGTCTCCTCGACAGCCAGCATCCGGCCGTCCGCGGCCTGCACTAGTCGCTCCATCGCCTTCCCTCCGCCGTCCTGCTAGTCCGCCGCGCTGCCGCTCCCGGCCACGCGGGTGCGGGTGCGGGTGCGGCAGCCGGCCGCTGCCCCGGCCCAACGCTACTCCGGGCCGCTTGCGCGATCGCCTTGCGCGAGGTCCCGTCAGCTCGAAGATCGTGCTGAAGCGGCACCACATCCCGCTGGCGACGGCCGGCCGGGCCGGGGGAATGGCGGTGGCCTGGCGGCGAGCTAGTCGAGGCCGTCCCGGTCGGCCCACTCCAGCAGGGTGTCCAGCGAGCAGGCGCTGTCGTCGATGCCCGCGTGCAGGTCGCCAAACCGGGCGAAGCGGCCGGGCACCGTCGCGATCGTGCATTCGCGCGGCTCAACGTCGTCGATCTCGTCCCAGCTGATCGGGGTGGACACGGTCGCTTCCGGCACGCCGCGGACCGAGTACGCGCTGGCGATCGTGTGGTCGCGGGCGTTCTGGTTGTAATCGACGAACAGCTTGGCGGGGTCGCGATCCTTGCGCCACCAGGTGGTCGTCACGTCGGCGGGCGCGCGGCGCTCGACCTCCCGGGCAAAAGCATGCGCCGCCCGCCGGACCTCCGCGAAGCCCCACCGCGGCTGGATCCGGACATAGACGTGCAGGCCGTTGCCGCCGGAGGTCTTCGGCCAGCCGGCTATGCCGAGCTCGCCGAGGATCTCGTGCACCAGGTGCGCCACCCGGCGCACGATGCCGAATCCGCAGCGCGGCATCGGATCGAGGTCGATACGCCATTCGTCTGGCCGCTCAGTGTCAGCCCGGCGCGAGTTCCACGGGTGGAACTCAACTGTGGACATCTGCACGGCCCAGATGACGCTGGCGAGCTCCGTCACGCACAGCTCGTCGGCGTGCCGGCCGTAGCGCGGGAAATCCACCCGCACGGTCTCCAGCCACTCGGGCGCGCCAGCGGGCACGCGCTTCTGGTGGACTTTCTCGCCGGTCACGCCGGATGGGAAACGGTGCATCATGCACGGCCGGTCGCGCAGAGCGCGCACGATGCCGTCGCCGACCGACAGGTAGTAACGCGCGAGGTCGAGCTTGGTCTCACCGCGGGCGGGGAAATAGACCCGGTCCGGGTTCGATATCCGCACTGTCCGGTTCCCGGCTTCGAGCTCAATTGCCTTTGCGGCCATAGCCAGAAGTTAACCGGAAATGCCCGCGCCGAACCCCGGCGACGCCGCCGGTAACCAAGTGCGGCCGACCAGGCTCGCGGGCGGGTAATCGATCCGGGCATTGCCTGCCCAGGTGACGCCGGCATCCCTACGATCAGGGCATGGCCATCAGCGACGAGAAATACGTTGCCTCAACGACTTACCGCAAATCCGGGGCGGCGGTAGGGACGCCGACCTGGATAGTGCCGCTGGACGGGGATCGGGCCGGTTTCTGGACCTCGTCGGCGTCGGGCAAGTGCAAGCGCCTGCGCAGCAACCCGAAAACCACTGCAGCCGTCCGATGCGCGCGGCAAGCTGAGGGCTGGCGCGCCTCCGGTCGAGGGGACAGCCGAGCTCGTCACCTCCAGAACCGAATTCGAGGCGATTCAGCGCCTGGTTCGGGCGAAATACGGCTTCATGGTGGAGATGTCGAGGTTGTTCAATACCCTCGGTCATCTCGGCAAGGGCAAATTCCCCTACGGCGACGTCGGCGTGGTCATCACCCTCATCGACCCGCGCTAGCCGACCCGCGCTAGCCGATCGGCGATCGGGTGCCCTGCCCTGAGTCAGCGCTCTGAGTCGGCAAATCAGCCGTATCGCCTGCTCCGCTGCGTGCGGACGCTTTGCCCGCACCTGGGTCACAGATCGCTCGGGCGGCTGTCAGTCCCGCCCCGTACAGTGCCGGTCATGACGGACGCGCATGAGGTGGTCGCTGCTTACTGGGCGGCGGCGGAGGCCAGGGACTGGCCCGCTTTCGGCGAACTGGTCACGCAGGACGTGGTGTACGAGGTTCCGCAGACGCGGGAGCGACTCCGCGGGCGCGAGGCGTATCTGCGGTTCAACGCCGAGGGCTTCCCGGGCGAGTGGCATCTGGTCGTGCAGCGGATCGTTGCAGGCCAGCAGTCCGCGGTCAGCTGGATTCAGCTGACTGACCCGGACGGCACCTATCCCGGCCTGTGTTTCTTCGAGCTGGACGACGACGGCCTGATCGCCAGGATCACCGATTTCTGGCCGGAGGACTACGAGCCGCCTGCCAGCCGGGCGCATCTCACCGAGCGCTACTGACGCCCCTCGGGGATTGACTGGGCAAACCGGAACGCGTCATCGGGATCGTAGCGCCGCTTGACCCGCATCAGACGGTCCAGGTTCTCTCCGTAGTACGCGGTCTTCCAGTCGGTCAGTGCCGGGTCAATGAAGTTCTGGTAGGCCTGCCGCGTGCCGTACGGGGCCAGGGCCCGGTAGATCCCCTCTACCCAGTCCAGATTGGCCGCCACCACGCGCGGACCGTCTTTCGCCGTCCAGGTGGTCTCGTTGTCCATCAGGAAACCGGCGTCCCGGTGCACGAAGGCGGTCGCCGCGGGGGAGACCCGGCCGATCGCGCCACCCCAGGCGAAGAGCGTGACCCCGCCGCCGCCCGGATTGGAGCTGCCCGGCCATCTCTCCAGCCAGCGGATCGCCGTCTCGATTCCGGTGCCGGGCAGCGGCCGGCGCAGGAACCGTGACTTCGACGCGAACCGGTCGAAGGGCACATTGTGCGCGAGGATGGCCTGGGCCTCCAGGTACGTGCTGTCCTCGAACAGCTGGTAGGACGGCCAGGCGGCGTCCAGGACCGGCGACAGCAGCTCTGCCAGCTCGTGGCTGGGCCCGAAATAAAGGCCGAGAGCCGAGGCGCTGCGCTGCGCCGTGCCGCCGGTGACCGGGCCGCCGCCGCTGACGCCGAGTCCTGCCCGGCAGGACAAGGTGTCCGGCGCGCTCGCCATCAGGGTCAGGACGGCCTCCAGCGCGTCACCTGCCTGCCGCCACGGCCATTCGAGCCGGTAGACCGAGACGCTGCCCACCGGTACGGCCCGGAGCGTGTACCGGGTGTTGATCCCGAAATTACCGCCGCCCCCGCCCCGGCAGGCCCAGAACAAGCCGGGGTGGGATTGCGGTCCGACCTCCAGTACCGCGCCCGACGCGGTGACGATCTCGGTGTCCAGCAGGTGATCACAGGTAAGTCCCAGATGCCGGCTGCTGAAACCGAACCCGCCGCCCAGCAGCAGCCCGCTGACGCCCACCGTAGGGCAGCGGCCGCTCGGCACGGCGACGTTGCTGCCCTCCAGGCCTGCATAAAGGTCGCGGTTGCGCGTGCCCGCACCGAGCGTGACCGTCATCGACCGGGGATCCACCCGGACTGAGTTCATCCGGGCCACGGAGATGATCAGGCCTCGGCTGGCGGAATAGCCGCCGTAGCTGTGGCCGCCCGACCTGGCCGCGAACGGCACGCCGTAGTGCCGCGCCCAGCCCACGGCGGTCGCGACGTCTGCCGCATCCGCGCACAAGGCCACCCCGGCGGGCCGCACACCGGCGTACCGCTTGTTGTAGGGCACGCTCGAGACCGTGTACCCGGTGTCTCCGGGCCGCAGCAGCGGGCCGCGCAGGCGCCGGCGCAGCGCCGCCCAGTCCGGCGGACGCGGCCGGGCGACGGCGCGCGGCCGCGCGGCGCTGCGCAGCTGCGTGGCCGTGTCCGGCCGTAAGGCCTGACGGGGGGATGACGCCGGCCGGGCAAGCCCAGCGCCGACCCCGGCGGCGACCGCCAGTTTCCCCGTGCCGCTGAGTACCTCGCGGCGGCTGACATCCACCATGTGTCCCCCCCGGACCACGCCCCGCGGATGACCGGCTCCCGGGCGGCGTGGACCCGCGGCCAGCCGTTATGCAGCAATGACCTTACGGCCCGCGCAGGTCGCGCGGCAGCGCCCGGCGCAGCGTGTCACGCCCCGGATGCGAACGCCGGGCCCTCGGCCGGGTGCTCGTGGACGCGAATGCCGGGCGGGATCCTGCCGGCCCGCGCGAGTGCTGTCAGGGCGCTGGGATGCACGAGCGGCCGGTACCCGGCCGCGAGCGCGGCGACGATCGACGGCGGCGTGAGCACCTTGACCGGCGCGCAGGCCGCGACTTCGGCGGGGGCGCCACAGCCATGAAACGACCAGGGCAGCAGCCGGCCGGCGAGCAGCAGGCCGGTGCGGCCCGCCGCCTGGATCATCACGCCGTCCGGCAGGTCACCGGGCTCCCGGTGGTGGATGACCTGTCGCCGGAGCCGGTCGACGCGCTCGGCCTGCAGGACCGAGTCCATCTGCAGGGCCCGCGGCCGGCGTTCCGGGCGCGAGGCCGCGCGCCACGTCTCGGCGAACTGCGCGAAGTCGCGGCGGCGGCAGTAGCCGCACGGCCGGTGTCCCGCGGCCAGCGCCGTCGCCTCATCCAGGAAGAACAGCGCGGTCCAGCGGCCAGGCGGCATCGGATCGCGCCGGACATCCGTCCACTCGAGCGCGCAGCAGATCCACAGCTTCGATCGCCAGCGGCTGACGCCCAGGTCGCGGCCATGCCCGTGCAGGCAGCCGCGATTGCCCATCATCAGGCCACGACCCGGGTCCGCCACAATCTCGCCGGTCGGCATTACCCGGTTCTGCAGAGGCACGTCCCCCATCATCGGCCTCCGGCAGGCCGGGCCCCGCTTGGGCGGCCGGCTGAACCTGCGCCCGGCGAGAGGGCCCGCCCGGAGCGCTTAGTCAGGCAGGAACAGGCAGAACGGGTGGCCCGCCGGGTCGAGGTAGACCCGAACATCATCCTGGGGCTGATAAGCGGCCAGGATAGCCCCCGCCCGCACCGCGTGCTCGCCGGCTGTGTCCAGGTTCTCGACCGCGAAATCGAGGTGCACCGACATCTGCTGGTCGCCCGGTCCGGCGGGCCAGGTTGGCCGCACGAACTGTGTCTCCGTCTGAAACGACAAGCCGGGGCCTCCGGCCGGTGACCGCAGCTTCACCCAGCCGGGCTCATCCTGCTCGACAGCCCATCCCAGCAGCCCGCGGTAAAAGCCAGCAAGCGCCGCGGCGTCCGGCGCGTCGAGGACTATTCCCGACAGGGTCAGCACCGGTTCCTGATTCATGCAGCCTCCCTGCGTCAGATCAGCGACGAAGCTGATCATAGGGGCCGGGACTGACAGCCGGTCCCCGCCGGCCGGCTGGTAGAAACGCCTGCCGCGGCCACCGTCGGCTCAGCCGGGCGGGTCCTGCTCTTCGAGCAGGACTTCCATCCCGCCTGGTGACTGGAGCCTGACGACCCGGTAGGTCCAGTTCTCGCGGGGCTGCTCTGCCGTCACCTCGAACCGCAGGCCCGCTCGCTCGCAGGCGGCGATGGCAGCGTCCACGTCACTGACGCCCAGCTGCCAGGTGATGCCGGGGACAGGGCCCGCGCCGGGGCGGCTGCTGAGCCCGAACTCGACACAGTCGTTGCCGACTGAGATGAAGCCCGGGTACTCGGGCCTCTCGTAGGTCGTGCGCAGGCCCAGCTGCTCGTAGAAGTGCCGCTCCGCGGAGGCGTCCGCGACATGCAGGATGGGCAGCAGCTTGGTGATGACATCGCTCACCCTCTGATTATGCAGCAGCCTGGCGGCTATGCGGCCTCAGTACCAGATCGCTGTCGGCTGGCCCGCGTGATCGGGCTGCGGCGGGTCCGGAAGGCTGCAGCCATGGCCCCGCGCGATGCGAGCGGCACTCCACGCGGCAGCGGCGGCGTCGAGGATGTCGTCGGGCGGTACTGCCCCGGCACCGGGGAGGTCGTCGGGGAGATGGACGCTCGCGGCCGCCAGCAGGGCGCGCCGGGTCAGCTGGCCGTTCCAGGTCTTCTTTCCGGCCATGATCGGCGGACCGCCGTTGAGCTCGGCAAACGAGATCTCGGGATGGACTTCATACAGCAGGCCGGGCATCTGCTCACGCAGCCGGCCGGCCTGCCGGAGCTTGGGCTTGAGCTGCCAGGCCTGGATGCTGAACCCGGCCGGCGGATCGGTCCGCTGGCGGCAGATGGCGACGGCCTCCGCGTGCGAGGCGGCGTCCCACGCCGCCCGCGGCGGCACCATGAAGACGCGGCTGCGGACGGCGCCCAGCCGGAGCTTGGCCAGTGCGCCGGCGCGCCGCCAGCCGGCCTTCACCAGTCCCAGCGGCATATCCACGCCGATCACCACGGCGTCTCGGCAGCCCCTCACGATGTCGGTCAGGTCTGCCGCTACCTGAGTACCCGCCACCCGGCCGTCATCGAGTGTCACTCCCACCCAGCCGCTGCGGCAGGCGTCCACCCCGACGACACGCATGAAGCTAGTCTCCCGCCCGGCCGCAGACTGGCCGCAGCGGGATGACCAGCTGAGGTCTTGCTCCCGTGACAGTGGCGGCGGCCCGCTCGGCTCGGGCGTTACCGGTTCGCCCGGATCCGCAGTTACGCTCGTATGAGCCGGAGTCTCGCTGAGGGAGGGCCGATGGCTGAAGCGCCCGAGTTCTGGAACGCGGCACCATCTCCTTACGGGCACCTCCGGGCGGCTCCCAGCTGGCACCTCCGGGCGTCGGATGCCGATCGGGAACGTGCGGTTGACGTGCTGAAGGCCGGTTTTGCCGAGGGTCGGCTCACCAGGGAAGAACTGAGCGCCCGCCAGGCCCGGGCTCTAGCGGCCCGCACCTACGGCGAGCTGGCAGCGCTGACCGCCGACCTGCCGGTCGGGCCGCTCGGAACGCTGGCGGCACCGGTACCGCCAGGATCAGCCGCGTACCGCTACCCGCTGGCCCGAAAGACCAACAAGCTGGCGATCGCGTCGCTGGTCGCGGCGCTGCTTCCGTTTTACGGCACGGTGCCCGCCATCGTGATGGGCCACGCGGCGCGCAGCCAGATCCGGGGCAGCAATGAGGGCGGCGGGGCCCTCGCCGCGGCGGCACTGGCGATCGGCTACCTGAACATCGTGCTGATCCTGCTGTTCATGCTCTTCCTGAGCCTGCGCTGATCCTGACGCTGCGCCGACTGACGCTGCGGTGACCCTGACACTGGACTGGGACCTCGGGGGACGCGGCCATCGGTCACCGCATGGTGGCAGCGGCGCCGTCGCCGTGCCCGCGAAGCCTGGCGACGCATTCCGCGCTGCCGCACGTGCGACCTGAACCGAGACGCGGCCTGCCGCACTGGCAGGTAGGCACCAGGCGGGCCTGCCACGCCGCGTGCGTAATCAGCTCGGCGGTGCCGTCACCGCCTGGCACGGAGACCACCGGCCGGATCCGGCCGCCGGGCAGCGCCAGCCATTCCCGCGGTCGTTCTGCGGTGTGGCCCCCTGGCCTGGCGTCTGGACCCTGAAGCCCAGGCAGAGTCTCGATACGGCTCACGACTTCCTTCGCCCGCCCCCGCAACGCTGATATCAAGACTCAGCTAACAGTACGTCTTGCTCCTGGCGGTGTGTCCAGAGCCCTGCCGCCGGCCGGTGGCGGCACGAGCCCGCGGCCAGGATGGGCTGCCGTAGCCCGCCCGGCTCCGCGGCGGTCAGGTGCGCGGCTTCCCGCTGAGTGAGCGCACCGCGAACTGCACGGTCACAACCGAAGGTCCGGATCAGACCCGAATCCGCGAGTACCGCGTTGAGTTGATCTTCCGGGGCGGAAGCTGATCTTGGCGGACGGGTTCCGGGGGTGCGGGCAGGGGTGAGGCCCGGGCGCCGCGCCGGGTTCGCGTTGTCCGG
>JBKQMG010000204.1:0-41719 GCA_052146815.1 Streptosporangiaceae bacterium | reverse complement strand
CGCCGGCGGCCCTCGCCGCCTACCTGTCCCGCGTCGAGGTCACCAACGGCGTCACCGCTGACGTGCTGGCCGCCGGCGCCGCGGCCGATCTCACTACCGGGTTCGACCGCCGGCCGTGCTGGCGGGTAGACGGCGGGAACCAGCGCCTGGCCGAGGGCCTGGCGGCGCGTCTCGGCCCGGCGGTGCGGCAGCGGACCCCGGTGCGCGCGGTCCGCCACGACGAGGCGGGCGCTGCGGTGCGCACCGACAACGGCGAGGTGACCGGCGACGCGGTCATCGTCGCGGTCCCGATGGCCGTGCTGCGCGAGCTGTCCTTCTCGCCGCCGCCGCCGGAACCCATCCGCGCCGCTTGGCAGCGGGCCGGGCTGGCGCACAACGCCAAGCTGCACGTTCCGCTGCGCCGGGCAGCGCCTGCCTCGGCGGTGCAGAGCACCGCGGACCGGTTCTGGACCTGGACGGCGGCCGACGCGTCCGGGCAGGTCCAGCCGGTCCTGCACGCTTTCCGGGGCACGAGGACGGGCCTGGCCGCCCTCGGTGTCGCCGAAGGGCCAGCGGCCTGGGCGGCCGCGGCGGCCGCGCTGCGCCCCGAGCTTGACCTTGACACCAGCCGGGCTCTGCTCACGACCTGGAACGACGACCCGTGGGCCGGCGAGTCCTACTCGGCGCTCACCACCGGCGCGGCGGCCGGAGACGATGACTTGCTGGCCAGCCCCGTGGGCCGGGTGCATTTCGCCGGCGAGCACACGGCGGGAGCCTGGGCGGGCCTGATGGAGGGCGCCCTGCGTTCCGGGGCGCGCGCCGCCGACGAGGTGCTCACGGCTGCGCGCCGGGCTTGACCCGCGAGGCCTGACCCCGCGCCGCGCCTGACCCCGAGCCCGGTCTGGCCCCGAGCCCGGTCTGGCCCCGAGCCGCGCCCGCCCTGCGCGCCCGGCGCCCAGCCCGCATGAGCGCTCATCATCGGCCCCGCGTGGCCGCCGGGCGGGGGGCGACATAGTGTCGCGGCATGAGCGAGACGCTGCCGTTGTTTCCCCTCGGGACGGTTCTCTACCCGGGCGTGCTGCTGCCGCTGCAAATCTTCGAGGAGCGGTACCGGCAGCTGGTCCGTGACCTGCTGGCGGGGCCCGAGCCGCGGCAGTTCGGGGTCATCGCGATCCGCAAGGGCCGCGAGACCGGCGTGGACGGCATCTCCGCCCTGCACGAGATCGGCTGCGTGGCCGAGGTGCGCCAGATCCGCGAGCACGAGGACGGCCGGTATGACCTCATCACCGCGGGGGCGGCCCGGTTCCGGCTGCTGGCGCTGGAGACCGGCGTCCCCTACCTGCAGGGCGAGGCGGAAATGCTGCCTGAGGAGCTGGGCGACGAGGCGGCCGCGGGGCTGGCCGCCCGGGCCGTGCGGGCAGTGTTCCCCGGCTATCTAGACGCACTTTCGCAACGGGGCGTCCAGGTCAGCGTGCCCGATGTGCCGCAGGAGCCCGTTCTGCTGTCTTATCTTGTCGCCGCGGCAATGGTCGTCGACCTGCCGGACAAGCAGGGCTTGCTGGCCGAGTCCGACGCCGCGGCCCGGCTGGCCGCCGAGCGGGCGATGCTGGCCAGGGAGACCACAATGCTCCGCTCGCTGAGCTCGACGCCCGCCCCTGATCTGCGCTACTCGCCTTACAGCTCCAACTGAGCGGGCGGGCCGGGCGCCGGGGCCCGTACTGTTAAGCGGGTGTACGACCATGATCAGGGCGAGCTGGAAGTCCTCGGGTGGGAAGAGTTCGTCACCCGGCAGTGGGAGTCGATCTTCGCCGGCTACCACTCGTGGACTGGCCTGCGGAGGATCTGCCGCCGGTGGGGTGACTTCATCGAGGCCGGGCTCGGCTGCCCGCAGGACGTCGCCGATCTGCTGGTCCGGGCCGAGATCATCGACCGTCCCGACCGCGACATCGAAAGCGCGCCGAACGCAGCAGCCGTCCTGGACCGGATGGCCGCCGTGCTCCCGGCCTGCGGTTTGCCCTGCAGGAAATGGAAAGGCTCAGACCGGAGCAGGCGGCCGCGCTGCTCGACCAGCACGCCCGGCTGATGCGCTTCGTGTTCGCCTACGCGTTCGGCGAGGATGCGGGCGAGGCAGCGGGAACCTGATGGCGCGCGAGCAGCTGCCTCTTCGTGCCGGAAGCATCGTCCGGCAGGTCATGCTGGTCCAGAACCGTGAAGCCGGCCGGCAGCAGCGCGGCGGGCTCGCCAGCGTCCAGGCACCAGGCCGCGGGCAGCGCGGGCCGCTGTCGGCGCGCGGCGGCGGTGAAGGCCTCCCAGCCCAGCAGCCCGCCGACGGCGGCGGCGCGGGCGGCAGCAGCGAAGACGCCGCGGTCGAAGTAGCCGGTGCACAGCACGAGCGGATAGCGGCCCGGCGCCGGCTGCCACGTGGCGAGATCGGCGTGGACCAGGGTGATCAGCGCGGCCAGCCCCCGGCGGCTGGCTTCCCCGGCGAGCAGCCCGAGTGCGACCTCGGCGGCGTCGACGGCGGTCACCTGGCGCCCGGCCGCGGCCGCGGCCAGCGCGCTGCCGGACGGGCCGCAGGCCAGGTCGAGCACGGGCCCGTTGGGCAGCGGCAGCGACAGCGCCGCGACGGCCAGCGGATGAGCGGCAAATGACGGGGTGAAGCCGCCGGAGTAGCGGGCGTTCCACCGCAGCCGGTCCGGCAGGCCGGCCAGTTCGGGTGCTATCTCCGCGGCCAGCCCGTCTGCCTGTGACGCCTCGGCCATGCCGCGCACCTTAGCCCCTGGCCAGGCCGCCCGCGACCTTCTCGGCGACCAGCTCGAAGGACCGGATCCGGTCCTCGATGTCGTAGACCATGGCGGTGAGCATCAGCTCGTCGGCGCCCGTGCGCTCCAGCAGCCCGGCCAGCTGCCGGGCGACCGTCTCCGGGGAGCCGATGGCCTGGCCGGCTGAGCGCTGCTCCATGATCTGCCGGTCCACGTCGGAGTACGGATAAGCGGCCGCCTCTTCCGGGGTAGCCAGCGGCTGGGGCCGGCCCGTTCGCAGGTGCACGAAGGACAGGCCGGCGGGTCCTGACAGCCACCGGGCCCGCTTGTCGGTGTCCGCGCAGACGGTGTTCACGGCCACCATGGCATACGGCTGCTCCAGCCACTGCGATGGCCGGAACGACTCCCGGTACAGCGCCAGCGCGGGCACGGTGTTCGCCGAGCTGAAATGGTGGGCGAACGAGAACGGCAGCCCGAGCAGCCCGGCCAGCTGCGCGCTGAACCCGCTGGAGCCGAGCAGCCAGATTGCGGGCATGTCGCCGCGGCCCGGCGAGGCGGTGATCCGCTGCTGCGGATCGTCGCCGGAGAACAGCCCGATGAGGTCCTGCAGTTCCTGCGGGAACGCCTCGGCGGACAGCCCCTCCATCGTGCGGCGCAGCGCGAGCGCGGTGAGCTGGTCGGTGCCTGGCGCGCGGCCGATGCCGAGGTCGATCCGGCCCGGATGCAGCGCCTCCAGGGTGCCGAACTGCTCGGCGACCACCAGGGGCGCGTGGTTGGGCAGCATGACCCCGCCGGAGCCGACGCGGATCCGGCTCGTCGCGGCGGCCAGGTGCGCGACCAGGACGGCGGGCGCCGAGCTGGCGATCGCGGGCATGTTGTGGTGCTCGGCGACCCAGAACCGGTGGTAGCCGAGTTCCTCGGTGCGCCGGGCCAGCTCGGTCGTATGGTTCAGCGCCTGACCGGAGGTCGTGCCGGCGGCGACGGGGGAGAGGTCCAGAACGGACAGCGGTACGTCAATCACTTAGCGGCCAACCCTGGCCCGCGCCGGTTTCTTCCGCGCGGTGCGGCGCTGACAGACTGAAGCCATGCCGCAGCACGTCATCGCCGTCGTAGGCCCGACAGCCGCCGGGAAGTCGGAGCTGTCGCTGCACCTGGCCCGCGAGCTGGACGGCGAGGTGGTCAACGCCGACTCCATGCAGCTCTACAAGGGCATGGACATCGGCACCGCCAAGCTGACGCCGCAGGAGCGAGCCGGCGTCCCGCACCACCTGCTCGGCGTCTGGGACGTGACCGAGGCCGCCAGCGTCTCGGAGTACCAGCGCCTGGCCCGCGCCGCCATCTCTGACATCCAGGCGCGCGGCCGGATCCCGATCCTGGTCGGCGGATCGGGCCTTCACCTGCGGGCCGCGCTCGACAACCTGAACTTCCCGGGCACCGATGCTGGCCTGCGCGCGCAGCTGGAGGAGGAACTCGCCCAGGTTGGTCCCGCGCAGCTGCACGCCAGGCTGGCGGCGGCGGATCCGGCCGCGGCCGCGGCCATCCTGCCGGGAAACGGCCGCCGGATCGTCCGGGCCCTGGAAGTCATCGAGCTGTCCGGCGGCACGTTCAACGCGCAGCTCCCGCAGTACGAGTCCATCTACCCGAGCATCCAGATCGGGCTCGGGGTGCTGCGCGGCGAGCTGGACGTGCGGATCGGCCAGCGGGTCCGCCGGATGTGGGAGCTCGGCCTGGTCGACGAGGTGCGGCAGCTGGAGCAAATCGGGCTGCGCCGCGGCCGGACAGCCAGCCGGGCCCTGGGCTACGCGCAGGTGCTGCGTTTCCTGGACGGCCAGTCGACCGAGGCGGAGGCCGAGGACCAGACCGTCCGGGCGACGCGCCGGTTCGCCCGGCGCCAGGAGTCGTGGTTCCGGCGCGACCCGCGGATCCGCTGGCTGGCCGCCGACGGTGCTGACCTGGCCGGCCAGGCGCTGGCCGCGGTGCGCGCCGGGCGGGTCTAGCACTCCAGCCATAGATCGTTATCGCCGGATCCCTACTACGCTCGCCGGGTGGACAGCACCCCGTTTCGTTACCAGTCTCCTGATGAGGACAGCGGCCGGTGGCTCGGCTTCCCGTTCCGGGACGGCGACATCGTTATCAGCACGCGATCCAAGACCGGGACGACCTGGGTACAGATGATCTGCGCGCTGCTGATCTTCCAGACACCGCAGCTCCCGGCTACGCTCCCGCGGCTCTCGCCGTGGCTAGATCACCTGATCGTGCCGCGGCAGGAGGTGTATGCCCGGCTTGCCGCTCAGGGGCACCGGCGTTTCATCAAGACCCATACGCCGCTGGACGGGATTCCCCTCGACTCCCGCGTCACCTATATCGTGACCGCCCGGCACCCGCTCGACATGGCCGTGTCGCTCTACCACCAGGGCGACAACATCGACCGCGCGCGGGTCCGGCAGCTGATCGGGCAGCCCGAGCCGGCGGAGCCTCCGCCGCCGCGCCAGCCGCTGCACGACTGGCTGCTCGGATGGATCACCAATGACCGCGATCCCCGTGCGCACCTGGACTCGCTGCCCGGTGTCCTGTGGCACCTTTCCGATGCCTGGTCCCGCCGCAGCCGGCCAAACGTGCTGCTCGTGCACTACGACGACCTGTCCGCCGACCTCGAAGCCGAAATGCGCCGCCTCGCCAGGCAGCTCGGCATAACCGTTCCAGGCGATGCCTGGCCGCCGCTCGTACGGGCGGCCACGTTCGCGGGCATGCGGGACAACGCGGGCAAGCTTGTCCCGGCCGGCGGGATCTTGAAGGACAACGCGGCGTTCTTCCGCCGGGGCACGTCCGGCGCCGGACGCGAGATTCTCAGCGACGAGGAAGTAGCCAGCTACTACGCACGCGCAGCCCAGCTGGCACCGCGCGACATGCTCATATGGCTGCACTCGCCCCGCGAGGGCCAGCGCCCGCGTCACGATCTACGGCCGGAGTACTAGCTACGATCGGGGCATGCGTTTTGCCAAGGGGCACGGCACCGGCAATGACTTCGTCATCCTGCCTGACGCCGACGGCCAGCTGGATCTGTCGCCGGAGCTCGTGGCCCGGATCTGCGACCGGCACACCGGGCTCGGCGCAGACGGCGTGCTGCGGGCAGTCCGGACCGCTGTCGCCGGCCTGTCCGGCTCGGCTCCGGGCCTGTCGGCCCGGCCCGGGGGCGCGTCGGCGCGGGACGGTCTGTCCGGCGCGACGTGGTTCATGGATTACCGGAACGCTGACGGCAGCCTGTCGGAGATGTGCGGCAACGGGATCCGGGTCTTCGCGCGGTACCTGCTGGAGCAGGGCCTGGCGGCGGGGCCGGTGATTCCGATCGCCACCAGGGCCGGGGTCCGCCAGGTCAGCGCGGCGGCTGATGGCGAGCTGACCGTTGATATGGGTCCCGCCCTGGTGCTCGGCGAGAGCTCGGCCCTGGTGGGCGGCCGGGGCTGTGCGGGCCTGGCCATCACGGTGGGGAACCCGCATCTGGCCTGCCTGGTCGACGAGCCGGTGGCTGCGTTCGATCTGTCGTCGGCGCCGCTGGTGGATGACCGGATGTTCCCGGCCGGGGCCAACGTCGAGCTGGTGCGGATCACCGGTCCGCACCAGGCGGAGATGCGGGTACATGAGCGAGGGTCGGGGGTCACGCGGTCCTGCGGCACCGGCGCAGTGGCGGGGGCGGTGGCGGCGGCCGCCGCGACGGGCGAGTGGGCAGCGGGCGAGCGGGCAGCGGGCGAGCGGGCGCCGGGCGAGCGGGCGCCGGTGCCGGCCGCGTCGTGGACCGTGGATGTCCCCGGCGGCAGGCTGACCGTCACGCCGGACGCGTCGGCCAGCCTGCTCGCAGGACCCGCGGTGATCGTCGCGGCGGGCGAGCTGGACGACGCGTGGCTGGCGGCCCAGCGGGCGGCCCCGTCAGTCGCGTGATGGCTGGCTGGCGAGCCGCAGGCCGAGCTCGATCATGCTCCAGCCCGCCCGGTGGCGGACCGAGTGACGGGGGGCGCGCGGGCCCCGGCGGTCGCGGCGGGCATCGGCGGCCACCTGAATCTCGTGGCTGCGCTGGCTGGCGAGCTGCTCGAGGGCATAAGGAAACATCTGAGGGCTCCTAATCTCGTTGCTGGTGCTGGTGCTGGTGCTGGTGCTGGTGCTGGTGCTGGTGCTGGTGCTGGTGCTGGTGCTGGCAGCGGCGCAGTCGCTCAGGCCGGGTTGCGGCGCGCTGCTGGTCAGACCCGGCCGGATCTCCGGGTTCGGTGCCGGTCGCTGCGCCGGGGTCGGTCATCGGGCCGGCTGCCGTGTCCCTGGCTGCGGCCCGGCGATTTCCCCGACACGCTGCTCAGGTCGGCGTCGCCGGCGGTGATGCGGTCCACCCGCAGGTCGCCGCTGACGCAGCGCGCCGTCACCGAGCCGGCCGTCAGTCAAGTCGGATGCGACGTCACATGCTGCAGGCCGCGCAGATGCGGCAGTCCGTCTCGTACGGGCTCATGCCGGGACGCTGACCTTCAGGCGGTACTTATAGACGCGGGGTGCTTCCCAGGCGAACTCGCCGCTCTGGATGATCTCGTTGGTCGCCCCGCCGGACAGTACCTCCGCGGTGCCTGATTTCCCCCGCGGAGCAGCCGCCGGTCGCCGTTCTTGACCACAGCCATGCTCAGGTACATGGCGTACGCAAAGGGCCCCACCACAGGCCGCCCGCGATGATGATCGTCAGCACCAGCCGCGGAGCCGCCGGGATCGCGTGGATGCTCATGATGGCGAACCCCACGGGGAAGGAAAGCCAGGCACATCCCCGCGAAAATGATCCAGCATGCTGTCATCGCCGGCGTGATCGCGGCGCTCAAGCCAGCAGCGCGGCGACCTCAGTGCCCTGGAGGGACGCATCGAGCACGACGGCGATGTGCGCCATCGGCATCTCGATACCCTGCGCGGCCAGCGCGGAGGAGATCTGCAGAGCGCAGCCAGAGTTGCCCGACACCAGGAGGTCAGCGCCGGTCGCCCGGACCGTTGCCGCCTTGCGCTCGCCGAGTTCGCCCGCGGCCTCGGGCTGCACGAGATTATAGATTCCCGCCGAGCCGCAGCAGGCGCCGCCCTCGGCGATCTCGGCCACGCGCAGCCGGGGGATGGCCGCCAGCAGGTCGCGCGGCTGACGGGTAATCCGCTGGGCGTGGGCCAGGTGGCAGGCGTCGTGGTAGGCCACGGTGACCGGCAGCGGATGCCGCCGGGCCACCGGGCCCAGCTCAGCCAGGAATTCGGTGAAGTCGCGGACCCTGGCGCTGAGCGCCGCGGCCCGGGCCGCCCACTCGGCGTCGCCCGCCAGCAGTTCCTCGTATTCCTTCATCGCCGAGCCGCAGCCGGCCGCGTTCACCACGACGGCGTCAACCCCGGTCCGCTCGAACTCGGCGATCGTGCGCCGGGCGAACCGGGCCGCCTCGGCGCGGCGGCCCGCGTGCAGCGAGAGGGCCCCGCAGCAGCCTTGCCTGCGGGGGATGACGACGTCGCAGCCCTCGGCCGCGAGCACCCGCGCGGTCGCCGCGTTCACCTCGGGGAAGAAGACCTGCTGCACGCAGCCGGTGAGCATGCCCACCATGGCCCGCCGCGGCCCCTCGGCCAGCATCAGCTCGGGCAGCGCGGCCTCGTCGCTGCGGGCCGGACGGCGGGACCAGCGGCGGCCCGGCGTGCTCCTCGCGGCATTACCCGCGCCGCTACCCGCCGCGCTGTGCCCGACGGGCCTGCGCCGTGGTCGCGGTGCGACCCGCAGCGCCGCGGCGAGCTCGGGAGAGAGCCGTCCGGCGAGGCCGGACCGGTCCAGGCCAGCCCGCTGCGCCGCGCGCAGGGGCGCGGTCAGCGCGCGCAGGCGGCGCGGATACGGAAAAATCTCGAAGATCGCGGCCCGGGCCGCCCGGGTCCGGAGCGAGCGGGCGGGCACCGGCCGGGTCCCCGCCGGCGGCTCCTCCGCCCAGGTGCGGGCCGCCTCGATCAGCCGGTCGTAACGCACGCCGGACGGGCAGGCGGGCACGCAGGCCATGCAGCCCAGGCAGCGATCGAAATGAACCGCGGCGGCCTCGTCAGCCTGCGCTCCCTCCAGGATCTGGGTCATCAGGTGAATCCGGCCGCGCGGGGAGTCCATCTCCTCGCCCCACAGCTGGTAGGTCGGGCACGCGGGCAGGCAGAAACCGCAGTGCACGCAGTCGCCGGCGAGAGCCCGCAGCTCACCAGACGGGTCCAGCGCGGCCGCGCCCTCGGCGCCGGCCGCCGGTCCGGGTCCGCCCCCGGCGCGGGCCGGGGCGGTGCCGGCTCCGGCCCCGGCCGCGGGCCCGGCGGCACCGTCGGGCCCTGCGGCTTCATCGAGGCCGGCCACCAGACCGGGACCGGCGGCGCGCTCGGGTCCATCCGCGCGGTGACCGCCCTGGCTTTGCACTGGCATCAGATACCTCCGACAAAACGGCCTGCCGCCATCCGGTGACCGGGATCGAACTGGTCTTTGACCGCTCGCATGAGCGGCAGCGACGGAACCGGCCCCCAGAGGTCGACGTGATCGCGGACGGCGGGCGGCGCGTGCACTACCGCGGCGCTGCCGCGGCGCAGCGCAGCGCGCAGTGACGTCAGGAACGCGGCGACGCTGTCCGGGGGCGCGCCTTCAGGAAGCCAGACGTGCAGGACCCCGGCCGCCGCGGAGCCGCTGACGACGGGCCGGAGGCTCTCGGCCGCCGCCGCGGCCGCGATCGCATCGAGCACGGCTGCCGTCTGCCCGGCCCAGAACGCCACCCGCAGCACCGTGCCGTCGGCAGCGGCCGCCGCCGACAATCCCCACCAGGCCGGCGGATCGGCGCTCACAGCGCCGCCGCCCAGCAGTGCGCTCAGCCGGGCGGCTCGCTCGGCGACCCCGTCCGGATCGCCTTCCAGCAGGATCGCGGTACTGACCGGCGCGTTCGGGGCCGGCCAGTCAAGCTCGGCCGCCGACGGGCCCAGCGGCGAGTCGACGGCCGCGGCGAGGACCGCCTGCGCCGTGTGCGGACCGGAGCAGTCCAGCGTCACGAACGCCGCTGCCTTCGGCACCGGATGCAGCCGGAACGCCGCTTCGGTGATGACGCCCAGCGTTCCCCAGGAGCCTGCGTAGAGCTTGCCGAGGTCGTAGCCGGCCACGTTCTTGACGACCTTGCCGCCGGAGTGCGCCACCGTGCCGTCGGGCCGGACCACGGTGATGCCGATGAGCAAGTCACGCGGTGTGCCGTAGCGCAGCCGGAGCGGTCCGGCCACGCCGGTGGCGATGAGGCCGCCGACCGTTCCGCCCGGGCCGCTCGCATGCCCGTTGGCGGCGCCCTCGCTGGCAGCAGCTCCGCCCGCGGGCAGCTGCGCGCCGGCCGGCGGCGGGTCAAGCGCCAGCCGCTGCCCGGACGCGCCGAGCACGTCCGCCAGCTGCCGCAGTCCCGTCCCGGCCTGGACCCTGGCGACCAGGTCGCCAGCCGCGTGCTCCAGCACGGTGTTCATCCGCCGGGTATCGACCAGCAGATCGCAGCGCCCGGGCGGGCCGCCCCAGTGCAGCCGTGTGCCGCTGCCGCGCGGCAGCACGGCCAGTCCCAGCTCCGCGGCCGCGCGCAGCACCGCGCTGGCCTCCTTAGTACTGGCAGGAGCGGCGATGTAGGACGGCTGGCAGCCGCCGACGGCGTCCGCCGGGGCGGCCAGCCGGATATCGCTGCAGGCGCCCGCCAGGCGCACCGGAATCGACTGAGCGGTCATGACGCACCGGCTCTCGGCCGCCCGTTTCGCATCTCAGAATTGCTCCAGCTGGCCGGAGGCGACCAGCGGGTGCGGCTCGCGCCGCATCCCTGGCACCTCGCCGCACAGCCGCGGGGTCGGGAAGACCTTGCCCGGGTTGCACAGGTTCGCCGGGTCGAACGCGCAGCGCACCAGCTGCATGGTGTCCAGGTCGTCGCTGTCGAACATCCTGGTCATGTAGCGGGACTTGTCGACCCCGACGCCGTGCTCGCCGGTGATCGAGCCGCCGTGCGAGATGCACAGGTCCAGGATCTGGCCGGACAGCTCCTCGGCGGCCGTGCACGCCTCCGGAAGCGCGTCATCGAACAGCACCAGCGGATGCAGGTTGCCGTCACCGGCGTGGAAGACATTGGCGACCCGGATCCCGGCCGCGGCCGACAGCTTGGTGATCGCCTCGAGCACTTCCGGCAGGGCGGTGCGCGGGACGACGCCGTCCTGCACGATGTAGGCCGGGCTGATCCGGCCGACCGCGGCGAACGCGGACTTGCGCCCGGTCCAGATCGCGGTCCGCTCAGCGGCGTCATCAGCAGCGCGGATCTCGTAGGCGCCGGCCTGCTCGCACAGGGCCCGGACCGCGGCGACCTCGCGGGCCACGTCCGCCTGCGGCCCGTCCAGCTCCACGATCAGCACCGCCGCCGCGCCCTCGGGGTAGCGGCACGCCACGGCGGCTTCGGCGGCCTCGATCGCGAGGGCGTCCATCATCTCGATCGCGGCGGGCAGGATCCCCGCGCTGATGATCGCCGACACCGCGCTCCCGCCCGCGCCCATGGTGGCGAACGCGGCCAGCAGGGTCGTCACGGACTCCGGGATCCGCATCAGCTTGACGATGATCTTGGTGACGATGCCGAGCGTGCCCTCCGAGCCGGTGAACGCGCCCATCAGGTCATAGCCCGGGGTCGCGCCGGTGCCATCGCCCAGCCAGGTCAGCTCGCCCTGCGGGGTCACGATCTCCAGGCCCGTCACGTGGTGCACCGTGAAGCCGTGCTTGAGGCAGTGCGCGCCGCCGGAGTTCTCCGCGACGTTGCCGCCCACCGAGCAGATCACCTGGCTGGACGGGTCCGGTGCGTAGAACAGCCCGTACGGCTCGGCGGCCTTGCTGACGGAAAGGTTAGTCACGCCCGGCTCGACGATGGCCCGCCGGCTGGCCGCGTCGATCGCGATGATCTTTCGCATCTTGGACATGACGATCAGCACGCCATCGGCGCGCGGCAGCGCCCCGCCGGACAGGCCGGTGCCCGAGCCGCGGGCGACAAACGGGACACGCGCCCGTGCGCACTGCGTGACAACCGCGGCGACCTGCTCAGCCGACTCGGGCAGCACCGCCAGGCCGGGGGAGCAACGGTGCGCGGTGAGGCCGTCGCACTCGTAGGTGCGCAGCTCGAGCGGATCGCTGATGACGTTGCCCGGACCGCAGATCTCGATCATCCGCGGCTCAAGTGCCGTCACCGCAGCCGAAGCGACGCCGGCCGCCGTGCCTGCTGCCTTGATCATCTGCTCCTGCCTTTCCCGCCTGTCCGTGCTTACTACCCACAATTCCCCTACTTCGGCATGGCCGCCACTTTTCCCGCGGCCGGTCAGCCGCCCGCGCCGCCTTGTCTCACTATATGGACTACTAGTATCAAAATATGGGCGATGGGTCCGCGGAGCCGCAGCGCTCCGGGTCAGATGCGCGCAGCGGCAGGCGATGGCTGGTCCTGCTCGTGGGCGCGCTCGCGCTGGCCGCGCTGTTCGTGCCAGTTTCGGCCGAGCGTGCCGCCGCCCGCCGCGCCGCCGCCCTCGGGGCGGACTGATCGCCGCGCCGGTTACGGCATCTGCTCGTAGGCCGGGATGGTCAGGAACTCGACGTAGTCGTCGGCGAGGGCGACGGCGGTGAACAGCGACACCGCCTGCTGATAGTGGACGGGGTCGAACTCGCTGTCGGTCAGCTCGCGGATCTTGGCCAGCTCCTCGTCGATCATTCGCTGCACCAGCTCGGTGGTGATCTTCGGGCCCTCGGCCAGGCTGATGTCGTTGTGCAGCCACTGCCATATCTGCGACCGGGAGATCTCGGCGGTGGCCGCGTCCTCCATCAGGTTGAAGATGCCCACCGCGCCGGTGCCGTTGAGCCAGTTGGCGAGGTACTGCAGGCCCACGCTGATGTTGTTGCGCAGGCCCGTCTCGGTGATCTCGCCGGGCGTCTTGCTGATGGCCAGCAGGTCAGCGGCGCTGACGCTGACGTCGTCGCGCTGCCTGCCGAGCTGGTTGGGCGCGTCCCCGAGCACGCCGTCGAACACCTCGCGGCACAGCGGCACGAGGTCGGGGTGGGCGACCCACGAGCCGTCATAGCCGTTCGATGACTCGCGCGTCTTGTCCTCGCGCACCTTGGCCAGCGCCTTGGCGTTCACCTCCGGGTCGCGCCGGCTGGGGATGAACGCGGCCATGCCGCCGATCGCATGCGCGCCGCGCGCGTGGCAGGTCTTCACCAGCAGGTCGGCGTAGGCGCGCATGAACGGCGCCGTCATGGTGACCGCGTTGCGCTCGGGCAGGACGAACTCGCGGCCCCGCGTCCGGAACTTCTTGATAATGCTGAACAGGTAGTCCCACCGCCCGGCATTCAGTCCGGCACTGTGCTCGCGCAGCTCATAGAGGATCTCGTCCATCTCGAACGCGGCCGGGATCGTCTCGATCAGGACTGTCGCCCGGATGGTGCCGCGCGGGATGCCGAGCGCGTCCTGCGCGATGTTGAAGGCGTCGTTCCACAGCCGCGCCTCGAGATGGCTCTCCATCTTGGCCAGGTAGAAGTACGGGCCCTTGCCCTTGTCGAGCTGGCGCTGCGCGCAGTGGAAGAAATACAGCGCGAAGTCGAACAGGCTGGCCGACACCCGCTGGCCGTCTACCAGCATATGCTTCTCGTCGAGGTGCCAGCCGCGCGGCCGGACCACGATCGTGGCCAGCTCGTCGTCGGGCAGCAGCCGGTACGTCTTGCCTTCCTCGCTGGTGTAGTCGATCTTGCGGTCCAGTGCGTCCTTCAGGTTCAGCTGGCCGGTGATCATGTTGTCCCACAGCGGCGTGTTCGCGTCCTCGTGATCGGCGAGCCAGACCTTCGCGCCCGAGTTGAGAGCGTTGATGGTCATTTTCTTATCGGTCGGGCCGGTGATCTCCACCCGCCGGTCCACCAGGCCGGGCGCCGGTTCGGCTACCCGCCAGGTACGGTCCTCCCGGATCGCGCGGGTCTCCTCGAGGAAATCGAGGGTGCCGCCGGCCGAGAGCTCCTCCTGGCGGCGGGCGCGCGCGGCGAGCAGTTCGGCGCGGCGCGGGCCCAGTTCGCGCTGCAGTGCGGCGATCAGGCCGAGGGCCTGCGGGGTAAGAATCTCGTCATATCGATCACCGGCCGGGCCAGTGACCTGCACGCCCACGTTCTCGTTCACGTTTCCGCTCCTCCGCGCCGCTGCCGCGCGCCTGCTGCCCGTGCCGGCTGGTGATCCAGACGCTAGCCGCTCCGGGCACATCCTGGCCACGCCGGATGTTATTCAGATGAGGATGTCTGCCAGCCGTGGCACCATCGTCAGACCGTCCGCCAGGCGGCGGACGGTCATCTCAACGAGACGGCGGCCGCCCAGCGGCTGCCTTGGATGGCGAATGACTGCACTTTCCGATAACACCGGGCCGCAGCAGCAGCCGCGACCACGCAGCGCTCGCGCTGCCAGGCGCGGCCTCGGCGGCGCCGATAATTACGATGATCTGCCCGATTCCGGGCAGTCTGCGCGTTCGGATCACGCTGACCGCTCGGATCTCGCCGACCGGCCCGATCTGGGTCAGCTGGACCTGGAGGAACGCCATGCGCTGCGCCGCGTGGCCGGCCTGTCGACCGAGCTTCAGGATGTCAGCGAGGTTGAGTACCGGTCGCTGCGGCTGGAGCGGGTGGTCCTGATGGGCGTGTGGACCGACGGCACGCTCGCGACAGCGGAAAACTCGCTCCGCGAGCTGTCCCGGCTGGCGGAGACCGCCGGGTCGGAAGTCCTCGAGGGCCTGATCCAGCGGCGCGGCCGACCTGATGCCGCCACGTACGTCGGCGCGGGCAAGGCCGCTGAGCTGGCGGACCTGGTGGTTTCCTCGGGCGCGGACACGGTGATCTGTGACGGCGAGCTGGCCCCCGGCCAGTTGCGCCGGCTGGAGGGCATCGTCAAGGTGAAGGTCATCGACCGCACCGCGCTGATCCTGGACATCTTCGCCCAGCACGCCCGCAGCAAAGAAGGCAAGGCGCAGGTGGAGCTGGCCCAGCTTCAGTACCTGCTGCCGCGGCTGCGCGGCTGGGGCGAGTCGCTATCCCGGCAGGCCGGCGGCCGGGTGGCCGGCGGCGGCGGGATCGGGACCCGCGGCCCGGGTGAGACGAAGATCGAGACAGACCGGCGCCGGATCCGCAACCGGGTGGCCAAGCTGCGCCGGGAGATCTCGGAGATGTCGGTCGGCCGCGAGGTCCAGCGTGGTCAGCGCCGCCGCCGCGAGGTGGCCTCGGTGGCCATCGCCGGATACACCAACGCCGGCAAGTCGAGCCTGCTGAACCGGCTGACCGGCGCCGAGGTGCTGGTGGACGACTCGCTGTTCGCCACGCTCGACCCGGCGGTCCGCCGGGCGCGCACGCCGTCGGGCCTGCCGTTCACGCTGACCGACACGGTCGGGTTCGTCCGGCACCTGCCCCATCAGCTCGTCGATGCCTTCCGCTCGACGCTGGAAGAGGTGGCCGAGGCCGACCTCATCCTGCACGTCGTGGACGGCTCCGACGCCGACCCGCGGGCGCAGATCGCTGCCGTGCGCGAGGTGCTCGGCGAGATCGGCGGCGGCAAGGTGCCCGAGCTGGTCGTGGTAAACAAGGCAGATGCCGCTGATCCCATCGTGGTCGAGGGCGTGCGGCTGGCCGAGCGCCAGTCGGTGGTGGTGTCGGCCCGCACCGGCGCGGGCATCGACGACCTGCTGGCCGAACTGGAGCGGCTGCTGCCGCGCCGCGACTGCGAGGTCAGCGTCACCGTGCCCTACGACCGCGGCGATCTGCTCTCCCGTGCCCATCAGGAGGGCGAGGTGCTCTTCGTGCAGCACGGGCAGGAGGGCACGGCGCTCACCGCCAGGGTTCCGCCGGCGCTGGCTGCGGAGCTTGATCAGTTCGTCGATCGCGCCGCAGGCGAGCCGTCCGCAATAGCGTGACGCAGTTGCGGCCCGGCCCAGCCGAGGCGGAGCCGGGCCGCGCGCGGCGGCGCCGCATATTTGGCGGGGGTATTCCTTGTCCCGCGAAATCCTTATCGGAACTGATTGAACCTTTATTCAGTGACTGATTGAACCTTTATTCAGGGCTGGTGCGCGGCTCGCGGCTATGCCCGAGTATTGCGTGATCCGTCGTCTGATGGCGTGGCGAGCACGAACCATAATGGGCGGCTCACGGTGAGACGTGGTGCACGATATTCCACGTTCCCGCAGGCCAGAGGGCCGTCAAATGGTCAGTGCGGACGATTCGGCGAACAGTTGCCTGAGCTGCGCGACCGCGATTTCCGACTCTGACCGGGCAACGCCGTGGCGGTCCGCGCCTTGCGCGCTAGGCGGGTGGATACTAGTGGCGCCTGCGTGACGCCACATGCAGGCCGGGCGCCCGTCGGCCTAATCCCGGCACGCGGAAACTCACATAGCTTCTGTACGCGGATCCTCTGGTGCAATAGCGGGGCTGACCGATATGTTGGTTAACGCATCGGCCAGGGTCGCCGCGCGCGGCAAGCGGGGGAACTGTGCCGGGGCATCTCTATCAGGCACGAGTCATGGCAGGTGACCGCTCATGGGCACCGGTACCCTCGTTCGTGACGGCCGTTCGCAACGGAGAGCCAACACGTGACCGTTCGTCTCCTTACCAACATTGGCCGGTTGTGGACCGGTTCTGAGGTATGGAGCAACGCGGCCATATTGTCACAGAATGATCGGATCGCCTGGGTGGGTCCGGCCGCCGAGCTGCCGGCCAGCATCCCCGGGGTCATCGAGGACATCGTGGACGTCGACCACGTCGAGAATCTCGGCGGCGGCCTGGTGACGCCCGGCCTGATCGATGCCCACACCCATCCCGTCTACGCCGGGAACCGCTGGGCGGAGCTCGCGATGCGCTCCGGCGGCTCGTCCCCGACTGAGATCGCGGCCGCGGGCGGCGGCCTGGCCTCGACGGTCACGGTCACCAGGGGCACCGACCCCTGGACCCTGTGCAATGGCGTCCGGGAGCGGCTGCGCCAGTGGGTGCTGACCGGGACCACGACCATCGAAGCGAAAACGGGTTACCACCTCACCCGCGACGGAGAGCTTGCGGACGTCCGGCTGCTGCGCTCGCTGGAGAACGAGCCGGGCATGCCGCGGGTGCATGTGACGTTCCTGGCCGCGCACGCAGTCCCGCCGGAGTACTTCGGCCGGCGCCACGACTACGTGGACGCGGTCGGCACCTGGTGCGCTGACGCCCGCGCCGCGGGCGCGGACAGCGTGGACGTGTACTGCGACGACGGCCGGTTCACCGACCGGGAGGCCCGCTGGGTCCTCGGTGCGGGCCGGTCCGCCGGGCTGCTGCCGCGGCTGCATGCCTGCGGTGACTCGCGCAACGGGGCGGTCAGGCTGGCGGCCGAGCTGGGCTGCGCCTCCGCGGACGTTCTGCACGGGGCCGATGATGACGATGTCGCATCGCTGGCCCAGGCGGGCGTGGCCGCGGTGGTCTGCCCGGCAGGCGTCACAGAGGCCGACCGGCCGCCGCCGGTGCGCAGCCTGCTCGATAAGGGCGCGTCGGTGGCCCTCGGCTCCGACCACTCGCCGGGCGGCAACGGGATCACCTCGATGTCGCTGGTGATCACCCTGGCCATCGCGAATTTCGGCATGAGCGTCACCGAAGCCCTGCGCGCTGCCACCCTCGGCGGCGCTCACGCGCTGCGTGCTCCCGACCGCGGCGTCATGGCCCGCGGCCGCTGCGCGGACATCGTGGCCTGGGATGCCGATCACGAGGGCGCCTTCGCCTGGTCGTACGGGCTCAAGCCGCTCCGCGTCTGGCGCGGTGGCGAGCCAGTCACCGCCTAGGGCCTTCTGCACCCGCAGTACGCCGGCGCGCTGCAGGCGGTCGTGGAGTACCTCGACCGCGTGCGGCGGGCAGCCGCACGCGAAGGGAGCGGGCACTTCAGCAGCCCGTGGTGGGAGAGCGGGGCAGGTAGCGGGCGCCGGGGAGCGAGCAGCCGGTGCTTCATGGCATGCTGCGGGCATGCCGTCATCTCGCTCTGCTTCCGCCGCGGCCCGGCCGGGCGCCGTCCAAGGGCCGGCCGGGGCTGCGCGGGTGACTGTCGTTGTCGGTGACGAGGAATTTCTCGTCGAGCGTGCCGTCGCGGCGATCGCCGGAGCCGCCGGGCGCGCCCTGAACGGATCCGGGAGCCAGTCAGCGTCAGAGACAGGGCCGCAGGGCCTGCCGGACGTCCATACCGCGCGCGCGGCTGAACTGACCCGCGGCGAGCTCGCCGCGCTCACTGCACCATCCCTGTTCGGCGGCGGCTGCGTCGTGGTGCTGCGGTCAGCCCAGGACGCGGGCAAGGACCTCGCCGCCGAGATTCTCCGGTATGCCGCGGCGCCGGATCCCGACGTCGTCCTCATCCTGACCCATGCGGGCGGAGCCAAGGGCAAGGCCCTGCTGACCGGGCTGGCCGCGCAGGGAGCGCGGCGGGTCGACTGCCCGGCCATCCGCCGTTTCGGCGAGCGGATGGACTTCCTGCGCGCCGAGCTGAGCCGCGAGGGACGCAAAGCTGACGACGCGGGCCTGCGTGCTCTGCTGGATGCGGTCGGCACGGACCTGCGTGATCTGGCCGCCGCATGCAGCCAGCTGTCCGCTGACACCACAGGCGTCATCACCCAGGAGGTAGTAGGCCGGTACTACCGGGGCCGGGCGGAAGCCAGCGGCTTCACCGTGGCCGACCGTGCTTTCGAGGGCAAGCTGGCCGACGCCCTGGAGCAGCTGCGCTGGGCGCTGGCGATCGGGACCGCACCCGTGCTCATCACCAGCGCGCTCGCGCAGGGCGCTCGCGCGCTAGGCCGGGTGGGCTCGGCGCCGCGCGGCAAAGGCGCCGAGGCGCTGGCCGCCGAGATCGGCATGCCGCCGTGGAAGATCGACAAGGTGCGCCAGCAGCTCCGCGGCTGGACCCCCGAAGGGGTGGCACGCGCGCATTCGGCGGTCGCCGAAGCCGACGCACAGGTCAAAGGGGAAGGCGCGAGCGCGGGCTACGCGCTTGAGCGGGCGATCACGACGATCGTCGCGTGCCGCGCGCGAGGCTGACAGGCGGGCCGCCCGGCAGGGTGCCGACGCGCCGCGGTGCGACCGCGCCTCCGCGGTGAGCGGGCGAGCGAATGCGGCCTGGTCAGGCCTGCTTGACCTGCTCCAGGCGCTTGGCGATGGCGGACTTGCGGTTAGCGGCCTGGTTCCGGTGGATGACGCCCTTGCTGACGGCCTTGTCGAGCTTGGTCGTAGCGACCCGCAGGGCCTCGGTGGCAGCCTCGAGATTGCCCGAGTCGGCGGACTCGCGGAAGTGCCGCACCGACGTCTTGAGCTCGGACTTCACGGCTTTGTTGCGCTGCCGGGCCTTCTCGTTCTGCTTGTTCCGCTTGATCTGGGACTTGATGTTCGCCACGCGTGTGCCTCGCTAGAGTCTGTCAGGTTGGTCAGGTGGTGTCCGGCGCGAGCCGAAGCCGCGGCGTCGCGCCCGGCACAACTGAGCGGGCATGCAAGCAGCCGACATCGAAGGATATCGAGATCACGCCGATGACTCAAACTCAGCCTGGGCCGCTGCTCAGGCTATCGGCTGGCCCGCAGCCGTGCCAGCCGATCGGGCGGGGGCGGGGCTGGGCGCTGGCTCCTGCATCGCCCCGGGCGTGCGACGATAGACGTCGGCAGCAATCTGCCCGGCGGCATGCCTTCCCCGGGCCGGCCCGAGGGGGGCAGCGTCCGGTCCAGCCGGACCAGGCTGGGGAGCAGCAGCGCCGGCTAAAGCCGGCGCCTACGGATCGCCGCCCGCCCCGCCCGACAACGAACTGACGGATGCCTGTGCCACCAATGCCCGAGCCATCAGCACCTGAGTCGCCGGCCGCTGCGCGGCCGTCAGTGGCCGGCGTGCCCGGACAGACCGATCAGGCGATCATCCGCAACTTCTGCATCATCGCCCACATCGATCACGGCAAGTCCACGCTGGCCGACCGGATGCTCCAGCTCACCGGCGTCGTGACCGACCGGCAGATGCGCGCGCAGTACCTGGACCGGATGGACATCGAGCGCGAGCGCGGCATCACCATCAAGAGCCAGGCCGTCCGGCTGCCCTGGCGCGGTGAGGACGGCGCGCACTATGTGCTCAACCTCATCGATACTCCCGGTCACGTCGACTTCACCTACGAGGTATCGCGGTCACTGGCCGCGTGCGAGGGCGCGATCTTGCTGGTGGACGCCGCGCAGGGCATCGAGGCGCAGACGCTCGCCAACCTCTATCTCGCGCTCGAGGCCGACCTGCACCTGATTCCCGTCCTGAACAAGATCGACCTGCCGGCCGCGCAGCCCGACAAGTACGCGGCCGAGCTGGCCGGCATCATCGGCTGTGATCCGTCCGACGTGCTGCGGGTCTCGGCGAAGACCGGCGCGGGCGTCCCCGACCTGCTGAACGCGGTCGTGGCCCAGGTCCCGCCGCCGGCCGGGGATCTCGAGGCCCCGGCCAGGGCCCTGATCTTCGATTCGGTCTACGACACCTACCGCGGCGTGGTCACCTACGTGCGGGTCATGGACGGCAGGCTGTCGCGGCGCGAGAAGACCCTGATGCTGTCCACCAAGTCGGTGCACGAGACGCTCGAGGTGGGCGTGATCTCGCCGGAGCCGGTGCCCTCTGACGGGCTCGCCGCCGGCGAGGTCGGCTACCTGATCACCGGGGTCAAGAACGTCCGGCAGGCGCGGGTCGGCGACACCGTGACGATCGCGGCGCGGCCGGCCAGCGATCCGCTGCCGGGCTACGACAACCCCAGGCCGATGGTGTTCTCGGGCCTCTACCCGCTGGACGGCGACGATTACCCGGAGCTGCGGGACGCACTGGACAAGCTGCGGCTGAACGACGCGTCCCTGGTTTACGAGCCGGAGACCTCCACCGCCCTGGGCTTCGGCTTCCGCTGCGGGTTCCTCGGCCTGCTGCACATGGAGATCGTCCGCGAGCGGCTGGAGCGCGAGTTCGACCTCTCGCTGATCTCGACAGCGCCGAACGTTGTCTACCGGGTCGTCACCGAATCGGGCGCCGAGCTCATCGTCACCAACCCGAGCGAGTTCCCCGAAGCGAAGATCGCGCACATCTACGAGCCGGTCGTGCGGGCCACGGTGCTCGCGCCGAGCGACCACATCGGCGCGATCATGGAGCTGTGCCAGAGCCGGCGCGGCATCCTGCTGGGCATGGAGTACCTGTCTTCTGACCGGGTCGAGATCCGCTACACCATGCCGTTGGGCGAGATCATCTTCGACTTCTTCGACCAGCTGAAGTCCCGTACCCGCGGCTACGCATCGCTCGACTACGAGCCGGCCGGCGAGCAGGAGGCTGACCTGGTCAAGGTCGACATCCTGCTGCAGGGTCAGCCGGTGGACGCGTTCAGCCAGATTGTCCACGCCGACAAGGCTCGCGAGTACGGCCTCGCGATGACCGCGCGGCTGAAGGAACTGATCCCGCGCCAGCAGTTCGAGGTCCCGATCCAGGCGGCCATCGGCTCGCGCGTCATCGCCAGGGAGAACATCCGGGCGATGCGCAAGGACGTGCTCGCCAAGTGCTACGGCGGTGACATCACCCGCAAGCGCAAGCTGCTGGAGAAGCAGAAGGAAGGCAAGCGCCGGATGAAGGTCATCGGCCGGGTCGAAGTGCCTCAGGAGGCCTTCGTGGCCGCGCTGTCCACCGAGCAGGGGGCGGACCGCAAGCGCTAGCGGAAACCGGATTTACCCGCTCCGGCCGGTCGGATACCGTGCAGTTCATGGCAGACGGGCGCGTGACCTCGGTGAACACCGGCACCATCAGGCAGATGCCGATCGGCGGGAAGCCCGACCCGAGCCTGATGCGCGGGCTGCTTGAGGTGGAAGGAAGAGGCGAGAAGTGGGACGAGGTCGGCGTGCGGGTGCTCGGCCGGGCTGGCGTCTAGCGCCGGGCCCGGGCCTCGCGGGCTGAGCCGGCGATGGCTGGACTACCACCTGAGGAGGCGCCGGTGCCGGCCGACGGCGGGCTGCCGGCGGCCGCGCTGGCGGGGATCGGCCAGCGCCCGTTCGGCATTTACATCCATGTGCCGTTCTGCGCTACTCGCTGCGGCTACTGCGACTTCAACACCTATACCGCGGCCGAGCTCGGCTCGGGTGCCTCCCGCGCGTCGTACGCCGGGCAGGCGATCGAGGAGATCCGCCTGGCCCGGCGGGTCCTCGGCGCGGCGGAGGTCCCGGTCAGCACGGTCTTCTTCGGGGGCGGTACGCCGACCCTGCTGCCGCCCGCCGACCTGGGCGCGATCCTGCGCGCGATCGACGCCGAATTCGGCCTGGCGCCTGGCGCGGAGGTCACGGCCGAGGCCAATCCTGAAACGCTCGACGAGCAGGTCCTGGCGCAGCTGCGGGGCCGCGGCTTCACCAGGATCTCCCTCGGCATGCAGAGCGCCGTCCCGCACGTCCTGTCCGTCCTGGACCGGGTGCATGAGCCGGGGCGGCCCGAGCGCTGTGTCAGCTGGGCCCGGGCCGCCGGCTTCGAGCACGTCAGCCTGGACCTGATCTACGGGACGCCGGGGGAGAGCGAACGGGACTGGCAGCAGTCGCTGGAGGCCGCGATCGGGGCCGGTCCCGACCACATCTCCGCCTACGCGCTGATCGTCGAGCAGGGCACCAGGCTCGCCGCCAGGGTCAGGCGCGGCGAGCTGCCGGCGCCCGACGACGATGTCCTCGCCGACCGCTACCTGGCCGCCGACATGCTGCTCGGCCAGGCCGGCTTTCGCTGGTATGAGATCTCCAACTGGGCGCGCACGCAGGCGGCGCAATGCCAGCACAACCTGCTCTACTGGAACGGCGGCGACTGGTGGGGCGTCGGGCCCGGCGCGCACAGTCACGTGGGCGGGACGCGCTGGTGGAATGTCCGTCATCCCGCCGCATACGCCCGGCGCATCGCCGCGGGCGCAAGCCCCGGGCAGGCGCGCGAGATCCTCACCGGCGCCGAGCGCCAGACGGAGCGGATCATGCTGGCGACGCGGCTGGCCGCGGGCTGCCCGGTGAGCGAACTGGCCCCCGCCGGCCGCCGGGCCGGCGCCGCCGCGGCCGCCGACGGCCTCGCGGACCGCCGTGCCCTGGCCGACGGCAGCATCGTCCTCACCCGCCGCGGGCGGCTGCTGGCCGACGCGGTGATCCGCGGTCTTACGGACTAGCGCCGCTGTCCGCGGCCTGCCCGCGCTGGCGCCGGCGAGCGGGCCGCGCGGTCAGCGCACGATCGTGGCGCACAGCCAGCCCGGAATCGGCGCGAACTCGCCGCGGGTGGCGGAGAACGCCGCGCGGGCCAGGTAGAGCAGCTCAGTGATCCAGAGGGCGGCGACGATCGGCGCGACAATCAGCAGCGCAGTGTGGACCGAGTCAAGCGACAGCAGGGCGCCGAAGATCATGATCGAGAATTCGTAGAGCAGCACGGTGATCGACAGGTTCAGGGCCTGGGCGGAATGACGGCGGACAAAGGGCGAGCGACGCATGGCCAGGTAGATGACCAGCGGCGCGAGAAAATTCAGGAACGGCACGCCCAGGTAGCCGAGCATCGCCCACCGGCGGGCTGCCTCGTCAGCGCTGGCGGCGCCCATGGCGGTCTCGGCTCCCTCGGAGGCGAACTGCGGCGCGACGCCGGGCGGGGGCGGCAATGGCCCCGGCTCGTGCGGCCCGGCACCCGGCGCCGGGCCGGCGGCCTGCCGCCACGCGTCACCGGCCTCGCCGCCGGGCTCGCCGTGGCGCCGGGCGGGCTCCCGCCGCCGGGGCTCTGGCACCGGGGGACCCGGGGACCGGCCCGGCCACTCCGGGCCCTGCGCGGCCGCAGGGCCGGGCGCGGGCTCGAGCCGCCAGTCCGGGTCATGCCGCCGGTTGCCGCCGTGCTGGGGCCTGGCCTCATCGCGCTGCCGGTCCTCGTCTTTCGGCCAGTTCCCGTCGCGCCATTCGCCGCCGCCGGCCGGCGCCGGCCGGCTCGAATCCCCCGTGGCGTCCCCTGGCGGCAGCGGATGAAGGCTAGGAGCCCGCTGCTCGGGCGCCGGATGTGATGGATAACTCATCAACCCTCGTCTGTCATGCCGATGAACTCACGTTAGACGCTGGAGATCGCCGTAACGTAACGAACACGGCCGGGGTACGTAATTACTTGATCGTGACTGCGGGGCACCAGGCCAGTATCGTTCGCCCCGTAGACTTGGCACTCGGGGAATGCGAGTGCCAGGGAGGTGTGCGCGTGCTTGACGACAGGAAGCTCGCGGTCCTGCGCGCCATCGTGGAGGACTACGTTTCCACGAACGAGCCGGTCGGCTCGAAGTCGGTCGTGGACCGGCACAGCCTCGACGTCTCTCCGGCCACGATCCGTAATGACATGGCCGTGCTTGAGGAGCAGGGCTACATCGTCCAGCCGCACACCAGCGCAGGCCGGGTGCCCACAGACAAGGGCTACCGCCTTTTCGTGGACCGGCTGTCCGGCGTGAAGCCGTTCTCGGCCGCGGAGCGCAGAGCAGTCGAGACATTCCTTTCCGGTGCCTACGACCTTGACGACGTCGTGATGCGGACGGTCCGGTTGCTGGCGCAGCTTACCCGGCAGGTCGCCGTCGTCCAGTACCCGTCGCTGAGCAGGTCATCCGTCCGGCACGTCGAGCTCGTGCCGCTGGCCGACCGCCGGCTGCTGCTGGTGCTCATCACTAATACCGGGCGCGTGGAGCAGCGGGTCATTGACCTGCCCGGTCCCATTGGCGAGGAATCCATCACCCAGCTGCGCGCCGTGCTCAACGCCTGCCTGGACGGGCGCAAGCTGGCCGAGGTCGCGACCGTGGTCGCGGAGCTGCCCGAGCGGGTGGCCCCCAGCGAGCGCCCGAACGCGGCCGCGGTGTTCTCCGTCATCCTGGAGACGCTCGTAGAGCGGCACGAGGAGCGGGTGGTGGTCGGCGGGGCGGCTAACCTGACGGCGGCCGACTTCTCCCGCGGGCTGCACGAGGTCCTGGAGGCACTCGAGGAGCAGGTAGTGCTGATGCGGCTGCTGGGCGAGGCCAGCGAGTACGGCTCGCTGACCGTCCGGATCGGCGCGGAGAACGAGGTGCAGGGCCTGCGCAGCACCTCGCTGATCGCCACCGGCTACGGCGCCGGGGATCATCAGCTGGCCAGGCTCGGGGTGCTCGGCCCGACACGAATGGACTATCCGACAGCGATGGGAGCGGTACGCGCGGTGGCACGGTACGTGGGCCAGATCCTGGCAGAGTCGTAGGGGCCGGGCGTGGCGAACGATTACTACGCAACGCTCGGCGTCCGCCGCGACGCGGACGCCGACGAGATCAAGAAGGCCTACCGGCGCCTGGCCCGGGAGCTGCATCCGGACGTCAATCCGGATCCGCAGACCCAGGAGCGGTTCAAGGACATCACCCAGGCGTACGAGGTGCTCTCCGATCCGGAGAAGCGCCAGATGTATGACCTGGGCGCCGACCCGTTCGCGCCGGGCGCCGGAGCAGGAGCCGGGGGCTTCGGCGCGGGATTCCCGTTCAGCGACATCATGGACGCCTTCTTCGGCGGCAGCGCGGGCCAGCGCGGCCCGCGCAGCAGGGCCCGCCGGGGCCGCAACGCGACGATCCGGGTCGAGCTGGACCTGTCCGAATGCGCATTCGGCACGACCAGGGACCTGGTGGTCGACACCGCGGTCGTGTGCCCGACGTGCTCGGGCGAGGGCACCGCGCCCGGCACCCACCCGACGACCTGCGACGTCTGCAACGGGCGCGGCGAGGTCAATCAGGTGACCCGGTCGTTCCTCGGCCAGGTCATGACCTCGCGGCCGTGCCCGGGCTGCGGCGGGTACGGCACCGTCATCCGGCGGCCGTGCCCCGAGTGCGACGGCGACGGCAGGGTCAGGACGCGGCGGACGATCAAGGTCCGGATTCCGGCCGGGGTCGAGGACGGGACGCACATTCAGCTGGCCGGCGAGGGCGAGACCGGGCCCGGCAGCGGGCCGCCAGGTGACCTGTTCCTGGAGATCGTGCAGCGCCCGCATCCGATCTTCGAGCGCCAGGGCGATGACCTGCACTGCACGGTCACGATTCCGATGGTCGCCGCCGCGCTCGGCGCCACCTTGAAGGTGCAGACGCTCGACGGGCCGGCCGAGATCGACATCAGGCCGGGCACGCAGTCCGGCCAGGCGATGCCGCTGTACGGACAGGGCACGGCCCACCTGAATTCGCAGGGCCGCGGCGATCTGCTGATCCATGTCACGGTCGAGACGCCCTCTAAGCTCGAGCCCGAGCAGGAGTCGCTGCTGCGGGAACTGGCGCGGCTGCGCGGCGAGGAGTCTCCGCCCGGCAAGTTCGCCCCCGGCCAGCAGGGCTTCTTCTCGCGGCTGCGCGACGCGTTCAACGGCCGCTGATGGCAGCGACGGGCCGGCCCTGAGACCGCCTTTCTTCGTTGCCGACATCGCGCAGCTGCAGCGCGATTCGTTCACGCTGTCTGGCGCGGAAGGCCGTCACGCCACGACCGTGCGGCGGCTCGCCGCAGATGAGCGCGCCGACGTGACCGATGGGAGCGGAACGGTGGCCGAGTGCCTCGTCACCGCCGCCCGGCCGGGCACGCTCGAGCTGGCTGTGCAGGCCAGGCGGACGGAAGCCGCGCCCGCGCCGAGGGTCGTCGTCATCCAGGCCATTCCCAAAGGGGACCGCGCAGAGCTGGCCGTCGAGATCATGACGGAAGTCGGCGTCGACGCGATCGTGCCATGGCAGGCGGAGCGGTGCGTGGCGAAGTGGCGCCCCGACCGGGCCGGCAAGGCGGTGGCCCGCTGGCGGGCCACCGCGCGGGAGGCCGCCAAGCAGTCACGGCGAGCCTGGCTCCCGGAGGTGAGCGAGCCCGCGGGCACCGGGGAGGTCGCGCGCCTGGTCAGTGCGGCGAGCCTCGGGCTGGTCCTGGACCCTGCGGCCGCCCGGCCGCTCACCGCGATCAGGATGCCCGGCCAGGGAGACATCATCCTGATCGTCGGTCCCGAGGGCGGCATCAGCCCCGGCGAGCATCGCGCGCTCGCCGCGGCGGGCGCGGTGGGCGCGCGGCTCGGTCCGTCAGTGCTGCGCGCGTCGTCCGCCGGCGCGGTCGCCGGCGCGCTCGTGCTCAGCGGCTGCGGGCGCTGGGCCTGAGCCGCCCCGCACCTGGTCGCGGACCGCGGCGGACACCTTGCCGGGAATCGTGGCGGCGGCGCGGTCAGTCGGCCCGGCGCTTCCCGGCCGCCTTGGTGGCCGACCCTGACTGCAGCTGCTGTGACGTCCGGGCCGGCCCGGACCCGGCGGGCACCGCGTCGAGCCGGCTGAACCACATGTCGCCTGCCCCCGATAGCGGGCATGGCGACGAAGCCCCCACCGGAAGGGAGCCAGCCGCCCGCGGGGCCCGCACCACCACGAAGCTGAGCAGCTCCGCGGGGCCGGTCAGCCGGACTGCGCTGCCGCTCGCCGCTGGCCTTGCTGTCACGCCGCTCGTGCTTCCCGGCGCCGGCGAGCCGGAAGCAGGACCGGACCCGGGCGAGCCCGACGTGATGCCCTGTCCGGGCCCGGGTGAGCCGGACGTCGTTCCCGAGGCCGGCGAGTCCGACGTCGTGCCGGACGCAGGCGAGGTGGTCGCGCTCGGGCTCGGCGACGCGGAGGTCGTCGGCGTCGGGGTGGGGGTCGGGGTGGGACTGGGTGACCCTGAAGTTGTCGGGGTGGGGGACGGCGAGGCACTGGTGCTGGGCGTGGAGGACGCCGCGGGTGTCGGCGTAGCGGACGGCGAGGTGCTCACGCTGGGGCCCGGACTGGCCCCGCCCACAGGCGGCCGCGCCACGAGAGGAGGGCAGGCGCCGCTCGCGTAGCCTGGCTGGCCGGGCTGCACAGGTCCGCCGCCGCCCGGGCTGCCGCCGCTGCCGCCGCCGGTCCCGATCTTGCCGCTGCTCTGGCCCGCCAGCGACGAGCCGCCGGCGTGCCCCGGGTCGCCGGTCAGCACGCTGAGGAAGCCGCCTGGGTCACGGACGCCGCCGACCATGACCATGGCTCCGGCCGCGAGCACGCAGGCCGCGACTCCCGCGGCGATCGCGGGACGCAGCCAGCTGTGGCCGCCCGGTCCGGGCGCACCGCCCGAGCGCAGCCAGGCCGGCATTGCGAGCCTGATCTGCCGCTGCGAGCGCGACGAGCCAGGCGCCTGCGCAGGGGCTGCCATCCCCGGGCGCGCCGCGGGGCCTGAGGTGATCCTCGCGCGGTCGGTGAGCACTTGCAGCCAGCTCAGCACGGTGCTGGCTGCGGCCGCGTACCCGGTGACGAGCCACACCACGGGCAGCGGACGCGGGGCCGTGAGCCGCGCGCGGATGCGCTCCAGGCCGTCTCCGGCGGGCTCGATACCGTCGGCGGCCGCGTGCAGCGCACGGCGCAGGACATCCTCGTACTGCGGGTCCCGGCTCATGCCTCACGCTCCAGCACGACCCGCAGGGCCGCCATGGCCCTGGCCGTGTGGCTCTTGACCGCGCCCCGGCTGATTCCCATCGCGGCCGCTATCTGGGCCTCTGACAGGTCGCCGTAGTACCGCAGCACGAGCGCCTCGCGCTGCCGGGTGGGCAGCGTGCGCAGCGCGGCCACGACCGCGGAGCGCTCGAGGAGTGCGATCGCGCCCTGCTCGGCACTGGGCATATCCGGCGGGGGCTGCGGAGCGTTCCGGTCCACGACCACCCGGTGCCGCAGCACCGAACGCGACCGGTTCACTACCGACTGTCGCAGGTAGGAGAGTGCCTTATCGCTGTCTCTCAGCCGGCGCCAGCCGCCGTGCATCGCGACAAACGATTCCTGCACTACTTCCTCCGCTGTGGCGACATCCCGCACGAGCAGTGCTGCCAGGCGCACCAGGGACCGGTAATGCGCGGTGTAGAGCGCGGTCACTGCACGGTCCGCATCCCAGTCGGTCGGGATGGATACCAGTGCGCTTTCCGCGACCATAATTTCGGTCACGTGCATTGGACGCGTAGCCACGTCCCCAGGTTCACCGACTGTCACGTCAGCTTCTCGGGCTCCGCTGGCATACGGATTAACCTCGGAGATCGTTTTCCCCCCAAGCCCAGAGTTCGCATAGCCGCGACTGCCGCGGGCAACGCCCCAGGGCCGCGGGGAGCGGGGTCCTGGCGAGCCGTGCACCAGCGGGGTGGTGCGCCGAGGTTCGCAGTACTGCAACCATATATGTCGGCCGTGGCCGCGGCCCGGCACACGTTAAGATCGGTTGCGTGGCAGATTGCCTTTTCTGCAGCATTGCTGCAGGTGAGATACCCGCGAACCGGGTGCTGGAGAGTGCGCGAACTGTCACATTTCGTGACATTAATCCGCAGGCCCCGGTGCACGTGCTGGTCATCCCGCGCGACCACTATGCCGATCTGTCCGCGCTCGCCTCGGCCGGCGAGGGACTGCTTGACGAGGTAGCTACCCAGGCGCACCGGGTAGCACATCAGGAAGACATCGCGGACGCCGGTTACCGGATCGTGTTCAATACCGGCCGCCACGGCGGGCAGACGGTCGGTCACGTGCATGCGCACGTCCTCGGCGGCAGGCAGCTGACGTGGCCGCCTGGCTGAGGCGCGCCGCCGCCACCGATAACATGGCGGGCATGCCGGCCAGGGCGCGTGGCCGCACGGGGAAGGGCCATTGACAGACAATTCGAGCGATCCACGCAAGGGCGAGCCGTCCGGCGGCAGCACCCAGGTCAAGATCGTCATTCCGGATGACCAGCCCATGGTCAGCCTGCTCGGGTCACGCGACGAGCTGCTGCATGTCATCGAGAAGGCGGTCGACGCCGATATCCACGTGCGCGGCAATGAGATCACCATTACCGGCTCGCTGCGCGAGGCCGGCGTCGCCGAGCGGCTGTTCGGCGAGCTGACGGAGCTGGCCGCAAGCGGCGCACAGCTCACTACCGACTCCGTCGAGCGCAGCGTGGCGATGCTGCGCCGCAAGGCCGGCCCGCGGCCCGCTGACGTGCTGACGCTGGACATCCTCTCGTCCCGTGGCCGGACGATCCGGCCCAAGACGCTGAACCAGAAGCGCTATGTCGATGCCATCGACAAGCACACGATCGTCTTCGCGATCGGCCCCGCGGGTACCGGGAAGACCTATCTGGCGATGGCGAAAGCCGTCAAGGCCCTGCAGGCCAAGGAGGTCAACCGGATCATCTTGACCCGGCCGGCGGTGGAGGCCGGGGAGCGGCTGGGATTCCTGCCCGGAACCCTTTACGACAAGATCGACCCGTACCTGCGCCCGCTGTATGACGCGCTGCACGACATGCTGGATCCCGACACGATCCCGCGGCTGACGGCCGCGGGCACCATCGAGATCGCGCCGCTGGCCTATATGCGGGGCCGCACGCTGAATGACTCCTTCATCATTCTCGACGAGGCGCAGAACACCTCTCCTGAGCAGATGAAGATGTTCCTGACCAGGCTGGGCTTCGGCTCCAGGATCATCGTCACCGGCGATGTGACCCAGGTCGACCTGCCCTCGGGGCAGCTGAGCGGCCTGCGCCTGGTGCAGGACATCCTCGAGGGCGTTCCGGATGTTTATTTCTGCCGCCTGAGCAGCCATGATGTCGTCCGGCACAAGCTGGTCGCCGAGATCGTCGACGCCTACGAGCGCTATGACGCGGCCAGGGCGGCGGCTGACTCGGCCCGGCTGCCTGCGCGCCGGCCCCGGCGCGAGGGCGACCGGGCACGGTGACGCCATGACGGCGGCCATGATGGCGGGGATCCGATGAGCATCGAGATCGCGAACGAGTCAGGCGCCCAGGCGGACGAGGGCGCGCTCGCAGGGCTGGCACGGCATGTACTCGACGAGATGCGGGTCCACCCGCTGGCCGAGCTGTCCGTGCTGCTGGTCGACAAGGCCGCCATGACCGAGCTGCATGTGCGGTGGATGGGCGAGCCGGGCCCGACGGACGTGCTCGCCTTCCCGATGGATGAGCTGCGCCCGCCGCAGCCCGGCGGCACGCACACCGAGCATTCGGGCGGTGAGTCCGGGGAGATCCCCGGGCTGCTCGGTGACGTGGTGATCTGCCCGCAGGTCGCTGCCGAGCAGGCCCGCGAGGCCGCCCACGACGCGCAGGACGAGATGGAGCTGCTCGCCGTGCACGGCATTCTGCATCTGCTCGGCTACGACCACGCCGACACCGAGGACCACGCGATCATGTTCGGCCTGCAGGACAGGCTGCTGGCCTCGTGGCGCTCCGAGCACCAGCCGGGCGGCCAGGCGGAGCCCGGCCCCGCCGATCAGGCGCCCGGCGAGGACGGGGCTCCGGGCGCGGTCCCTGGCGATCACGCCGCGGGCCTGCCTGCCGCGGACAGGTCCGCCGGCGGCGCTGATGACCGCGGGGAAGGGGCCGGGTGAGCTGCCGATGGGCTGGCTGCTCGTCGCTGCGATCGCGCTGACCCTGCTGGCCGGCTGGTGCGTCAGCGCTGACACCGCTCTGCTGCGGATTTCCCGCGCGGGCGCCAAGGAACTGGGGCAGCAGGCGGGGGACTCCTCGGCGCTGCAGGCCGTGCTCGCCGAGGTGCCGCGCTATCTTTCGGTGCTGCTTCTGGCCAGGGTCGCCGCGGAGGTCGGGGCCACCGTTCTCGTCGCCACGGTCCTGGTGCACTGGCTCGGGGTAGGCTGGCGCGCCTTTGTCATCACCGCCGCCGTCATGATTGTCGTGATCTACGTGGTGGTGGGCATCGTCCCGCGCACCCTGGGCCGGCGCCGGGCAGTGCGGGTAGCCAGCACGGCCGCCTCTGTGCTGCGGCCCGTGGTCCGGATGCTCGGGCCGATCCCTGGCTTCCTGCTGGCCACCAGCAGCGTCCTCAGCCCCGGCGGCGAGCAGCGCGACGGGCCGTCCGGCTCCGAGGAGGACCTGCGGGGGCTGGTGGACCTGCTGGCGCGGCGGCGGGTGATCCAGCCGGATGAGCGCGAGATGATCCACTCGGTGTTCGAGCTCGGCGACACCATCGTGCGCGAGGTGATGGTCCCGCGGACCGACATGGTCTTCGTCGAGCGTGACAAGACACTGCGCCAGGCGCTGTCGCTGGCGCTGCGCAGCGGGTTCTCCCGGATTCCGGTCGTCGGGGAGAACCTGGACGACGTCGTCGGCATCGCCTACCTCAAGGACATCGTCACCCGCAGCTACGAGCACCGGGAGGCTGAGTCGGCGGAGGCAGTCTCCTCGATCATGCGGCCCGCGACGTTCGTGCCGGAGAGCAAGCCGATCGACGAGCTGCTGCGCCAGATGCAGGCCTATCAGATTCACCTGGCCATCGTGATCGACGAATACGGCGGCACGGCGGGGCTGGTGACCATCGAGGACATCCTGGAGGAGATCGTCGGGGAGATCGCCGACGAGTATGACCGGGAGCAGCCGCAGGTGGAGTGGCTCGGCAACGGGCGGGCTCGGGTGACGGCGCGCCTCGGCGTGGATGAGCTGGAGGAGCTTTTCGGCGTCAGGATTGAGGCAGAAGACGTGGAGACCGTCGGCGGCCTGCTCGCCCAGCTGCTCGGCCGGGTCCCGATCGCGGGCTCGGTCGCGACCGTGGCAGGCCTGCGGCTGACCGCCGAGAGCCTGGCCGGCCGGCGCAACAGGATCGGTACGGTGACAGTCGAGCGGGTGACGCCGGCCCGCGGCCAGAAGGCGGGCGACGGGGCGGCCGGCGCTGCCGCCCGGGCGCAGGATGGCGAGCGCCGGGCCGGGAACGGTCAGGCAGGCGGAGCCTCTGACGCCGGCGTGGCCGCGGGCTCCAATGCCGGTGCGGCGGGCCAGCCGGCCGGCGCGGACGGCCCAGCGGGCCCGCCGGGAGACGAGGACGGCCATGCGGGCCGTCCGGGCAGCGCAGACGGGCGGGCCCGCCAGCCGGGCAGCTGGCGGGCAGGTAACAGTCAGGGCGGATAAGGGCCCGGCGGCGCGCCTGCGCACTACACTGTGCCGCGTGAGCGGCGCAGAGCCGGGACCCGAAGACCTCAAGATCATCACACTGGCCCGTTCGGCCCGTGCGCGGGTGTCGGCTGCCGAAGGTGCGGCCGTGCGGGACGAGACGGGCCGTACGTATGCCGCAGCCGCCGTGGCGCTGCCCTCACTGCGGCTGTCGGCGCTGCGCCTGGCGGTGGCCATGGCCGCATCCAGCGGTGCGGCCGCTCTCGAGGCGGCAGCGGTGGTCAGCGAGGAGACCGGGCTTGACCCCGCCGACCTGGCCGCGGTGCGGGACGTGGGCCCGGCCGCGGTCGTGTTCCACATTGCGCCGGACGGGACAGTCCGCCAGGCGCTGCTGCCCTGACGATCGTGATGCCTGCGCCCGGCGCGGCGGGCTTCATCCGGGCAAGTACCCGGCTGACGGCGCCGCCACTGCTGCCGGAAATCCGGCTGCACCTGGCCGATGAGCCGTTTGCGCTCTGGGAGCGGATCGAGCGGGAAACGGGCCAGGACCAGATGCCTGTGCCGTTCTGGGCCTTCCCGTGGGCTGGCGGGACGGCACTGGCGCGATACTTCCTCGACCATGGTGACCAGGTGGCTGGCCGGACCGTGCTGGATCTCGCCGCGGGGTCGGGACTGGTAGGGATCGCCGCGGCCCTGGCCGGGGCCGCGGCAGTCATCGCCAGCGAGATCGACCCGCTGGCCCTGGCGGCGATCGCGCTCAACGCCGCGGCGAATGACGTCGCGATCGAGGTGCAGCCCGGTGACCTGCTCGATGACGGCGCCTGCGGCGCCGACCTGGTCGTGGCGGGCGATGCCTGCTACGAGAAGGTCTTCGCCGGGCGGATCCTGTCGTTTCTGGGCCGGGCGCGTGCCGGGGGCGCCCGGGTGCTCATCGGTGATCCCGGCCGGGCTTACCTGCCGCGGACCGGCCTGGAGGCGGTCGCGAGCTGTGACGTGCCGGCCTGGGCGGGGCTGGAGGACGGCCAGATCAAGCGGACGACGGTCTGGCACCTGGCCTGACGGCCGCGCTGGCGCAATCGGGGCATGGCGGGGCAGCTTGCGGGCCGGGCCGGGCCGGAGGTGCGATGGCCGTCCTGGCCGCGGCGGCCCTGTGGGGCACTACCGGGACGACCGCGGCGCGGATCGTCGTCGCCGGCGCCCTGCTCGCGCTGATTGCCCTGGCCAGCCACGGAAACGGTCCGCAGGCCGGGGCCCGGCGGGGCAATGATGTGCGCCGGCCGCGGACTGGCCGTGCTCGCCACCGTGGCCGCCTACCGATCCGGGCCGGCCGGAGTGCGCGGTACACCGCAGCGCCGCGAGTAAGGAAGAATCACGAAAATGGGACCGCCGCCAGTGCCAACGCCAGCCTCGGTGCCGCCCGCAGCGGCGGCCGGGTTCCGGTCGGGCTTTGCCTGCTTCGCCGGGAGGCCGAACGTCGGCAAGTCCACCCTGATGAACGCCCTCGTCGGCACCAAGGTGGCGATCACCAGCAGCCGCCCGCAGACAACCCGGCGGGCGATCCGCGGCATCGTGCACCGGCCCGACGCCCAGCTGATCATCGTGGACACGCCCGGCCTGCACCGGCCGCGGACGCTGCTGGGCGAGCGGCTGGACAGCCTGGTGCGCGCCACGCTCACTGAGGTGGACGTCATCGGCTTCTGCGTGCCCGCGAGCGAGCGGATCGGGCCCGGTGACAAGTACCTGGCCGGCGAGCTGGCCGGCGCCGCCACGCCGGTGGTCGCCATCGTGACCAAGACCGACCAGGCCACCCGGGATCAGGTCGCCGCGCAGCTCGCGGCCGTCGCTGACCTGGGGGAGTGGTCGGACATCGTGCCGGTGTCCGCGGTGTCAGGCTTCAACACCGGCGTGCTGGCCGATGTGCTCGTCTCGCACCTGCCGGCCGGGCGGCCGCTTTATCCCGACGGTGACCTGACTGACGAGCCCGAGCAGCAGCTGGTCGCCGAGCTCATCCGCGAGGCGATCCTGGAGGGCGTCCGGGATGAGCTGCCGCATTCCATCGCGGTCGTCGTCGAGGAGATGGCGCCGAGGGCTGGCCGCGATGACCTGGTGGACGTGCACGCGATCATGTACGTCGAGCGGCCCAGCCAGAAGGCCATCGTGATCGGGGCCAAGGGCGCGCGGCTGAAGGAGGTCGGCTCCAGGGCCCGGCAGCAGATCGAGGCGCTGCTCGGGCGCAGGGTCTACCTGGATCTGCGCATCAAGATCGCCAAGGACTGGCAGCGGGACCCCAAGCAGCTGCGCCGCCTCGGCTTCTACGACTGACGCAAGGCCCCTGAATGACCGGCGCTCAGGAATGATGCAGGCGCCGGCCGGTGATACGGCTCGGCGTGATGCGCACATAGTGATCCCGCGAGCCGGCCGCCCACGGCTGGACGCCCGCCGCGGCCACCGACGCGCGGTCATCCTCGGCGTCAAGGTGATGGGCGGCGCCGTGGATAAGGACGCTCCAGCCTTCCTGGGCCTGCTTGTCGACTTCGTCGATCTCGAACGCGACCCGGTAGTCGGCGTGCGCGATCCCGGTGCGCAGGTCCTCGTCCGTCGGGCTGTTCAGCGCGGTGCGGAACACGATGGCGCCGTCATGCAGCTTGTAATTGACCGGCAGCACGGTCAGGCCCCAGCGGCCGGTATAGGCCAGGCGGCCCACGCCGCCCGGCGAGATGAGCCGCAGGCACTCGTCCTCGTCCAGCGGCTCTATTTCCGCGGCCGCTGTCGCGTGCTCTGGCTCGGGAGCGGAGCTGCCGGGCGTGGTGCCGGTCGGGTCAGACATATGTAGTCCTGTTCGGGTGCGACGGGGACAACGATCGAGACTATGGCCATTCCCGGCCCCACGCCGCCTAATCGCGTCCGGCGGGGCACGTCAGCAGCCTGCAGCCGGGGGCTTTTTGTCTGATTCGGCCACTAACACAGAACCGCGCGTGTGATGATCGGGCGGATCTGCCTGCCAGGGGCCGGGCGAAGGTGCCGCGAGAGCGGGCGGAAGGGGACCAGCGGTCATGATCTTCGGATTGCGGGTGTACTTCCGCAGCATCGGACAGGGATCATTCCACTGCCACCGCTGCGGCGGCGACCGGCAGTACCGGCTGCGCTCCGGGCGTCGCTGGATCCATGTCTTCTTCATCCCGCTCATCCGGCTGGGCAAGGCGGGCGAGCACGTGCAGTGCACCGGCTGCCAGACGTGCTACCGGCCCGAGGTACGGGCCCTGCCCACCTCCGCGCAGATGCTGGCGGCATTGCCGGCCGGCATGCGGGCGGCCGCGGCGGCCATGCTTCGGGCCGGAGATGCCCGCAGCGGCCGAGCCCGGCGGCGTGCCGTCGACTCGGTCCGGGCCGCCGGGCTGGCCGACTACGACGACGCGGCTCTCGCCGGTGACCTCGACCAGGCCGGCCGCCCCGGCTTTGACCTTGCGCCCCCGATGAACGCGCTGGCGCTGCAGCTGGTCGTGCCGGCCAGGGAGTGGTTCCTGGCCGATGTCGTCCGGATCGGGCTGGCGGGCGGCATGCTGTCCGCCGAGCAGCGGTACACCGCCAGGGAGATAGCGGCCCAGCTGGGCATGACCCCCGCCCAGGCGTACGGGGTGATCCTGATGACCGAGGAAAGCGCGCCCGCCGAGTAGCGGTGCGCGCGGGCAGCCTCCGCCCCGCATGGCGGCACCGGATACCGGCGCGCATGCGGGACAATGGTGACGTGAGCATCTACCGGGACGACGGCATTGTGCTGCGGACCCAGAAGCTGGGCGAGGCCGACCGCATCGTCACGCTGCTCGCCCGCCGGACCGGCCGGATACGTGCTGTCGCCAAGGGGGTGCGCCGCACCAAGTCACGGTTCGGCGCGAGGCTGGAGCCGTTCACGCACGTGGATCTCATGCTGTACACGGGGCGCTCGCTGGACGTGATCACCCAGGCGGAGACCATCCGCCCCTACGGCGAGCCGCTGGCCACCGACTACCCGCGCTACACGACGGGCACCGCGATGCTGGAGACGGCCGAGAAGTTCACGCCGGTCGAGAAAGAGCCGGCCATGCGCCAGTTCCTGCTGCTCGTCGGCGGCCTGCGGGCGCTCGGCGAGGCCAGCCACGATCCCCGGCTGATACTCGATGCCTTCCTGCTCCGCTCGCTCGCCGTGGCGGGCTACGCGCCCGCGCTGGACGAGTGCGCGGTGTGCAGTGCCCGCGCCCCGGTGGCTGACGCCGACGACGAAGACAATCAGCCCGGGCTCGCCGCGGCCGCCCGGCCGGCCCGCCCGGTCCTGCGTGCGTTCGGCATCGCGGCGGGCGGCCTGACCTGCCAGGCCTGCTGGGTACCAGGGTCGGCGACCCCGCCGGTGGCGACCATCACGCTGATGAGCGCGCTGCTGCGCGGTGACTGGGCCGTCGCGGATGCCAGCGAGCGGCGCCATCAGGTGGAATGCAGCGGGCTGGTGGCGGCCTACGTCCAGTGGCATCTGGAGCATTCGATCCGCTCGCTGCGGCACGTGGAGCACGTCTGATGAGCACGGGAGGCAACGGCAGCCGTCAGGTCCGGCCGCCTTATCCGCATCCGGACGGGGCCCGGCCGCCCGCCATCCCCGCCGACCTGGTGCCGCGGCACGTCGCGCTGGTCATGGACGGGAACGGCCGCTGGGCCAAGGAGCGCGGCCTGCCGCGGACCGAGGGCCACAAGGCCGGCGAGTCCTCGCTCTTCGACGTAATCATGGGCGCGATCGAGCTCGGGATCCCGTATCTGTCGGCATACGCGTTCTCGACCGAGAACTGGCGCCGCTCGCCGGACGAGGTCCGGTTCCTCATGGGCTTCAACCGCGACGTCATCCGCCGGCGCCGGGACCAGCTGAACGAGGTGGGCGTGCGGGTCCGCTGGGCCGGCCGCCGCCAGCGGCTGTGGCGCAGCGTGATCTCCGAGCTGGAGGAAGCCGAGCGGATGACCGTCAGCAACTCGGTGCTGACCCTGCAGTTCTGCGTGAACTACGGCGGCCGCGCCGAGATCGCCGACGCGGCAGCGGCGATCGCCGGGGATGTAGCCGCGGGGCGCCTGCGGCCAGGCAAGATCGACGAGAAGGTCTTCGCCCGGTATCTCGATGAGCCGGGGATCCCCGATGTTGACCTGTTCATCCGGTCATCGGGGGAGCAGCGGACCTCTAACTTCCTGCTCTGGCAGTCCGCCTATGCGGAGTTCGTCTTCCTCGACACCCTGTTCCCCGACTTCGACCGCCGGCATCTGTGGCAGGCCTGCGAGATCTATGCCTCCCGAGACCGCCGCTACGGCGGCGCGCAGCCCAACCCGGTGACCGGGGCCCGCTGACGCAGGCCCGGCATGCGACATGCCCAGCCCTGACGGACGGCAGGCCCGGCCCAGTGGCGTGACGCGGACCGGGGCACGGCTGGTTGACTGGAGCCCCGACAGCGGCTCTAGGAGGACACCGTGACTGGTGAGCACACCGAGGATCTCGCCGAGGCTGATCTGGTACGCGAGCTTGCGCACCTGCATGCGACCCGCCACGACACTTTCCTGCACGCGGCGCCTGACGCGCTGGGCGAGCACACCAGCCGCACGATGGAGCTGGAGCAGGAGTACCTGCGCCGCCACCCTGAACGGGAGGTGGATCCGGCCAGGACCAGGGCCGGCGCGCGAGGAGAGGACCGCTAGCGCGCGGGCGGCACGACCTTGCCGGCCAGCGCGCGATCGCGGGGCACCTGCACCTGCTCGCCCCGCGCGGAGCGCACGGTGAAAGCGCGGTCATCAGCCGCCGTCAGGATGCCGAGCACGTCGGTGACCTGATCCCCGCCCGGGCCGGGGCGCCGCCAGCGGATGACCACCCGGGCGCCCACGTCGGCGGGCGTCAGCCGTACCTCCAGGCGGAACGGCACGGCCGTCAGCGGGCAGCCTGCAGGGCGGCCAGCGCCAGGACAACCGCGATCGCCGCGGCCCGGCCGATCCGCCCGACCGGGCCCAGCTGCGGCCAGGAGACGAACGCGAGCAGGGCGAGCACCAGGGCGACCCCGAAGAGCGCCAGGCCGCCGAGCGGCCCGTGCACGGCGAGGCCCGTCACCAGCAGCGCGACCATGATGATCGGCAGGACCCACACCGGAAGCTGGTGCACGAAGACCAGCAGGCGCGCGCTGCGCCGCTCCACGGACTGGCGCGCGGGCGAGGCGGCCGGCGTGTACAGCGAGTCGCCCCGGGGGATGGGCCGCCGGCGCTGCCGGGGGGACCGGTTAGTGCCGCTCATCCGTCTTATCCCTCCGGCCGGTGCTGCCAGGCCTGGCCTCGTCGCAGGTCACCGACCACAATAGCCGCGCGACGAGGTTCCGATCACCGCTAGGCTGGATGCAACCCCGCGCACTACCGGAGAGAGCGCGCGTCCGCAAGCCCGCCGACCGCCAGCCGGATGGAGAACGTGATGACCCGCAATGACCGCATGGAGACGCTCGTCAGCCTCAGCAAGCGGCGCGGGATCGTGTTCCCGTCCAGCGAGATCTACGGCGGCCTGCGCGCCGCCTGGGATTACGGCCCGCTGGGCGTGGAGATCAAGAACAACATCAAGCGCCAGTGGTGGCGCTCCATGGTGCACGAGCGCGACGACATTGTCGGCCTCGACTCCAGCGTGATCCTGGCCACCGAGGTATGGCAGGCCAGCGGCCATGTCACCGAGTTCACCGACCCGCTGACTGAGTGCATGTCCTGTCACCGCCGGTTCCGGGCCGACCACCTGCTCGAGGCCTACGAGGAGAAGCACGGGCACCCGCCGGAGGACGGCCTGGCCCAGATCGCCTGCCCGCACTGCGGCACCAAGGGCGCCTTCACCGAGCCGCGCAATTTCAACGGGCTGCTGCGTACTTACCTGGGCGCGACCGAGGACGACTCGGGGCTGGCGTACCTGCGGCCCGAGACCGCTCAGGGCATCTTCATCAACTTCAAGAACGTCCTGCAGACCTCGCGCAAGAAGCTGCCGTTCGGGATCGGGCAGATCGGCAAGTCGTTCCGCAACGAGATCACCCCCGGTAACTTCATCTTCCGCACCCGCGAGTTCGAGCAGATGGAGATGGAGTTCTTCGTCAAGCCCGGCGCGGACGAGGAATGGCATGACCGGTGGATCGAGACCCGGCTGGCCTGGTATCACGACCTCGGAGTGACCAAGGAGAATCTGCGCCTCTACGAGCATCCGGCTGAGAAGCGCTCGTTCTACTCCAAGCGCACCGTCGACATCGAGTACCGGTACGACTTTCCCGGCACCGAGTGGGGCGAGCTGGAAGGGATCGCGAACCGGACCGACTACGACTTGTCGACCCACGCGAAGGCCTCCGGCCAGGACCTGTCCTACCTGGACGCGGAGACCGGCGAGCGGTACGTGCCGTACGTTATCGAGCCGGCCGCGGGAGTGGACCGGTCGATGCTGATGTTCCTGCTGGATGCCTACACTGAGGACGAGGCGCCCGACGCCAAGGGCAAGCTCGAGAAGCGGACCGTCCTGCGGCTTGATCACCGGCTCGCCCCGGTGAAGGTCGCCGTCCTGCCGCTGTCCCGGCATGCCGACCTGTCGCCTAAGGCCAGGGACATCGCGGCGCAGCTGCGCCGGCACTGGAACACCGACTTCGACGACGCCAGCGCGATCGGCCGCCGCTACCGCAGGCAGGACGAGGTCGGCACCCCGTACTGCGTGACGGTCGACTTCGAGTCCCTCGACGACCGCGCGGTGACCGTCCGCGAGCGCGACTCGATGCAGCAGCAGAGAGTCGGCATCGACAGCCTGGTGTCCTACCTGACCGAGCGGCTGGCCGGCTGCTAGTCAGCCCGTCTGCCGGCACCGCCCGGCAGATCCCGGAGTGGCCGACGGGTCTGCCTGCCTGCTTCCGGTAAGCGGCTGGCCCGGTGTCGGTGAGCGTCAGGCCCGAAATCTGCCGTGGCCGGCCCGGAGTCTGTGAGTGTCGGGTGAGCGGTCAGCCCAGCTGCTGGCCTTACCGCCGTGCGGCCGTCCGCCGGGGCGGCGCTGGGACCACTGTGACTGCGGGCGGAGCTGGGCTCTAAGTAATCCCGATAATATTGGTCGGAATTATTGACTGGCCTTGCGGTGCATGACATGGTCTGGCTATGACCACCCACGACGGGTACCGAGCGCCGGTACGTGGACCTGCTCCTCGTCGCCAGCGCGATCTGTTGCCAGCGCCCCTGACGGCTTAGACCGGCCATCCCTTTTCTCCCCGCAGACGAACTGCCTTCGCAGACGTACTGCGCCCGCTGCGGCTCGCATCCGGCATTCCGCGTGCCCGCGGACCTCTTCCACCCCGAGCCGAGAGGCATCCCCCCATGAGCGAAACCATCACGACCACCCGCATCAGCGTGACCAGGCTGGCCGGCAACATCGGCGCCGAACTGTCCGGAGTGGACGCCGGCGATGTGCTCAGCGACGCCGCGATCGGCGCGATCCGGGACGCGCTGCTTGATCACAAGGTGGTGTTCCTGCGTGATCAGCATCTGGATTACAGCCGGCAGGTGGCGTTCGCCGAGCGCCTCGGCCCGCTGACGCTCGGCCACCCGACGCTCGCGTCCCCGCCCGAGCAGCCGTTCCTGGAGGAAATCGACTCCCGCAAGGGCGGGCGCGCCAACCACTGGCACACCGACGTGACATTCGTCGACCGCCCGCCGGCTTTCACCCTGCTGCACGCCGTGGTGATCCCGCCAGTGGGCGGCGACACCGTGTGGGCCAATACCGTCTCGGCCTACGAGAACCTGCCCGCGGAACTGCGCGACCTGGCCGACCGGCTGCGGATCGTGCACACTAACGATTACGACTACGCCGCGGCCGCCGGACGCGCGGAGCGCGCCGAGTCACCGCAGGAAGACACGGCCTACCTCGAGCGGCGCAAGGAGTTTGTATCGACGGTGTTTGAGACGGAGCATCCGGCGGTGCGGGTGCATCCGGAGACGGGGGAGCGGTCGCTGGTGCTGGGCGGTTTCGCGCGCAGCGTGGCGGGGTTCTCGCCGCAGGCGTCGCGTGATCTGA
>JBKQMG010000203.1:0-38527 GCA_052146815.1 Streptosporangiaceae bacterium | reverse complement strand
GACGCCGGTGAACACCGTCAGCCGGCGCTTCGGGATGTCGACGCTGATGTCCTTGAGGTTGTTCACGCGCGCGCCGTGCACGCGGATCAGATCGTGGCTGTCGGCAACGTGCCGCGCAGGCGACTGCACGTCAGTCTTCGGGAAGAGCAGCAAAATCACGCTTTATTCTCCTATACCACCCCATTCCTGATATGGGATTCTTCCACCTACCCTTCATGCTCTTCAAGGCGCTGCTGTGCGTTTCATCACCTCCTGCGACCATTTCTTTCAAGTGGCTATCTTGCGCCTTTATAACCTCATCGGCCGTATTTCCATGGAGTGGGAGATCACATGGCCCGCCCATTTGTTTACATGTCATTTTCTTCATAAGTCTCACATCCTTTCATCGTATAACGTCGTTATACCATTATTAATTTATTGGCAGCTCCATTGTGTTGGTTACTCAAATGTTATTGGTTAGTTCCAGTCGTAGGTTTAATGTCTCATGCGACCACCCTACGAGCGGTAGGCGGGGTGTGAAAAGCACTCATTAAGCCGACTTCGCCCGCTTAATCAGGATTGAATTCCCGCCAGCCATTCCAGTCTGGAGTTCTGACTTCTTGACAGAGGGGGGGGGGAACGGGTCAGCGAGCCGTCCTGGCTGAAAGAGTGGCTCGGCGGCAACGCGTGGTCGGGCGGCGCCATCACGTTGATGCTCGCATCGTCAACTCCGGGTCCACCGTCCACCTTCTGACCAGCAGACGATCTTCGTGTTCAGGATGGCGAACCGAGAGCACCTCGGCGATGCGGAGGTGAAACGTGATTCATCCGCGCTCGGTGAAGTCCTGGGGGGCGTCGATCTCTGAACCCACCCCGGTCACAAGCACCTCACCTCCACCGCCTTGGTTGTCCTCGACCGCGCAATGCAGCGCGAAGCGTCCGTCCCTCCCGGTGTCGCCGCCCTTCGGCGATGTCGCCCTCATCGGAACCACGAGCAGGCCGCTTCGAACATGTACGCGAACCGGATGCACTCGTGGGACGCCGTCGGGCCGGACTGTGGAGAGGTAGCAGAGCCCACGGGTCAGCCGACGCCGCACGTACTGGGCCAGTTCACCGTCACTCGTCTCGAACTCTGCCCAGTCCACAGCATCCAGGACGGTCAGGCCTGGGCGATGCGGACGAGGTTGCCCGAGGGGTCGCGGAACGCGCAGTCGCGCGCTCCCCAGGGCTGGGACGCTGGCTCCTGGAGCACCTCGGCGCCCGACGCCCGGACCTTCTCGAAGGTGGTGTCGAGGTCGTCGGAGCGGAAGATCGCAGCCTGCAGCGACCCCTGCGTCACGAGTGACAGGAGGGCGTCGCCCTCGGCCTGCGAACGACCGCCGTGCGGCTGGAACAGAACGATGTCGACGTTCTGCCCCGGGGCGCCAACGGTGACCCAGCGGAAGCCCTCGGACGCGACGTCGGCGCGGACCTCGAGGCCGAGCGCGTCGCGGTAGAAGCCCAGCGCAGCGTCGGGGTCGTGGACGGGAATGAACATTGCGGAGACGCTGACTGCCATGCGATAACCATAGGGGAACCGACCCGTCGTGTGCTTCTCCGATCCTGCTTGGTGCCGGGGCGGGTCCGGCGTCCGGTGCGCCGACACAGCCCCGATCCCAGCCGACCCGTCGGCGCAGGTCGGCAGCGCTCAGACCGTGACCGTGATACGCCGCGGGCGCGTCGCAAATGTGCTCACGCACGACGGAACGACCTCGAGGTCGCGATGGTCGCGCTCGCGGTACTGCGACGGCGTCACGCCGACGATCTCGGTGAAGCGCGAACTGAACGAGCCGAGCGACGTGCAGCCGACGGCGACGCAGGTGTCGGAGACCGACTTCCCCTGACGCAGGAGAGCCTTCGCGCGCTCGATGCGTCGCGTCATGAGATAGGAGTAGGGAGTCTCGCCATACGCCGCACGGAACTTGCGCGAGAAGTGCGCGGGCGACATCAGCGCGGTACGCGCCATGGCCGGGACATCGAGGGGCTGCGCGTAGTCGCGGTCTACGAGGTCGCGCGCCCGGCGCAGGTGCACGAGGTCGGCGATCTCCTCCGGCGTCATGCCGACGACGTTACCCGACCGGTCGCCCCCTGGGCGGGTATCGCCGGACTGACGAGCACCACGGCCGAGACGCCTTGCATCGCTACGTCGATGGTCGCCGGAACCTCCAGATCACCCTCGGCGACTTCTACTCCTGCCTGCGCCAGCACGGTCGCCTTCTCCGGGTCGCGGACCAGGACCCGCACGGGCTCTTCACCGCGGCCCGGCTGTTCGCCGAGCGCGCCTTCGACCGCGTCGTGTCAGCGATGTGGCGCGCGGCGCCCACCTCGAGGGACCGTTTTGTGTGACCCCGACGGGCGGGCGCTCGACCTCAGCGCGGTGCGCAGACCCGACCTCGCCGTCGCACGGCGGCTGCGCGAGGCGGCGCGGAAGCGCTGGCGATGATGACCGTTGCGCCCGAGAAGCCGGGCGCGGGGGCACACGACCGCCCAGCGTAGGAAGCTGGTCCAGCCACTCGTCCCGGGTGTAAGGCCGCTTCCACTCGAATTGCCACTGCTCCGGGTCGCCGAACGCGCCCGCCTTCCGGATGCCGTCGGCTGCCCTGGTGCACAGCGCCTGGTACGCGTCGCAGGCGGGTCTCGCCCAGGGGTTGAACGGCAGGTCAGGCACGACCCGGCGATAGACCGCGGCGAAGGCTTCCGCCACGTCGGGCGGCGGCTGGCCAGCGTTCCAGAACACGGCCAGCCGGCCACCAGGCCGAAGTACCTGCGCTGCCGTGTCTGCTCCCGCGATCGGGCCTACCCAGTGCCAGGTCTGCCCGGAGACGACCGCATCGAATGCCCGGCCGGCGGGGTCCCAGGCTTCGAACGCCGCCACCTCGGCCTCGAGCCCGCTGCGGCGCGCCGCAGCGGCCATCCGGGCGTCGACGTCGACCCCGAGCACCCGGCATTCGGTCGCCTGGAACTGACGGGCGGCGATGCCGGTGCCGATGCCGACGTCGAGGAAGTCGGGCCTGGGGCTGGCGGCGACGATCCGCTCCACCATGTCGTCGGGGTAGCGGAGCCGGGCGCGGTCGTAGCGTTCGGCGTCCGAGCCGAACGACCCCGCTACCTGTCGTTGCTGATGAGGCTCGGGTCCGGTAGGACGCACTCACTCCGGCGGTATAGTGGGCATGCGCCCACTCGTTAACCGGGTGGGGCCTGGAGCGCGGGAAGCAGGGATGCGCCGTGCCGACAGGGGTAGCCCTCCGCGACGCGCGCGAGCAGCTGTTCGACGCCGCCGAGCGCGTCCTGCTCCGGGACGGGCCGAGTGCGCTGACCAGCCGGGCGGTCACCACGGAGGCGGGCTGCGCCAAGGGTGTCCTGCACCGGCACTTCGCCGACCTCGACGCATTCCTCGCCGAGCTCGTGCTCGACCGCATCGGCCGGATCGACAACCAGGCTGCCGCCCTGCGTGAGTCCGCCGGGACCGGCACTGTCACCGGGAACCTCACCGGCGCGCTGACGGCCGTGTTCGGGTCAGTCGCCCTGGTGATCGTCGGCCTCGTCATCTCCCGGGATGACCTGCGCGCCCGGCTGCGCCAGGCCACGCCGACCGGCGTCCCGGTCCTGACGGAAGCTACGGCCATGATCGCCTCCTACCTCACCGCCGAGCGGGAAGTGGGCCGCATCGCGGCGGAGGCCGACGTCGACACGCTCGCTCCCACGCTGATCGGGGCCGGGCATCTGCTGTTCGCCGACCGGGAAGGCACTCCGCCAGAGGCCGGGGCCGTCCGCAAGGTCGTGACCGCGGTTATCGCCGGTGTCGTGCCGGAAACCGCGGCTGAGCACCAGGGGGCACCAAGGGTGAGGTCCTCGGCCGCCGCGACTGCGGCCCGAACGCCGTCTCCCCTCCGCCGCGTACCGGGCCACCAGGCGTGACATCCAGCCCTGCGGCACCCCGTAAGAGCGGGCCGCCTCCTCCTGCAGCCGGCCCTCGGTAGCGACAGCAGTAATCAACAGGGCCTTCGGCATCCCCCGGCCGTGGCCGCCCGGGTATTCCCATGTCTTGAGAGATCCCATTCCTGCGTCCTGAGGCCGGCCGCGCGATCCGCTGTCCGATGGCTGATCCCATTCCCGGGGACCTTGGAACGCGCGGCGGCAGGTGCGCGCCGGCCGGCGGCAAGTTTCGTTACAGAGAGGAACTTTAACTATACTAAGAGTGATAGAGGCTGGTTGCTCGTTCTGGTGCGGGGTACAAGCGCACAACGAGGGTTTGAGTCCTGCACGCACCACCGCACCGGAGCTGCCGGAATGGGCCGGTCCTGGCGGGGATGGTGCGTCTTTCCGGCAACACACCGCGAGGGCACAGGCAGGAGGGCCCGTGGGGGCAGCTCGATCGAGGCAGGTCGCTGAGGCGCCGGTGCGTGACCGGCCCCAGGACGCCTCCCAGGTGGTGGAGTTCGCTGCTGAGCGGCTGCTGCGTGATCGCCCGGCCCCCGGTGCGCTGCAGGCCGTGCTGCGCCGGCTGGCCGCGTGCTTTGATGCGAGGGCCGCCCTGGTGCTCCAGCGCCCCGCGGATGGAAAGCTCAATGTTGCGGCGGCTTATCCGCGGCAGGCGGCGGCTGATCCGGCGATGCTCGCGACGATCAGCGCACTGCGCCCGGAGCAGCAGCGGGCCGCGGCGGGTGAGGCGATCCAGGTGGTGGTGTCCGCACCGCGCCTGGCGGGCAGTTCTGCGGTCAGCGCCCTGCTGACCTGCGCCGAGCCCAGCCATGGGCAGCCGCCATGCATCGTGGCCCTGATCGGGGACGCCTCATCGTGGACCAGCCGGGCGAAGACCAAGGTCAGGGCGGTGGCGTCGATCGTGGCGGCGCAGATGCGGCACGCCGCTCATGCCGATGAGCTGGCCGGGCAGCAGGAGCAAGGGGCGGCCCGCTTCCGCCGGCTGGCGCAGCTCGCCCCGGTCGGCATCGTGCAGACCGATGCCGCCGGGCGGATCATGTTCGCCAATGACAGGTGGTGCGCGCTGACCGGCCTGACCGAGCGCGAGGCCGTCGGCAGCAGCTGGACAAGGGCGGTGCATCCCGGCGACGTCGACCGGATCGCGCGAGAGCGCGCGTATGCGTTCGAGCACGGGGCGGAGCTGCGCACCGACTGCCGGCTGCGGCCGTCGCGCGGCGAAGAGATCTGGGTGCAGGTCACGGTCGCCGCCCTGACCGGCCCGGACGGCGAGCTGACCGGCGCAATCGCCGCCCTGGCCGATATCTCCGGGCGCAAGCGGCAGGAAGCGGAGCGGGCCAGGCTGCTGGACGCTGAGCATCAGGCCCGCCGCAGCCTCGCTGGCCAGACCGAGCGGCTGCAGAGCCTGATCGCCGCGGCGATCCCGGGGGTGCTGTTCACCGACGAGCACGGCATGATCAGCCAGCTGAACCGCAGCTTCTGCGACCTATTCGGCCTTGATGAGGACCCCGGGCAGCTGGCCGGCACCCCGGTGGCCGATCTGGTGCGCCGGATCAAGCAGGTGTTCGCCGACCCAGCCGAATTCGTCCGCCGCACCGGCGACGCCTTCATGCGGCGGCAGCCCGCCTCCGGGCAGCAGATGCCCTGTGCTGATGGCCGCACCTTCGAATGCGACTACTGGCCGGTCCGCGTCGGGGGCGACTACCGCGGTGACCTGTGGCTGGCGTGGGACATGTCCGGCCGCAAGGCAATGGAAGATCAGACCGAACGGCTTCTGGGGGCAGAGCTCGCGGCGCGGGTGGCGGCCGAGCGGTCACAGCAGGAGCTCGCCGAGCAGAACTTCCGGCTGCGGAAAGCCGACGAGGAGAAGACCCATTACCTGGCCAATGTGTCCCGCGAGCTGCGCACCCCGCTGGTGTCCATCGCGTCCTTCACCGAGGTGATCCGCCGCGGTGAAGAGGTCTTTACTCCCGACACCGAAGACGCGCTCGGCGTCATCCAGAGCAACGCCGAGCGGCTGCTCAATATGGTTGCCGAGCTGACCCTGCTGAGCCGGATCGAAGCCGGCGTCATGCCCCTCGAACTCGCCCCCGTCTCCGTCCCTGCCCTCGTCAAGGACGCGGCTGAGTCCGCGTCGTCGATCGCGGCGCAGCGCGGCATCGAGATCAAAGCCGCCGCGCAGGACGGCCCCGCAGTGCACGGTGACCAGATCCGGCTGCGGCAGGTCTTCGACAACCTCATCGCCAACGCCGTCCAGTTCTCCCGCAAGGGCGGCCTCGTCCGGGTCACTGCCAGCCACGATGATCACGTCTGGACCATCGAGGTCCAGGACAAGGGGATCGGCGTTCCCCCCGAGGAACTGGGCAAGATCTTCGGCCGTTTCGTGCGCGGATCCAACGCCAGAACTGCGGGCCTGCCCGGCACCGGCCTGGGCCTCGCCGTCGTCAAGGCCATCACCGAGTTGCACAGCGGCCACGCCGAAGCCCACAGCACGCCTAAAGGCGGGACAATATTCCGGATCCGCCTGCCGCTGCCGTGACACGGCAAGACAGGGACAGACCGGGAACGGGAACAGGGGGGGGGCTGCCGGTACCAGGGGCAGTTCCTACCCGGCTTTGATGATGTCGCTGATGGGTTGGAACCGTCCTGGCTGCGGGTTCCAGCCGAGGCTGCCGGCCACCTCGCCTGCGTAGCGGCGCTGCACAGCCGGATCGTGCTCCGCGCGGGCGGTGCCGCGGATCTTGAATTCTCCCTCGCTGCCTTCACGGCTGTTGATCACGCTGCGCACGAGGATCCGCAGGTCGCGCACGAGATCCCGCGCCCTCGTGGACTGCCACATCATGGACAGCCACAAGCCGCCGTCCAGTACGTACGGTTCGACCGGGCTGACTCCTCACTAGCTGGGCGGCTGTCTATCTTGTTGAGTAAGACGCGTTGTCTTACGCTTAACCTCATGACAGAAACGATCACTATCCGAACCGACGACGCTACTGAACACGCGCTCGAGGTGCTGACCGAGGGCGGTGCCTCTCGGTCCGCGGCTATCCGGCAAGCGGTCCTAGAAGCGGCCGCGCGCCGCGAACGTGCTGCGGAGATGCGGCGCGCGGTTCTCCGGATGCCACTGGGCGAGCCTGACGGCATCAACATCGCTGAGGAGATGTCTTTGTCGCGCCAAGAAGAACGGTGATGATTTACCTCGATTCGGCGGCTGTCGTTAAGCTCGTCCACGCCGAACCGGAGTCAGAGACACTGCGTGGCTGGCTCGCTGACCGAGCTGAGACCGGCTGGGTCAGTTCGGTCCTGGTGGAGGTAGAGTCCTTCCGTGCGCTGGCCAGGCATAGCCCTCAAGCCCTCGCCAGGCTGCATCCGGTGCTGGATCTGATCGACCTCGTGGATCTGGATCCCGCAATCCGGATGCTCGCGCAGACCAATGCCCCGGCGTCTGTTCGGAGCCTGGACGCAATTCATTTGGCCACGGCCTTGCGCCTCGGCGGGCAGCTGACGTCATTTGTGACCTATGACAAGCGCCTGGCCGACGCGGCTGCAGCCGCCGGGCTCGCAATCGACGCGCCCGCCCGCTAGTGCCGCGCTATCGGGGTTCTATCGGGCGCATCGGTCAAATTCCGTCGTCCAGGAACGCGGTAACGGCGGAGACGAACTGGCCGGCGTCGTCGAGCCAGGGATAGTGGCCAGCGCCTGGCTGGACCACGAGCTGGGCCGCGGGAAATAGCGCGGCGAACTCGGCGCATACCTGTGGCGGTCTTTGCAGGTCGAGGCTTCCGCCGAGTACCAGCACTGGGGAGCCGAACGCGGCGAGGGCGGCGCGCGTGGCAGAAGGGTCAAATGCTCCCTCGGCGCCGAAGGCGCTAGCCGCGTCCTCGTGAACCTGCTTCTCTCCCGCAGCGTCGTGAGCCCGGCCGACGGCGTCCCAGCGGCCGTAATAGAACGGGGCGGTGGCATTCCAGTCGTCGTCAGTTCCCGCATCGGCGACGATCCGCTCGAAGGCGGCTGCCGCCTCCGCGAACCAAGGCTCGCCGCGGCGAGAATTCACGATCTCGCGCCGCATCTGACTATCAGGTTCGAGGCCGACCGCCCGGCCGCTCGGCGTGATCAGGGCAAGCTTGCTCACCCGCTCCTGATGCCGTACCGCATACTGCACGGCGATATTGGCGCCGGCCGAATGCCCCAGCACCTCACAGCGGTCGAGGCCAAGGTGATCCTGCAGAGCGCAGACGTCCGCTACCAGGCGGTCGCAGCGGTAGCTGCCTGGATCGGCGGGGATGGCGGACTCGCCGGTGCCCCGCAGGTCAAGCATGATCAGCTGCCGGTGCCGGGACAAGCCACCGAGATCGCCCAGGTAGGCAGAGTCGCGCATCGGGCCGCCGGGCAGGCAGAGCAGCGGGGTGCCTTCTCCCTGGACGTGGCAGGCGAGTTCGGTTCCGTCGGGGGCGTAGAAGGCGGGCATGACAGTGATGCTGGCACCGGCCGCAGACCGGCCGCAATCGAGTATTGCTGATCGAGCCGGACCGTTCTCGGCTGGTGCTCGACCGTCACCCTGACCGGTCATCGTCGTAGCCAAGGACCTCCGAGCCCTGGCCCATGAGCGCCGCTGAGCATCGCCGGGCAGCCCAAGCCGGCTCCAGCAGCGGTCTGACGACTTCGCGCCAGAAGCCCTGGGCCAGGGCGTGCCCGGCAGTTCCGTGACCGTCCGCTGTTGCCATGACGGCATTCATCGAACTCATTTGCCTGCTTAAACCGCAAGTGAATAAATCCCGCGGCCTCAGTGAGCGGTCAATCCCAGATCGCGTGCAGCAACTGGTCGGGGGTCTCGATCTGGGGCATGTGACCGGTGTCGGTGAGGAGCTGGAACCGCGCACCCGGGATGGCGGCCGCGAAGGCGCGTCCGTAGTCGGGGTCGACGATCTGGTCGCTGTCACCCCACAGCACCTGCACCGGCGTCTGCGCGGCCGCAAGGCGTCCGATGAGGCTGGGGTCGGTCATCGTTGTCCCGGCGTAGGTGGCCAGCGAAGCCCGGTTACCAGCCGCGATGGCCTGCGCCGCTTCCGGCAGCGTGGCGGGATCAATCCGGAACGGCTCTGGATTGTGGAAGCTGAGCTGGAACACCTGATCCAGGGTCAGGGAGAAGAAGTCCGCGACCGGGTGGCCGGGGACGTCTATCCCCACGGCGTTGACGAGGATTACGTCGCTGACGCGCCGCGACTCCAGGAGGGCCATCTCAGCAGCGATCCAGCCGCCGATGGAGTTGCCGACGACGGTGACGTCGCTCAGATCACGCTGGTCCAGCAGGGCAACGTAGAGCCCGGCGAGCTGGCGGACGGTGCTGAGCGCCTCGGGGCGCGGGGTGCCCCCGAAGCCGGGATGGACCGGGCTGATGATCCGGGCTGGCCGGCTGTCGGCGAGCAGCTGTCCGAAGCTGGCGACCGTGTCTGGCCCGCCGCCTCCGTGCAGGAGCAGGAACGGCCGGCCCTCGCCCTGCTCACTGACGGTGATGTCAACGTTGCCGACACCGTCGAGCTTCACGCCATGGATGGTGGTGGTGGTCATGATGTCTCCCTGGTGGCTGAAGATCGCCGTTGCTGGGCGAAGTCGGTGGCGGGCACGGTGGCGTAGCGGCTCATCGCTTCGATGGTCGCCTCGGGGGTCAGTTCCTGGCCGCGGGCGATCATGTCCCGAAGATCCCGGAAGTACTGGACGTAGAGATCGGGCGTGAACGAATTCAGCAGCACGGCCGGCTGGCCGCCCGGATTGGCGAAGGTGTGCGGGGCGCCCGGCGGAATCATCACAAGCGTGCCCGCCGTTGCCTCGTAAATCGTCTCCCCGACCGTGAAGCGTGCCGTGCCCGAGACGACGTAGAAGCCCTCATCGTGGCGCGCGTGCCGGTGCTGCGGGGGTCCGTCGGCGTGCGGGGGGAGCGTGATCTCGCCCAGGCCGAGCCGGTGCCCGGTAGTGCGCCCGTCCTCGAGGATGCGCAGCCGAACGGGACCCAGCTGAATCACCTCGCCGTCGGCCGGTCCGACCACTGAGATCTCCGTCATCTGAACTCCTTCGTGAGAGCGAACTCTCATCAATATAGGAGTGTAGCTCTAGTAATGCAAGTCAGCTATCATGAAGAGAGTTAGCTACCATCGTGATGGCGGGAGGCGGTGCCGATGGCGCTCGAGGATGAGACCGGGCGCGCCAATCAGAAGAGGCGTACCCGCATGGCGATCCTGGCGGCCTGCCGGGAAATCATCCGTTCGGGCGGGTCTGTGACGATGCCGGAAGTGGCCAGATCAGCGCTTGTCTCGGAAGCCACCGCCTACCGGTACTTTCCTGACCTTGCCTCGCTGGTCAGCCAGGCGCTTGCCGGGATGTGGCCCAGTCCGGTGGAGGCGCTCGCCCCGGTCGCGGACTCCGATGACCCGGTCACGCGGGTTGCCTTTGCCTGCGAGTTCCTGCTGCGCGGCGTGCTCGGCCGCCAGGAAGCGGTCCGGGCCATGATCTCAGCCGCGATCATCCGTCCTGAGATGACGGCCGGCCGACCGGGCATCCGGTTCGGGCTGATCGATCAGGCTCTCGCCCGGCTGAAGAACACGCTCGGCGCCACGGATCCCGCGCGGTTCGCTCAGCTCAAGCAGGATCTCGCCGGGGTGATCAGCGCGGAGGCTTTCTTCTCCCTGGTCGACCTGGGCGGCCTCGCCCCCGATGATGCGATCGCCAGTCTGGTCCGGACCGCGACGACCATTACCGAGGCGGCTGTCCGCAGAGATCCAGTGGGCGGCTCGCCGTCGCCGCGCTGATCCTTGATCGTGCTCGCAGCCAGGCCAGTCAGATCAGGGCCGCCTTTCGCCTGTCCCGGACCTGCGAGCGATGATGGCTGACGTGCCGCCCAAGCAACCCCCCCGCCAGCGGGCCTCGGCCGACTCGCCGGATCCGGACGACAAGCCGGCGCTGCCGCTGCGGAGCATGGATGAGACCGATACCGGCTGGGGCGAGCGGCCCGAGCCGGATGACGACGAGCGCCTGCGCCTCGACCGGCCGCCGCACTGGGACGGCAGCTAAGCCCGCTGCCGCTCTGCGTGGCCGGGCAGGCAAAGACACCGGTACTGTCCGGCCATGGACCTCGACACCGGGACCGTCACCGCTGCTGAGCTGACCCGGGCGATACGGGACAGGCAGATCTCCAGCCGTGAGCTGCTTGACGGGCTGCTTGCCCGCGCCGAGCAGCGCAATCCTGCGCTGAACGCGATCGTCGCCTGGGACATCGACCGGGCTCGTGCCGCGGCGCTGGCCGCGGACGAGGCGACCGCCAGGGGCGAGCTGACCGGCCCCCTGCACGGACTGCCGATGACCGTCAAGGACGTGTTCGAGACCGAGGGCCTGGTCACTACGGCCGGCGCGCCGGAACTGGCCCGGCATGTGCCGCAGACCGACGCGGTCGCGGTCGCCCGGCTCAAGGCGGCAGGCGCGATCATCTTCGGCAAGTCCAATACGCCGCTGTACGCGGGGGACTGGCAGACCTATAACGATGTCTACGGCCGGACTAGCAACCCGTGGGACCTCAGCCGGACGGCCGGCGGATCGTCGGGCGGCGCAGCCGCGGCAGTGGCGGCGGGGCTGACCCCGCTGGAGCTCGGCAGCGACATCGGCGGCTCAATCCGCAACCCGTCTCACTACAACGGCGTCTACGGGCACAAGCCGTCGTGGGGCATCGTGCCCGTCCGCGGTCACATCCCGGGGCCGCCCGGCTCACTGGTCCAGGTGGACATCGGAGTGACCGGGCCGCTCGCGCGCAGCATCCCCGACCTGCGCATGGCCCTGGCGGTCGTGGCGGGCCCGCTGCCGCAGGACGCGGCGGGCTGGCGACTTGAGCTAGACCCCGGAGCCGACCTGGCCGACGTCCGTGAGCTTCGGATCGCGACCGTGTTCGGCGACGGCTCGGACATCGTGCCGGTCGCCCGTGAAGTCCGCGCGAGCCTGGACTCGTTCGTGGCCAGGCTCGCGGCTGCGGGCGCGAAGGTGGACGCTATTGCGCTCCCGGTGCCGCTGGCCGAAGGGTACAGGTCGTGGCGCGACCTGACCTTGCCCATCGTCGGCGCAGGTCTGCCGGAGAGCACGTACGCGGAGCTCGCGAGCCTGGAGAACGTGCCCGGCGATGACCCGGCGCTGGTCATCGGGAAGACAATGGCCAGCCGGTTCCGGTCGTGCCTGCTCGCCAGTGACCGCCGCGAGCACCAGCGCGCGGCCTGGGCGAGATTCTTCGATGACTACGACGCCGTCCTCGCGCCGGTCATGCCGACGACCGCGTTCCCGCACGACACCGGCCGCCCGATGGCCGAGCGGCTGCTGAACGTAGACGGGGCCGAGGTGCCGCACTTCGCGGCCGCTGCCTGGTGCGGGGCGATCGGGTCAGCGCTGCTGCCCGTGGTGACGCTGCCGGCCGGCCTGAGCCGGGCGGGCCTGCCGGTCGGCGTCCAGGTCATCGGGCCGTTCCTGTCGGACCTGCGGCTGCTGCGGATCGCCGAGATCCTGGAGGCCGCATCCGGCGGCGGCTTCGTCCCGCCGCCCGCCGCCTGACGCAGGTTCACTCGCGGCCGTGGCGGCTGCCGTCTTACTGCGGTTCGAGCTCGAAGACCATGCTGTGCATGCCCGGGCACATTTCGGCCAGGATGCCGGCATCTCGCGCCGTTTCCTGGCCGATGGGAGAGGCGAAGTCGCGCCGCAGCGAGGCGATGTCGTCCCAGTCAAGCTCGGCCACCAGGTAGTAGGGCTGCTGGCCGCGGATCGCGGCGGCATCGCGGCTCAGGGTGTAGCTGCGCAGTCCCGGCAGCTTCTTGGCCAGAGGCACATGCACGTCGTAGTAGTGCCGCTGGAATGCGCCGACATCCGCGGGCTGCGGATACAGCACGAGAAAGCGAACCATCGCCCCAAGGTAACGGGGTCACTTGGGTCATGCAAGTGACCCCGCTAGACTGCCCGCGTGAAGCGGGCCGACGGCAAGTCGCACTGCCCGGTGAACTTCGCCCTGGAGACCGTGGGGGATCCGTGGTCCATGCTCGTGGTCCGCGACATCGTCTTCTACGGCAAGCACACCTTCGGCGGGTTCATGACCTCGGAGGAGCGCATCACGACCAGCGTCCTGGCCGACCGGCTGGCATCTCTGGTCGCAGCGCAGATCCTGGGCAAGCAACGCAGTCCCGCCGACCGCCGCAGGGTGTATTACTCGCTGACCGACAAGGGCCTTGCGCTCATTCCTGTGCTGGTCGAACTGGCGAACTGGGGGGTGAGCTACGACCCTGAGGTGGTCGCCAACCCGCAGTGGATCAGCAAAGCCCGGACGGACCGGCAGGGACTATGCGACCTCATCCGGGAGACCGTGCTGGCGGGCGGATCGGTACTCCGCGGGGAGGACAGCGTGATTGATCAGCTCCGCAGGACGGTGCCTGGCAGCCGCTGACCGGCTTTCTGCTGTCCGCTGACCGCTCACTCTGCCATGGGCGAGCCGAAGCGGATCAGGTTCCCGTCCGGGTCCACGTGCGAGCCCTCCCGCAGCTTGTAAGGCGTCGGATTGACCGGCCGGGTGCAGCCGCCGATGCCGGGCCGGGTCCATTCCTCGTAAAGGGCGTCGGCATCGCGCACATACAGATAGGCCGCCGCGCCGTGGTGCTCAGGATCGTGCTGGGGGTCGGCGGCCAGGTGCAGTCCGGTGCCGTCGCGGTCGGCGAACCCGTATTCCGCGCCGCTGTCGTAGGCCATCGTGTCGAAGCCCAGCGCCGAGTAGTGGGCCAGGGCGTCAGCCAGGTTCCGCACCGGGAAAACCGGGCTGAAGCGGCGCAGCTGAGGGGCCGCCCGGCGTCGGCCGGCCCCCGTCGCGAAGCCGGCGGTCCTGATGTCGGCCAGGGCGATGAGCGCTGACCGCATGGCGTCGACCTGCCCGGCAGAGACGCGCTCGCGCAACCGGAGATCCACCGCATCGACGCCGCGTACCACGGCCTCCATGACCTGCTGGCCTTGCTCGGTCAACCTGAGCGCGATCCGGCGGCGGTCATCCGGATCGGCACTGCGGTCGACATAGCCGCGGTGCACGAGAATGTCGATGACCTGGCTCACCGCCTGCCGGGAGACCCCGAGATCGCCGGGCAGATTCTGCCGCGGGCCTTCCCCGAGAGCGATCCCGGCGAGCAGGAACGCGCCGTTTCGGGGCAGGTCGTCGACGCCGATGGCGTGCAGCTGCGCCCGGATCGAGCTGGCGTACGCGCCGCGGGCGGCGCGCATCAGGGTAGGAGTGGGGAGTTCAGCGAGGCCAGGGTCATCCATGCCGCCGACCATACCCGCAAGAAATTTGACAGTAAAGAAGCTTGACGTTCCGGTTCCCGAGCGGGCCGGGCGCAGGAATGGCGAGCGTCTTTGCGGCCGTCCTAAAGGCCGATTCCGCCAGCCGGAGGGATCACGGCCAGCCCCGCGGGCGGTCCCTCCTCGATCAGCCGGCTCAGCGCGCCGGTGTCCAGGTGCGCGGCCACGAGGTCGCCCATGAGGTCGAGATGGGCCTGCCGCACCGCGGCGAAGCTCGTGCCGGGCGCGGGCGTGAAGTCGCGCCCGGACCGGGCCGCTACTTCGGTCAGGAAGGCCCGGCGGAACTCGTCGTTCTCCAGCGCGCCGTGCCAGCTTGTTCCCCATGTAGCGCCAGCCTGGCAGCCGTCGAGGAACGGAAGATGCCGGCCGTCCTCCACGGTCACGATGCCGTGATGGATCTCGTACGCCGATACCGGGGCGCCGTACGCCGACCCGGCCGGCCTGCCCAGCCGCTTCTGCGCGCCGAAGCTGACGCGCACCGGCAGCACGCCGAGGCCCGGCACGCTGCCCGCGCGTGACTCGACCTGGTCGTCGATCACGCGTCCGAGCATCTGGTAGCCGCCGCAGATGCCGAGGACCGGCAGGCCCCTGGCGGCGCGCGCCGCGATCACGTCGGCGAGCCCCCGCTGTCGCAGCCAGGCCAGGTCGTCGACGGTGGCCCTGGTGCCGGGCAGCACCAGCAGGTCCGCGTCGGCCAGCTCAGCCGGGGTGGTCGCGAACCGGACGAGCACGCCCGGCTCGGCTGACAGCGCGTCGATATCGGTGACATTGCTGATCCGCGGGAACCGGACGACGCCGACCCGCAGGACGTCCGCCCCGCAGGGGGCCGTGGCCGGCGGCCGGCGGCTGGCGGCCAGGCTCAGCGAGTCCTCGACATCCAGCCACAGGCCGTCGGTCAAAGGAACGACGCCGAACAGATGCCGGCCGGTCAGTCCGCGCAGCATGTCCAGCCCGCTGGCCAGCAGCTCAGGAGCACCGCGGAACTTGTTGATCACGAACCCCGCGATGAGCCGCTGGTCGGCCGGGCAGAGCAGGGCCATGGTGCCGTACATCGCGGCGAACACGCCGCCGCGGTCAATGTCACCGACCACGATCACCGGCAGCCCGGCCGCGCGCGCCAGGCCCATGTTCGCGATGTCGGTCGCGCGCAGATTGATCTCCGCCGGGCTTCCGGCCCCCTCGCAGATCACCACGTCGTATTCGCGGCGCAGCTGGGCGAGGCTGTCGAGCACCACCTCCAGCAGCCGCGGCTTGTACGCGCGGTACCCGATCGCGTCGGCGTTGCCGGCCGGATGACCGAGCAGCACCACCTGTGTCCGCTGGTCGCTGCCGGGCTTCAGCAGCACCGGGTTCATCCGCGCGTCCGGCTCGATGCCGGCGGCGGCCGCCTGCATGGCCTGCGCCCGGCCTATCTCCGCGCCGCCGGCGGTGATGAACGAGTTGAGGGACATGTTCTGCGCCTTGAACGGGGCGACCGATACGCCCTGCCGCCGCAGCCACCGGCAGATCCCCGCGGTGATCATGCTCTTGCCCGCGTCGGAACTGGTTCCCGCGACGAGCATCGCCCCCTTCACCGCGCCCGCCTCCCCGCGGTCCGCGCGCCCCGGCCGGGCGCCAGGGCCGCCGCGGCGAGGGCCGCGCCGGCCGCCGCCACCGCGGTCGTCGCCCGGCAGAGCCGGACGGCCCTGGTGATATCCGTGAGCTCGGCGGCGCGGCCGTCCCCCAGGTACGGGCGCTCGTCGGTGATCCCGTCGTAGGTGCTGGGGCCGCCGAGCCTGACGCCAAGCGCCCCGGCGAAGGCCGCCTCGCAGCGGCCGGCGTTCGGGCTGGGATGACGCGGCCCGTAGGTGCGCATCGCCTGCCACGCAGCCGCCGGCCGGCCGCCCGCCACCGGAGCCAGCGCGCAGGCCAGGACCCCGGTCACCCGCGCCGGTGCCCAGTTCGCCACGTCATCGAGCCGGGCAGAGGCCCAGCCGAAGTTCGCGTATCTGGCGGACCGGTAGCCGACCATCGCATCCAGCGTGTTGACCGCCCGGTAGCCGAGCAGGCCCGGCAGCCCGGCGGCTGCCCCCCACAGCAACGGCGCGACGACCGCGTCGCTGGCGTTCTCGGCCACCGACTCAATCACCGCCCTGGCCAGTTCTTTCTCGCCCAGCCGCTGCGGGTCGCGCCCGCACAAGCCAGGCAGCGCCGCGCGAGCCGCCTCGATATCGCCGGCCTGCAGCGCCTGCCGGATCCGCTCGGCCTCAGCGGTCAGCGACGCTGCACCGGTCACCGTCCACACCGCCGCGCCCATCGCCGCGAGACTCAGCCACGGACGGCGCCCGGTGAGGTGGTCTGCGACGACGCCCGGCGCGATCGCCGCCAGCACGCACAGCGCCGCATAGCCCGCGCCGCGCGGCACGCTGTCGCGGTAGACGCGCCTTTCCACGGCCTGCGCGGCGCGCCCGAAGGCTGCGACCGGGTGCCCGCGCCGCGGGTCACCGAGCACGACGTCCAGCACGGTCCCGGCGATGATGCCGGCGGCCGGCGGCCAGGCCGGCCAGGCTTGCTCCGGCGAGCGGCCGGCCGGCGCTGCCGGGCCGGCCGAACCGCGGAATCGGGTCACGGGCCACTACCTTAGGCATCCGCCCCGGCCGGGGCGATCTGCCGGGGCACGCCGGCGGCCCTGGGCGGCCGGCCGGCTACAGTTCGGGGGCCCACGGAGGAATGGTGTCAGCTGATTACCAGAAGATCCGCGACGAGAACATCGCGCGCTACGGCTGGGACACGGCCGTGCTTGACCTGCTCGGCCACCTGTACAGCGAGCGCACGCACTTCATTTTCGAGCTGATCCAGAACGCCGAGGACGCCGGTGCGACGGAGCTTTCCTTCGAGCTCTTCGACGATCGCCTGGAGGTCAGCCACGATGGGCGGCCGTTCACCGAGGATGACGTCCGCGGCATCTGCGGGGTCGGCAGCAGCGCCAAGTCCGGCGACCTCACCAAGATCGGCAAGTTCGGCATCGGCTTCAAGTCGGTCTACGCCTATACCAGGACCCCGCGCATCCACAGTCCTGGCGAGCATTTCCGGATCGAGAATTACGTCCGGCCGTTCCCCGTCGACCCGCCGGGCGGCCTGGCCGCCGGGACTCTGTTCATCTTTCCCTTCGACCTGGACAGTGTCCCCGCCGCGACCGCCACGGCGGAGATCTCCGCTGCACTGGCCGTACTCGAGGCCAGCACCCTGCTGTTCCTGCGCAGCATCAGGCGCGTCAGCTCCCGCGGCGCCGGGCTCACCGGCTCGGCTCTCGAGCGGGCGGCGGCCAGCCGCAGCAGCTGGAGCCGGGACGTCACCCTGTCGAACGGGCGCCGCCAGACGCAGCAGTGGCTGGTCTGGGACCGCATGCTTGATGACCTCGGCCACCCCGGCCAGCGCGTGGAGATCGCGTTCCAGGTGCGCACGGCGGCCGGCCAGCCGCAGATCGTGCGCCGCGCGGACTGCCCGATGGTGGTGTTCTTCCCGACTGAGAAGCAGACCCACCTCGGTTTCCTGATCCAGGGCCCTTACCGGACCACGCCTGCCCGCGACAACATCCCCGAGCGCGACCGGTCAAATCAGGCGCTGGCGCGCGAGACCGCCGCGCTTCTCACCGAGGTCCTGCGCGATATCCGCGACCAGGCACTGCTCACCGCCGACGTGCTGCAGGCGCTGCCGCTGGACGCCGCGCGGTTCCCGGCCGGCGCGATGCTGCGGCCGCTCTACGAGTCGGCGCGCACGGCCCTGCGCGCGGAGGAGCTCATTCCCGCTGGCGGAGACGGGTGCGCCAGTGCCGCGGCCCTGAGGCTGCCTGCCGGAGCGGGCCTGCGCGAGCTTCTCGCCGCCGATCAGCTCGGCGCGCTCTACGGCGCCGCCCAGCCGATTGCCTTTGCCGATGAATCGGTCAGCGAGAACGGGACGCCCGAGCTATGGCGCTACCTGCGTGATGAGATCGGTATCGGCGAGGTCACGCCCGAAGACGTGATCGGGCGTATCAGCAGCGAGTTTCTCCAGGCGCAGCCCGATGCGTGGATCGCGCGCTTCTACGCATTCGTCCACCAGGACTATGCCTTGTGGCAGGCGCCCTCCCCGCCGGATGAGCGGTCCGGGCCGGCTCGGGCGAAGCCGATCATCCGGCTGGAGGACGGCCGCCACATAGTGCCGTTCCGCGCGGGGGACCGTCCGGCCGCTTACCTGCCCGGCCCGGCCCCGACGGGCCTGCCGACGGTGCGGCGTGCCCTGGCCGAGATACCCGCCGCCCGCCGGTTCCTGGAAGCCCTCGGTTTTACCGAGCCGGACGTAGCCGCGGAGGTGCTGGACAGGATCCTGCCCCGTTACCGCCAGCTCGACATCGCGGACCTGGATCCGGCGCAGCATGCCGCTGACCTCGAATGCGTCGTGCGTGCGCTGGCGGAGGCGGCACCGGGCAGGCGCGAGCAGCTGATGGAGCGGCTGCAGGAGACGGCATTCCTCGCCGGGGAGAACGCGGCGACCGGCGAGCTGCGCCTCATGACCCCCGCGAGCCTGTATCAGCGGACGAAGGACCTGGAGATTTACTTCGACGGGAATCCGGGCATCTGGTTCGCCGGCGACCGCTACGGTCCGTGGCTCGTTCAGCTGCGCGGCATGGGCGTACGGGACAGCGTCAGGATTCACGCGCGCCACGCGAATCCGCACGGTTACGTCCTCATTGCCGAGGAGTTCGCCCGGCACGAACGCGGCATCGGCGGATTCGATCCCGACGCTGAGATCGACGGCCTGGATTTCGCGCTGCGCCACCCCGGCCATGCCCGGTCGGAATACGCATGGAATGCGCTGCTTGCGCCGAACCAGCAGCTTGTGGCCGGAGTCGTCGAGAAGTCCGTCCGCCAGGAGTTCCTGGACTCCCGCCAGGAGAGCATCAGATCTGCGATCGGACTGGTGGCGACGGGTGAGGAGTGGCTGCCCGGGCCGGACGGACGGTTCCGCCGCGCCGCCGAGCTCTCGCTAGAGGACCTGCCGGCCGTCTACCAGCGCGACGAGGCGCTGGCGAAGGCCCTCGGCATGATCCAGCCGGCGGTGGCGGAAGCAAGCCGGCAGCTCGGACTCCCGGCCGAACTGCTGTGGGGCCTCAGCAGGTATCCGGACCTAGCCGAAGCCGTCGGCCGTGAACTCAGCGTCCGTGCGGCCGCTGAGGCCGCCGGACGGGCCGGATCATGATCGCTGACATGGTTCAGCCCGGCGTGCTAGCCGGCTCGGGCGCCTGGTAGCGACGGCGTCAGCACCTCCTGCGGGCCGGCATGCTCCGCTGCGTCCTCGCCGTGACGTGCCCCGTCGCTTTCTCCCGCTGCGGCTGCTGGCGCGGTGACCCCCTGGCCGCCGCCGCTGGCCGCTGCGCCGGGGATCTCGGCTGCAGATGTCCAGCCGCTGGCCCCCTTCGCCGGGTGAGTATCGGCGTAGTACACCATGGCCAGCCACAGCCCGAGAGCCGGCAGTGCCACGAGGGGCCCGAGGATGTAGACCAGATCCGATCCCGTCATGCTGTGCCTTCTTCCTGAGTGCCGTCAGCGGAGACGGCCGAACGGGCCCAGCAGCGGGGCCGCCGCCTGTGCTCGCTCACTCTTCCGATGCCATCTCGGCGGCCTCAGGACACGCAAGGGACCTAAGCCCCTTTGCGGCGGGCCGTGAATCACGCGCAGGAGCCGTCGCCAGCTCCGGCGGTCGCCGCCTTCCGGCTGACTACGCGGCGGCCCAGCGGATGGTGAACCGATCCAGGGTGTAGCCAAGGGCATTGACCGTAGGCTGAATAAAATTGTCCCGGATGGTCAATGTCGCCTCGGACTCGGCGCTTCTGATCAGCGGGCCGGTAACCTGCGGCACCCTGGTCGACTTATAGAAGGCAATCTGCTGCGCCTCAGCATAAAGCACAGATTGGGGAAACTGCGGGCGCAGGATGACGCCGCAGCCGAAGCCGGGATAGGTCCAGCTGTGCTGCGTCTCGATGGGCCGCGAGGGGATGTCATCGATCGTGATGTCATGCGCGGACTGCGGAAGCTGCGGACGCGGCAAGACGATGGTGACCGCCACATGTCCCGCCCTGTGGCCCGCCGGGCGGCCCAGCACCTGCAGGCGGTAGTGCCCGGAGGCCGTCGTCCACCAGGTCGGCCCGGGGTTGAGATCGACCGTGGCGGACGCATGGCCCACGGCGTAGAAGGTGCTCGCGTACCAGCACGGCCATGGCCCGATGTTCTTGGACACCTTGTGCGTGAAGACGAAGTTGAAGTTCGCCGCGCCAAGCGCCGGCCGGGAGATTCCCTCGATCTTCTGGAGCACCCAGGGGCCCAGGTCAGCATTAGTCGTGGTGCCGGAGCTGATCGTCTGCCACGGCCAGGCGAACCCGATCCGCGGCAGGTGAATGCTGACCCCGGCCAGGTGCAGGGCAGCCGACAGTGCCATCAGGGCCGCCGACGCGATAGCCCGCCGGAAGATCAGGCCCGTGACTGCCGCAGCGGCAGTCCACTTGACCCACGGGGCGACCCGGCGGCGGCGACCCTGGTCCGCCATGTCCTGCTCCGGTTTGCTTACGGTGACCGAGCCCAGCAGCAGCAGGAGCAGCAAGCGAATCACGTGGTCCACCTAATTTCGGAAGCTGGCGCAATTTCTGAATATGCCGGGTGGCTAGACGGCGACCTGGTAGTGCAGGCTGAGGACGGCCGGTACGGCGCCAAATGGCATACGGAACCGTGTGCCTGGCTTGTCGGGCGCGTTTGGCTCATTGATACTGGGCCAGCGCATGTTTACGTGCTGTTTAGTGAGGCCAGACACGGAATACGGGAATTCCAGGGCGGAGGTGTGATGCAGCCGGAGCAGCCCGCCCCATCGGAAGGCCGCGTAGACGTTCGCCAGATCCCGGATCGACAGGCGTTGCGGTGCGGTCAGGTCGAGCCGGTATACCGCCCACGCCAGGTCGCACAGGTCATGGGCGCACTGTTCGAGCGCCTCCGACTTCGTCCGGTAGGCGGTGCCGTCCGGATTAACGGCGCCTAGCTTCTCGCCGTGGACCGGTGAGTAGCGTGACTGGGCCCGGCATTGCATCCAGTCGCAGGCGGCCAGAAGCTCCCAGCGGATCCCGCAGGCGCCCGCGACGTCCCGGTAGAGCGGCTCACCGTGCCTGATCGGCCCTCTGGCCCCGGCGACGAAGGCGTCGCGCACCGATGGGGGCATGTGCCGCAGGTGGTGGCCGGTGCTGCCGGGGACGAGCCTGCGCGCGTGCTCGCGAGCGGGGGCCGTCACGCGCCGGGCGGACATCGTCTCCGCGGACCCGTTTGCTGATGAGCCGGACTCGCGTACCTTCGCACCTGCTGTGGGAGAGGGCACCGGAGCTGGCGCCGGAGTCGCCGCGGCCGACAGGGGCTGAGACGCCGTCCCTGGTATCGACGGCGCGCCAGTCGTGGATGGTGCAGCGGGCGTAGACGGTGCAGCGGGCGTAGACGGTGCAGCGGGTGCTGGCGGCGCGGCAGGTGTCGTGCTGGGCGCTGGCCGGCGGGTCGGGGCTGGTGCAGGCGCAGGTGCCTGAGTGGGCGTGGGCGGCTGCGTCGGTGCCGGAGTCGCGGTGGGTGACGGCGCATGGGTCGGTGCTGGTGCCGTGGTGGGTGCCGGCGCGCTGGGTGCTGGGCTCGCGGTCGGCGTGGTGGTTACCCGTGGAGCGGGTGTCGAGGGTCCCGGTGACGGCGCGGTACCGCGCGCGGGCGGCGCCGGCTCACTGCGGTGCGGTGCCGGAGCCGGGCGGACCATTCCGGGGATGGTCGCGCTGCCGGGCGCCGGGGCACGGCGGGCGGCGGCGGGCTGGGCGGCCCGGTCGAAGCGGTACAGGGCATAACGGCGCATGAGGCCGATGAGCTTCGCGCCGTAATCCGGGTCGGTGGCGTACACACCGGTGAGCGCCTGGGCGAACGCGTTGGGCTCGTGCCGGTCTGCCATGGCCGTTGAGTAGTAGCCGCTGTTCGCGAGCAGGCTGCCGTGGTCCTCAATGCTCTCGGCGACATTGTGATAGACGCGGAAGGGGGCCGTCAGCGTCACCCACTGGCCGTTCTCGTATTCCAGCGTCGGCTGCGGGTCGCTGCCGGCCGGCCCGCTGCCCTTGATGCCGAAGAGGTTGTGATCTCTGGCGGCCAGAACGCTCGCGCCCCAGCCGGACTCGTCGATCGCCTGGGCGATGGTGACGGATGCGGGAACACCGTACCTGTGCTGCGCGGCCACGGCTCCGGGCGCCACCTGGCTGATGAACGCCTGCTGAGCGCTGCTGTCGTACACCGGCGGGGTGGGCGGCGACGCGTGGTGCTTGCCGTAGGCAGCGGTCACCGGGGCTGGCGCGCCTTCGGCCGGATGGCGCGCGTGCACGGCCATTGGCAGGCCGGGGATCGCCATCGCCCCGGTTGCTGCCGATGCGGTCAGCGCCACCGGGGCGCTCGTGCTGCTCGTCCCCGGCACGGCCGGGGTCAGCGAGCTGCCGCGATGCGCCTGATCGGGCCTGCGGATGTCGTGTGACGCCCCCCGGCGTGCCTGCCGCGGCCCGGCCTGCGGCGGCCGCATGTGCTCGGGCCGCCGGGGCTCCGGCACCGGCACCGGCACTCCCGGGATTGCTGTGTCCCCGGAGTGCTGCGCCCCGGTCAGCGTCGCCGGCGCGCTCGCCGGTGCACCCGGAATGGCCGTCTGACTCGGCCCGGCCGCCTGCCGCGCTGCTGCGGTGCCTGCCGCGCGCTGAGCGGCCGCGGCTCCGGCGGCTGCACTGGTGGAATGACCGCCAGCGGACGTGCCCTGGCTGTCCGACAGTTCGCCGTTGTTGACGAATCCGGCGACGCCCTCGGCGCTGAGCGGTCCGGGATACTCGTGAGCGTTGACCGACAGGTTCGGCAGCGAATCGCCGCCGATGGTGGACAACACGCCGCCGGCGTATCTGGTGACGACTTCCACATGCCCGTCAAAGAGCACCCAGTCGCCGGGCCTGGGACGATAGCCATCGCCGAGCGGGTGCCAACGGTGATGTGCCTGCGCGTCCTGCAGGACCGAAGTGATCCCCGGTGACGCCGGGTTCGGGTCAACGCGGACATCCGCCCACTTGTGCAGCGGCCATGGGTAGGAGGTACCGCCCGTCACCCAGCTTTGCTGGCCCACTGCCTGCGCGGCAAGCTCAAGGGTCAGTGACGCGAACGCGGCACACGATTCGCCGTGATCTACCCCGTCAATGCTGTCGTGCTCCCAGATCAGCGCTTCCATCTCGGCCGGATCCTTGGTCTTGGCCATCCGGAGGTAGTAGCGGGCCACGTTGACGATGGCCGAGCGCCGCGTTGCATCACTGGCCGCAGGCTCGGCCTGCACGGACTGCCGGAGCGCCAGCAGGCGAATCGTGGTGCTTGAGGGCAGCTTGATGTCGGCAGCCGCTCTGGGCGCGAACGACACTCCGGTGACCGCGCCGCCCGCACCGAGGCTCACGACGGCGGTGGCCTGCTGCCACCAGGCCCGCTTAGCGGATTGCATCACTCAGCTCTTTCCTCACCATGCGGGCGGCTGTCTGATCGGAGTCGGCGGTGCGACCTGAGCGGGTGCCAGCAGCGCGGCGGACCGACCGGACCCCCGGGCCAAGCGGACCGGCCGGAGCGGCGGGTGCGGCTGACCTGCGGTGCCTACGTGAGCGGCCTTGACTGAGGCAGGTGCCGGAGAATGACCTGGACCTGCGAGTCGCCGGGATTCGCAGCGTTCGCGAAGAGGACTGCAGCCTCCTGAGCCTGCCTGGGCGACGCGCCGACGACCCACTTCTGGTAGACGTCGGTCACGAGGGCAGCCTGCCCGGCCGGCGTACTCACCGCCGCCTTGCAGGCGCCGGGGAATCCGTCGCGGGCGGTGACCGCCGCGGATCCGGTGTAGCGGGCGCAGTTGGCCGGGGAGCTCTCGAGCCCCGGCTGCACGAGCGGCTTGCCGTTGCTGCCGGTCAGAGTGGCTCCGCCGATGATGTTGTTAATGGCCCGCGCCGCGACTTCAAGACTGTCCACCGGGTCAGTCGGGTCATAAGGGTGATGCAGGTTCAGGGACCAGGCGAGTTCGCCGCCCTGCGCCGGGGTAATCGGCTCAAGGCCCTCCCGCCCAGTCTTCGCGTTCACGAAATTCGGGTTATCCGCGCTGGTCATGAGCGCGAGTACCCACAGAATCTGGCGAGTGCTCTTGGCGCAGGCAAAATTGACCTGATCTGGCTCAGACTTGACATTCACGTTCTGGCAGGCCTGCGCGGCCTCAGTCTGAACGCGCGTGACGCTGGCCGGCCATGACGCCCCGCCGGTGGCCAGCCTGATCACCACGAGCACGACCAGCACGGCCAGCACGGCCGCTGCGACGGCGGCCTGGCGCCTGCGGGACAGGCGCTGGTAGTACCTGCTGCGGCGTCCGTGGTTCACGAACGCCTCAGTACGGTCGTCGGGCCACGTCCGGTGACCGTCGTGCGGGGCATCATCACGGTGACCGGGGCTCGCCGTGTCATGGTGATAGGACTTCCCGGTTCCTGGCCGGTAGGCCGGTATTCCGGCGGTGTCATACTCCCGGCTCGGGTGCTGCGATCCGCAGTGGCACGTCTCCTGCTCCGCGCCTGCCCTGCTCCGGCTGTCGGCGAGCTGCCCGGGCTCTGGGTCGGGTGACATGCGTTCTGCGGCGAGCTGACGCTCAAGCTCGGCGGTCATGCTCTTCAGGCTGGCCAGGCGCCGGGCCTTGAGACGGAAGTCGCCGTCGAAGTCTGTTCTCACTTTCCCACCTCTAGCGTGTGGCCTTTACCAGGCATACGGAGTTCTGGTGACCAATCGGAAGCTGCCGGGCGGGCGGCTCGCCGGCGCGGCCCGCGGCTCGCCTTCGGAGCTCGCGCTTCGGGCAGCGGCCCAGCCGCCCGGAGGCGTACTGACTGTCCGCGGTCCGCGCTGTCCAGTCGCATGCGCCTGCTTCGATAGCTGTCGGAGGCGGCTGTCAGCGTCCGCCATGCTGAGCGTGTGACCAGGGGCATGGCAGTATTAGAACACATGTGCGAGTGCGGTGTGAAGGGCGATTGATTAGAACACCCGTTCGTACCCGGATGACCTGGCTTTCCTCTGCCGCGCCTGGAGGAAAGCCTGGCCTCGGCGCAAGCCAGCCGTCCCGTGCCTATCCTGCGGACCTTGGTCCCTGCCTGCGGCGCGCGCCAGATGCGACCCTGCGCTCAGTCTTGTCGCTGGCCCTCAGGAGGACACTGCCATGACCGCACCTTCGGTGCCCAGCACCGCACTGCACCAGATCGCCGATGTGACCGCGCTGGAAATCCTCGATTCGCGCGGCCGGCCCACACTCCAGGTGACCGTCACGCTGGGGGACGGCACGACCAGCGCCGCCGGAGTGCCCTCCGGAGCTTCAACGGGCAGCGGAGAGGCCATCGAGCGCAGGGATGGTGACAAAGCCCGTTACGGGGGGCTCGGCGTCCTCGGCGCGGTGGAGGCCGTACGAGGCGAGATCGCCACGCGGCTGCGCGAGCAGCAGTGGGCGGAACTGGCGGAGATCGACGCCGCGATGATCGAGCTGGACGGCACGCCGAACAAGGGCCGGCTGGGCGCTAACGCGCTGGTGGGTGTCTCCATGGCCTGCGCCCGGGCGCTCGCCCGTGCCGACGGGCGCGAGCTGTGGGACTGGCTCACCCCGGCGGGCACGGTACCGCGGCTGCCGGTCCCGCATTTCAACGTGCTCAATGGCGGCGTGCACGCGCCGAACCCGCTGGACTTTCAGGAATTCATGATCGCTCCGCTGGGGGCAGCCTCCCTGCCGGAGGCCGTCCGGGCCGGCGCCGAGGTCTACAGCGCGCTGCGCGGCCTGCTGACCAGGCAGGGGCATGCGACTGGGCTTGGCGATGAGGGCGGCTTCGCGCCGCAGCTCGCTGAGCCGGAAGAAGTGCTGACCCTGCTGGTGGCCGCGATCGGCGAGGCGGGCTACCAGGCGGGACCTGACGGCGTCGCGATCGCCCTGGATCCGGCGGCGAGCGAGTTCCGCGGTGAGGACGGCCTGTACCGGGTCGCGGGACAGCAGCTGACGAGCCTTGAGATGGTCGAGCGGTACGCCGAGATGACCGAGCGGTTCCCGGTCTGGCTGATCGAGGACGGGCTCGCTGAGAACGACTGGGATGGCTGGGCCGCGCTGACCGCGCGCATCGGTGATCGCATCCAGCTGGTCGGAGACGATCTGTTCGTGACCAACCCCAGGATCATCGCCGACGCGATCCGGCGCGGCATCGCCAACTCTGCGCTGATCAAGGTGAACCAGATCGGCACAGTAACCGAGACCCTGGAGGCCATCGCGACCTGCCGGCGCGGCGGTTACTCCCAGCTCGTGTCGCATCGCTCGGGCGAGACAACCGATACCTTCATCGCCGACCTGGCCGTGAGCTCCGGCTCAGGGGAGCTGAAGACCGGCGCGCCCGCCCGGGGCGAGCGCGTCGCCAAGTACAACCGGCTAATCGAGATCGCGGCCGCGCATCCGGGACTGCCCTACGGGATCCCCGCGCCCTGACGGCGCCGTCACCGAGCCGGGCCGGAAGCCTGATCGCCTCAGCCGGCGGCAGCTGCCGGCTGAGCGCGGGGCTGCCTCAGGGCTGCGCCTGCGTCAGATGGCGCGGGCGTCACTGCGCGTCGCCTCGCGCATAATGTCCAGGAGCGATTCCTGTTCCGGGTGGTGCCCCGCCCTGCGGCCGGAGCGATCCCGTCCAGGTGCGGCGATGAGCGGGATGTCCGGATCGCCGTCCTCGGCGACCTTGGCCATCGCCCACCGGGAGAACACCCGCCCGCCGACTCGCTCAGATTCCAGCACTCTTATCCGGTCATGCCTGCGGTCCTTCTCAATCCGGCTGAACAGCGCCTGCACGGCGGTCTCATCGCCCTCAAGCGTCTGGCAGAGCCAATCTCCGGAAATGAGCAGCGCCAGTGATCTGCAGCTTCTTGTAATTCGACCGTGCGGTACTGAACAGTTCGCCACGCTCTATTTTCCGGCGGTCAAGGTTGATCCGGTTCCGGCTCCGGTAAATCAGCCGGAATGTTTCCCGTCGTCCCGGCTCGGCTCTGCATCGTCCATGGTTGCTGCCCTCCCTTGAGTCGGGCGACTGAGCTTCGCTCCCTGGCTGGCCTGCGTCCGGCCAGCAGTGCGGCGGTTCCGTGCCAGCACCAGCACGCCTCGAGCGACGGGCGGGCGATGGTCGCCAGGCGTCGCTGGGCGGGCTTGATGGCGGCTGCGGATCGTGCGACGTTGCTGACCGAGATCCGGCTATTACCGCCGCGTTGGATGATCTGCTGGCCAGCCTGCGTCTCAGTTCGCGACAAAGAGTTTATATGTAGACTATTCGCCGCTGAAAAGACTCCTGGCCGCATTGCCGTCCGGGCGAGAGGTCCGCTATCGGCGGCGGGCCTCCTTGCCCGGTAAGCCGGAATGGGGCCGAAGCGGTCAGCCGAGCGCCGCGTAGGCGGCCGCCTGGATGTCGCGGTGCACACTCGGCGCCTCCGGCGATTCGAACATGCGCTGCGTGAGCACGATCACGGCCAGGCCGAAGTTCGGGTCGACGAGCCACGAAGTGCCGAACCCGCCGTCCCAGCCGAATGCGCCGCTGTCGAGCACTGACTGGCAGAACGCCCACGAGCGGCCGTCGAAGAAGTGGTGGCCGAGACCGCCGTAAGCCTTCTGCGCGGGCGTCAGCTGGTCGGTGGTCATGGCGCGCGCAGACTCCGGCGGCAGCACTGGCGCGCCGCCGCGCAGCAGCATGCGCGCGAACGCCAGCAGGTCGTCGGCAGTGGAGACGAGGCCCGCGGCCGCGTCGCCGAACGCCGGGGGGCGGCTCCAGTCACCGTCCGGCTCATCGTGCACCACCAGGCCGCCGGGCGTCGGACGGTAGGCGGTCGCCAGCCTGTCCGTCGCCTCGGTGGAGAAGGCCGTGTCCCGCATGCCGAGCGGCGCGAAGACCCGCGACGCCAGCACCTCCCCGAGCGGCTGGCCCGCCGCACGCGCGATCAGCACCCCGAGAACCGACGCGCCGGTGTTGTAGAACCAGCGCTGCCCCGGCTGGGCGAGCAGAGGCAAAGTGCCAAGGGCGGCGATCCATGTGTCGGGGTCGGGCTGCTTCTGAGGTTCCGGCGGTCCGATCGTCGCGAGGTGCAGCGCCTCGGCGGCCTCCACTACCGGCCAGGGAGCCGGTGCGGTGAACATCTCCATCACCATGCCGAACCCGAAGGTGAAGGTCAGCAGGTTCCGGACGGTGATGGCGCTCTGCGCGGGGACGGTGTCGTCCAGCGGCCCGTCCATCCGGCGCAGCACCTGCCGGCCAGCCAGTTCCGGCAGCAGGCGGTCGACCGGCTCATCGAGGGCGATGAGGCCCTCGGCGGCCAGGGCGAGGACAGCCGCTGCGGTGATCGGCTTGGTTGTCGAGGAAATCCGGAACAGTGAGTCACGAGCCACCGGGCTGCCGCCGATGGTGAGCGAGCCGAGCGCCTCCACGTGCACCTGGTCACCGCGGGCCACGAGGGCCACCAGACCGGGGACCTTGTCGTCGCCGACGTGCTGCTGCGCCCTGTCGTGCAGGCGGCCTAGTCCTGCGGCCGTCAGTCCCTCAGCCATCGATGACCGCCCGAAGGCTCGTCCGCGGTGCTGTCATCGGGCTCGGCGGCCCGGAAGGCACAGGCATCGGCGGTTCCTTCCAGTCGGGGTGTGGTCTCGCAGCTCAGACCTGCGTCGCGGCCGGAACTCACCGCTGGGCGGTGTCCGGATTCCGGGCTGGCCTGCCTCGGCGGTGCCGCAGGCGGGCGAGCAGCCGGAGCGTCGATGTCGCCGCGGCGGCGTAGACCAGGTGCTGAGCCGCGCTGGTGGCGACGACGTCCCGCCGCCATCGCCACGGCGCGGGTGTCCCGCCGAGCGTCGGGAACAGGACCCCGGCCATGACGGTGATCCCGGCCCAGAACGCGGTCGTGGCCCTGACCACGCCGAAGCGGCGGCACAGGGGCACGGCCGCCACTCCGACGAGCGACCCGTACGCCCAGTGCACGACCAGGCCAAGCGCGCGCGAGACGGCCGGGCTGGGGTCTGTCCACCGCACCAGCCGGGCGGCGGCGAGAGCGGGGACGTTGCTGTCGTCGTAGTCGAGCGGGCCGTCGGCCTGACGGCGCACGCGCCGTTCCAGCGCATAGCTCAGCGTCATCGTGGTCGTGGCCACGAGCCCGGCCAGCAGGCCGGTGCTCAGCCAGGTATCTGCGTGTCTGCGCACCCCCAGCATTATCCGTGCTCGCCCGCGGCTGCGCGCGCTAATGGCTCGCGCGCCGGCGCCTCAGCAGCCAGCCGGCCCCGGCGAGGACTGCCAGGCTGGCGGCGGCCAGCCCGGCGATCGCGCCGGCGGAGACGCCGCTGCTGCCGGATTCGCCCTGGCCGGCCGGGTGCGCGGGCCTCGCTGTCGCCGGACTGGAGGCCGTGGGCGTGACCGGGGCTGCGCCAGAGGCACCGGGCCGCGCGGCGGTGAACGCGACGATGCGATCGGCGGCCGGTGCCAGCAGCAGTCCGCCGGCTGCGGCGGGAGTCGGGAAGTCATTGGCGGACTGCCCGGCGAAGGCCCGCTGGCGGATCTTGCCGGTAGCGGGGTCGAGTCCGTAGAGGACCCCGTTCTGCCCGATGGTCCAGACCAGGCCCCCGGCGATGATCGGCGGCCCGCCGCCGGTGCCCGAACTCCACCGCAGGTGCAGCGCAGCCGGCGACGCGGTGGCGCGGACGGCGATGATGCCGCTGACGCAGGGCAGGTAGACGGTCATTCCCGCCACAGCGAATCCGCCGTCGATGTCATCGCTGCACGCTGCCGGGAGCGTGGCCTGCTGGTGGCCGATCCCGCCGAGGTGCCGCCCGTCCAGCAGGTAAACGATCCGTGACTTGCCCGCCAGGATGACCTGGCCGTCAGGCAGCAGCACGGGCTCGGTGGACATGTCGAGGTCCTGCGAGTTGTTCGCGGGCCAGTTGGCCGGCGCGAAGAACTGCAGCAGCCGCAGTGACGGGGAGAGCTCGAGGACCGAGTCGCTGTGGTCGTAGGCGTGCGCCGGCGAGTAGACCGAGCCGTTCCCGGCACTGACCCAGATGCTGGCGCCCCGGCCGATCGCGGGCGCGCCGCCGCCCATCCAGATGGCACCCTGGGACTCGCCTGACGCCGCGTCGACGGTGAAAAAGCGCGGCGCGCCGCCGGTCTCGGGGACGCTGACGACCCGGCCCCGGTAGGCAGCACAGTCGCCGTAATTCCCGCCGAAGCCGAAGACCACATGCCCCCGGTCGAGAGTCAGCCCGGTGCGCTGCAGCAGGGCGGCGGTGTCCGCGCCCGGCGGGTCGACGTCGCGGGTCAGTTCGCGTCTTCCCGAGGCCGTGCTGAGTCCGATCAGCTCGTGCGCGGGCCTGCCCCCGGCCAGCTCGTCGGCGACCACGAAGATCTCCCGGCGGAGGGCATCGATGACCGGAGTACCGGTGATCCCGACGCGCGGGGTGATGTTGCCGCACGGCAGCGCCCCGGCCGTTACCGGGCTGCCGAGGTGCGCCGACCAGGCTACGGCGCCGGTGGCGGCCGACAGCGAATAGACGGTGTCGTTCTCGGTCGCTGCGTAAACGTGCCCGGCGAACATCAGCGGCTCGCCATACACCTGCCCGTCGAGGGCGCGCGATGTCCACGCCCGGTCCGCGGCCGACACGGCCGGTGCCGCTGGCGCGACCCCGGATCCCGCGGCGTCGGCGTGATAGACGGTCCAGGATCCGGAGCCGCCAGAGCCGGACGACTCCGCGGCTGCGCTGACGCCCGGGCCCGCGGATGCTGAGGCGAGCGCAGCGGCGGCCGCCAGCCCGGCCGCTGCGGCCAGCCCGCGCCTCCAGCTGCTCACGGCGCCCCGGTGGCGCGGTCACCGACAGTGTCGCCCATCGCTGAAGCCTAGCGAGGCGGGCCGCCCTGCGCCCGGCGGAAGGCAGGCCTGCGTGGCTGGCGGGGAAGACCCGAGGGCTCGCGGGCCTGCGGCCGGACCGCGCGGCTGTGACCTCAGCGGCCCCGGTAACTGGCCGCGACCGCCAGCTGCTGCTCGGCTGCGCCGTTCTGGGCCGGGACCGTCACCGGCGCCGGGATGCCACCGCCATGGTAATCGCCGAGGCTCAGCGCCGAGTCATGGCCGGGCCGCCAGTGCGGATGCCACAGGACGAACGCCAGCGGGATCCCGGCGATGGCAATAAAGATCACAGCCCCGATGGCGAAATTGAGCCACACCCAGTGTCCCATTATCTGCCCCCAATTCATCGCGCCGTCAGGCCGCTGCGGCCGCGAGGCGGCAGCTGCAGCCAAAAGGAGGAACGGTTGTGACTAAACCCGGCCGCGCGCAGCTGCGTCTATACGCATATTGCGCACTGGTTAAATCAGGGAGCCGCCCTTGACGTTACGGACGCACCCGGGGCAGTGTCAGCAGGTGACTGTGTGCTGACAGCACGTGGCGGCCCTGGGGGACAGCCATGTCCGTAACGCTCAACGCCCTGCAGCAGGCCTTGCATCTCGTGGACGACCTGGCCGACGTCGATGACAGCGAGTGCGTCGCGGTAGTCGCGCTTCCCGGCCTGGCCCGGCTCGTGGGCTGCGACTACCTGAGCTACACCGAGCTCGGGCCCGCTCCCGGCCAGATGCGCGTCGCCGGGTACCCGCATCAGGAGCCGTCGGCCGGACTGGATGCGTTTGCCGCGCACGTGCACGAGCACCCGCTGGTTAACCATTACCGGGAATCCCGTGACGGCAGGCCGGTAAAGATCAGTGACTTCCTCAGCCGCGGGGAATTTCACCGCCTGGGCCTGTACAACGAGTTCTTCCGGCTCTTTCCGGTCGAGCACCAGATAGCCGTCAGCCTGGCGGGGGCCGAAAAGCAGATCATCGGCATTGCCTTTAACCGGGCCGGAAGCGATTTCACCGAGCGTGACCGCGACCTGCTCGAGGTGCTCCGCGAGCCGCTCGAGGCCGCGGTGTGCCGCTGCCGCCGGCGCGAGTCGGCCCGGCGGGTGCTGCGCACGGCGAGTTCCGGTGGCTGCACCGAGCTCACCCAGCGGGAAGCGCAGATTCTCGAGCTGGTCGGCGCCGGCCGCACCAACGCTGCCATCGCGCGGGCGCTGGAACTTAGCCCGCGCACGGTCGCCAAGCACCTTGAGCACATCTACCGCAAGCTCGACGTGACCTGCCGCGCCGCCGCCGTCGGGCACGCTGCGTCGGTGCCTGCCCAGCGAAGCAGAAAAACCGAATGGCTGAACGGGCCGTCTTAGCCCATGCGGCCGACCGTCAGTCCTGCGGCTGCGGATCAGGCAGCGGTGCCAGGTACCCCTGGGCGACAAGCCGCTCAGCTCCCGCCGCATACACCGCGGGGTCGGGCCCTGGCGCTGGCCGGGATCCGCGGACCGGGGCACTCTATTGTTGTACCGCGAGGACCGTGCCGCAGCCACCGGCTGGCGCTGCGTCATGGCCGGACGTCCGCCCGGCACCGCGCCGGGCTCTTGACCTGGCGGAGGAGTAGCCGGTGCAGGCGCATGACCGGGCGGGACAGCAGGCGACCCAGGCCGATCTCGTGGATGTGGCGGGACTGGTGACCGCCTACTACGCTCAGCATCCCGACCCGGCCGAGCCCGGCCAGCAGGTCGTTTTCGGCACGTCCGGCCATCGCGGCTCCGCGCTGCGGCTGTCGTTCAACGAGGACCACATCGCGGCCACGACGCAGGCGATCTGCGAGTTCCGGGCCAGCAGGGGAACCACCGGTCCGCTGTTCATCGGCCGGGACACCCACGCGCTGTCCGAGCCGGCCTTCGCCACCGCGCTGGAGGTGCTCGCCGCCAACGACGTGCAGGTGCTGACCGACAGCCGGGACGGATACACCCCGACTCCCGCGGTCTCGCGTGCCATCCTCGCCTGCAACGAGGAGCGGGCGGACGGGCTCGCGGACGGGATCGTGGTCACGCCGTCGCACAACCCGCCTGAGGACGGCGGCTTCAAGTACAACCCGCCTGACGGCGGCCCGGCGGGGTCGCAGATCACCTCGGTGATCCAGGACCGCGCCAACGAGCTGCTGCGCGGCGGGCTGCGGGAGGTCCGCCGGATCCGCTACGCGCAGGCCAGGGCGGCGGCGGGCGGCTACGATTTCCTCGCCGACTACGTAGCGGCCCTGCCGACGGTGGTGGACGTCGACGTGGTGCGCGCCGCCGGGGTACGGATCGGCGCCGACCCGCTGGGCGGGGCCAGCGTCGCATACTGGGGCGAGATCGCCGACCGGTTCGGGCTGGACCTGACCGTGGTCAACCCGGTGGTAGACGCGACCTTCCGGTTCATGACCCTGGACTGGGACGGCCGCATCCGGATGGACTGCTCGTCGCCGTACGCGATGGCCTCGCTGATCGGCCGCCGCGCTGACTTCGAGATCGCGACCGGCAACGACACCGACTCTGACCGGCACGGCATCGTCACTCCCGAAGCCGGGCTGCTCAACCCCAACCATTACCTGGCCGCGGCGATCGGCTATCTGTGCCGCCACCGCGAGAACTGGCCCGCAGGAGCAGCCGTCGGCAAGACCATGGTCAGCTCCTCGATCATCGACCGGGTGGCAGCCGATGCCGGACGTGACCTGATGGAGGTACCGGTCGGGTTCAAGTGGTTCGTGCCCGGCCTGCTCGAGGGCAGCGTCGCTTTCGGCGGCGAGGAAAGCGCCGGAGCCTCGTTCCTGCGCCGCGACGGCCGGGTCTGGACCACCGACAAGGACGGGATCATCCTCGCCCTGCTGGCGTCGGAGATCACGGCGGCCACCGGCCGCACTCCGGCGGAGCATTACCGCGAAATCACCGGCCGCCTCGGCGACCCGGCCTACGCCCGCATTGACGCCCCGGCCAGCCGGGAGCAGAAGGCGGTGCTGGCCAGGCTGTCCCCGGACCAGGTCAGCATTGACCAGCTGGGCGGCGAGCCGGTGGTCAGCCGGCTGACCACGGCGCCCGGCAACGGCGAGCCGCTCGGCGGCCTGAAAGTCGCGACGGAGTCGAGCTGGTTCGCGGCTCGCCCCTCCGGCACTGAGGACGTCTACAAGCTGTATGCCGAGTCCTTCCGGGGACCCGATCACCTCGCACAGATCCAGCAGGAGGCGCAGGAGATCCTTGACGGCGTGCTCAAGTCCGCCTGGCGGCGCTCCTGATCAGCCTGGCGCAAACGGCGGCGCGGCCGCCCTCGCCGCGCCACCGGGTGCAGTCAGCCCGCCCGGTAGACCACCAGCGACACGGCGGCGTACTGGCAGAGGTAGGCAGCCACGGTGAGCGCGTGGAAGACCTCGTGGAAGCCGAACCAGCCAGGGGACGGATCGGGCCGCCGCAGGGCGTAGACGAGGCCGCCGAGGCTGTAAAGGACGCCGCCGGCCAGCACCAGGATCAGTGCCGCCGCCCCGGCGCCGCGCAGAAGCTGCGGCAGGACGAATACGGCCGTCCAGCCGAGGATCACGTACAGCGACGTATACAGCCACCGCGGGGCGCTGAGCCACGCCACCCGGAACGCCACGCCCGCCGCGGCCCCCGTCCAGATCACCGCGAGCACCGCGATCCGTGTTGCGCCGTCCAGCGCCAGCAGCGCGAACGGCGTGTAGGTTCCGGCGATGATCAGGTAGATGTTGGCGTGATCGAGACGACGCAGTACCTCGCGCACCCGTCCGGAGGTATGGCCGCGGTGATAGACGGCGGAGATCCCGAAGAGCAGCGCGGACGTGATGGCGTAGACCACCGCGGCGAACCGCGCCGTCGCGGTGGGCGCGAGCGTCACAAGGACGGCGCCGCCGGCGACAGCCAGCGGGAAGGCGCCCGCGTGCAGGGCCCCGCGAAGCCTGGGCGCTTGCGCCCTGACGGTCTCCTGCACGGCCTGCGCCTTCCCTCCCACCCCAAATGTTACTCATCAGTAGCTTACCGCGGCCGTGCCGGGCAAGCGCCGGGCTGGCCTGCCGGTCCAGTCCGCGCCGCCGGCCGCCTGGCCTGCACGGCCAGCCTCGCACGGCGCGGCCGGCGCGACCGCGGGGGACCTATGGCCCTGGACTGCTGCGACAACAGAGGCCAGACTGCTCTACCGGCGATCGGATCGAGCGCGGGAGACCACGATGACGGCACGGCCACCGGCGACCCGCTTGGCGAGGGATCCCGCCTGCCCGCACCAGCCCGGTGACCCGGACTGACCCGGCGGCCCCTGGCGGTGCAGCGGCCGGGGACTCCCGCCGCCGCCGCAAGCTTCCGGCGGGCGCCGCGGCCGGCTCCGTGTGGTGGGCGCCGCGCTGTCGCGGCTGGTGGATCGCGGTCCTGTTCGCCGTCGGGTCGCTGCTGTTCGCTCTCGGCGCCGTGCCCGCCTACGCCACCGCCGCCGGGACCCGCTGGGACACGGTCACTTTCTTCGTCGGCTCGCTGTTCTTCACGGCGGCCGGATTCCTCACCTATCGCGAAGCCGTAGACGCGGGCCCGCAGCGTCCTGGCGCCGCCCGCCGGCGCTTCTTCGTCTGGCAGCCCCGCCGGATCGACTGGTGGGCCACGGCCGTGCAGCTCGCGGGGACATTTTTCTTCAACGTCAGCACCGCGAACGCGATGCGGGTGAACCTGGCCGCGCAGGCCGCCCACCAGCACGTGTGGCGGCCCGACGCCCTGGGATCGGTCTGCTTCCTGGTCGCCAGCGGGCTGGCCTGGATCGAGGTGTGCCACGGCTGGGCCCGCTGGCAGCCGCGCTCGTGGGCGTGGTGGATCACCCTGCTCAACCTGATCGGCTCGGTCGCGTTCGGCGTCTCCGCGGTGGCCGGCTACATCGACCCGGCGACCGGCCAGCTGCGCAATGCCGAGAGAGCGAATCTCGGCACCCTCATCGGCGCGGTGTTCTTCCTCGTGGGCGCATTGCTGCTGTTGCCTGAGCGCGGTCAGTAGGGTCCAGGGCGCGGCCGTCGCCCAGCCACTGCTCCGGCCCCAAGCCGACGACCTCCTCGGGCAGCTCCCTGGTGGTCCGCGGGGCCAGTGCCTTATCCGCAGTCTTGAGCTGGGTCGCCGCCTCGCGCAGCACATGATCGGTAGCGTCGAAGGGCGCTGCCGGCCAGTTGTGGTGGAAGTACAGCGCCGCGCCGTGGTCGATGAGCCAGATCTCGCCGTGCCCGACCGGCAGGTTGGGGTTGCGCCAGGTGCGGTCGACGTTCTGGATAAGCGTGTCGGACCACACGACCATGCTGGCGAAGCCAGCGTCAACGCTCCAGCCCGCCGGGTCGAACCCCGCGGAACCGGGCAGGAAATCCACCCCGAGGTTCAGCCCGCTGCTGGCCCGCAGCAGATCCTGGATCTCCGGATCAGCCTCGCTACGGGCGATGCGCGGATCCAGGTACCCGAGCACCAGTTCCGGTGTGCGCAGCCCGAGGCGGCGGGCCAGTTCCCCGCCGATGATCTCGGCGACGAGGGCCTTGGGCCCCGGCCCGGCCCCGCGGAACTTCAGCACGTAAGTGCCCAGGTTGTCCGCCTCGACCACGGCCGGCAGCGACCCGCCTTCCCGCAGCGGGGGCTCCGGAGGGCTACGCGCCCTTTGACGCCCGCGAGGAAAGGTCGCCGCCCCGTTCAGCGGATATGCGCCGGGCCCGGCGCATAGTGGAAGGTGGCTGGCCCGCAGTTCGCGATGCTGAGGGCGCTGTGCCTGGCAGGCGCCCGGGGGTCAGCCAGTCCTCAGGAGACAGTCAGCCAGCGATCGGGGTGCATCGAGGTCCGCTTCAGGTCCAGAGCCGACTATGCCACTAAGGCCGAAGCGATAGCCAGGCACTCAAAGGGGACACATCATGAGCACGACCTACGATCCGCCCGAGGCTGACTCGCCGCAGCAGGCGCAGTGGCCCCAGCAGGGACAGTCGCCGCAGTGGGTGCCGCCGCCGCAGTGGGATCCGCGCTCTCCGTGGCCGGGTGCCGGCGGACCGGGCGGACCAGGCGGGCCAGCCGGTGACGGCGGCGGCCCGCGCGAGGCGGGCGGCCCGGGGCGGCGCGGGCACCGCCGCGGCCTGGCGTTCGCAGCCGCGGGAGTGGCCTTCGCCGTGGCCGCCGGGATCTCCGCCTGGGCCGCGGCCGGGGCCTATACGACGGTCCTGAGCACGTCGGCGATCGCCAGCAGGACCGATCCCGGCCTGGTGGACATCACCTCGACTCTCGGTTACCAGCAGGCGGCCTCGGCCGGCACGGGGATGGTCCTGACGCCTGCCGGCGAGGTGCTTACCAACAACCACGTCATCGCGGGCGCTACCGCCATCAAGGTCCGGGATATCGGCAACGGCCGCACTTACGCCGCGTCGGTCGTCGGATACACCAAGACCCACGACGTCGCGGTGCTTCAGCTGAAGGGGGCCTCGGGCCTTACGCCGGTCGCCACCGGCGATTCAGCGAAGGTGTCGGCGGGCCAGAAGGTCGTCGCGCTGGGCAACGCCGAGGGCAAGGGCGGCACGCCGGCCGTCGCGACCGGGGAAGTCACCGCTCTCGGCAGCTCGATTACGGCCGTGGACGACGGCTCCGGGACCGCCGAGCACCTCAGCGGCCTGATCCGCACCAACGCCGGCATCCAGCCGGGGGACTCGGGCGGCCCGCTGGTCAGCACCGCCGGCCAGGTCGTCGGCATGGACACCGCAGCTTCGCAGAACTCCTCCCAGGGCGGCTCCGCGGACGCGGCCAGCACCACCGCGGCGACGACGACTGCCTTCTCCATCCCGATCAACGAGGCGCTCTCGATCGCCGGCCAGATCGAGGCGGGCCACTCTTCGTCCTCCGTGCACATCGGCGCCACCGGCTTCATGGGCATCTCGGTCGCGTCCTCGGCGAGCCAGCAGGCCGGATCCGGCGGGCAGAGCGGTGCAGGCGCCCGGGTCGAGACCGCGGTGCCAGGAAGCCCGGCCGCGCGGGCGGGACTGTCGGCCGGCGACACGATCGTCTCGCTCGGCGGCCACCAGGTCACCTCGGCGTCCGGACTGCAGTCGGTGATCGAGGGCTATCACCCCGGCGGCAGCGTCAGCGTGAGCTGGACCGACCAGCTGGGCCAGACGCACACTGGCACGCTGGTACTGACCACCGGGCCGGCCGGCTGACAATCGTCGCCAGCCCCAGTACAGCAGCCGCGGGTGCGGGCCGCGGTGAGCGCGGG
>JBKQMG010000202.1:0-11919 GCA_052146815.1 Streptosporangiaceae bacterium | reverse complement strand
CGGGGGCGCCCCCGCCGACACCAGGGGCTGGGGTTCCGGCGGCTGGCGCATCAGCGGCAGTTGCGCCCGCGCCGGTCGCACCGGCGCCGGCGGCCGCGGGACCCGAGGAAGCAGTGCCCGCCGAAGCTGTGCCAGGAGGAACAGTGCCCGGGGAAGCGGGGCCCGGGGCCGCCGTATCGGTGGCGGCGGTGTCGGTGGCAGCGCCGCCGGACTCGCGCGCGGCGGGATCATGCGCGCCCGCGCCATCTGGCCGGCCCACCGATGCCGCGCGCCCTTCGGCGGCGCGCGGGTCCCGGTCGGATGCGCTTTCTGTGCCCAGCTGCGCTGCGCTGCCAGGCGAGCTGCGAACATTCTCGGCGTCGGGCCACGGCGCATGAGCTGGATCCACCTCGACGGGCAGGTCGTAGCGGGCGATCAGGTCGCGCCAGGCTGCTTCGTCCCCGCTTACGTCGCCGCCCACGTCACCGCACCCGCCGTCCACAGTCCGCGCCCGCCCGTCCCTTTGCCCTGCCCACTCACCGGCAGCTTCATTCCCTCCCCGGTCCGTCGCGCGAAGTACCGTCAGACGGGCCGCTGTGCTCCGGCGCACTGTGCTCCCGCCCGCTGCCTGCCTGAGCACTCGCTGTCTCAGCACTGCCTGCCTGGGCACTGCCAGCGTGAACACTGTGCGCCTTAGTAAACTCCAGGCTCCCAGTGAAGATGGCCTGAGCGTCATTGTCCAGAGTTGCGACGTGGTAGCTGTCCGGCAGTTCCCGCACTTCCAGCTGGCTCGCCGGCAGTGCGTCGCGCAGCAGTGCCAGGCTGGCCGGGCCGACAACGTGGTCAGTGGAGCTCCGGTAGGCCAGCACCGGCTGGGTCACCTGGCCGAGATTCGCCCTGGTGATCCGCCAGAGGCCGGGCAGCGTGGCGGCCGCCTTCACCGGGATCCGGGTGTAGCCCAGCTCATCGGCAGGCTGCTTTTTGATATCGCTGGCGATGCCCTTGAGCGAGGGGACGAACAGCTTCAGCGCAGGAGCGAGGTAGAACAGCCGGGTATCGGCCGTGAGCGAGGGATTCACCAGGACCAGGCCGCTCACCGCGGATCCCCGCAGTTCCGCGAGCCGCAGGGCCAGGCAGGCCCCCATGGAAAGGCCCATCACGAAGATCTCGTCGGCCTGTGCCCTGAGGTTGTCGAAAGCCCGGTCGACTTCGGCGTACCAGTCCTCCCACCGGGTTCTGGCCATCTCCTGCCACGTGGTGCCGTGACCCGGCAGCCGGGGCAGGGCAATGCTCAGGCCCGCGGCGGCGAGGTATTCCGCCCACGGCCGCATGGAGTACGGGCTGCCGGTGAAGCCGTGGCACAGCAGCACCCCGGTAGGCCCCCCCTCACGGCTGAACGCTTCGGCTCCTGGCAGCACGGGCATGAGCGGCGTCCTCTCGGGGGATGCATCGTCGCCATATAATCGTCGCACGTCCGGGCCCGCGGGCCGTGGATTGCCCCGGCCGCGCGGCTCTTGATTATCCCGAACCCGCGGGCCGTAGAGCGGTTCGCGCCGGTGCGCCGGCATGGCACCATGTGGTGGTGTTCTACTGGGTAGTCAAGGCCGTGCTCGGGCCGATCCTGCGGATTTTCTTCCGGCCGTGGGCCGAAGGGTGCGAGAACGTGCCGCGTGAGGGGCCGGCCATCCTGGCGAGCAACCACCTGTCGTTCTCCGACCACTTTTTCGCGCCGCTCCCGCTGCCGCGGAAGGTGGTATTCCTGGCCAAGTCTGAGTACTTCACCGGCCGCGGACTGAAAGGGCTGGCTAGCAAGGCGTTCTTCAGCGGGGTAGGCCAGATCCCGGTCGACCGGTCCGGGGGAGAGGCCAGCGAGCGAGCGCTGCGCACGGGGCTGCGCGTCCTGCTGAACGGCGAACTGCTCGGCATCTATCCCGAGGGCACCCGCACTCCTGATGGCCGGCTCTATCGCGGCAAGACGGGAGTAGCCCGGCTCGCGCTCGAGGCCCGGGCCCCGGTGATCCCGACCGCCATGATCGGCGGCTTTGAGTTCCAGCCGCCCGGCCGGATCAGGCCCCGGCTGCGCATCCGGCCCGGAGTGCGGTTCGGCAAGCCGCTTGACTTCTCCCGCTACTACGGGCTTGAGCAAGATCACATCGTGCTGCGGGCGGTGACCGACGAGATCATGTACGAGCTGATGAAGCTCTCCGGGCAGGAGTACGTCGACGAGTACGCCCAGCGCAATAAGGCGCGGCTGTCGGCGATCCGCCGGACGCGCGACCGGGAGTCTTCGCAGCGGCCTGAGAGCGAGTCCCTGCAGACGCGCGACAATGAGCCCCCGGAGGACTGAGAATCCTGCTGTTAGCCGCTCGGCGGGGCGCGCTTTCACGAAATACTGACGGAAATCCTGGTGACCGCGGCTGGTCGCCGCGCCTGCGCGGCAGCGAGCATCAGCGGCAGGGACGCGGGCGCCCGCGCCGGTTCTCCGGGCCTTATGGCACTAGTGCCGAGGGCGGTCATCGCGCAGGCTGGCAGGCATTGCCCGGCTGCCTGCCGGGCAATTATGCGGCGGAAGATTTGCGGAAGGAGAGTCATGCGAGTCGGAGTGCTGACGGGCGGCGGCGACTGCCCCGGGCTGAACGCGGTGATCCGCGCGGTCGTGCGAACCGGGGTTGCTGAGGCCGGTTACGAGTTCATCGGCTTCCGCGACGGCTGGCGCGGCCCGCTGGAGGGCGACACCATTCCGCTGGACGTGCAGGCGGTGCGGGGTATCCTGCCGCGCGGCGGCACGATCCTCGGCTCGTCGCGCACGAATCCGCTGGCCGAGTCGGCGGCCGAGGGCGGCCGGTCGGGAATCGAGCGGATCAAGGACAACCTGGCCAGCCTCGGCGTGGACGCACTGGTGGCCATCGGCGGCGAGGACACCCTGGGCGTGGCGAACCACCTGCACCAGACCGGCGCGCAGGTAGTGGGCGTGCCGAAGACCATCGACAACGATCTGTCCGCGACCGACTACACCTTCGGCTTCGACACCGCCGTCAACATCGCCATGGAGGCGATCGACCGGCTGCACACCACGGCGGAGAGCCACCACCGTGCGCTGATCGTCGAGGTGATGGGCCGCAGCGCGGGCTGGATCGCACTGCACGCCGGCGTGGCCGGCGGGGCGAACGTGATCCTCATCCCCGAGAAGCCGTTCGACATCGAGCAGGTCTGCGCCTGGGTCGAGCACCGGTTCCAGACCAGGTACGCCCCCATCGTCGTGGTGTCCGAGGGCGCGCATCCCAAGGCGACCGACGAGACAACCAGCGATCAGCGGCTGGACGCCTTCGGGCATGTCCGGCTGGGCGGCGTCGGGCAGATGCTCGCCGATGAGATCGAGCGGCGGACCGGCAAAGAGGCGCGTGCTGCGGTGCTCGGTCACATTCAGCGCGGCGGTACTCCGACCGCGTTCGACCGCGTGCTCGCGACGAGGTTCGGGGTGCACGCGATCCGGGCTGTGGCGGACGGAAAGTTCGGCATGATGGTCGCGCTGCGCGGCACCGACATCGTCACCGTCCCGCTCGCCGAGGCGACCAGCACGCTGAAGGTAGTGCCGCCGGAGCGTTACGCAGAAGCGGAGATCTTCTTCGGGTAGGCCGGCGAAAGCCCGCCAAGAAGCGAAAAATCGTAGCGGTTTGACTACCTTCAGTCACCGTCGGGTCACCAATTCCGCGCGTCGGCCCCTTGCCGTCCCCCCCTTCCGGCTAGTCTTGGTCCCGCTCGGCATCAGCGGCGGCCGCACCGCTGATGTCCCGTAGCCAGAAGAGGGGTGCGATGTTCAGGGAGGCCCTCGGCCGGCGTGCTCACAGCCCGGCTGCAGGAGCGACGGCTGTCGCGCCGGGCACCACGTCGTCGCATTGGTCGCTGAACGGCATGGACCGCGTGACGGGCGTGATCCGGCGGAACTGGCTGTTCAGTGCCGCGCTGGTGCTCTCGGCAATCCCGCGCGTCATTGCGATGCTGGGCTTCCAGCCCGCGGTGCTGTTCAAGCTGGACTCCTATGACTACCTGTGGAATGCCACCCACCTGCAGCCGGACGCGGTGAACACCAGCGGGTACTCGATCTTCCTGTGGTTCCTGCGGCCGCTCCACTCCCTGGTCCTGGTCACTGTCATCCAGCATCTCCTCGGCCTGGCCGTGGGAGTCATGATCTATGCGGTGCTCCGGCGCTGGGGCGTCCGTCCCTGGGTCGCGACCGTGGCCGCGCTGCCGGTGCTCTTCGCCGCGGCCGAGCTCATGTCCGAGCAGCTGATCATGGCCGACTTCATGGCCATGGCGCTGATGGTCTTCGCCTTCGGCGTTCTGCTGCTGCGCGACAGGCCGTCCGTCTGGCGGGCGGTGGCCGCCGGGCTGCTGCTCGGTGCCTCGGTCATCGTCCGGCCCACGACGCTGCCGCTGATCGTGCTGATGGCCCTCTACCTGCTGCTGGCCCGGGTCGGCTGGCGCCGGGCGGTCGCGGTCCTAGCGGGCGGCGCGCTGCCGGTGGTCGTCTACATGGCCTGGTTTGCCTCGTCGACCGGGTCGTTCAACCTGACCAACAGCAACGGCCTGTTCCTGTGGTCGCGGACGATGTCGTTCGCGAACTGCGCGGTCATCAAGCCGCCTGCGGACCTGGCCGCGCTGTGCCCGAATCAGCAGCCGGGCTTCCTGAACCGGGCCAACCCGATCGACCGGGTGCAGCCGAAGTACTACCTCTGGGATCACAGCGCCTGGCAGTGGAAGGGCAAGCCGCTGACGGTCGACGGCCCAGTGCCCGACATCGCGGCGTTCACGACGGTCAATAACCAGCGTGCCCAGCGCTTCGCGATCCTGGCGATCGAGCGCCAGCCGCTGGCGTACCTGCATGTGGTGGCGCACGAGAGCGTCCAGCCGTTCGTGACCAACGAGAAGCAGTTCCTGTTCCCGCTCGGCCAGCCGTTCACCGCGCAGCTGAAGCCCCCCTACAACCGGGCCTACGCGCTTGCGGCGCTGCGCGCCTACACGGGCTCTACCAGCGGGGTCGGCGAGTACCTGGGCGGCCATTACGGCACGAGGGTCGTCCAGCCCTGGGCGGGGATGATCCGGTCCTACCAGCAGGTGATCAACCTGCCGGGCGCGTTCTTCGGCCTGATCATCCTGGCCGGGCTGATCGGGCTGCTCAGCAGGCGGTACCGGAACTGGCCGGCCGCACTGCTATGGGTGTCGGCCGTCATCGCGCTGGTGGTCCCCATTGCCGAGCACGACTACACCTATCGCTACGTCCTGCCGTCAATCCCGCTGGTCTGCATGGCGGCGGCGCTGTGCTTCGGCCGCCAGCCCGGCGAGCGGGCGCAGAGCATCGCCCAGATGGCGGTGCCCGCGCAGGGCGAGGCGCCGGATTCCGCACCGGCCGACCACTCCGGTGGTACTGAGGCAGGCGAGATGGCGCGTCCTGGCGGAGCGGGCAAGACCGCCGGAGCCGGCCAGGCCGGCGCGGTGACCGTCAGGCCTGCCGGGCTCGGAACGCCGCCGCCTTAACCCGGCTCTGGCAGGCCGTCGAGCAGAACCGGCGGGTCCCGTTCCGGGAGACATCGATGTAGACCCGGTTGCACCGCGGGGCGGAGCACACGCCGAGCCGGTCGCGGGCCTCGCTGCCGAGCACTACGGCCAGGCCCGTAGCGCAGCCGGCCGCGTAGCCAGTCGCGAGCGACTCTTCGGCGCTGTGAAAGTGCAGGTGCCAGGGCTCGCCGTCGTGGCGATCCAGCTGCGGGCGGGCGCCTGTGCGCGTGAGCATCGCGTTGATCTGCCGCGCCGCGCTGTCGACATCGCCCCGGGCAGCCGCATCAAAGACTGAGCGCAGGTCGGCCGCGACCTCCCGTAGCGCGGCTGCCTCCGGCCGGCTGACCGGCCGGCCGCGGTCAGCGCCGGTCCCCAGGACCGCCGTGATCGCGGCGCGCAGTGCGGCGCCTTCCGGCGGCGAGTACGCCCGGCCCTGCGCCATGCCGGGCGTGAGGGTATTGACCAGGCGGACCGCCGCGGAGACGACCGTATCCATGTGACTGGTGAAATTCACTTGACCAGTTATGTCCTCGCCGCTTAGCTTCGTTACTGTCTAAAGAAGCATAGCCAGTAACGAGGAGATCGCGTGCCGCTGTCAGCCGGCTGCGCCGATTGCGGCGACGGTGCGCGGCGGGCCGCCGTCCCGGCGCCCTCCCGCCCGGCCCCGCGGCGGTCGCGCGCCAGCTCGGCGCGGGCCGCGGTCGTCCGGGCGGCCGGCGGCGGCCTGGTCGGGCTCTGGCTCGCCTACAGCGTCTGGATCCTGGCCAGATTCGTCACGCTGGTGGCGCGGGCCAGGGGAAGCCGCTGGCTGGTGACCGGCGCAGTCCGGTTATGAGCGGCCGCCCGTCGGCACGCAGCCAACGGTCACCGAAGATCCCGGCTAGCACAACAGTCACGACAGACAATCAGGAAAAGCAGGAGAGCGGTCAGGAAAAGCAGGAGAGAGGAAGCCACATGGCAGACGTGAACGCGGGCGCTGCGCCGCCGATCGACCGCGGGGCCGCGGCCGCCTGGATCAGCCGCTGGGACGCCCAGCAGCAGGTCTCGATGCCCGACCGCGAGGAACGATTCACCGCGCTGATCGACGCCGTCGAGGCGGCGGCAGATCGGCCTGATCCGCTGATCATCGACCTCGGCTGCGGACCGGGATCGCTGGCGGTCCGGCTGCTCGGCCGGCTGCCGGGAGCCACCGTGGTCGCGGTGGATGCTGACCCGCTCCTGCTGGCGCTCGGCCGCGCGGCCGAGCCCGAGCGGGGCGGGCTGCGTTTTGCTGACTGTGACCTGCGGGCGGCGGGCTGGTCCGGCGCTCTGGCGCTCGGCCGCAGCGCGGACGCCGCAGTCAGCACGACAGCCCTGCACTGGCTTTCGGCCGGCGAGCTGGCCGCGGTGTACGGCGAGGTCGCGACGGTCCTGCGGCCGGGCGGCCTGCTGCTCAACGGCGATCATCTGCAGGAAGACGACCAGACGGCGCCGGTGCTGGCTCGCCTGGGCCGCGCGTTGTGCGAGCGGGAGGACCTGCGGCGCTTTCCGGGCGGCCATGCGGAGAGCTGGGCCGGATGGTGGGAGGCCGTGCAGGCCGATCCGGCCCTCGCCGGTCCGGTCGCGGAACGGGAGCGGCGGCGCTATTCCGCTGATCATCACGGCAGCGAGTCAAACCTGCTGGCCACGCACGAGGCCGCATTGCGTGCCGCGGGCTTCACCGAGGTCGGCACGCTATGGCAGCGCGGCGACAACCGCCTGCTCTGCGCGGTGCGGGAAGCAGGCCGCGGTGAGCCCTGGGGTGTGAAGCAAGGAAATGAGGCAGGTAAAACCGGTGGACAGGACCGGAGCCGCGCTGCAGAGTCGCCGCATGAATCTTCGCATCCAGTGCGTGTGCATCGATACGGCCGATCCGGCGAAGCTCGCGGCGTTCTGGCAGTCGGCGCTGGGGTGGCGCCTTACGTCCGAGGAGGACGACGAGGTCGTGCTGGAGCCGCCGGAGGGCAGCCCCGAGGACGGGGTGGCGCCGGATCTGCTCTTCCTGCGCGTTCCCGAGGGCAAAGCGGCTAAGAATCGCCTGCATCTTGACCTGCGGCCCGAGGACCAGGCCGCTGAGGTGACCCGGCTTGAGGAACTCGGTGCGCGGCGGGCTGACGTGGGCCAGGGCTCAGAAGTCAGCTGGGTGGTCATGGCCGACCCGGACGGCAACGAGTTCTGCGTGCTGGGGGCGCTTACGGCGCACGAGACGACCGGCTAGATGGTGCCAGGCTTATCGCGCTGACGGCCAGGCGCCGGGGAACCGCCGCCTGGGGAACGCCCGCCGCGGTCAGCCGCAGCGGCGGTAGGCGGCGTGATAGGACGCGGGCGGCCTGGTGATCTGGTACCCCGCCCGCTGCGGCACCAGGTACATCACGATCCGCCACGCTGTGCAGGAGGCGTGCACAGGGCTATCGGCGGGACTCTGGTGGCTGGTGAAAGTGATCGCGGCCACCAGTTCGCCAGCGGCTGCGCCCCTGACTGCGCGCAGCGTGGCGCCGGAGTCAGATGTGGTGCCGTACCCAGACGCGAACGCCTGCGGGGTGAAGTTGGCGCGCAGTCCCGGCGTCAGCAGGCTTCGGTAGGCCGGGTAATCATGCTGGTTGATCGCCGAGAAATACCTTGCCACGAACTCGGCGACCGGCTGGGCGTGCCGCTCGCCGGCCACCGCGCCGCTCACGCCGACCAGCGCCGCGCCGGCCGCGCGCCGGTGCCGCGAGTGAGAGGCCGCGGGCGCGGTCAGCTTGCCTGACTGCGGCTGGCGCAGCTGCCCATGCCGGGCCCGGCTTTGCTGCTGGTCGCCATGTCCCAGATGGCTCTGTGAGGCGACCGAGGCTGGCTGGTCGCCCTCGGCGGCGGCGTCAGTCCCGGTGTCGGCACGCGGCTGGTGGCCAAGTTCGTGCAGGACCGCGAACCCGCCGCCGGCGGCGGCCAGCACGACCGCCCCGGCCAGGGCGACCGGCCTGAGCCAGGTGCCGCGCCGTCGCGAACGGGCCCTGGCAGTCGGGGCACCGTCGTAGACAGCAGTACGCGCGGGGTCCCCGCCAGATGCCGGGGCGGGGACGCCCCGATCGCCGGCCGCCGGGGCGGGGAAGCCGCTGCCCGCTGCTGCGGAGCCGAGCGGGTAGCCAGCCGCTGGTGGCCCGCTGCCAGGTGACCTGGCCGTCCGGTCACGCGGTGCGTACAAATAGCCAAACGGGTCGTCCGGCGGGACATTGCGCAGCACGCCGGACTGCCCCTGCCATTCCGCTTCGCCAGCCGGCGGAGAGCCACCGAGCGGCGTGCCGCAGTCGATGCAGAACCGGTCCGTCTCCTTGGCCCGGTGCCCGCAGAAAGCGCAGAATTGCATAGTTCCCCTCGTGCATTTCCGCCGTGCTGCGAGCGCGGCGGAAGCCCTTCCTAGTATCCGGGGCGGGCACTTGCGCAGGCCAGTAACCGGGCCGGTACAGGAGTCATTTCAGTGCACGAGGGCCGACATCGGGTAACTTGCTGCAGCGCCGCGGTAGCGCACCGGCGAACAGCCTTCCCCGGCCGGGTGATCTGCCGGGCGAAGGCTGCGGAATGCCACGCGGTTTGACGGCCCGGTTACCTGGTCTGGCCGTACGCCCAGATGGCCGCGTCCGCGCCCGTCCTGGTCGGCAGGACGCCCGAGGCGAACAGCGATGTCGTGCCCGGGATGAGAGCCAGGCCCGGGACCAGGCCCGTGCGCGACAGCGGCAGGCGGCTCCATTGCCCGGACCGCGACAGGTGCAGTGCCCACGCCTGGCTGCCGCGGATGTCCTGCGCCGCGATCCACAGACCACCCCGGCCATCCGGGGACAGGGCGCCCGGGTCGACGCGCCACGGGACCCTGACCCGGCTCCACCGGTGGCCTGTCAGGTGGCCTAGCCACGGCGTGGTGCGGTGCATGCGGTAGGTGCTGCCGGTGGCCCAGACGCTGCCCCGCGACAGGGCGGCAAGGTAGCTGAACTGCACGCCCTGCAGCACCGGGCTGGTCAGCGTCCGCCAGGCGGCACCGTTGTAATGGGCGATCACGTCCTGCGGGCCGCTCGCGTTGCCGCCGATGGCCCAGATGCCGCGCGGTGACAGCGCGCTGGCCCGGCCCAGGTTGGTGCCGGCCCTGGTCGTCACCCTGGTCCACCTGCCACCGCGCAGATGCCAGGTGCCAAGGCCAGGGTAAGCGCCGGAGCCGCCGAAGACCCAGACGTTGCCCGGCCCGAGCGCAGTCACGCCGGTCAGCTGCCGCGGCAGGTTCTCCGATTCCGGCCATCTTTTCGCGACCGACCACTGCGTCCCGTTCCAGTGCAGCACGTATCCGCCGACCCTGCTGACGGTCCAGATGTCGTTCGGCGCCGGGGCACTCGCGGCGACGATCTCGTCGGACAGCCCGCGGGGCAGCGCCGCGGTCCGCCAGCGGCGCCCGTTCCAGTGTTCGGCGACCGGGACGTCTCCCGCGGCGCCGGCCAGGCTGCGGCCGCCGAAGGCCCAGGCGTCCCTGCGGCCCGGCGCGACCACGCTGAACAGGCCGTTGTACTCCTGCGAGGTGCCGTAGTGATGACTGGCGACCACCCGCCAGCTCGCGGTGGTGGCGGCCTGGGCCGACAACCCCGCAGCGAGCAGTCCCGCGGCGAGCGCGATGGCCGTGGCCGTCAATCCGGCTCCGAGGGCCAAGGGCACGCGGCGTGGTCGGATCATCAGCAGGCTCCGTTCTCAGCGGGGGCGGGCGCCGGGTCCGCGTGTGGGTCAGCGGGCCCGCGCTGGGTTATCCGGGATGGTTACCCAGCCCGCGGTGCTACCCGGCCCGTGGGGTCCCCGGCGCATGGTGCAGTGCCCGGTCCGCGGTGTGCTCGGGCCGGGACAGCGGCGCTCGCCCGGCCCACGGGCTTGCGGCACCGTCGCGCAAGCGGCCGCATCAGCTTAGTCAGCGCACAATTTCGCGCAGGGTGTTTGCCGGCATTGAGCCGCGAGCCGGCGCCGCGGAAACCTGTAGGTCCGCAGGCCATGGCGGCTTTCCCGCGTGGTGGATCACCAGGAAATTAACCGGCGGGCCCGCCTCAGGCCGCCCTCAGCCGCGATGCGCCCGCTGGTGCCTCGCTCGCGCCGCCGGCAGCGGTCCGCTCGCCCAGATCGCGGCGTTGCCGCGGGTCCCGCCGCTGCCGAGCATGGTGGTGGTCCCCGGGATCAGCGTCACGTCGCCCACGCCGCTGCTGGGCCCGCCCGCCACCTTCGTGCGGGTCCAGCGGCCCGACCGGGACAGGTGCACGAGCCAGGTCTGGGTACTGGTGACGGCCGGTATCCAGATGCCGCCGGATCCGTCGGCGGCGAAGCGCTCGGGCCGCATCCGCCAGGGCGCCATGTACCGCGTCCAGCGTGACCCGCTGCCGTGCGCCACGACCAGGCGGCCGGCGGCGGAAACGGCAGAGACCCAGATGCCGCGCCGAGACACCGCCACAACGTCTTCGGGGATGGTCCTGACGAGAGCGGATCCGGTCGCGATCGCCGCCCAGCGGGAGCCGTCGTAATGCTCGACAGCCTGCCGTGAACGCTGCGCGACGGCCCAGATGCTGCTGGCCGACAGGGCGCTCGCGCGGAATACAGCGCCCGCGCGCCCAGCTACCCTGTGCCAGGTGCGGCCGCTGAGATGCCAGGCGCCGAGGCTGCTGCCGCCGCCGAAGACCCAGACGTCCGACGGGCTGATCGCGACGATCGAGGTGGCCTCCCCGCCCTTCCATCTCTTCGCGACGCTCCACCGGCTGCCGTTCCAGTGCAGCACGTACATGCCCGAGTAGCTGACGGCCCAGATATCCCTGGGCGACGAAGCGCTCGCGGCGATGATGAAGCCGCCGAGGCCGCGCGGCAACGTGGCGGTACGCCAATGTCTGCCGTCCCACTGCTCGGCGGCCGGCGTGCTCGGGCCGCCGGGGTTACTGCCGCCGAATGCCCAGGCGTCGGTGCGGGATGGCGCGATCACTACCGAGAAGCCCGAGGCGTTGCCGCGGCCGCCGAAGTGATGGCTCGCGATCAGGCGCCACCCCGGCACGTGAGCTGCCTGCGCCGGCAGGGCGGCAGCCAGCGGCAGGGTCAGTGCAGCCACGGCGGTGCCGATGGCGATGCCTGCCTGGCTCAGCCTGCGCACCGAGGACCTCCGCTCAGCGCTGGTGGAGCTGACCATCCGATGACTATCGGTTGACCTGCCTGTACCCGAGGCTAGTACGGAACGCGGCAAAAGTGGCATCAACGCCTGGGGCGCTGCCCGCCGCAGGCGACTGGCCCGGCGCGGCCCGTGCCGGGCCCGGCACGGGCCGCGCGCCGCGCGGGGCCGGCGTGCCCAGCTGTGCCGGGCCCGGCGTGCCCAGCGCCGCGCCGGGC
>JBKQMG010000201.1:0-8887 GCA_052146815.1 Streptosporangiaceae bacterium | reverse complement strand
CGAGCACGCCATCGTGGTCGTGCACGGCAACGGGCCGCAGGTGGGCCTGCTGTCCCTGCAGGCCGAGGCGTACGGCAGCGCCGAGCCCTACCCGCTGGACGTCCTGGACGCGGGCACCCAGGGCATGATCGGCTACCTGATCCAGCAGGAACTCAGGAGCCTCCTGCCGCCGCAGACCCAGGTGGTGACCTTGCTCACCATGATCGTGGTGAACCCCGATGACCCGGCGTTCGCTAGCCCGACGAAGTTCGTCGGGCCCGTCTACCCCAAGGATGCCGCCGACAAGCTGGCCGAGGAGGAGGGGTGGGAGTTCCGGCAAGACGGTGCCTCATGGCGGCGCGTGGTGCCGTCTCCCGAACCGCGGCGCATTCTGGAGATCCAGCCGATCACCTGGCTGCTTGAACGTGGAGCCGTGGTCATCTGCGCGGGCGGCGGCGGCATTCCCACCATGTACCCGGCCTCGGGACCCGGCGAGCTGGTGGGCGTCGAGGCGGTCATCGACAAGGACCTCGCCGGCGAGCTGCTCGCCGAGGACGTGAGCGCGGACCTGTTCCTCATGGCCACCGACGTGGACGGGGTCTACCTCGACTGGGGGACGCCGGAGCAGCGACTGCTGAGCCAGGTGACGCCGGAGGAGCTGGCCCGCCATCAGTTCGCAGCCGGGTCCATGGGCCCCAAGGTCGAGGCGGCCGCCCGTTTCGCAGCGAAGACGGGTGGCCGGGCGGCGATCGGCTCACTCGCTGACATCGCCGGAATCGTCGCGGGGAAGGTTGGCACGAACGTGGTCAGGCGCGCGGGGGCCGGGTGACCAGACCGGCCGGCGCGGCCGCGTCCGGCCTGGTGCGAGAGGAAGGCGGGCACGTCTGGCACAAGCTGAGCGCCGACCGGGTCATGCAGGCGGAAAGGGTGGCCTTCATCTGCACCGGCCTCGCACTGTCAATCATCGTCTCCGAAATACGCAAAGCGATCCGGCGGTGGACCGCCGCTGGCACCGGTCAATCCGGGCAGCCTGCGGCCTCGCTGCCGTCGGCTGCCGCTGAACGTCAAGCTCCGGGATCACCCTCGAATGGGTGACGACGCCGCGAGACGGCCGGAACAGGATATGGCAAAAGACGGAGGCGCAGCGCAGATGGACCAGACCGAAACCGGATCGCCGCCGCCGGTAAAGGAGAAGAAGTACCTGTCGGTGCGCGAGGCTGCGTTCATCGGCGTCGGGTCGATGGTGGGCGCGGGGATCTTCGCGCTGCTCGGCGCAGCCGGCGAGGTGGCCGGGGCGGCGGTGTGGGTGTCGTTCCTGATCGCCGGGGCCATCGCGCTGCTGCAGGGCTACTCCTTCGCCAAGCTCGGCTCCCGGTACCCGAGCGCCGGGGGCATGCTCGAGTACGTCGCGAAGGGATTCGGCGACGGTCACTTCACCGGCATCACCGCGTGGCTGGTCTACCTAGCCAACGCCATCGTGACCGCGATGGTGGCGGTCTCGTTCGGCAGCTACGCCAGTTCCATGCTCACCGGGCAGGAGAAAGCCGTCTGGATCAAGGTGTTCGCGGCGCTGATCATCATCGTCATGACCGGCGTGAACATCGCCGGGTCGAAGCTCGTCGCGAATGCGCAGAGCGTGATCGTCGTTATCGTCGTCGGGATCCTCACCGTGTTCGCGGTAGTCCTCCTGGTCAACATCCACGCATCGCTGCTGGCGCCGTCGGGGTACCCGCCGTGGAAGGACATCATCTCGAGCGTGGCGCTGACCTTCTTCGCGTTCCTGGGCTTCGGCATCATCACCTTCACCGCGAAAGACCTTCGCAAGCCATCCCGCGAGCTGCCGCGGGCGATGTTCATCGCGCTGGGGATCGCGACGGTCATCTACGTCGCGATCGCGCTGGGCGTGTTCGGCACGCTCAGCGTGGAGAAGGTGATCGCGTCTGGGGGTACCGCGCTGGCGGTGGCCGCCGAGCCGACGCTCGGCAAGGCGGGCTACTGGCTGATGAGCGTCACCGCGCTGTTCGCCACGGCCGGGGCGACCAACGCGGGCCTGTACCCGGCCGTGGGGCTGTCCGAGCGGCTGGCGGAAACGGGGCAGTTCCCGCCGTTGATGGCGCGCAAGCTGGGCGGTCGGGTGTCGGCCGGGCTGCTGATCGAGGCGGCTGTCTGCCTGATCCTGGCGGTGGGGTTCAAGCTGGACGCGATCGCCTCCATCGGCAGCGCGGTGGCGCTGCTGATCTTCACGCTGATCACCGCGGCCCACTTCCGGGTCCGGTCCGAGACCGGCGCCAGCGCCTTCGTACTATCGCTCGCGATCGCGTCCGCGGGCATCGTCCTGGTGGTGTTCGTGTTCACCACCCTCATCCACGAGCCGGCCTCGATCGCCACGCTGGCGGGCATCATCGTGCTGGGCGTCGTCCTGGACTTGTGGTGGAAACGGGCCCGTGCCGGCCGGGCGGACCCTGTCCGTGCCGTGCGCTAGGTCATTAAGGGAGCTGAGATGACCACGGTCAAACCGCCCAGCGGGGACGTCGCCTGGTATGCCTTGTCGGCACAGGACGCGGCCAGGCAGATCGGTGTCGACCCGGATCAGGGGCTTGACGTCGGCGAGGTGACGCGGCGGCTGGCTGAGTATGGGCCTAACGAGCTGCCGGTGGAGCCGCCGCCGAGCGTCTGGGTGGTCGGGCGGGGCCAGCTGCTCAACCCGATGAACATCATGCTGCTGATCGTCTGCGCGGCCAGCTTCGCGATCGCGCAGGTGGCGACCGGTGTCGTGGTCCTGGGGCTGGTGGTGTTCAACGTCGTCATGGGCTCGGCCCAGGAACTGAAGGCCCGGGCCAGCGTCGAGGCACTAGCGCAACTCCAGGTGCCCCGGGCCCGGGTGCGGCGATCCGGCCAGGTCGAGGAGATCGAATCCACCCAGCTCGTGCCCGGTGACGTCGTGCTGCTCGAGGCCGGTGACGTCGTCCCGGCGGACGGCCGGATCCTCACTTCCGCCACGCTGGAACTGCAGGAGGCCGCGCTCACCGGCGAGAGCGCCCCGATAGCCAAGGACCGGGTGGCCCTTCCCGACGGGGAGGTCGCGCTCGGCGACCGCACGAACCTGGTGTTCCAGAACACCCAAGTCACCCGCGGCTCGGCGGCGATCGTGGTGACCGCCACCGGCCAGGCGACCCAGATGGGCCAGATCGCCGGCATGGTGACGGCCACCAAGCGGTCCCGCTCGCCGCTGCAGCGCGAACTCGACGGCATGACCAAGGTGTTCGGCCTGCTCGCCTTCCTGGCCGTGGCGGTGATCGCCATCTTCGGCATCGCGCGCGGCCAGGACACCACGACCCTGGTACTGCTGTGCATCTCGACGGCGATCGCGGCCATCCCGACCGGCCTGCCGACGTTCGTGCAGGCCATGCTGTCGTCGGGGGCGGGGCGGCTGGCCGAGGCGAAGGCGGTGGTCAAGTCGCTCACCGACGTCGAGACCCTGGGCGGTACCACTGTCATCAACAGCGACAAGACCGGCACGCTGACGATGAACGCGATGACCGCCACCACGATGCTGGCCGGCGGTGACTGGTTCAAGATCGAAGGACCCGGCTACAAGAAGACGGGCGCGATCCTGGGGGTAGCCGGGGGAGCGGCGCCGGACTTCAGCCGCCTGTCCCTGGGCCTGACGCTGTGCACCGACGCCACCGTCGCCGACGACGAGTCGGTCATCGGTGACCCGACGGAAGCGGCCTTCGTAGTGCTCGCCGCCAAGATGGGCGCCGACGCCGCGGACACGCGCGAGGCTCTGCCGCGCCGGGCCGAGGTGCCGTTCGATTCCGAGTACAAGTTCATGGCCACCTTCCACGACTGCCCCGACTGGCTGACCGGCGGGATCTTGCAGCAGCCGCATCTGGTCAGCGTCAAGGGCGCGCCCGACGTGGTCGTGGAGCGCTGCGGCCGCGCCCTGTGGCATGGCAAGCAGGTCCCGATCGCCACCGTGCACGACCAGATCCTGGCCGCCAACCGCCAGCTGTCGGAGCGCGGCCTGCGGGTGCTCGCCTTCGCCGCCCGCGACCTCGACGACACCGCGATGTCCGCGGCGGTGGCCGACCCCATGGCCGCGGTCACCGATCTCGCCTTCGTCGCGCTGGTCGGGATCATGGATCCGCTGCGTGCCGAGGCCAAGGACGCGGTACACACCGCGCTCAAGGCCGGGATCGACGTGCGGATGATCACGGGTGACCACACCGTGACCGCACGCGCGATCGCCGACGAGCTCGGGCTCGGACCCGGCGTGATCACCGGAACCGAGCTGCAGCACCTGCCGGATGCCGAAGTGATCGGCCAGCTTCCGCGGCTGCACGTGTTCGGGCGGGTGGCGCCCGAGGACAAGCTGCGGCTGGCCCGGCTCATGCAGGAATCGGGCCAGGTGGTCGCGATGACCGGCGACGCCGTCAACGACGCGGCGGCGCTCAAGCAGGCCGATATCGGCGTGGCCATGGGCAGCGGCTCGGAGGTATCCAAGCAGGCGGCCAAGATCGTGCTGACCGACGACAACTTCGCCACCCTGGTCAAGGCCGTCGACCTGGGCCGCGACATCTACCGGCGGATCTCCACCTATGTCAGGCTGCAGCTGACGATCCTGTCGTCGGTGCTGCAGCTGATGGTGTACGCCACCATCTTCAACATCAACGGCGGCGTGGCCCTGTTCCCGCTGCAGCTGCTGTTCTGCAAGTTCTTCGTGGTCATCACCGTGGTCATCGGGTTCATCGTCGACGTTCCCGACCCCGGGGTCATGCAGCGACCACCGCGCAAGCCCGGCACGAAGATCGTCAACTGGCCCCAGATCATCCGCTGGTTCGTGACCGGGTTCGTGATCGCGGTCACCGCACTCGCCGTGCTGGAATGGGGGCCCGACAAGCCCAGCACCACGCATCCGTCGGCCTCCATGACCATGGCCTTCGCCATCGTCTCGTTCAGCGCGGTCAACATCGGCCTGATCATGCGACGGGAGCGCCAGGCCCCGTGGGCGTCGCCGGTGTTCCCCTACCTGGGCTGGATCATCCTCGGGTGGATCCTCACCTGGGCCGCCGTGGAACTGGGCATGCTCCAGCGCCTGCTCGACACCGAGTCGCTGAGCGGACGGCAGTGGCTGGTTGTCCTCGCCCTGTCGCTCATCGCCCCAGCTGTCGTCGGGGTCGACAAAGCCATCCAGCTACGGCGCCAGCGCCAGGCCCAGCCCGCAGAATCTGTGCAGCCGAAGGCCGAACCGGCCGTCCAGGGCAGCACGTAACGATGCGCTTCAGCCTTCATGCGAGACGGCCGAAGTCAACCAGCACAGCCGACTTCTGCTACGAGATTATGAGGTGATCAACATGTCGTTGGGAGCGCATTCCGAGGTGGGAAGGCTTCGCCGGGTCATGGTCCACCGGCCGGGCCTGGAGCACAATCGGCTGACACCGTCCAACGCCGAGGAACTGCTGTTCGACGACGTGATCTGGGTCGCCCAGGCCAAAGCCGAGCACGACATGTTCTGCGAGGTGATGCGCGACCGCGGGGTGGAGGTGTTCCACGTCGAGCAGTTGCTGACCGAGGCCCTGGACCAGCCGGGGGTACGGGACTGGGTCAGCGATCATATCCTCAACGAGCTCGAGGTCGGCATCGCGGCGGCCGACCGGGCCCGGGAGTGGGCGCATCGGACGCCGAGCTGGTGACGGAGTTCCTGATCGGGGGGATCACCAAGGCCGACGTCGCCCAGGACGTGGGCCTGGTGTGGGAGTCGGCCGACCCGACGTCGATGCTGCTGCCACCGCTGCCGAACCTGCTGTTCCAGCGTGACCCGTCGTGCTGGATCTTCGGCGGGGTCACGATCAATCCCATGACCAGGCCGGCCCGCAAGCCGGAGACGATGATCATGGAGGCGATCTACCGGTTCCACCCGATGTTCGCCGCCGAGGAATTCCCGATCTGGCTGGGTGGCGTGGACCAGGGCTGGGGTCGCGCCCACGTCGAGGGCGGGGACGTGCAGCCGATCGGCAACGGCACGGTGATGATCGGCATGGGCGAGCGCACCACGCCCCAGGCGGTGCTGTGGATCGCCCGGTCGCTGTTCCGCGCCGGGGCGGCGACGCAGGTGCTCGCGGTGCACCTGCCGAAGTCCCGCAGCTACATGCACCTGGACACGGTGATCACGATGTGCGACCGGGACCTGGTCACCCTGTTCCCGCAGGTGGTCGGCGGGGCCCGGACCTGGGCCATCCGGCCCGGCGAGTCGCCCGACAATCTCGTGATCGAGGAGCAGCAGGGATCGCTGCCCGAGCTGATGGCCAAGGCGCTGGGCGTGGGCAAGATGCGCATCGTGGAGACCGGCGGCGACACCTTCGAGGCCGAGCGCGAGCAATGGGACGACGGCAACAACGTGGTCGCGCTGGAGCCCGGCGTGGTCGTCGCTTACGAGCGCAACACCGGCACCAACACCGCGCTGCGCAAGGCCGGGATCGAGGTGATCACCATCGAGGGGTTCGAGCTGGGCAAGGGCCGCGGCGGCGGCCACTGCATGACCTGCCCGATCGAGCGCGACCCGGCGTTCTGAGCCGGCCAGACCCGCTGCCCCGACCCGCGTGAGGAGTATTCCGTGTCATTCAATCTGAAGAACCGCAGCTTCCTGAAGGAGATCGACTTCACCCCGCACGAGCTGCGGTTCTTGCTGGAGCTGTCCGGGGCCCTCAAGTCCGCCAAGTACGCCGGGACCGAGACGCCGCACCTGTCCGGCAAGAACATCGCGCTGATCTTCGAGAAGACCTCCACCCGGACCCGCTCGGCGTTCGAGGTCGCCGCCTACGACCAGGGCGCGCACGTGACCTACCTGGACCCCTCGGGGTCGCAGCTGGGGCACAAGGAGTCGATCGCCGACACCGCCGCGGTGCTGGGTCGGATGTACGACGCGATCGAGTACCGCGGCAACGCTCAGGCCGAGGTGGAGGAACTTGCTCAGCACGCCGGCGTGCCGGTGTACAACGGGCTGACCGATGAGTGGCACCCCACGCAGATGCTGGCCGACTTCCTGACCATGCACGAAGCCAGCAACAAGCCCTACGACGCCATCGCCTACGCGTTCACCGGCGACTGCCGGTTCAACATGGGCCGGTCCCTGCTGGTCATGGGCGCGCTGATGGGCAGCGACGTGCGGCTCGCCGGCCCCAGGGAGCTGCACCCGCCCCGGGACGTGGTCGAGACCGCCACCGGCATCGCCCGGCGCACCGGCGCCAAGATCACCGTTACTGAGGACCCGGACAAGGCGGTTCGCGGCGTGGACTTCATCCACACCGACGTGTGGGTGTCGATGGGCGAGTCCAAGGACGTGTGGGCCGAGCGGGTCAAGGTCCTCACGCCGTATCAGGTCAACACCGCGCTACTGGAGAAATCCGGGAACCCGGCGGTCAAGTTCATGCACTGCCTGCCGGCGTTCCACGACCCCAACACCACCGTCGGCCGCGAGATCATGGAGCATACCGGCATGACCTCCGGCCTCGAGGTTACCGGCGAGGTCTTCAAATCCGGTGCCAGCATCGTGTTCGACCAGGCAGAAAACCGGCTGCATACGATCAATGCCATCCTCGTCGCCACCCTCGGCTAGCAGCACGCCGCAGCGCCACCTCGGCGGGGTAAGAACGACAACGAATAAGGAGGGTGTCGTGGCTGATCTGGTCGGCAGGGCTGCGACATTCCCGAAGTGAGCGCGGGGCGCCGGTGCCGTTGTGAGCGTTTCCGACCTGGCCATCGTGGCGGTGCTGGTATTCGGATGGGGCACGCTGTCGGCCCGGCTGGAACGGTTCGACGTCACCGCGCCGATCACCTTTGTCCTGGCCGGGCTGCTGCTCACTCATGGGCCGCTGGCGGTGCTGGGCGCCGCGCTCAGCAATGAGCTGATCAAGGAGCTCGCGGAGTTCACCCTTGCCCTGGTTCTGTTCTCCGACGCCTCTCGGGTCGGGCTGCATGAACTGCGGAGGGACGCCGCCCTGTGCCTGCGGCTGCTCGGGGTCGCGCTCCCGCTGACGATCGGCCTGGGCACCCTGCTGGCCTTCGCCCTGGCCAGTAGCGCCAGCATCTGGCTGGCCTTGCTGGTGGGCGCGGCGCTGGCGCCCACCGACGCCGCACTCGGCGCGGGCATGATGACCAACCCTGCGGTACCGGCCAGGATCCGCCGCCTGATCAATGTCGAAAGCGGACTCAACGACGGGATCGCCACGCCCGTTGTCCTGGTGGCCCTGGCGGGAGCGGCAACAGGAGGAGAGATCGCCGGTCACGGCCCAGCCGCGGCCGTTGCCGAGCTGGCTCTAGGCCTTCTGGTGGGCGTGGCTGTGGGCGGCGCCGGTGGCCTGCTGGTGAAGGCAGCTCACCGGCGCGGATGGGCCGCGGAAGGCTTCGCCGGCCCTGCGGTGCTAGGCCTGGCGGTGTGCGCCTACGCCTCCGGGGTGGCGCTGCACGGCAACGGGTTTATCGCCGCGTTTGCCGGCGGGCTCGCGTTCGGCACGGCAGGGGGCCGACGCGGCGAGCCCCTGCTGCCGTTCGTCGAGGAAACGGGCGCCCTAGTATCGCTGCTGGTCTGGCTGGCGTTCGGCGCCGTCGCCGTCGCACCCGCAGCAGAGGACCTGACCTGGCAGATCGCGCTCTATGCGGTCCTGAGCCTCACGGTGGTACGGATGGTGCCGGTGGCGATCGCACTGGCCGGCGCACGGCTTGGCCGGGCGACGATCTTGCTGGTGGGCTGGTTCGGCCCTCGCGGCCTGGCGTCGGTGGGTTCGCCCTGCTGGCCTTGGAGGAGCTGGGCAGCCACACTGCCGGTCCTGCCGTCACCGTGATCACGATCACGGTGCTGCTCAGCGTCATCGCGCACGGTGCCACGGCCGACCCGCTGGCCGCCCGC
>JBKQMG010000200.1:0-3204 GCA_052146815.1 Streptosporangiaceae bacterium | reverse complement strand
GCTGACGCGCCGGCGGCCGGCTGGCCCTGGACGCAGCGGTCTCCCCGGCGGCATGACCCGCTGGGGAGACCGCGTGCGTTGCTAGGTCGTGATCAGGAGGTGGGCGGCACCTGCACGATCACGGCCTTGACCGGCTTGAAGACCCGCCGGAAGGTGTTGGTGCCCAGGCCGTGGACCTTCGCCGGCAGCGCGGTGCTCAGCGCCTCCAGGAAGATCCCGTAGTGGTTACCGTAGATGTGGTTGCGCGCCATCACCGTGCCGGTGACCGGGCTTGCGGTCGCCGCCAGGATGCCGGTGGTGCGCAGGTCCGGCACGGACAGGTCCTTGGCGCCCGGCGCGGGCGAGGCGAACAGCCCGATCGGGTCGCCGACCAGGTTGTTGGTCCCGATCCAGTTGCCGATGACCCTGGTGTCATTGAAATCCTGGTTCGCCTCGTGGACGTGGATGGTCACGCCCGCCAGGCCGTTGCCCCAGGTGCGGTTGTCCAGGAAGGTGTTCCCGGTCATCGTCTCGCCCGGAACCTCGGAGGCGAGCAGCAGACCGGAACCGCCGGTGTTCGGCGCCGTGGCGTTGTCGCTCGTGGAGTTATGGGCGATCAGGTTGTCGGTGACGCCAGCGGTGCTGTGCCCGGCGACGATGACGCCGCAGCCGTCGTAACTGCGCGTCTCGTAGTTCCAGGCCACGACGTTATGGCCAGCGGGGCCGAGGTCGTCGGCGATCTCCAGGCCGCCGCCGTCGTTGTTGATCACGATGTTGCGGGTGGCCGCCGACCAGGTCGAGCTGTTGAGGTCGACGCCGACGCCGGAGCCGCCGCTCTTGGCGCTGTAGCTGCCGTTGTTGATCGTGATGTTGCGGGTGACCCAGACGTGCGAGCTGGCCGCGACCAGGATGGCGTCATAGCTCGCGCCGGTGACCTTGAAGCCGCTCACCTTCACGTCGCTGGTCTTCAGCACGATGATGCCGTCGCTGCCCGGCAGGGTGTGCGTGCCGACCGTCAGCGGAGTCTGGCCGGCGGCGTTGATCACCGCGCCGTGCGTCCCGTACAGGTGCAGCGACTTGGAGATCACGACCTGGGTGTCGTAGGTGCCGGGGCACACTACGACGTTGCCGCCCCACGGAGCGGCGGCGACGGCGGCGTTGATGTCGGAGTATGCCGCCGTGGCACATGAGGTGTCCGCGCCGCCCGCGGCTCCGTCCGGCGAGACGAACTCCGCACCGTACCGGTGATGATGGCTGGTAGCGGACGCCTGAGCGGCCCCCGCTGTTGCGCCGAACGCCAGCAGGCTTGCTGCTGTGCCCAGCGCGATTGGGATCTTGCGCATCTCTCTCCCTCCCTGGGAGCTTCCGGGTACGCGGGGCAGAAGACGCACGTCGATCGTCAAGCCGTGTAAGGCGAACTCCCGCCTGACTTCCCCCCGAAGTGTGACCAACACTATTAACCAGGACAGCCGCCGGTCAAGAGAGGGTCAAGATTATCGAGAACCCCGGCCGGAGGCCGGACCGTAAACAGAATGCTGCGCCAATGGCCGCAAAATTCTCGCGGCGATAAAGACTTTCCGGCCGCATTAACCGACTCTGAGGGCGACGTCCGGCGAATAGGCGATGGTGCCGATAACCGGGCGGGATTCGGCCACGATGACGTCGGCAGGTAAGGCCGGGTAAACCCCACTGACCAGACTTTTCCTGACCGGAAAGCAGCCAGGAGTGGCGGCAGCGCTGGTCGGCGCGGGTCGCGGCTGCCCAGCCCGGGGACAATGCGGGAAGCGGCGCGTCAATAGCATGGAGTTCTGAATCCAGGGCACTCGCGGCGGCCGGGACGACCGGGAACACCTGACCCGTCTCGGGAAGAATTCTGCCCGCCCCCGGCAGGCCGCGCCGGGTCGGCGACGTGCACGGACGGCCAGCAGCAGGAGCCGGCGAATTCCCGGATTCCGAGTGTTCCCTGACCGTGCAGATGCCCTGCATTGTTAACGCGCACCGTTAACGCCCGCGCTTTCCCGGCGGCAGCCAGTTAACCTGGGCGGTTCGGCCGCGAACATCACCCGATCGCGGCGGAACGGCCGCGGCTCAGCCGGCCGGAACGGCAGTAGCAGCCGGCCGGAACGGCAGTAGCAGCCGGCCGGCGGTAAGGGCCGCTGGCGGCAGAAGGGGGCCCGGCGCTGCGGAGCAAGCTGATTGGCTGCCGTAACCTCCCCGGTACTACAGTCCGGGTTTGTGATCTTCCCGGTTAGTCGCGGGGTCATGTTGGCGCTGCCTGGAGTTGTGACTGGTAGGGCCCCATCGGGCGCGTGCCTGGTGGCGTCTTCGCCAGATGCTCCAGGTGCAGCTGAAGGTCTCGCGCGCGGACGCCGCGAGCAGCCTGCGCGCTTCGGGCACCGTCACGCGGATCAAGCCGATGTCGCGGGGTGGTTTCTCACCGGGCCTGGCCGGGAGCCTTCCGGTGTCGCGCCAGTGTTCCGGCTGGTCAGTGGTACCGGTGCCGGGTCCGGCCTGCCCCGGACCGGCAGCGGCCCGGGGTGCATGGGTGCCGGGCGGCCGCGACCGCAAGCAGTGCCAGGGCGCATATGGACAGCACGGTGTGCCGGTGGAAGGAGTGCCGCAGGCGGAGCTGGTGCTGGTCAAGGCCGGCCTGCCCCTTCCCTGCTGGAAGTACTCTTCCGCCGGCCACCTCTTGCCCGCGACCTTGATCAGGATGGACAGGCACACCAGAGCGGGCGCGTGACAGTAGAAGAACGCCGGGCCGGCAGGGCCGGAGATCTTGCGGCGGATCAGCAGCCAGTGGCGGGGCGAGCTGGCGGGTCGGCCAGGTGCGCGAGGATGAAGCGCTGCAGCCACCCCAGCACCGCCCGCCAGTCCCGGGCGTACTCGCCCGGCAGCGCCTGCATCCGCCGCGGCGTGGCGTGGCCGGCCTGCTCGCCCAGCTGCCAGCACGACTTGCGGTCCCCGGCCACCGCCAGCAGCGCCGCCACATAAGCGAACGCCGCAAAACGCGACCTGGCCTGCGCGAACACCGGGGCGATCAGCGCGCCGTGCAGCTTCCCCAGCCAGGCCTTATCTCCTACCATGGCCCAGACGGCCATCTCACGATCTTGCTGCGTCACAGCTCATGATCTTGAGGTGGCCGTCTCGCGTCCGCCACGCGACACGCCGGACACCCCATGATCATCCGGATGCTAGATCACAAACCCGGACTGTAGTACCGGG
>JBKQMG010000199.1:0-28273 GCA_052146815.1 Streptosporangiaceae bacterium | reverse complement strand
GGCCAGCGCGGCCGCGCCGGCCAGCGCGGCAGCCATTGTGCGAGCAGCGTTCATCAGCATCCTCTGGCGCATCGAGCCCCGGCCAGCATCCGGCCTGGCGCCAACCGTTCTAGCATGCCATCGCGCCGCCGCGGTGGTGAGCGGCCCGCCCGACCCTCGCAGGGCGCTGCCGGCTTTGCCTGGGTCCGCCGTCGCGGTGCGCAGCGCCGCCGGCCAAAGTGCGCGCAACTGCCATCGATCCATCCGGCCTGCATCACGCGGCGGCGTCGTAATCTGGCCCTATGACGCGCATATCGGAGTCAGGGCGGCCCATTGAGCCGGTGTACGGGCCCAAGGCACTGGAGAATTTCGACCCAGAACGGGACCTGGGGGAACCGGGCGAGTACCCCTACACCCGGGGCGTATATCCCACGATGTATGTCACCAGGCCGTGGACGATGCGCCAGTACGCGGGCTTTTCCACCGCGGCCGACTCCAACCGGCGCTACCACCAGCTGATCACGGCCGGGACCACGGGCCTGTCGGTGGCCTTCGACCTGCCGACTCAGATGGGCTATGACTCCGATGCCGAGCAGGCCCGCGGCGAGGTCGGCAGAGTGGGCGTGGCGATCGATTCCATCGACGACATGCGAATCCTGCTGGACGGCATCCCGCTGGACACCGTCTCGACCTCCATGACGATCAACGCCCCCGCGGCGGTCCTGCTGCTGCTCTATCAGCTGGTCGCCGAGGAGCAGGGGACGAGCGCGGCGAAGATCTCAGGCACCATTCAGAACGACATTCTGAAGGAGTACATCGCCCGCGGCACCTACATCTACCCGCCGCAGCCATCACTGCGGCTGGTCGCCGATACCTTCGCCTACTGCCGTCGCGAGATCCCCCGGTGGAACACCATCTCGATCTCGGGCTATCACATGGCCGAGGCCGGTGCCACGCCCGTGCAGGAGATTGCCTTCACGCTGGCCAACGCGAAGCAGTACGTGCGCGCCGCGATCGACTCCGGGCTCGCAGTCGACGAATTCGCGCCCCGGCTGTCTTTCTTCTTCGTCGCCCGGACGACGCTGCTCGAGGAGATCGCGAAGTTCCGGGCGGCGCGGCGGATCTGGGCCGCCATCATGCGCGACGAGTTCGGCGCCGCCGATCCGCGGTCGCAGATGCTCCGGTTCCACACCCAGACCGCCGGTGTGCAGCTCACCGCGCAGCAGCCCGAGGTGAACATGGCCCGGGTGACCATCCAGGCGCTGGCCGCCGTCCTGGGCGGCACCCAGTCCCTGCATACGAATTCCTACGACGAGGCCATCGCGCTGCCCAGCGAGAAGGCGGCCAGGCTGGCGCTGCGCACTCAGCAGGTGATCGCCTACGAGAGCGACCTGACGGCTACCGCCGACCCGCTGGCCGGCTCGTACGCCATCGAGTCGCTGACCGCCGACATCGAGGAGCAGGCGCGTCAGCTGATGGCGAGGATCGAGGACCTCGGCGGCGCGGTCGCGGCGATCGAGCAGGGTTTCCAGAAGGCCGAGATCGAGCGGTCGGCCTACCGGGTGGCCTGCGAGATCGACGCCGGGGAGCGGGTCGTGGTCGGCGTCAACAAGTTCACCGTCAGCGGCGAGGAGGCTTACGATCCGCTGCGGGTGGACCCTGCGATCGAGCAGGCGCAGGCGGACCGGCTGGCCGCGCTGCGCGCGAGCCGCGACAGCGCGGAGGTACGGCGCAGGCTTGATGACCTGAAGCGGGCGGCGCCGGGCCAGTCGAACCTGCTCTATCCGCTGCGCGAGGCCCTGCGGGCCCGCGCCACGGTCGGCGAGGTCAGCGACGCGCTGCGCGGGGTCTGGGGCCTTTACCGGCCGCCCGACGTGTACTGAGCGCCCGGTCCGCGTGTACCCGAGCCCGATGCGGGCAGTTGCTGGAATCATTCTGGGAGGCTCAGCGTGGCGATCCGGTGGAACCCCTCGCAGGGACCGACGCTGGGCATCGAGTGGGAACTGCAGCTCATCGACCGGCGCACTAAGATGCTGCGCCAGGATGCCCGCGAGGTACTCGCCGCGCTGCCCGGCCAGGACCGGTCCGGTGAGCACCCGAAGATCCGCTTCGAGCTGATGCAGTCGACCGTCGAGGTGGTGACGGGCATCTGCACCACAGTCGGCGAGGCGAAGCAGGACCTCAGTACAACAATTTCGCAACTTCAGCGCACAACGAGCGAGCGCGGTACGATGCTGGCCTGTGCCGGAACGCATCCTGTCAGCGACTGGCGGGATGCCAAGATGGCGCCCATTCAGCGCTACGCCGAACTAATCGAGCAGTTGCAGTGGCTGGCTCGAAGGATTCAGACATTCGGGGTTCACGTACATGTCGGTATCCGTGACCAGAGCAGGGCGATTCCCATCGTCAATGCGCTCGCTGCCTACCTGCCGCATTTCCTGGCGCTGACCGCGTCAAGTCCGTTCTGGAGCGGGCAGGATACGGGGCTTGCCTCGTGCCGGGCGATCATTTTCGGCGGGCTGCCCACATCGGGCCCGCCGGAGCAGCTAGCCGACTGGAGTGAGTTCGAGGACTACATGGACACCTTGCTGCGCGCCGGGACGATCCGGAGCATCAAGGAGGTGTGGTGGGACATTCGGCCGCACCCGGATTTCGGCACGCTCGAAATCCGGATGTTCGACGGGGTGCCGACGCTGCGCGAGATCGGCATGGTCGCCGCGCTGTCGCAGTCGCTGGTGCAGCTGTTCGACACCCAGCTGGACCGCGGCTACCGGCTGCCCCGGACGGCGCCCTGGGTCGTTCGTGACAACAAATGGCGGGCGACCAGGTACGGCCTGGACGCCAGGATGATTACCGACGGCGCCGGATCCACCGCGCCGGTGCGCGACGAGCTTTACGAGCTGGTCCGGGAGCTCACGCCGGTCGCCGACCGGCTGGGCTGCGGGGCCGAGCTTGACGTGGTGTCGGACGTGCTCGACCGCGGTGCCTCTTATGAGCGCCAGCGGGCCATCGTGGAGAAGGGCGGCGAGCTCGCCGATGTCGTTGATGCACTTGCCACAGAGTTCGCGGAGGACCGCTTCGTCGGCGCCGAGGAGCTGGCACATGGCCGAACATGACCTGGAAGGCGAACTCGACGCCTTCCTGGCCGGCCACGAGGCCGAGCTGATCGAGTTCCGCCGTGACCTGCACGCCCACCCCGAGATCGGCTATCACGAGCACCGGACGACCCAGCGGGTGGCGCTGCGGCTGGCGGCGGCGGGCCTGCGCCCCTCGATCCTGCCCAAGGGCACGGGCCTGACGGTCGATATCGGCAGCGACCTGGCCGACGGGCCAGTGGTGGCCCTGCGGGCGGACCTGGACGCCCTGCCGATCACTGACGAGAAGAACGTCCCCTACCGGTCCACGATCCCCGGCGCCTGCCACGCCTGCGGTCATGACGTGCACGCCACGATCCTGCTCGGCACGGGCCTGTTCCTGGCCAGGGCCGCGGCCGCGGGCGCGCTGCCCGGCCGGGTCCGGCTGATCTTCCAGCCCGCGGAGGAGGTGCCGGGCGGCGCGATCGACGTGCTCTCGGCCGGCGGCATCGCCTCAGTGGACCGGATCTTCGCGCTGCATTGCGATCCCCGGCTGGACCTCGGCAAGATCGGCACGCGCACGGGCCCGATCACCGCCGCCTGCGACAAGATCACCGTGAAGGTCACCGGTCCAGGCGGCCATACCGCCCGGCCGCACCTGACGGCGGATCTCGTCTACGCGCTCGGCAAGATCATTACTGAGCTCCCCGCCGCGCTGTCCCGCCGGGTCGACCCGCGGTCGAGCCTCAGCCTGGTGTGGGGCCGGGTCAGCGCGGGCTCGGCGGCCAACGCGATTCCCGACGACGGAATCGTCGAGGGAACCGTCCGGTGCCTGGACGACGAGGCCTGGCATGCGGCGCCCGACCTGCTGAAGGCGCTGCTGGAGTCGGTCGCCAGTGCCTACGGCGTGGTCGCGAACATTACCTATCAGCGCAACGTGCCGCCGACGGTGAACGACGCGGTGAGCACGGCCATGATCGAGGCGGCGGCTGACCGGGTGCTGGGGCCGGATTCGATCACCTCGGCGCCGCAGAGCCTGGGCGGCGAGGACTTCGCCTGGTATCTGGAGTCCATTCCGGGCGCCCTGTGCCGGCTGGGCACCCGCAGGCCCGGATCGGCCGACGATTTCGACATTCACCAGGCCAGGTTCGACATTGACGAGCGCGCCATCGGCCTGGGCGTCCGCCTGATGGCCGCCACCGGCCTGACTGCGATGAACGGCGGCGGGGCCACGGCGCACGAGCCGATGCCGGGTGCGGCGCTGGCCTGAGCGGCAGCTGCGCCCGCACGCGGCGACGGCGGCTCTGGCCGCTGTGGCCGCCGGCCAGCTTCGCGCGGTGACCATCCGGCCCGTCGGCATACAGTGAGTCGTGGCGTCCGCCGCCGGGCGGGCGCTTCGTCCCGGCCTAGTCACGGAGAGCAGCGGCGGTGTCTTCACAGCAGGATCAGGCAGCGGGCGGCGCAGCCAGTTCCGGCCGCCCTGCCTCGCCAGGGGGTCCGTCCCGGCCCGTGGAGCCGGCCCCGGCCGAGGGCACGGCCGCACCTGGCCGCGCCGCCTCCCCTGGCGGCACGTCCCTGCCGGGTTCTGACGGCCAGTCCGGTTCTGCCGGTCAGCCGGGCTCTGCCGCCCTGGCCACCGGGGCCCCGCGCAAGGTCAAGTACTCGACGAAGGCGCCCTGGCAGGTCAACCCGGACGGCAGTACCGTGTTCCGGATGCCGATCCCGGTGGCCGGCTGGTGGATCTGGGTCGTATTCGCCGTCGTGTGCCTGGGCGACCTCGCCGTCCAGGGCCGGGACCGGGCTTCGCTGAGCGCGGTCTTCGTGGTCATCGCGATCACCGGCATCATGTACGCGTGCGCGCTGCGGCCGAAGGTGATCGCGGATCAGGACGGCATCCTGGTGCTGAACCCCATCCGGGATCATCGTGCCCCGTGGCAGGCCGTCACCGGCATCGCCCTCGGCGATTCGGTCGAGGTCAAGTGCGCCCGGCCGGGCCCAGAGGGTGACAAGACGATCTACAGCTGGGCCCTGTACACCCGGCGCCGGGCCGCCGCGCGCGCCGAGCTGCGCGGGCGGAACAGGGGCAACCGCCGTAGCGCCGGGGCTGCGGGCTTCGCGATGCTGCACGGGAATCCGCCTGCGGCTGACAAGAGCGCGCCAGCCGAGCTGATGGCCGGCGAGCTGCGGCGGCTGGCGAACCAGGCCAGGCAGCAAGGCGCGGCGGACGGCGCCGTGACGGCCTCGTGGGCGTGGCGGCCGATCGCGGCCATGCTCGTGCCCGTGATCGCCGTGATAGCCACCGTCCTGATCAGGTAGCCGCCCGGCGGCCTGGCGGAGAAACCGCCGGCGGCTCGGCGGGGCGAACGGCCGGCGGCTCAGCGGGAGCCGGGGCGGGCGGCTCGTCGCCCTGCAGCCAGCGGGCTCCGGGGCCCAGCGCGGCGGCCGCGTCCTTCGGGTTGTAAAGCGCGCAGCGGCGCAGTGACAGGCAGCCGCAGCCGATGCAGCCGGTCAGCGTGGACGACAGCCGCTGCAGTTCCGCGATCCGGTCATCGATGCGTCCCTGCCACAACCGGGCCGCCCGGCTCCACTGCGCCCTGGTCGGGGCCTTTCCGGTCGGCAGGGCGTCCAGCGCTGCCTTGATCTCGGCCAGCGAGAGGCCCAGCTGGCGGCCGGCCCTGACGAAGGCGATCCTGCGCAGGACATGCCGGGGATAGCGCCGCTGATTGCCTGACGTTCGCTCCGCGCTGATCAGGCCCAGTTCCTCGTAATAACGCAGCGCCGATGCGGCCGTTCCGCTGCGGGCCGCGATCTCGGCGATCGTCAGGTAACTATCGCGCGGCGTCATTCCGGGAAACTAGCCGAGGACGGCCTTGACTTCAAGTGCGCTTGAGCTACGACGATCAGTCCATGGATATGAACGCTGCCGGAGCCAGCGTGGCGCACTCTGCGGCCCCGGTGCAGCCGGCCCGACCTACGACGATCACGCCGCGCTGATGACGCTAATGACCGGCGACGAGAAGCATGAGCTCGCCGCTGAATCCGCGCTCGACGTGCTGTGGGTTCTCTACGGCAAGATCCTGCGGGTGAGCCCGCAGGACGGCACTGACGACAGCCGGGACAGGTTCTACCTTTCCAAGGGGCATGGCCCGATGGCCTGCTACGCCGTCCTGGCCGCCAAGGCTTCCTTGATCCCGGCGCGCTGCCGGGCTTCGCGACCTTCGGCTCGCCGCTCGGCGAGCATCCGGACCGGACCCTCGTGCCGGGGGCGGAGATTTCCAGCGGCTCGCTCGGGCACGGCCTGCCGCTGGCCGTGGGCACTGCGCTCGGCCTGCGCTGCCGCGGCCTCGGCGCGCGGGTCTTCGTCCTGATCGGCGACGGCGAGCTGGACGAGGGCACCAACCATGAGGCCATCGCCTTCGCCGGCACTGCTGAGCAGCACCAGGCCGCTCACGGGCTGGATGCCCGCGGCCTGCGTCTTCAGATCGCGGGCTTCCTGTCCGGGCAGCCTGCCCTGGCCCGGCCGCCGGGCGCGGCGTGAGTCAGCGGCCGCCGAGCAGCTGCTGACCGGCCGCGCCGGGTATCCACTGCAGCGCTTCTCAAAGTGGACCGTGGTCACGTCGCGGCCGTTACCGGTCAGTCGCAGATTGTCGGCCACCGCGTCGATGATTTTCAGGCCGCGGCCGTGCTCGGCGGCCGGGGCCACCGGCTCATCGCCGGGAGCGACGGCCGCAAAGCCGTTGCCAGTGTTCACCACCTCGATGACGCACCGCCCGTCCCGTGTGCTGGCCAGCACCTCGTACTCGTCGCCGGGCCCGGCATGCTGAATGACGTTGGTGCAGGCCTCGGTCAGGGCCAGGGCGATGTCGGCGCGCGCATCGACAGCGACGCCCAGGGTCTGCAGGCAGCTGTCCAGGACCTGGCGGCTGACCGGATGGCGCTGCCCCGGCACGCTGACGGGGCCCCGGTCGCTCACGTTACGGGCGGCGGGGTCCCGTCGGCGCTGGCGGCCAGAGCCGGATCCCAGGCGCACACCGCGCACGCATGGCGGAACGCGGAGCGGGCGAACTCGACCGCTGCACCGTGCGGATCCGGGCTCGAGCGGACGTCCTCCCATTCCAGGATGAACTCGCCCAGGGCGGACTCCCAGTGCGCGGCCGCCGGCGAGAGGGCGGCCACGCCGAATTCCTCCGGCGCGGGGTGGGCGTAGGCATAGAAGGCTGCGGTGGGGTGGCGCGCATCACCCGGCCACCAGCCGACGGCGACTTCCTGCGCGTTCATGGCGTTGCGCATGATGAAATCCGCGGAAGGCGGCTCGGCGGACTGGCCGGAAAACAGGCTCACCGCCAGGTCGAAGGAGCCCCACCAGGCGTTGACGGGCGTGGATCGCCCGCGGTAGGGAGCGCGGAAGTCCGCCAGGGCCAGCGCCGCCTGGGTGGCCGCCGCGAAGTAGTCACTGACCTGGCCGGGGTCATAGCATGCATGCTGGTCGTCCTCGTCGAGCGGTACGGTCCAGGCGACCTCCTGCGGCGCCGGGTCGATCTCCACCGGCCCCCCGGCGCTGCGCACCGCCGCAAGCACCTGACGGGTCACGTCCCCGACGGCCCGGTCGGGGGTGAGCGGGATCCGCTCAGCCCGGCCGCCGCTGTGCTCGACAACCGCCTCGTGCGCGCGCAGGTCGAGCGCGACCACCAGCGCCCCGGAGGCGTCAGGGGCGGGCAGCGGGGCCGTCTCCCAGCCCCGCGCGGTCAGCCGCAGTGCCGCATGCTGCAGTTGCGGCTCCGGCGGGGCCAGGCGCGCCGCCAGCTTGCCCAGTACCTGGGTGTGCGCGTGCAGGGTGTCGCAGCTGTCACGCCACTGCTCATACGATGCTGCCGGCCACGCCTGGGACATGATCGCACGCTAGCTGCTGGCGCCGGGATGCTCAACCCGCCGCCCGGCGGCGAGGCCCGTGCCGCCGCGAACCGCCGGGGCTAATCTCCCAGGGAGGCGCAGGGACGCTCGCGCAGGTCCGCCACGTAGTCGGCCGGAGCCCCCGCCAGCTCGGCGGCGTCAGCCATGATGCCCAGGTAGCGGGCCGACGGCAGACCGCCCTCGTAGTCGTTCAGCACGTAAAGCCAGGCCACGACGTCACCCTCGAGCGTGGCGACCCGCACGGTGAACTTGCGGTAGTAGCCGATGCTGGCGCCGTCCCACCGGTCCAGCGCTGCCTCGTCGCTCTCCGACAGCTCGTACAAGGCGACGAACACGCGCTCGGCGGCGTCTTCGACCACGGTGGCGAGAGCGCCCTCCCAGCCGATGTCCTCACCGCCGAAGGTCAGCCGCCAGCCCTCCAGCCAGCCCGTACCGCGCTGGGGAGAATGCGGGCACCGCTCGGCCATCTGGGCCGGATCCATGTTGCTGCCATAGGCCGCGTACAACGCCACGGTTGATTAGCGTACGGGTCGCGGAGGCCTGGTGCAGGCAGGTCGGCCGGGGTAGCGAGTCCAGCTGGACGCGCGCGGGTGACGCCCGCTGCAGGGCAGGCGCGGCCATGCGACAGAATGGGCCAACGTGAGGCAGCCGCGGACGCGAGTCGTCATCATCGGCGGCGGTCCAGGGGGCTACGAGGCGGCCCTGGTCGCCGCGCAGCTGGATGCTGAGGTCACGGTCATCGAGCGGGATGGCCTCGGCGGCGCGTGCGTGCTCACCGACTGCGTGCCGTCCAAGACGCTGATCGCTACCTCCGGCATGATGGCGGCCCTCGACGGCTCGGCCGGGCTCGGCGTCCGGCTTGAGGTCGACTGCGAGGGGGATCCGCTCACCGCCGTGCCCGGCGCGGCCGCGGCAGGCGCGCCGCCGGGGACGGCGCACGCCACCGTCGACGCCCGGCGGCTGTATTCCAGGGTCCGGTCCCTCGCGGCGGCCCAGTCGGCGGACGTGGCGTCGCGGCTCGCCGCGGAGGGCGTGAAGGTCATTTCCGGGACCGCCCGCCTGACCGGCGCCGGGACCGTGGCCGTCGATGATCGTGAGCTGACCGCGGACACCGTGCTGATCGCGACCGGAGCACGGCCGCGGATACTGCCCGGTGCCGTTCCCGACGGGGAGCGGCTGCTGACCTACCGGCAGCTGTACGACCTGGAAGAACTGCCGCCTGAGCTGATCGTCGTCGGCTCGGGGGTAACCGGCGCGGAGTTCGCCAGCGCCTACCAGGCCCTGGGGTCGCAGGTCACCCTGGTTTCCTCGCGCCAGCACGTGCTGCCGCACGAGGACACCGACGCCGCCGTGGTGGTCGAGGATGTGTTCCGGCGCCGCGGCATGACCGTGCTCGGCAGGTCCCGTGCCGTCGCGGCGGCCCGGACCGCCAGGGGCGTGACGGTGACGCTTGAGGACGGCCGGACGGTGCGCGGCACGCATTGCCTGCTCTCGGTGGGCATGGTGCCCAACACCGGCGGCCTGGGCCTGGAAGAAGCGGGGATCACCCTGGACGGCGGCGGTTTGGTCCCCGTCGACAAGGTCTCCCGCACCCCGGTGCCCGGCGTGTATGCCGCCGGCGACTGCACCGGCGTGCTGATGCTCGCCTCGGTGGCGGCCATGCAGGGCCGGATCGCCATGTGGCACGCGCTCGGCGAGGCCGTCCAGCCGCTGCGCCTCAGCCACGTCGCCGGCACCATCTTCACCGAGCCGGAGATCGCGACCGTCGGCATCACCCAGCAGGCCGTCGAGACCGGCCAGGCAGACGCCCTGGTCGTCAAGCTGCCGCTGGCGACGAACGCCAGGGCCAAGATGCAGGGCTTCCGGGACGGGTTCATCAAGCTGTTCGCGCGCCGGGGCAGCGGAATCGTGCTGGGCGGCGTGGTCGTCGCGCCGCGCGCCAGTGAGCTCATCCTGGCCGTGTCGCTGGCAGTGGAACAGCTGCTGACGGTGGATCAGATGGCCCATACGTTCGCGGTGTACCCGTCGCTGTCGGGCAGCCTGACCGAGGCGGCGCGCAGGCTCATGCAGCCCGCCGACACCGCCGGGCCCGGCGGATAGCAGCGGGGAGCGACATGGCATCCAGGGGCAGCGGCAGCCAGGAGCCAGCCAGGCAGGGAAGCGCCGGAATAGACGGCGCGGCCCCGGCGTACGATAGCGGCCGTGTCCGGCGATAACCCAGGCGAGACGCCCATGCCGATGACCGCCCTGGCGCCCGGCGGGCCGCAGGTCTCGCGGATCGGCCTCGGGCTCGCCGCCCTCGGCCGTCCGGCCTACATCACGGCCGGCCGGGACGCCGATCTGCCCGACCGCAGCGTGGCGGGCATGCGGGCGCGCACCTTCGCCGTGCTGGACGCCGCCTACGCGGCCGGGATCAGGTATTTCGACGCCGCCCGGTCTTACGGCCGGGCTGAGGAGTTCCTCGGCGGATGGCTGGGCGTCCGGGGCTACCCGGACGCGGTCGCGGGCTCTAAATGGGGATACCGGTACACCGGGGACTGGCGCCTTGACGCTGAGCAGCACGAGATCAAAGATCACTCGCTGGCCATGTTCACGACCCAGCTGGGCCAGAGCCGCGCGCTCCTCGGTGACCGGCTGGCGCTGTATCAGGTGCACTCGCTGACGCCCGAATCCGGTGTGCTCGGCGACCGGGACCTGCTCCTGGCGCTGCGCAGGCTGCGGGCCGAGGGCGTGCTCATCGGCCTGACGACCAGCGGACCTGCCCAGGCGGACACCCTCTACCGTGCGCTGGAGACCACGGTCGACGGGCAGCCGCTGTTCAGCGCCGCGCAGGTGACCTGGAACCTGCTGGAGCCCTCGGTGGCCCCGGCCGCCGCCGCGGCCGCCGCGGCCGGGTGGACGGTGCTGGTCAAGGAGGCGCTCGCCAACGGCAGGCTGGCGCCTGGCGGAGACCTGCGCGACGACGCGGATCCGGCGGCCTCGCTGGCCCGGCTGGCCGTGCTGGCCGCCGACCAGAACGTCACCCTGGATGCGGTCGCGCTCGGCGCCGCTCTGGCCAATCCGTGGGCTGCCGTGGTGCTGTCGGGCGCCGTCACCGCGCAGCAGGTGCGGGGCAATCTGACCGCGCTGACCGCCGGGGACCTGACGGGCCTCGATCTCGCCGAGGCGCCGGATTCCTACTGGTCGGCCCGGTCCGCCCGGTCCTGGCAGTGACAGTGACGGTGCGGCGCTCCGGAGCGGGGAATGATTAGCTCGCAGATCAGCCGCATGAGCTCGCAGATCAGCCGCGCCACGGGGGAGGGGCCATCATGACGGGAGCGCCGCCCGGCCGGGAACGTCCGCGGGTGCCAGCCCAGCCGGCGCCCGCCCAGCCGCCAGCGGCGCGCGCCAGCCGGGAGCCGCCAGCGCCAGCCGCAGGCGCACCGCCGGCGGAGCCCTCGCCGCACCGGCGCCGCGGTCCCGGAATCTACGGCACGATCATCACCGCGGCGGTGCTGGCCGTGGCCGGCCCGTCCGAGTCCGGCACGGATCTGGCCGTCTCCGTCCTGGTCACGCTGCTGGTGTACTGGGTTGCCGAGCAGTACTCCGACCTGCTCGGCGACCTGCATGGCGGGCACCTGCCGTCCTGGCGCTCTGTCGGCTCGGCGCTGCGCGGGTCCTGGGGGATGGTCAGCGCCTCGTTCATTCCCCTCGGTGCCCTGCTGTTCGCCGAGCTGCTGGGGGCCTCGACGACGATTGCGGCGAACGTCGGCCTGGCCATGGCCGTGCTGCTGCTGATGGTGTACGCGTGGCAGGCCGGCCATGCCGCGCGGCTGACAGGATGGCGGCTGACGATCGTCACCTCGCTGGCCGCCGTCCTCGGCCTGCTCATGGTGGTACTCAAGGACGTCGTCATTCTGTCGATGCACTGACCTGCGCGGCCTGCCGCCCGGCTGCGGCCTCCCGCCGTGCTGGCCCCGGCCGCGGTGACGCGGGCGGAGCGGACCGGGCGCGCCCGCGGCGTCAGCACGGGCCGTCACGAGGCGGGCGGCCGCAGCACGGCGGCCGCCAGCTGGATGACGGCGGCAGTGACGCCGTCAATCTCCTGGTCCGGGCCCGCGAGCGCATCGAACATCTCGAAGCTGGTGATGGCGTAGAGCAGTGCCACGGCCCGGCCGGCCTCGGGGGCGGCGCTCCCGCCGCGCAGGCGCGCCGTCAGCACCTCCAGCCCCGCCCTGCGGCGCGCGTCCCGGCCGGTGATGACGGCGCCGACATCGGGATCGAGGGCGGCCAGGGCGCGCAGACGGCGCATGACCGGGCGGTCCGCGGCCCAGAAGCGGCCGAAGCAGGTGATGAAATCGCGCAGCGCCCCGGCCGGGTCGGGGTTGGCGAACGCGGCGGAGAGCTCCTGCATGCGGCCGGCCTCAGCAAGATCGTCGCACAGGGCTTCGAGCAGGCCCGCCTTGGAGCCGAACTGGTAGTAGACCGTGGCCCTGGCCACGTCAGCGGCCCTGGCCACGGCATCGACCGTGAAGGCGGTGTAGCTGTCGGTTCCGGCCAGCCGGGACCGGGCCGCTGCCACGACGCGTCCCCGGCTCAGCGTGATCTGATCCTGGCGCGCGCCCAGCTGGTAGTTCCGCGGGCTCATCGTGATTGACAGCGTCCTCTCGCCCGAATTTAATCAGACATACTGTATGACTAAAATAGCGGAGAGCCGGACCGCGCGCCAGCGCCGGCCCGCGCGGGCTCCGCGGAGGGAGCAGCCATGGCGGGCACTACGGCCGGCGCCCCGGTGCGCACCGCCGGCGGCAGCGAGGCAGCCGCGGGTGAGAGTCCGGAGGCCGGGTGGGCGACGTACCCCGACCTGAGAGGCCAGGTCGCTGTCGTCACCGGCGGGTCACGGGGCATCGGCGCCGCCACCGCCTGCGCGCTGGCGGCAAACGGAGCAGCGGTCGCGGTCGTCGGCCGGGACGAGGCGGCGATCGGCACGGTCGTGGCAGGGATCACCAGCCGGGGCGGTACCGCGCTCGGGGCAGCCGCGGACTGCACCCGCGAGGACGATCTGCGGGCCCTGGCCGCGGCGGCCGCCCGCGAGCTCGGCCCGGTCGCCATCCTGGCCGCCTTCGCCGGCGGCAACGGCATGCCCGTCGTCACGAGCGCCGAGACCGGCGCCCACTGGCGGGAGGTCATCGACGGCGACCTCACGTCGGCGTTCCTGACCGTCTCGGCGTTCCTGCCCGCCATGATCGCCAGGCAGGCGGGAGTCATCATCACCATGTCGTCAGCAGCGGCCCGGCAGGCGGCCCGCTCGTCGGCCGCCTACGCGGCGGCCAAGGCAGGCGTCGTCGCGTTCAGCCGTCATCTGGCCGGCGAGCATGCGCGCGACGGCATCCGGGTGAACTGCCTGGCTCCCTCGGCGGTGGAAAACGACCGGATGCGCCGCTGGATGTCAGCGGCGGACCGGCAGGCACTCGGGGAGGCCTTTCCGCTCGGGCGGCTCGGGCAGCCCGCCGATGTCGCGGCCGCGGCGTTGTTCCTGGCGTCGTCGGCCTCGTCGTGGATCACCGGCGCCACGCTGGACATCGCCGGCGGGAAGATCATGATGTGACGGGCTGGAACGGCCCGGCGGCCGGCCTGCGGGCCCGCGCCCGCAGCCCGGATCGGAGCCGCCGGACCTGGCCAGCTCAGCCACCTCAGGACGGCCGGGCGGGATGGCGGGCCAGCGTCGGCGGCCTGGCTAGTGCGCCGGATGCCCCAGGTCCGGATCGTCAGGAGGCTCAAGGCCATGCTGGCGCAGCCGGGATGCGCGGATGTCGTCGGCGTAGGCCGCGACGGTGAACATGCTGCCGCACAAGATCAGCGCGATCATCATCAGGGCCAGCCACGCCGGGGCGGGCAGCAGCGTCAGCAGCAGCACGGCCAGCACGGCGCAGATCGGGACGATGATCGCCAGATGCCGGACGACCGTCCGGAGGCGCCAGCCGTCATCGGTCAGCTCATGCCGGATCCAGTCCACGTTCTCGGCCGGAAGCCGGAACCCGACGGCAAACCTCAGCCAGCGGAAAACACCCGGATCGCCGGGCAGCCGTGCCACCGCCTCAGTCCTCCAGCTGGCAGATGATCTCGCCAGACGAGACGGTCTGGCCCACCTCGACTGCCAGGCTGCGCACCGTGCCGTCCTTATGCGCCGCCAGCGGCTGCTCCATTTTCATCGCCTCGAGCACGACGACGGTATCCCCGGCGGACACCTGCTGTCCCTCAGCGGCGACGATCTTGACGATCGTGCCCTGCATCGGGCTGACCAGCGCGCCGCCGCCGGCCGCCGCTGCTCCGGCCCGGCCGCCACCGCGCCGGTTTCCGGCGGAGCTGGCCGGCGGCTCGCCCGCCGCGCTTCCGCGGCGCGGCCAGCCACCGGGCGCCCCGGCCTCCGGGCCCCCGCCCGTCATGCCGAGGCCAGCCGGCATGACGACCTCGAGCCGGCGGCCTGATACCTCCACGGTGATCCGCTCCCGCGGGGCCGGCTCGCTGCCGGGACCCGGCGGGATGCCGTCGTAGGCAGGGATGCCGCCGGCGAATTCCGTCTCGATCCACCGCGTATGGACGGTGAACGGCGAGCTGGTGAAGGCCGGGTCGCGGACGACGGCCCGGTGGAAAGGCAGCACCGTCGGCATCCCGCCGACCTCGAATTCCGCCAGCGCCCGGCGGGACCTCTCCAGCGCCTGCTCGCGGCTCGTGCCGGTCACGATCAGCTTGGCGATCAGCGAGTCGAAGGCCTGCGGCACCGTCATGCCCTCGGCGTAGCCGGCGTCCAGCCGTACCCCGGGCCCGGCGGCCGGCCGCCAGTAGGAGATCGTGCCGGGCGCGGGCAGGAAGTTGCGCCCGGCGTCCTCGGCGTTGATCCGGAACTCGATGGAGTGCCCGCGCGCCTCGGGGTCGCCGTAGCCGAGGGCCTCGCCGTCGGCGATGCGGAACATCTCCCGGACCAGGTCGATGCCGCTGACTTCCTCGGTCACCGGGTGCTCCACCTGCAGCCGGGTGTTGACCTCCAGGAAAGAGATCGTCCCGTCCTGGCCGACCAGGAACTCGCAGGTGCCCGCGCCGACGTAGGCCGCCTCGCGCAGGATCGCCTTGGACGACTCGCGCAGCAGCTTCTCCTGGTCGGCGGACAGGAACGGCGCCGGAGCCTCCTCGACCAGCTTCTGATGCCGGCGCTGCAGCGAGCAGTCCCTGGTCGAGACGACGACGACGTTGCCGTGGGTGTCGGCCAGGCATTGCGTCTCGACGTGCCGGGGCCGGTCCAGGTAGCGCTCCACGAAACACTCGCCGCGGCCGAAGGCCGCGACCGCCTCGCGCACCGCGGACTCGAACTGCTCGGCGATCTCGCTTTTCTCCCTCGCGACCTTCAGGCCGCGGCCGCCGCCGCCGTAGGCGGCCTTGATCGCGATGGGCAGGCCGTGCTCGGCGGCGAACGCGGCCGCCTCCGCCGCGCTGGCCAGCGGCCCGTCAGTGCCCGGTGCCAGCGGGGCGCCGACGGCCTTGGCGATGTGCCGCGCCGAGACCTTGTCGCCGAGCGCCTCGATCGCGGCGGGCGGCGGCCCGATCCAGGTCAGGCCGGCCGCGATGACCTCGCGGGCGAAGTGCGCGTTCTCGGCCAGGAATCCGTAGCCGGGATGCACGGCATCGGCGCCCGACTCAGCGGCGGCCTTGAGGATCTTGCCGATGTCAAGATAGCTCTCGGCTGCGCTCTGCCCGCCCAGGGCGAAGGCCTCGTCGGCCATCGTGGTGTGCAGCGCCTCCAGATCAGCTTCCCCGTAGACCGCGACGCTGGCGAGGCCGGTATCCCGGCAGGCCCGCACTATCCGCACCGCGATCTCGCCGCGGTTGGCGATCAGCACCTTGCGCACGAAACCGGCTCCTTTCGACTGCAGGAGTCTAGTGAGCGCCGGCCCGCTCGCTACGACATGGCTGCCCGTCTGCTGTTGCTAGGACGACAGTAGAGGGGCACCCATGCCCTTTGGCTAGAGTCTGTCGGCCCCGGGTTCGCGGCGGCGGACCCCTGGGGACCAGGGCGGCGCTAGCGGGGGAGGGCGCTGGCGCGCCAGCCGCCGGCCCGGGCGTGCACCGGTGGGCGCAGCTGACGGGAGACAGCCGGCCATTCCGACCGGGGCGCGGGGGCGGCCGGCAGGGCGGCCAGCCTGGCCGCGGCCGCGAGGACGGCCACGACCGCGGCGACCTCGGCCGGGGACGGCTCGCCGCGGGCGATGGTGAGATCGGTCCGCTGGCTGCGTGCGGAGTGCGAGCCCTGGTGCGGCGGATGTGAGAGCTGCGGCTCAGGGTTTGGATAGCCCGCTACGTACATGCTGCTCAGCTCCTCGACTTGCCGACGCCGATTCCGAACTGCCGGTGCACGCGGGCCCAGAACGCGTCCCGCAGCCACTCCCTGGCCTCCTGGTAGGCGCGCAGCGACAGCCCGAGCTCCTTTTCGGCATCTACCAGCAGTTCCTTGTCGATCACCGGCGGCAGGATCGGGCCCGGCAGCAGGTCGCGGATGTTGTCCTCGCCCCTGGTCAGGATCCACTTCTGCGCCACGTGCTCGCCGGCTTCCTCGACGCGCTCGCGGTCTGGCCCGAGGCGCCCGGCCGCGTGCACGGGCACTGCGGCGCGCGCCGCCGGCCGGGCCGCCAGCCGCTCGAACACCTGGGCGGGTGACGGGGCCGCCGTGCCCGCCTGGCCTGCCCGGGCCGGGACCGGGCTCGGCGCAGCGGCCGGGCTGGGCTCGGGGCTCAGCTTGCTGGTGAAATACGGCTCGAGGAACGCGCGCTCGAGTACCTCGACGGTGTCAGATTCCCAGACGAGGCGTTCTGCCTGATTCGTCCCGTAGGGCGGCTCGATGCCCCACAGGTGCACCCGCACGCCGAAGGCCTGTGCCGCCTCGACCGCGGGGACCATGTCCTCGTCGCCGGCCACCAGGATCGCGTCGGTGATGGCGCGGTGCCGGGCCAGGGCCTCCATGTCCGCCCTGATCTGCGCGTCGACGCCCTTCTGCTGGCCGCGCGCGTTCAGGTTGCCGAGGCGCAGCTTCACCCAGGGCATCTGGGCGATGACCCGCTGGTCGATGGTCGGCACCCGGTCACGGGCGGCGTCATACCAGTAGATCCGCAGCAGCTCGCCGCGGACCAGGTCCTCGGCATGCTTGGTGAGCGCCTGGATGAGCTTGTCGGCGTCGACGTGGTACTCGCGCCGGGAGGCTGCGCTGAACAGAAGCTCGCCGGCGGACGCGTAGATGTACCCGACATCCACCATGATGGCGTATCGGGACAGCAGCGGCAGCGGCGTGCCAGGTTCGGTCATGACACTGACGACTGTAGTGCCCCCGGCAGTGCCCGGATGCGCTGACTCTAATACCGCTGCGTAATCAAATGATCACAATGTGACTTTCCGGCCGACAAGTCTCTGGCGCCGCTCTCCGGCGCCGCTGCCAGGCCCGGCGCGCCTGCTGAGGACCGGCCCGGCTGCCAGGCCCCGTCGGGTGCTCAGGACGACGGCGTTCCTGCTCCGGCCGGCCCGGTGAGCCAGGCCCGGATCTGCTCGCCATGCTCGTCGAGCGCGGGCGGCGGCAGGTCGTAGCGCGGCGGGCTGGCCGGGAGCGTCAGCGGGTTGCGGATGGTCGGCACGCCTGCCGCGCCCTCCCCGGCGGTGACCACCGGCTCCAGGCCAAGTTCCGCGGCGTACCCGATGCCGCCCTCGAGCGTGTTAATCGGGCCGCAGGGCACGCCCGCGGCGATCAGCTCGCCGAACCACTCCGCCGCCGGCCTGGCCGCGAGCCGCGCGACCAGCAGCGGCCGCAGCAGGTCCCGGTGGGCGGTGCGCGCGGCGTTGGTCGCGAAGCGCGGGTCGGCGGCCAGCTCGGGAGCGGCGAGCACCGTGCACACGGCGGCGAACTGGCGGTCGTTTCCCACGGCCACGACGAGGTCGCCGTCCCCCGTCGGCAGCGGGTCGTAGGGGAACAGGCTGGGATGGGAGTTCCCCATCCGGAACGGGATCACGCCGCCGGCGGCGTAGGCGCTGCTCTGGTTCACCATGCCCGACAGCGCCGAGGACAGCAGATTGACCTCCAGATGCTGGCCGGTGCCGGTGGCGGCGCGATGATTGAGCGCGGCCAGGATGCCGATCGCGGCGTGCAGCCCGCAGATGACGTCGCAGACCGAGATGCCCGAGCGCAGCGGCGGCCCGTCGGGCTGCCCGGTCAGGCTCATCAGGCCCGAGATGGCCTGCACCATGAGGTCGTAACCGGGCAGGTCCTTGCCGCCGCCGCCGCCGAAGCCGCTGATGGAGGCGTAGATCAGCCGGGGATTAGCCGCGCTCACCGTCGCGTAGTCCAGCCCGAACGGCTGCAGCCCGCCGGGCCGGAAGTTCTGCACCATGACGTCGGCGCGGCGGGCCAGCTCGCCGGCGGCGGCGCGATCGGTCTCCCTGCGCAGGTCCAGCACGACCGACCGCTTGTTCCGGTTGACGGCCAGGTAGTAGGTGGCCACCCCGTCCCGGTCAGGCGGCACCCAGCGGCGGGTGTCATCGCCGGCCGGGCTCTCCACCTTGATCACGTCAGCGCCGAGGTCGGCGAGCAGCATCGTGGCGTACGGGCCTGCCAGCACCCGGGAGAAGTCGGCGACGAGCAGGCCCGCCAGCGGACCCGCCGTCATGCGGCTGTCATCACAGCGGGATGTTCCCGTGCTTCTTGGGCGGCAGCGTCTGCCGTTTGGTCCGCAGCGCGCGCAGCGCGCGGACGACCTGGGACCGGGTTTCCGACGGCGGGATGACATTGTCCACGTAGCCGCGCTCGGCCGCGATGTACGGGTTGGCCAGGGTGTCCTCGTATTCGTCGATGTAGGAGGCCCGCTGGGTGGCCTCCTCCTCCGGGGTGCCCGCCGCGGCCAGTTCCCGCCGGTACAGGATGTTCACCGCGCCCTGCGCCCCGATCACCGCGATCTGCGCGGTCGGCCAGGCCAGGCTGATGTCGCCGCCGAGGTGCTTGGAGCCCATGACGACGTAGGCGCCGCCGTAGGCCTTACGGGTGATCACTGTGATCTTGGGGACGGTCGCCTCGGCGTAGGCGTAGATCAGCTTGGCGCCGCGCCGGATGATCCCGCCCCATTCCTGGCCGGTGCCGGGCAGGAAGCCCGGCACGTCGACGAACGTGATGACCGGGATGCCGTAGGCGTCGCAGGTGCGGACAAAACGCGCCGCCTTCTCCGCCGCGTCGATGTCCAGGCAGCCGGCGAAATGCATCGGCTGATTGGCCACGACGCCCACCGACGAGCCGTCGACCCGGCCGAAGCCCACGATGATGTTCCGCGCGAAGCCGGCCGAGATCTCCAGGAACTCCCCGCCGTCGAGGATGCGGGTGATGACCGCGTGCATGTCGTACGGCTGGTTCGGCGAGTCCGGGATCAGCGTGTCCAGTTCGGCGTCCGCCGCGTTCGGCATCAGCGCGGCCGGGTCGGCGCCGTGCCCGGCCGTCATGGGCGGTTCTTCGAGGTTGTTGGACGGCAGATAAGAGAGCAGGTCACGGGCGAAAGCGAGGCAGTCCTCTTCGTCGACGGCCTGATAGTGCGCCACTCCGGACTTGGTGTTATGCGCGTGCGCGCCGCCGAGTTCCTCGAAGCTGACTTCCTCCCCGGTGACGGTCTTGATCACGTCCGGCCCGGTGATGAACATGTGCGAGGTGTGCTCGACCATCAAGGTGAAGTCGGTAATGGCCGGGGAGTAGACGGCGCCGCCCGCGCACGGGCCCATGATCAGCGAGATCTGCGGGATCACGCCCGAGGAGATCACGTTGCGGTAGAAGATCTCGCCGAACAGGCCGAGGCCGACGACGCCCTCCTGGATCCGGGCGCCGCCGCCGTCGTTGATCCCGATGACCGGGCAGCCGGTCTTCAGCGCATGCTCCATGACCTTGACGATCTTCTCGCCGTACACCTCGCCGAGGGAGCCGCCGAAGACGGTGAAGTCCTGGCTGAACACGCAGACCGGGCGGCCATCCACCGTCCCGTAGCCGGTCACGACACCGTCGCCGTAGGGACGGTTGGCGGCCAGGCCGAAATCGGTGGCCCGGTGCCGGGCCAGCTCGTCGAGCTCGGTGAACGAGCCGGGGTCGAGCAGGCCCGCGATCCGTTCCCGCGCGGTCATCTTTCCCTTGCCGTGCTGGCGCTCTACCGCGCGCGCGGATCCGGCGTGGATGGCCTCGTAACGGCGCTTCTCGAGATCGGCGATCTTGCCGGCGGTGGTGTGCTGATCGGGCTGCTGTGCGTCGCTGCCCTCAGGAGGAATGACTTCGGTGGTCATGCCGCACAGGTTAGGCCAGGTTGACCGCCTCGCGCCCGTGCTCCCCGGACCATCTTGCGCGGCCTGCGACACTTATCCCTTGCAGCCGCCCGGTGATACAGTTCCGCCGGCCGTCCCGGCCCGCCGGCTGTGGAAGCGGTTCGGCGACAAGGTCGCCGTCGCCGGGGTGAATCTGGAAGTCATCCGGCCGAGAGCTACGCCGGCCCCGGGGCGCAGCTCCCCCCAGCTGGGCATGTGGGCTAGGTCAGCGACATCGTCGACGGCATCCTGTTCCTCGAGTCATCGCCTTTCATTACCGGCGAGATCCTGCATATCGACGGCGGCCAGATCGCGGGCCACTGACGAAGCGCCCGCGAGCCGCCGCTAGCCGGCAGGTATCTCATCGTGCAGGGCCACGAAGCCGGGTTACGCCGTTCGACGGCGGGAGGGCTAGACCGTCACGGCGAAGGCGGCATTCTGTGCCACGCGGGTCATGGAGCAAGCCTGCCGGGAAGCCGTACGGTCCGCGCGGGGTTGACGCTGAAACGCACCCTAGAAGGGACAACATATGAAGGCCACCATCGACGGCACGGTCGTTGCCGATGCCCCGGAGTCTGAGCTGATCACGATTGAGGGCAACTACTACTTCCCGCCCTCCTCGCTCAGCTCCGGCGCATTCAGTGACAGCCCGACGCCGTACACCTGCCCGTGGAAGGGCGTCGCCCAGTACCACGACGTCACGGTGGCCGGTTCCGCTCACCACGACGCTGCGTGGAGCTACCCCGACCCTTACCCGGCCTCCTTCGACCGGGTCGGCAAGGATTACAGCGGCTACGTCGCTTTCGAGAAGCGGCAGGTCACGCTCGCCGAGTAAGCCCGCACAGCAGGCGGACGCCGTGGCTGCATGGCGTCCGCCTGTCATGCGCCGACCGGCTTCAGCGGAGTGCTGTCACGGCCTTGGCAGCCTGGGCTTTTCAGTGTGCCGCCTCGTACTCCTCGACAATCGTCGCTGGGATTTTGCCGCGCTCTGTTACCTGCAGACCGTGCGCTTTGGCCCATGCCCTGATCTCGCGTTACGTCCCGATCTGCGCACCTGAAATTGCTGGGGCCGCGTCCGGCGCTGCTCCGAATGATGCGAAACGGGGTGCCGGCTACGGTCCCGCCCATGTGCCCGAAGGTGAGCGGCCCGTCGGTGGCGGACGGGCTGCCCGCCGACTGACCCGCTGAGCAGGCGGGAGCGCTCGTAGGTGAGGTCGACGCGGGCGCTGCCGGGAATGCTGGCGCCAGCCGGATCGGCCTCCTCGCCGGGGGCCACGGTTCGACTATGACACAGGCCCGGCGCCGAGAGCCGACTCAGAGCTGCGCGCCGATCGCGGGCCTTCAGCCGGGCGGCGGCTGGACGGCCGGCGGACTCGTCTCGCCCGTGACCGTATCCGGCCCGGCGGGGGACTGCGCCGGGTCCGCGTGGACTGTATCCGCCTGGCTGTCGTCCGCCTGCGAGGCGGCCTCCTTCGTCCCGTCCGCCGCCGCCGCGTCCGCTGTAGCCGCGTCCGCTGTAGCCGCGTCCGCCGGTGCGCCGACTACTGCAGCCGTGGACCCGGCGGTCCCCGCAGCCCCCGCCCCAGCGGCGGCCGGAACGAGCCCGCGCGCGGAAGCCGTCTCGGCTCCGCGCGGATCCGGGGCCCGCCGGGCGAAGCTGAGGCCGAGGGCCAGGCAGGCCAGCGGGATGGCAACCATCATGTAGCGGTAGAGCTCCTGCGTCGCCAGCGCAGGCGAGATGATGCTGACCGCGGCGAGCGCCCACGGCAGCGCCTGCATCCCGCCCCAGCTGCGCCATTTCCGGACCACGCCCACCAGGCCGGCCAGGAAGACGAGCAGGAGCACCACGCCGGGGAAGTACACCGGCTGCTGGTAGAGGAACAGGAAATACGCGTACGGGTAGACCGGGTGGGTGTTGCTGGTTGTGCCGGCGAAATTGCGCTCATACCGCGCGTAGTACGACGGCAGCTTCGCGATGTGCGGCCTGGTGGTGAACGTCATCGTGGTCTGGCTCAGCGGCCGGTCGGTGGCCAGGAAGCCCAGCATGATGTCCCTGGCACTGGCCGCCAGGTAGCCGCCCGGCTGGGCCTTGATCGCATCGAGGGCGAACCGCATGCCCAGCTTGTTGTTGTAGGCGTTGATGCCCGGATGCGCGTCGTGCCGCCACCACGCGTCCGAGGCCCACAGGTAGTCGGCGGGCGCCGGCTCGTTCAGCAGGGCGGACACTGACCAGGCCGGGGCCCTGGCGGCCTTCTTGATCTGCGTCTGCGAGGTCGGGCACAGCGGCACCAGATCCCGCGGCGGCTTGATGACCGCGCAGTTGGCGAAGCTAGTCGTCCGCGACCACAGGAAGATCCCGTCACTGCTGGTCAGGTTGAACTGCCCGTACTCGGAGTGAAAGACCAGGATGTAGCCGAGCACCGGTATCGCGAAGGCAGCGGCGGCTGCGGCCAGGGAACGCCAGCCCACCTTCCTGATCAGCAGGAAGAGAGCGACGATCACCACCAGCGGCAGCCCGTTGCCGCGCAGCACTGTCACGTATGCCATCAGCAGCCCGGCCACCGCGCACTGCCACAGGCGCGGGGTGCTCCGGGTGAGCAGCAGCGCCACGACGACCATGAGGACCAGGCAGAACAGTACGTCCGGCAGGATGAAGGACTCCAGCGCTATCTCGCGGGTGTCCAGCAGTACGGGCGCGGCGGCCAGTGTCGCGCCCCAGGCGGGCAGGCCCCAGTAACGCAGCAGCCCGTAGACGATCGCGCCGATGGCAATGCCCATCAGGTGCTGCACCGTCGTCACCGCCAGAAGCGTGTGCGGCAGGACGGCGAAGGGCGCGAGGAACGCCGAGTAACCGGACGGGCGGATCGCCCCGAGGTTGTGGTCGACCGCGCCCTGCATGTACAGGAAGGAATCGGCGGTGAGCAGCGCGGGCCGGAAGGACAGCGCCGCCAGGATCCGGGGCACCAGGGAGATGAGCGCGACGATCGTGAACAGCCGGTGGCTGCGCCAGAGGGCGGCCGGGCTGAGCTGGGCTGCGGCCCGGCGGAGCGTTACCTGCGGTGCGCTCGCGGTCTGCGGCCGTGCGTTCTGCGACCCGGCCGTCTGTGCGCCCGCCGTTTCCGGGCTGCCCGTCTGCGGGCCCGCATTCTGCGAGCCTGGCGCGGGCTGCGCCGGACCTGCCGCAGGCTGCTCGCTGCCCTGGCCACGCAACCCGCTGAGCTTGAGTTCAGGCAATGCTTTCCCTCGAGTCTGAAACGCGGCCGTCATGTCAGCGCGGCACGACCTGTGATCAGGCCGGGACGAGCCGTGCGGCGGCCGGGCACCCCGGCGACGCCAAGGTTACTCCGGCGGCTGACAATAACTGCGAGATGACTAGCGGATTCGCCAGGCGCAGCGGTCAGCGGCTGGACGCCGCCGCGGTCCGGACCGCACTGGCCGGCCCGCCCGGTTTCTGGGCCGGAATTGACGTGGTCGCCGAGACCGGGTCGACCAACGAGGATCTGCTCGAGGCGGCGCGGCGCGGCGCGCCGGAGGGCACGGTTCTCGTGGCGGAGTCCCAGACCGTCGGCCGCGGGCGGCAGGGCCGCAGCTGGGAGACGCGCCCGGGGGCCGGCCTGACGTGCTCGATGCTGCTGCGCCCGGTTTCGGTAGCGCCCGCCCGCAGGGGCTGGGTGCCGCTGCTGACCGGCGTCGCGGCTGCGGCGGCGGTCGGCGAGGTCGCGGGCGTCGACGCCCGGCTCAAGTGGCCTAACGACCTCCTGGCGGGGGGCGGCAAGCTAGCCGGCATCCTGGCCGAGCAGGCGGGCGACGCCATCGTGGTGGGCGTGGGGCTCAACGTCACTGCCCGCGCGGACGAGCTGCCGCCGACGGGCGCGACCTCGCTGGCGCTGCTGGGCGCCTCGCGCACGGACCGGGAGCCGCTGCTGATAAGCCTGCTGCGCAACCTGGCGGCGTGGTACCTGCGCTGGACCGGATGCGGGGGCGACCCGGTGGCGAGCGGCCTGCGCGAGGCGTACCTGGGGCGGTCCGCGACGGTGGGCCGGGAAGTCCGCGTGTCGCTGCCCGGCGGGCGGCTGCTCGCCGGCGCCGCGGCCGGTGTGGACGAGACCGGCAGGCTGCTGGTCACCTCGCCGGGACCGGCCGGTCCCGGGGCGGTCGAGGCGGTCAGCGCCGGAGATGTCATTCACGTTCGCTGACGCGCGCCGCGGCGTGTCCGGGCGGCTTTCGTGCCACTATGTGGCTTATGGCACGGGAAGCCGCCCTGGCCGAGGGCGAGCGCCTGGTCCTGCACCTGCATCCGCGCTGGAAGGTGCTGCTGCGGCCGGTGCTCATCCTGGCGGTGATCGTCGCGGCGACCCTGGCCCTGCTGATCGTCGTGACGCCGCGCCAGCACTCAGCGCCGCTGCGGCCGGGCGTCGGCGTGGTGGCGCTGCCGGCCGTCCTGTTCTGGTGCGCGGGCCCGGTGCTGCGCTGGTGGTCGACCAGCTAACGAGCGGACCCCGCAAGGTGGCGGCGCGGCCCGCCGGGGCGGAGAATCCAAGGACCGTGACACGACGAAAGGGCCGCCGGTGAGCGACTTCCCTCAGCGCATCTCGGTCCGGGAGGTCGGACCGCGCGATGGCCTGCAGAACGAGGAGCCGGTCCCGACCGGCGCCAAGATCGAGCTGATCGACCGGCTGTCGGCGACCGGAGTGCACCGCATCGAGGCGGTGTCGTTCGTCCGGCCCGAGGCGATCCCGCAGATGGCGGACGCGGACGCGGTATGGCGGGGCATCCGCCGGGTGCCGTCGGTCCGCTACTCGGCTCTCGTGCCGAACCTGCGCGGCGCCAGCCGGGCCCTCGACGGCGGCCTCACCGAGATCGAGGCCGTGGTGTCCGCGTCTGACACCCATAACCGCAAGAACGTGGGCCGCGGCACCGCGCAGTCGCTGGACGACATCGCGATGATCATCGAAGCGGCTCATCAGCGCGGCGCGACCTGCCAGGTGATCGTCTCGACCGCGTGGGGCTGCCCGTTCGAGGGCGACGTGCCAGTGGAGCGGGTCGTCCAGGTAGCCGGCCGGGCGGTGGCCGACGGAGCCGACAGCATCTCCTTCGGCGATACCACCGGCATGGCCACGCCGGGCCGGGTCCGCGAGCTGGTCGCCGAGTTCCGCCGGGCCTACCCGGACACGCCGCTCAACCTGCATTTCCACAACACCCGCGGGACCGGCCTGGCCAATGTGCTGACCGCGCTCGAGCTCGGCGTCGCGGACTTCGACGCCTCGGTCGGCGGCCTCGGCGGCTGCCCCTATGCGCCGGGCGCGACGGGCAACATCGCGACCGAAGAACTCGTGCACATGGTCGAGGACATGGGGGTGGCGACCGGGATCGACCTGGCGGCGATGATCGCGGCGGCCGCCGAGGCGGAAGCCATCGTGGGCCGCACCCTGCCCTCCCAAGTGCTGCGCGCGGGTCCCCGGACCAGGACAATTCCTTCTTGACACCCTCCGCCGCCCTACTTCCTGACACCCTCCGCACTTCCTGACACCCTCCGCCGCCCTATGGGTAGGGGATTCCAGCGTGGCGCTACGATCTCTAACCTCCGATCGAGGCCGCCGCGTAGCTCCTCTGGCGTGCGAGTCAAGCCCCGATCACGCCGCAGGCGGCCAAGCCGCGGTCCTGGCCCCGGGTCTAACAGCCACGATGGAACATCGTTGTCGCCGGGACAGCCACGATGTTCCATCGTTGCTGTTACTGCCGTGGGCAGACCCGCGGATCCGGGTTCCGGGGCGGGTCGCGCGGGGCTCACGGGGCATGCGGGAAAGCAGTGGCGGACAAGGCCGGGGGGCGCAGACACGGTCTGGGCCGAACTGCGGACTGGCCCGGGACCAGTTACGCGACAGCCTCGATCTCGCGGGGTAAAAGTCTTCGCGATCATGAAAATGCGCCCCGCGAGCCCGGCCCCGCGCCGAAAGCCCGGCCCCGCGCCGAAAGCCCGGCCCTCCCGCCGCGCCACCCGCCGTAGCCCCTAGGGCTCCCTAAGTTTTACTGTTCCTTTACTATTTACTCATGACTCGCGTGCTGCTCGCGGAGGACGACACCTCGATCTCCGAACCGCTGTCCCGCGCCCTGCGCCGGGAGGGCTACGAGGTGGATGTCACGGCGGACGGGCCTACTACGCTCGACCGGGCGCTGGGGGAAGGCGTCGACCTGATCTTGCTCGACATCGGCCTGCCCGAACTCGACGGGCTCGAGGTATGCCGCCGGGTCCGGGCCGGCGGGTACGCCGTGCCCGTGCTGATCCTCACCGCGCGGGCCGACGAGGTCGACACGGTGGTCGGCCTCGACGCGGGCGCCGACGACTACGTCACCAAGCCGTTCCGGCTGGCCGAACTGCTGGCCCGGGTCCGGGCCCTGCTGCGGCGGGGGACGGCGGAGGGCTCGGCCGCGCACGGCGTGCGGATCGACCCGGATGCCCGCCGGGCCTGGCACGGTGAGGTCGAGCTTGACCTGACCACCAAGGAGTTCGACCTGCTGTGGATCCTGCTGCGCGACGCGGGCAAGGTGGTGACCCGCGAGCAGATCATGCGCGAAGTCTGGGACGCGAAGTGGTGGACGTCGACCAAGACGCTGGACATGCACATTTCCTGGCTACGCCGCAAGCTCGGCGACGACGCGCACAGCCCCAGGTACATCACCACGGTCCGCGGCGTCGGGTTCCGCTTTGAACGCGGCGACTGACGCCGCAGGCCCAGCACGGTCAGCGGGCCCCGCCGCGGGGTGACCGATGCGCAGGAGGCTGTGGTTCTCGAGCTTTGCCGTCGCGGTCGTCGCCGTCCTCATCGTGGGCGTGCCCGCCCTGGTGGTTGGCGCCGGCCGTGGGGCAGCCGCGCTGGCCATGATCACCGCGCTGATGGTCGCGGCGGCTGCGCTGGCCGGCTGGCTGACGGCCGTGCTCGCGCGTCGGCTGGCCCGGCCGGTCGAGGAACTCGCCGAGGCGGCCGCGCGGCTCGGGGCCGGCGACCCGCGCCCGCTCGGCCGCAGGTACGGGGTGGCCGATCTCGACCAGGTGGCCGACGGGCTCGATACGTCCGCACGCAGGCTCAGCAGCCTGCTCGCCGCGGATCGTGAGCTCGCGGTGGACGCCTCGCACCAGTTGCGCACTCCGCTGACCGCCTTGTCGATGCGACTGGAAGAGATGATCGCCGCGGCGGACGACCCCGAGGTGGTCCGGGAGGAAGGCAACGCCGCCCTGACCCAGGCCGAACGCCTGGCCGACGTGGTGACTCAGCTGCTCAGCCCGGTCCGGCGGGCCACCGCGGCTTCGGCCGCCCTCACCGGCATCGACGAGATCGTCCAGCAGCAGGTGATCGAGTGGGAGCCGGCCTTCCGCCGGGTGCGGCGCAAGCTCGTGGTGATAGGCGTGCGCGGCCTGCAAGCCCACGTCACCCCGGGCGGGCTGGCTCAGGTGCTCGCCACGCTGCTGGATAACGCGCTCATGCACGGCGGGGGAACGGTGACCCTGCAGACCTCGCAGAGTGCGCGCTCGGTCGTGATCGAGGTCAGGGACGAGGGCAAGGGCGTCCCGCCGGAACTGGTGTCGCGGATCTTCGAGCGGAGCGTCAGCGGCCGCCCCGAGGGGACCGGGCTGGGGCTAGCGCTGGCGCGGACGATGGCGGCGGCGGACGGCGGCCGCGTGGTGCTGGTCAAGGCGAAGCCTGCCACCTTCGCGGTCTTCCTGCCCAGGAACCCGCTCCAGGCAGGCACCCAGCCGGTTCGCGGCCCCGCGTAACGCCGCCGTCCGCGCGAGGCTTGGCGGGCGTGAGCTAGGGCAGGCTATCGGCGCGGGGCGTCGGCGGGGTCGAGGATCTCCCACGGCGGCCCGGGCCGCACTGCGGCCGCCTCGCTCGTATCCGCGGCGTCGACAATCCCCGATACCGCGGCTTCCCCGGCGGCCACAGCGGCTCCGGGAGCACCGGCCAGGAATA
>JBKQMG010000198.1:0-25904 GCA_052146815.1 Streptosporangiaceae bacterium | reverse complement strand
GCCGGGCCCCCCCCCGCGACCGGCAACTGGACGCCGTCGAGGCTGACCTGGCTGTGGCCCGCGGCCGGCTCATGCACGGCAGATTCCTCGAGCAGCGGGAGAAAACCCGCAGCCGCCCGCCGGTGACCCCCGGGAGCTGGCTCTGTTCGAGCGCGCGCTCGAACGAGGCGCTCGGCGACCCGGCTGGCGAGGCGGAGTCGCTGTTCTGGATCGGCTGCTTCCACCAGATCGTGCGGTGCGGTAACGAGGTCGCGGTGCCCGTCCTTGAGCGGTCCTGCGAGCTGGCGCGCCAGGCCGGCGACAAGCAGACCATGTCCGGCGCGCTGCGCCACCTGGGCATCGCGGCGCATGCTGCCGGACCGAGGCACGGCACATGCAGAGGCAGCGAATCCTCAGCCGTCGCCATGAGCGGTATGGAGATCACCGACGATCAGCATCGGCTGCTGCAGCTGCGCGTGAATTATGAAGGCGATCAGGGACTGGACGCGGTGAGCTCGGCGAGTAGCCGTTCGACGTGCCGGGCGATCTCGTCCCTGATGGGGCGGACCGCTGCTACGTCGAGGCCTGCGGGGTCGGGCAGGTCCCAGTCGAGGTAGCGCTTGCCGGGATAGACCGGGCAGGCGTCGCCGCAGCCCATGGTGATCACCACGTCGGCGGCGTGCACCTGGCCGGAGGTCAGCGGCTTGGGGAACTCGCGGGAGATGTCCAGGCCGATCTCGGCCATGGCCTGGACCACGGCCGGGTTGAGCCGGTCGGCGGGCCTGGAGCCGGCCGAGGTGACCCGCACCCGGCCGGCTCCGCGCCACTCGAGCAGCGCGGCCGCCATCTGCGACCGGCCGGCGTTATGAGTGCAGACGAAAAGGACCTCGGGAACTGCGTCCCTGGCGCGAATTGCGGTCATGATGCCGTGGCCTTCACGACAAGCGGTCTGGGACCAGGCGACGGGCAGCCAGGGCCACGTACACCAGGGCGACCAGGATCCACGCCGGCAGCAGCCGGTCCGGCACGGACAGGCGGCGGATGAGCGGTGCGTTACCGGTGCTCGCGTCGCTGGTGAGTGCAATGGCGTTGTCGGCATTCACCAGATCGGGTCTCCGCGAAGGAGCCTCGCCCGGATGATGGCCGGCCTCCGCGGTCCGGGGCCTCGCGCCGGTCCCTGCTCGGGCGCGGTCTAGCAGCACGGCGCGGCAGCGGTACCAGCGTCGGTACCAGCGGCGGTGCGGGCCTCGGGCTCGGCTAAGCTCCCGCAGCATCCCGGTCCGTCCTCGCCGTGGAAAGTCGGGCTGTCTTCCAGGACGGTGTAGATCTCCCAGGACTCGCCGTTGGGCGTGCCAGCAACCCAGAACTTGTCCTGCTTCGCATAGCAGCACGTAGTGCCGCGCTCGTCCACGGACGCGAGCCCAGCGTCGGCGAGCCGGGTCTGCTCGGCGTCAACAGCGTCGATGTCGCCGACCTCGATACCGAGGTGGTTGAGGCTACCGGGCCGGCCAGAGTGCTCTAGCAGGACCAGCTTGAGCGGCGGCTCAGTGATCGCGAAGTTGGCGTAGCCGGGCATGCGCCTGGCCGGCTCTGCGCCGAACAGCTTGCTGTAGAAGGCGACGGACTCGTCGAGGTTATCGACGTTGAGCGCGAGCTGGACGCGGGACATGGCAACCCTCCGGGGGGAGCTCGGACTTTGATAACCGTCTATGTCTACGTCACCGAGCTTGCCATCAGGTATCGACCGCTGTCAATATAGATGTATGTCGAAGTCGCTGACCGTGATCAGTCCCGCCGATACTGCGGCCTGCTGTTCTCCGCTGTCTGCGCAGCCGCTGTCCATGGTGCAGGCCGAGCAGGTGGCCCCGCTGCTCAAGGCCCTGGCCGACCCGGTCCGGCTGCGACTGCTGTCGCTAGTCGCCTCGCATGACGGCGGCGAGGCATGCGTCTGCGGCCTCAATGACGCGTTCGACCTGTCACAGCCCACGATCAGCCATCACCTCAAGGTGCTGCACGACGCAGGCCTGGTGGACCGGGAGAAGCGCGGCGTCTGGGTGTACTACCGCGCCCACCCTGAGGTGCTCGCCAGCATCGGTACGCTCATCGGCTGCCCGCCCGTGTAACCGTCGCCCGGGAGGGACGCGCTGTGACCACCGCAGAGGAGCGAGACGAAGTCCGTGAGCGAGTGCGCTCCCGGTACACCAGCGCCGCCATCACCGTCGCCAACGGCGGTATCCCCGCCTGCGGTGGCTCCTTCGCAGGCGGGGAGGCGACCGGCGCCGGGCGGTGCGGCTCCAGGCGTCTTTCGAACCAGCCGCGCGCGTCTGGCGCTGGTTGACTGCGGGGGCACGTTCTTGCGGCCTTGCCGTCGTGACAAAATGGCCTAGCGCAGCTATGGGCGATATAGTGATGTCCACGTGCGACGTATCTAGCTGCCCAGGACCTCGGCGCTCCCTTTTTGGGCAGATGCAAGCCGAGGCGGTATGACAGCAATGCATTCGCAGAAATCATCTGCTTCCGAATCTGCGCCAGGTGTGCATGATCAGCCCGGCCGGATTTCTTCCGGCCTGGCCACGCTGGACAACCAGGAATTGCTGCGAATCATGCAGTCCGTTCCGCGGGGCAGTGAGCAGCGCAGTGCTGCGTGCGGGCTGCTGGTCAGCAGGCACCGCTATCTGGTCCGGGCCTGCGCGCAGCGGTACTGGCGCAGCCCTGAGCCCGCTGAGGACCTGATGCAAGTCGGGTACGTCGGCCTGCTCAGGGCGATCAACGATTTCGACCCCGCCTTCGGCACCAGCCTGGCTGCTTACGCTCGGCCTTGCATCAGCGGCGAGCTCAAGCGGCACTTCCGGGACAAGCGCTGGCTGGTCCAGGTTCCGCGGTCATTGAAGCAGCTGACAGTAGAGGTACGCGACGCGACGAGGCAGCTGACCCAGGAACTTGGTCGCATCCCGACCGAGTCCGACCTGACCTCGCACCTGGGAATCTGCGGCGCGGATCTGCGGGAAGCCCGCCGAGCCGAGATGGCCTTCCGGCCGCTATCCCTGGATACGCCGCTGGCGGGCCAGCCCGATGCCTCGACTCTGGCCGACAGCCTCGGCGAGGAGGATCCGCAGCTGGAGCACCTGCTCGGCATGCAGGCCATTGCTGCGCACTGGGGCGAGTTGTCGACGCGTGATCAGGCGATCCTTCTGCTCCGCTTTCACGGCGAGATGACGCAAGCGCAAATCGGCCAGAAGCTCGGGCTTTCCCAGATGCATGTCTCCAGGCTCCTCGCCCGCGCTCTCGCCTATCTCCGCCTGCGCGTGGCCGCCCTGCAGGAAGACTTACCGGCCGGACATGCACCTCCGCGAGCACGGCAGCTAGGAGAAAGTCATCAACGCGCCAGTGACATTGCTCGTCAAGATGGAGAACGTGGTTTCCCGCCGGAGATGCCGCCATCTGCCCAGCAGGTTGCTCACCGGCATGCTGGCTAGCAGCCGCTGCCCTGGCTGGCGACGATTCCGCGAGGTTCAGCCGTGAGACTGCTCGCCGGACGCAGACGCGCGCCGCCCGCGCGACGGCGGCGTGCCGTGAGCACCGGCATGAGCCTCTTCCTGATCGCTGCTGGCGCTATCCTGCTCCTGGCCGTGCCCGCTGGGTCGTCGTTCGGCATTAACCTGCATGTCGTCGGGATCATCGTGATCCTCACGAGCGTCCTCGGCCTGCTGCTGCCATCAGAGACGGGGATTTCGGGGGCGCACGACAGGCTGCGCCGCTGGGTCAACCCCAGCGGCACGGACGCTCCGGACCTACATGACGTGCAAAGCGCGGCAGCCGAGGACGTCAAAGACTCCCGAAGGTGAGCAGACCCTCCGGATCTGATTCGCCAGGACGGGGCAATGCTCAGTGTCCGGCCTTATATCCACCGGGTAACTTGCGGAAGGCGAATCGTGCAGCCAGTCAGCCGGCGCTCTTCCGGATCGGCCGGACGGGCAGGCACTGCGCCGTCCGGCCCGCAGCATGACTTCGCCCGGCAGCCACGCCGCACGCCCGCCCGGCGGGGATCAGCAAGCTGAGGGTGAGCAGACCGGCCAGTACGGCGAACACGATCGGGATCACCGCCGCGCACTTCAGCTGCTGCCGTCGTCCGGCCCTGACATTCTCGATCCAGGGCATTGGCTCGTGCTGGGTCAGCCCGCTGAAGGTCGCAAACAGCGCCTCCAGCCGCGAGTCGTCGGCCCGCAGTATGCGCTCGATCCGGTCGAGGGCTCGCTGCTGACTGACGGGCAGGCTCATCGGGCACTCCGGTCTGGCCTCATTCTGGCCTTCTGCTGCCGGAGGACAGCGATCCTCCCGCGGGACTCAGAGGAAGGGGTCATGGCTTTGCTCATCGCCCGTTCGGCCGGTTCCCGCCCAGTGGAGGTTCAGCGGTGGGCAAACCAGCCGGATCGCCGGGACCGGCCTGTCCTGCCGCTGACCAGGTGGGAGAGAAGCAGCAGGATCGCTGCGCCGATGATGGCGGTGAGCCAGGTGGAGAGATGGAAGAAGCCCTGAAGGCTATGGATATGGAACAGCTTCGTGGCGACCCAACCGCCCAGGAGCGCTCCGACGATGCCGATCACGCAGGTGACGATGAGGCCCTGTGATCTTTTGCCAGGGATCAGCATGTTGGCGATCAGGCCTGCGGCCAGCCCAAGAACGATCCAGGCGATAATTCCCACGACCGACTCCCTTAGTAAGCGACGCGGTAACGTACGCGGCAACCGATCACGCCCGGCTGACCGCGAGGAGACAGAAGATCTCCGCCAGGCTCTCGGTGTCGTCTGGCCATCGCGCCTTGGTGGCATCGATTCCGTGCACAAAAAAAACCGGACCTGCTGCACTGTCAAAATCTGGTGCAACTGCCTAGGTCCGGAGCAATAGTTTAATGCTATCGTTCGCCAGCTCTTGAGCATAGGAAATTAGGTCGCCAGTAACGAACGGTCCCGAGCGGGACTGCCGTTTCGAGAGCCGGGCGCCGGATCCGGCCGCCTGGCGCGTCAGGCGGCAGCGGCCTGGTGGACCGGGAGAAGCGCGAGGTCTGGGTGCACTACTGGGCCCCGCCCCGAGGCGCTCCCCAGCGTCGGCGCGCTCATTGGCTACCCGCCCTCGTAAGCGCGCTCAGCGCAGGGCGGTCGCGGTCGCCATGACCCGGCCGCGTTACTGATCTCATCGGGCCTGCGGGAGGCCTCCATAAAGGCGTACCACTCATCGAAGTGGGCCGCATCAAGGTTGCTCATCTCCGCATGATGGCGAGCTGCAGCTGCGTTGGCTATGAGTCACGGCGGGAGAGATCTTCGGCCGCCTGGCGCAAGAGCCGCGTGGACCGCTTCGGGAATGCCCATGATCAGCACGTCGGGCATCGCTTCATCGTGCTCCTGCGCGGGGCATAAGGTCTGGGCATGCATCCCGAGGCTCGCATCGTCAAGGTTGGCGGCAGGGAGCTAGCGGTCGAGGACAGTGGTCCCGACTCCGGCTACCCGATCCTCATGCATAACGGTGCCGGCTCCCGGCACCTGTTCCCGCCTGCCGTGCGTGCGGGCAAGCGAGCGGGTTTCCGCCTCATCGGCTACGACCGGCCCGGCTGCGGCCGGTCCACGCCCGCGCCCGGGCGGGCGGTCGCCGACTGCGCCGCGGACATCCGGGCCATCATGGCCGAGCTCGGCATCTCCCGGCTGGCGGCGTGGGGCTCCTCGGCCGGGGGACCGTACGCGCTGGCCACGGCGGCTATGCTCCCGGGCGCTGTCGCCGCCGTGTGCGTCTTCGCATCGATCGGCCCCTACGGCGAGCCGGGCCTGGATTTCGCGGCCGGCCTGGGCGGTGAGGAGTTCCGCGAGGAGATCCGCGTGTTCTTCGACGAGCCCGTGCGGGCCCGGGCGGGATTCCGGCGGCAGTCAGCGCAGACCCTCGCGCAGCGCGGCTCGGCCGACTGGTGGATAGACATCTGGGGCGAGCGAGCCGGAAAGGACGCTGCGCACAGCCGGGAATGGGCTGACTATCTCGCCCTGTGCATTCGCGATGCGCTCGGTGCAGACGACCAGGGTGCCTGGGATGACCAGGGCTCATGGGATGACTGGGCCGCATCGTTTCGACCCTGGAAGTTTGACCTCGCCGACATCCAGGCCCCGGTCAGCATGTGGCACGGGCAGGAGGATTTCATTCCCGTGGCGCACGCCCGCTGGCTGGCGGACCGGATCCCGCAGGTCACCACCCACTTCATCAGCGGCGAGGATCACAGCAACATCGAGGAGAACAACCGCAGCGCTGCCTACGCCTGGCTGCTTGGGCTGCAGAGCTCCCCACCTGGCCAGCTGAAATAAGACGCGCGGCCGCCGGTCCGATCGTCATGGCGCGCGGATCTACGCCGCCGCATCCGCTAGGCGGGTGTCGGCAGTGTGCTGTCAGAGTTCGCCCAGCACCCGGATGCGGCACGCAGGGCCGGAGGCTCTCGCCAGCCTCTGGTCCGCCGTCCATAGCTCGCAGCCCAGGACCTCAGCGAGCGCGACATAAGTCGCGTCGTAGGGGATCACGTTGGCGCGGAGTTCCCAGGCTCGTCCCATGAATCGCAGGGCGGGATAACGATCTAGGTCAAGGTCTTCCAGATCCCCGATAGCTGCCGCGAACCGTCCGTCAGAGATCGAGCCGGCGAGCCAGCGCTTGCGCAGGACAGCGACCGTCTCTACGTCGACGAGATCGGGGGCTGCCAGACCGTCAGCAGCTCGCAGCTCCCGGCGTGCATGCCGACCGTCGGCCCCGTCGTCTCCTACCGCATTGGCGAGCACCGAGGCATCGACGACGATCACTGCCGTGCTCTCTCCTCCGACAGGCCCTCCACTGCCTGGCGGAATCCGACCCGGCCGCCCCGGTGGCGCTCGATACGGTCGAGCACCTCGTCGACACTTGGCCGGTCAGCCAGCCTTCGCAGCTCGCTGGCCAGGTACTGCTGCAGCGACTGGCCGCGCGACTCGGCCCGGCGCTGAAGAGCCGCGTGGATTTCGTCAGGGATGTCTCTCACCAGCACATTCGGCATGCTTACATTATGATATCGCTTGACAGCATGAGCAAATCCGGCCGCCCGACCGGGCGGCGTCGGTGTCACCGGGGACGCCTCTTACTAGGGCAACGCTTCCTCGCGGCGTCTCGATTGCCGAGCGCGATGCGTGCCTCGCGAGGGACGTGGTACGACTTGGGAATGATCTCCGGCTGCAAACTGACACTGGCTTTCCCTGGCGTGCTGCGGCGGCTGCCATGACGCCGGGCCTGGAGCGCGGGACCTTCCCGGCGAAGCTCGGGGACCTGCCGACGCCCGCGCTGATCGTGGACGCCGAGGCGCTGGAAGACAACATCGCGATGATGGCCGCGGCGCTGCCCGGCCCGCGGCTGCGCCCGCATGTGAAAGCGCACAAGTGCACCGGCCTGGCGAGGCGGCAGGCGGCAGCAGGCCATCCGGGGTTCACCTGCGCCACGATCCGCGAATGCGAGGGAATGGCTGCGGCGGGCCTTGGCCAGGATCTGCTGCTGGCCAACGAGATCCTCGACGCCCGCCGGATCGGCGCGCTGGTCGAAGGGGGCGCGCGGGTGACGCTCGCGGTTGACTCCGCGCCGACGATCGAGGCGGCGGCGGCCGGCGGGGTGCGCGAGGTCGTGATCGACGTCAACGTGGGCCTGCCCCGGTGCGGCTGCCTGCCGGAGGACGCCGGGCGGCTCGCGGACCTGGCCAGGGCAAGCGGCCTCGAGGTTCGCGGGGTGATGGGCTACGAGGGGCATGTCGTGGGGCTCGAGGACGCCGACGAGCGGGAGCGGCAGTGCCGGGACTGCATGGGACTGCTCGTCGCCGCGCATAACGACGTGGGCGGCGAGCTGGTGTCCGCCGGCGGCACGGGCACCTACCGGTGCAACACCTGGGCCACCGAGATCCAGGCCGGCTCGTATGCGCTCATGGATATCGCCTACGGCCGGCTGGGTCTGCCGTTCCGGCAGGCGGTCTTCGTGCTGGCCACGGTGGTGTCCAGTGCCGCGGAATGGTCGGTCGCCGACGCCGGCCTGAAGGCGTTCGGCATGGACCACGGCAACCCGGAGATGGAAGCCGCCCAGGTATGGTTCTGCTCCGACGAGCACACGACATTCGCGCCGCCGCAGCCGGTGGGGGAGCGGGTCTGGCTCACGCCGGGGCACGTGGACCCAACGCTGGCCTACCACGAGCGGATGTACCTGCATTCCGGCGAGGACGTCGTCGACATGTGGCCGATTGACCTGCGCGGCTGGTGACCGGCCGGACCACGCCGCCAGCCGGGGCATGGGCGCGGCCGGGTGACGTGGCGACGGGGGAGACGCGGATGAAGGAAATACGCGCGGTCCTGCTGGATATCGACGGCGTGCTGACCGTCTCGTGGCGGCCGATCCCGGGCGCGGCCGAAGCCGTGACCTGGCTGCGCGAGGCCGGGTACCGGGTGGCCCTGGTGACCAACACTACGTCCAGGACGCGGGCCTGGATCGCCGGCTCGCTGGCGGAGGCCGGGTTCCCGGTGACGGCCGACGATGTCTTCACCGCGCCCGCGATTACCGCCGCCTACCTGGCCCGCCGTCACCCCGGCGCCCGCTGCGCGCTGCTGACCAGCGGTGACATCGGCGCGGATCTGGAACCGGCGACGCTGATCGCCGACGACGACCCGCAGCCGCCGGACGTCGTCATCCTGGGCGGGGCAGGCCCGGAATTCAGTTACGCGGCGCTGAACCGGATCTTCGGCTATCTGCATGGAGGCGCTGCGCTGGTCGCCATGCACCGCAACATGTTCTGGCGTACGGACGCGGGCCTGCAGCTGGACAGCGGAGCGTTCCTGGCCGGGCTGGAGCAGGCCGCCGGCGTCGAGGCAGAGGTGACCGGCAAGCCTTCTGAGGCGTTCTTCGCCACCGCGCTCGCCGCACTCGGGGCCAGCGCGGGGTCCGCCGCGATGGTCGGTGATGACATCAGCTCCGATGTGCTCGCCGCGCAGCGCAGCGGCATGACCGGCGTTCTGGTGCGCACCGGGAAGTACCTGCCGCAGACGCATCGCGGGGCGGCCGCCGAGCCTGACCACGTCATCGACTCGGTCGCTGGCCTGCCTGGTCTGCTCGGCGGCCCGGCGGCAGTCGCGGGCCGCTGAGCCGGCCGCCCACCCGGCTGCTCGCGCCCGGCGGTGCGCGCCGGCGGCCACGGATCGGTCGGCCGGGACATGATGGTGTCGTGCAGGTACGGATCGTGGGCAGCGGCGACGCCTTCGGCAGCGGCGGCCGATGGCAGACGTGCATCAGGGTGGCCGCGGGCGGAATGGTCATGCTGGTGGACTGCGGAGCGACCAGCCTCACGGCGCTGAAGTCCCAGGGATTAGATCCGGACGCGATCGACGCTGTGCTCGTGACCCACCTGCACGGTGATCATTTTGGCGGACTGCCGTTCCTGATCCTCGACGGCCAGTTCTCGCGGCGATCCCGGCCGCTGCTGATCGCCGGGCCGCCGGGCTTAGGGAAGCGGCTCACCAAAGCCATGGAGACCCTGTTTCCCGGCTCGAGCCAGGTGCGGCGGCGTTTCAATGTGGAAGTCACCGAGCTGGCCGCGGACGGGACACCCGCGGTTCTCGGCGCCGCGAGCATCCGCGGCTGGGAGGTCGACCACCCGTCCGGGGCGCCCGCCCTGGCCGTCAGCGTGGAACTGGGCGGCGCGACGTTCGGCTATTCGGGCGATACGCAGTGGGCGCCGGCCCTCATTTCCGCCTCGCGCGGCGCGGGGCTGTTCGCCGTCGAGGCTTACACCTTCGACCGGCCGGTGCGATACCACCTGGATTACCTGACATTGCGCGAGCGCCTGGACGAATTCCTGGCCGAGCGGGTGCTGCTGACGCACATGTCCGCCGCCATGCTGGGCCGGCTGGCGGACGCGGATCTGCCCGCCGCCTACGACGGCATGATCATCGATAACTGAGCGGCACACTGCTGCGAGGAGGCCGTAGCGCCGGAAGCGGCAACGCGGAAAGCCTCGCCCGGAGGGCCACGCGCACCGGCGACAGCGCGAATGCCGGCGCCCTGCCATCTGCTCCCGCTAGCGAACGGGGATCTTGCTGCCGGTCAGTGCCTCGCAGCGGGCCAGCAGCTCATCCTGGAGCCGCTCGTCGCGGGCGGCGGGATTAACCTCGCGCGGCTGCTGGTGATAGAAGTAGCCGCCCGACACCAGCGCCGCGGGGTCGTCGCTGACCGCAAGCCACGTCTGGGTCACCGGCGCCAGCGAAAGGGCGTCGGGTGCGCCCGCGCCGCCCATCTTGGTCGCCACCCAGCCGGGCTCCACGGCGTTCGCCAGCCCGTCCGGCCGTATCCGGGCGGATCTGCAGTGGGTGCGCCGGCCGTGGAACGGCTCGCAGGCCCACGCTCCATACTGCGCTACGCCCGGCAGCCTGCCGCAGGGGGGCCTGCCCGCTCCCGCTCCCTTCCCGGGTCTCCCGCGGCCAGCTGGCTGGCCTGGCTGTAGGGGGCAGGCGCTATGGTGCGGGGTCATGGACTTCGACCACTTCTCGGTGGCCCTGCTGATCGCCCGCCCGGATGCCCCGCTGCTCAGCGCCGAGGAGGAAGCGGCCCTGCAGGATGCGCACCTGAACCATCTGGCCACGCTGCACGAGGCCGGTCAGCTGGCTGCCGCCGGACCGCTCCAGGGCGGTCCCGGCAGCGGCTACCGCGGGCTGTCCATTCTCACGGTGCCTGTCGAGCAGGCCACGGCGCTGGCGCAAGCAGATCCCGCCGTCATCGCCGGGCGCTTCAGCGTGCAGGTCATGCCGTGGATGGTCCCCGCGGGCGCGGTGCTGTTCGGGCAGGCGCTTTTCCCCCACTCAGCCGCGCAGGCGCGCGGCGGAGCCTGACCGCGGATCAGGGCCCGGAGCGCTCGGTTGCCTGCGGCTCGAGGCCGAGCGCGGCGTACACCTCGGCGTCAGCGAGGCTGCCGGCGGCTACGTCGGCGGTGAGAACGACCCCCTCGATCGAGGGGATGCCGATCACCCGCAGGCCCGCGGCGCGGGCCGCGGCCACGCCGGGCGGCGAGTCCTCCAGGGCTACCGCCCCGGCGGGCGCCACCCCCAGCCGCTCGCAGGCTCCCAGGTAAAGGTCGGGCGCGGGCTTGGGGTTCTGCACGTCGTCCACGCCGAGCATCACGTCGAACGCCTCGTCCAGGCCGACCCGCTTCAGCCCGGCCAGCAGGTGCGCGCGGGGCGCGTTCGAGGCGACCGCCAGCGGCAGCCCCGCGGCCCGCACGGCGGCGACCAGATCGACGGCGCCGGGCCGGGGCGAGGCGCCGCCGGTGATCTCGGCCAGGGCCAGGGAGTACATCTGCGCGCTCAGCCGCTGACCGGAATCGGCCCCGTCGAGCAGCCGTTCCAGGATCGGCGCGGCGGTCCGCGGTGAGGTGCCGAGGAGCGCCTGCTTGTCGGCCAGCGCGAACGTCCTGCCGTAGGAGCGGAACAGCTCCTCCTGCGCCAGCGTCCAGCACGGCTCGGTGTCCAGCAGCAGGCCGTCGTTGTCGAACACCACCCCGGCCGGCCTGATCAGCGCGCTCGTCACGCGGGAACCATACCCGAGCCCGGCCGGGCGGCCGGCGGCCGCCTAGAGCAGCTTCCTGATGGCGGCGGCCGCGTCCTCACCAGAGCGCACCGCCCCGTCGAAGTAGCCGCTCCAGCGCGTCGCGACTTCGGTGCCGGCCCAGTGAATCCGGCCCGCGGGCTCGCGCAGCGCCGGCCCGTACCCCGTCCAGACGCCAGGCGGCATGAAGGACGTGAAGGCGCCCCCGGTCCAGCGCTCGGCGGGCCAGTTGACGTCCACGAACTGCGCCGGGCGGGCGGCCCGCGGCCCGAAATACCGGGCGAAGTCCGCCAGCACCGCCTGGCGCCGCTGCTCGGCCGGCATCATGCCGAGCGCGATGGCGCGGCTGCCGGCGATGAAGCTGGCCAGGATGCCCGGCCGGCCGCTCGGCGGTGAGCTGTCCGCGACGAACTGCACGGTCGGCAGGTTCCCGGTGGCGATCCCGCTCAGCCCCTTCGGCCGCCAGAAGGCCGACGGGTAGACCGCGAGCACTTTCAGCAGCGACCCCAGCGGGACCCGCTGGGTCAGCTGGGCGCGCTGCGCGGGCAGGGACGGCTCGTAGGAGATCTGCCCGGCCAGCGACGGCGGCATCGCCACAATGCCATAGGAGGCGCGAAAACGTCCTGAGCCGGTCGACATCGTCAGCCCCGAGGCGTCCTGGTCGATGCCGAGAACCGGCGAGGAAAGCATGATCCGGTCGCCCAGCTCGCCGGCCAGCCGCGGCGGGATCGCGCCCGCGCCGCCGTAGAACAGGTCGGTCTCGGGGTCCTCGGCCTGCGGGGCCTGCGCGAAGGTGAACCCCATGTGCAGCAGCGACGCCTCGCCGGGCTCGAAGGCGCCGGATCCGCCGATCAGGGCCTGCTGGGTGAGCACGAACCGGGCGAAAGGCGTGCTGGTGTGCGCGTCGAGCCAGCTGGCGAGGGTCTGGCTGTCCAGGACCCTGGCGTCCGGGGCGCGCCACGGCGCCTCCGGCGGCACGCGCGCGGCCAGGACCGTCATCGCGGCCCAGGTCTGCTTGGCGTCGCGCAGGCTGGCCGGCGGCACGCGGGGCGGCTGGCCGCGAAAGGGCGGGAAACTGCCGTCGAACGTGCTGCGGTCGCCGCGCCAGTAGAAGATGCTCTGGCCCTGATGGTAGGACTCGAAGCGCCGCATCTCGAGGGCGTCGGCGAGGGCGATGATCCGGTCCTGCGTAGGCCCGACCCACTGGCCGCCGAGGTCGACGTAACCGCCCTCGATCACGGGCCGGCGCACCATCCGGCCCCCGACCCGAGGTCTTGCCTCCAGGACGACGACGGAATGACCGGCGGCCGTCAGGTCCCTGGCGGCGGTCAGGCCGGCCAGGCCGCCGCCGGCGATCAGCACATCGGCTCGCCGGCGGATCCTGCCGCCCGCCCCGCTGCGTGATCGGGGGACGGCGGCGGCCTCGGCCGCGCCGGCCGCGGCGGCCGCTCCGGCCGCCCCGAGAGCCGCGGCCCCGGCCAGGAAACGGCGCCGGGCGGGCGCGCCCGCTGAGGGAACCAGCGGGGACTGCGGGTCTTCGGGCGCCTCGCCGGGCGGCTTCGCTGCTGAACCTGGCATGGCCCATAAGATGCCGGCGTCACCGTACGCTGTCAATCAGCCACGCTAAGTAAGAAGGCACCCGCTCCCTGTCAGCCATCGGGCGTGCCCTGGGCAGGCGCGGCGCTGCCGAGCGCCTCCTGGCGCGTCAGGACTGGTGCGCGAGCGCACGCCGGGTCAGCACCCGCGCCAGATGCTGCCGGTAGGCGCGGTCGGCGTGCATGTCCTCTCCCGGCTCGGTGCCGTCGGCGGCGAGCTGCGCCGCCTGCGCCGGGTCAGCCCCGTCCGCCAGCGCCTGCTCGGCGGCGCGGGCACGCAGCGGAACGGGCCCCATGTTGGCCAGTGCGATCCTGCCGTCGATCGCGGCCACGCCGACGATCGCCCAGTCATTAGCCCGCCGGGTGAACTTCTGATAGCCGAAAGGAACGCCCGGCAGGCGCGGTACCCGCACCGCGGTCAGCAGCTCGCCGGGTTCGAGGCTGGTCTCGAAGAACCCGGTGAAGAAATCCTCGGCGCTTACCCGCCGGGTGCCGTCCAATCCGCGCAGCTCGACTGAGCCGCCCAGGGCCAGCAGCGTCATCGGCAGGTCAGCGGCCGGGTCGCCGTGCGCCAGCGAGCCGCCGATCGTGCCCCGGTGCCGGATCTGCGGGTCGCCGACCTGCGCGGCGGCGTGCGCGAGCAGCGGCGCGTCAGCCAGGGCCAGCTCGCTGGCCGCCAGGTCGGCGTGCGTCGTCGCGGCCCCGATGCGCAGCTCGCCGTCGTCTGCGGAGATTCCGGCCAGCTCCTCGATCCGGCCGATGTCGATCAGCGCCGACGGCGCGGCCAGCCGGAGCTTCATCATCGGCAGCAGCGAGTGGCCGCCGGCCAGCACCTTGGCGTCCTCGCCGCTGGCAGCCAGCAGGTCGATGGCGTCCGCGGCGGACTTGGCCAGCACGTACTCGAACGGCGAGGGGATCATGCGCTCGCTCCGGCGGAGTCAGCCGCGGCCAGCACGGAGCGGACGATGTTGTGGTAGCCGGTGCAGCGGCACAAGTTTCCTTCCAGGCCCTCGCGTACCTGCGCCTCGGTGGGATGGGGATTCTCGGCGAGCAGGCCGACGGCGGCCATCACCATCCCCGGCGTGCAGAACCCGCATTGCAAGCCGTGCTCGCGGCGGAACGCCTCCTGGACCGGATGCAGCTCGCCATCGCGGGCCAGGCCCTCGGCCGTCACGACGTCCTGCCCGGCGGCCTGCATGGTCAGCACCGTGCAGGACTTGACCGACTTGCCGTCCAGCAGGACGGTGCACGCCCCGCACGAGGTGGTGTCACAGCCCACGTTGGCGGCGCGCAGGCCGCAGACCTCCCGCAGGTAGTGCACGAGCAGCAGCCGCGGCTCGATGTCGTCGGACTGCCGCTGGCCGTTTACGGTGAGCTCGACCTGCATCTATGCATTCTCCGATCGCGTGCTGGCCGTGGGAGCCGTCTCGCCGGCTCCGGCCGCCTGCAGTGCCTGCCAGACCCGCCGGGACGAGGTGGGCATGTCGATGTGCCGGACGCCGAGGTGCGCGACCGCGTCGACGACCGCGTTCTGCACCGCGGGTGTCGCGCCGATGGTGCCGGCCTCGCCGATGCCCTTGGCGCCGAGGGGGTTGTAGGTGGTGAGCGTGGCCATGTCGGCGAGCTCGAAGCTGGGGACCTCGGTCGCGGACAGAATCGGGTAGTCGGCGAAGCTGGCAGTCAGCGGGTTGCCGTCCTCGTCGTACACGAACTCTTCCAGGAACGCCTGGGCCGCGCCCTGGGCGATGCCGCCGTGTCGCTGGCCCTCAGCCAGCAGCGGGTTGAGCACGAACCCGGCGTCGTCCACGGTCACGATCCGCCGCAGCACCGCCTTGCCGGTCTCGGTGTCCACCTCCACGACGGCGACATGCGCGCCGAACGGGTAGGTCGCGCCGGGCGCGGTGAACACAGTCCGGACCAGCAGCCGCGCCTCGCGCGCCAGGCTGGCCAGCGGGACGGCGGCTTCGGGGTCGCCGGCGACCCCGAAGGCGCTGCGCCCGGCGTCGAACACCAGGTCGGTCGCGCTGGCCTCCAGCTCGTCCGCAGCGCGCTCGCGGGCCACCTCGATCAGTTCCTTCGAGGCCTGCTGCACTGCGGCGCCGCCCTGCTGCAGGCTGCGGGAGCCGCCCGTGCCGCCGCCCTCGGGGATCAGGTCGGTGTCGCCCCATTTCAGGGTGATCTTGTCGACGTCGATGCCGAGCACGTCGCTGGCCAGCATCGCCCACGCGGTCGCGTGCCCCTGGCCGTGCGGTGAGGTGCCGGTGAGGATCGTCGCGGTGCCGTCGGGATGCACCTCGACGGTCGCGTTCTCCTGCGGCGCCCCGGCCTCGTCCCCGCCGCCGGTGATCTCCACGTAGGATGCCAGGCCGATGCCGATCTGCGTCACGTCGCCGTTGGCGCGGCGGACGGCCTGCTCGCGCCGCAGCTCGTCGTATCCGGCCGCGGCGAGCGCCTTCTCCAGCGCGGCGACGTAGTCGCCGCTGTCGTAGAGCGCGCCGAACGCCGTCTTGTGCGGCTCAGTGAACGGCGGCAGCAGGTTCCTGCGCCGCACCTCGGCGGGGTCGACCCCCGCCTCGGCGGCGAACAGGTCGATGGCCCGCTCGAGCGCCGCCGTCGCCTCGGGGCGCCCGGCGCCGCGGTAGGCGCCGATCGGCGTGGTGTTGGTGACGACCGTCTTGGCGACCGCCTCGGCGCGCGGGAACGCGTACGGGCCGGGTGCCATCAGGATGGTCAGGAACGGCAGGATCGCGCCGATCCGCAGGTAAGCCCCGGCGTCCTGGACGATCTCCAGCCGGTAGGCCAGGACGGTCCCGTCCCGGCGGCCGCCGATCGTGACGGTCTGCCGCTGGGCCCGTCCGTGCGTCATCGCGATCAGGTTCTCGTACCGGGTCTCGGCCCAGCGGGCCGGACGGCCGAGCTGGCGCGCCACCCAGGCCACGACCGCGTGCTCGGGGTCGGCGCCGAACTTGGCCCCGAACGCCCCGCCCACGTCGGGCGTGATGATGCGGACCCGGGCTTCGTCGATCCCGAGCAGCCTGGCCATGGAACCGCGGGTGCCCTGCGCGCCCTGGTTCGGGATCCAGGCGGTCAGCTTCCCGTCGTCGCCCCAGACGGCCGCCGCGGCGCGGCCCTCCATCGGGGCCGGCGCGACGCGCTGGTTGGCGATGGTCTGGCTGACGACGACCTCGCAGTCGTCGAACAGGTCGCCGGCCATCGCCTGCGCGTCGCCGAATACCGCAGCGACGTTGGTGCCAGTCTCGGGAAACAGCAGCGTCTCCCCGGCCAGGGCGTCGTCGAAGTCGATCACCGCCGGCAGCGGGTCGTAGTCGACTTCGACCAGCTCGACTGCGTCCTCGCCCTGGTAGGGCTCCTCGGTGACCACGACGGCGACCGCCTCGCCGACGTGGCGCACCGTGTCGGTGGCCAGCGGCCGCTGCCGCATCTGCTGGTTCAGGAGGCCGGGCATCATCGGCAGGATCTGCGGCAGCTCGTCGAGATCGGCGCCGGTGCAGGCGGCGATCACGCCCGGAGCCGAGAGCGCGCCGCTGACGTCGATGCTGCGGATTTTCGCGTGCGCGATGGGGGAGCGCACGAAGAACACGTGACAGGCGCCCGTGAGCAGCTCGTCACCGACGTCTTCGGTGTAGACGCCGCCGGTGGTCAGAAAGCGCGGGTCCTCGGTCCGCAGGACCCGGGTGCCCAGGATGCTCACCGCAGATCAGCTCCCTCCGGCGGCGGAGCCGGGCGCGGGGAGGCGGCCGGCGTTCCGGACGCGACTCTACCGACGAGGGCGGAGCGGCTTGCACCGGGCAGGCCGGTCAGCCACGCTTCAGCGCGCAGCTCTCGAGACCGCCGGCCCGCTGCGGCCAGGGGACGCGGGAATCCGGCGAGGCCGGCGGGCGTTGCATCAGCAGCCTCCCGATGACCTTGCCCGGCGGCTGCCGTCCGGGCAAAAACGACTTTCTGCCAGGCCGGACGCCTGGTTAGCATCGGAGCGCCTGCCGCTACGACTCAGATCGGACGTCCGTCATGTTCGCGCGTGCGCTCATGCGCCGCTTTCCCCTGCTCGCCTTCCGTGATTTCCGCCTCTTGCTGGCCGAGCGGCTGCTCGCGCCCGCCGCCTTCGCGTTCTCGCTGGTCGGCGTCTCTTTCGCGGTACTGGACGCGACCCATTCGACCGAGCAGCTGTCCTATGTTCTCGCCGCCCAGATCGCGCCATCGCTGATCTTCACCGTCATCGGCGGCGTCGTGGCGGACCGGATCGCGCCCCAGTGGGTGATTCTGGCCGGCAATGCGATGATCGCGCTGGGCGAGGGAACCTTCGGGCTGCTGGTCCTGACCGGGCATCCGGGACTGTGGCAGATGATCGCGCTGGAACTGGTGACCGGCACCGGAATGGCGATCTTCTACCCGGCGTCGCAGGCGCTGCTGCCCCGGGTGGTGCCCGGTGATGTGCTCCAGCAGGCCAGCGCCGTCAGCAGGCTGGCGATGAACGGCGGCCAGATGGGCGGCGCGGTGGTCGCAGGCTTCTGCGTCGCGGCGCTGCGGCCCGGCTGGGCTCTGGTGATCTGCGGCACCGGCATGCTGGGCACGATCCCGATGATGCTGCGAGTCCGGGTCCGCGGGTTCGGCCAGCAGGAGCGCTCGAGCATGCTGCGTGATCTGCGCGCGGGCTGGTCGGAGTTCCGGTCGCACACCTGGCTCTGGGCGATCGTGGCCCAGTTCGGCGTGATCTTGATGGCGTGGTACGGCGGCTTCCAGGTGCTGGGCCCGGTCGTCGCACGGGCGCATCTGGGCGGCCCGGCCGCCTGGGGCGCGATCACGGCGGCCGAGTCGGTGGGCCTCATTGTCGGCGGCGTGGTCTCGCTGCGGTTCACCCCGCGGCGCCCAATGCTGTTCGTGGTCCTGATCGGCGGCGCCATCGCGATCTCGCCGCTGTCGCTGGCGATGCTGTGGCCGCTGCCGGTGGTCTGCGCCGCGTCCTTCTTCCTCGGCATCACGATTGAGATCATGATGGTCCAGTGGACGGTCGTGATGGCGCGGAACATCCCGGCCGGAAAGCTGGCGAGGGTGTCCGCCTATGACGCGCTGGGCTCGGTCATGGCCATGCCCGCCGGCGCCCTGATCGCAGGTCCGCTGGCGGCGGCGCTGGGCGTGTCCGCCGTGCAGTACGGCGCCGCGGCGCTGATCGTCGTGGCGTCCGCGCTGACCCTGATCCCGCGCGACGTGCGGGTAATGCGAGCCGGTCATCAGCCTGCGGCCCGTCCGGCGCCCGGTGACGCCCGCGAGCCCGAGCTCGCCGGCTCCGCGCGCTGATCTCCCGGCTCCGCGCGCTGATCTCCCGGCTCCGCGCTGATCTCCCGGTTCCGCCCCGGGGCCACGTCACGGTCCAGGGGCGGACACGCCGCTTTCCAGATCTGCGCCGAGCTCAGCACAAGGATCTGTAAACTCCCCGCGATCGTCGATTACTTAAAGTAATCATACTGGTGCCTGAGCGCAGGCGAGGGAGTCAGATGACCAGGGGCTACCGAAGTGGCTTAGCAAAGCTCGCGATCAGCAGCCCGGGCAGCAGGTTCCAGGGCGGGCGGCAAGGTGACCTTCGAGGTTTTACGGGACCGTGCCGAAGGACGCCACCGGGACCATCAGCAACATCGCGCTAATCGCGCCGCCGCCGGGAACCGCGGATCCGCACTGTGCGCCCGACTGCAGCAGCAGGCCGTGGCCGCTCACCCCGAAGCCGGGACCGGCGCCGACGCCCACCCCGGCGCCGACACCCACCCCGACGAGGAACGCACCGGCCCGCGCCAGGCCCTGGGTCGGCCGGCCAGCCGGGCGCGGGCCTGCCGGTTACCGGGTTCCCGTTCCTGGCCTCCGGGGTCGCCGGGATGCTGCTGATCGTCGGCGGCACGATGCCGGCGGCCATCGGCCGTCCCCGCTGGCGGTTCTAGCCGAGCCCGGCGGCCGCTCAGCCGACCAGCTCGGTGTCGCCCGCGAAGGCGGCCCACAGGGCGGCGTAGGTGCCACCGCGCTCGAGCAGTTCCGCGTGGGTGCCGATCTCGGCGATCTTGCCGGATTCCATCACCACGATGCGGTCGGCGGTCGCCGCGGTCGTCAGCCGGTGCGCGACCACCAGCGTGGTGCGCTGGCGGACGAGCTGCTCGGTCGCCCGGTTCACGGCCGCCTCGGCCGCGAGGTCGAGGGCAGCGGTGGCTTCGTCCAGCAGCAGGATCGCGGGATCCACCAGGTAGGCGCGGGCCAGCGCGATGAGCTGCCGCTGCCCGGCGGACAGGTTGCGACCCCGCTCGGCGACCTCGTGCCGGAAACCGCCCGGCAGCCGGGAGATCATCTCGATCGCGCCGACCGCGCGTGCGGCGGCCTCGACCTCGGCGTCGGTGGCGTCCGGCCGGCCGTAGGCGATCGAGTCACGCACGGTGCCGGGGAACAGGTAGGGCTCCTGCGGCACGACGCCGAGCTGCTGGCGGAAGCTGGCCAGGTCGTAGTCGCGGATGTCGGTGCCGTCGACGAGGACCTGGCCCGAGGTCACGTCGTAGAACCGTGCCACGAGCTTGACCAGGGTCGACTTGCCCGCGCCGGTCTGGCCGACCAGCGCGACCGTCTCGCCGGGGGAGACGGCGAGGCTGACGCCGCTGATCGCCTCGTGCGGCTGGCCCTGGTAGCTGAAGCGCACGTCGCGCAGCTCGATGGCGCCGCGCAGCTGCCCGGCGGGAACCGGGTGCTCGGCGGCCGGGATGCTCGTCCGCGTCTGCAGCAGCTCCCTGATCCGGCGCAGTCCCACCGACGCTTGCTGGTACCCGTCGAACACCTGGGACAGCTGCTGCACCGGCGAGAACAGCAGGTCGATGTAGAGCAGGTAGGCGATCAGGCCGCCCGCGGTCAGCGCGTTGCTGTGCACCTCGCCAGCCGCCACGAAGAGCACGAGCGCGCCGGCGATCGTCGAGAGTGCCTGGACGAACGGGAAGTACAGCGCGATGTAGCGCTGGGCTCGCAGCCGGGAGGTCAGGTATGCGCGGCTCAGGCCGGCGAAGCGGTCCCGGTTGACCTGCTCGCGTCGGTAGGCCTGCGCGACCCGCAGCCCGGCGACGTTCTCCTGCAGGTTCGCGTTGACGGCGCTGACTCTTTCCCGCGCCTCGCCGTAGGCCCTGGATGACTTCGCCCGGAACAGGATCGTCGCCGTGATCAGCACCGGCAGGATGCACAGCACGGTTAGGCCGAGCCGCACGTTGATGAACAGCAGCGCGATCAGGACCCCGACGAAGGTGAGCACCGAGTTGACCATGGTGATCAGCCCGGTCTGCAGGAACGATGACATCGCGTCTACGTCCGTGGTCATCCTGGTCATGATCCGGCCGGTCAGCTCGCGCTCGTAATAGTCCATGCCGAGCCGCTGCAGCTGGGAGAAGATCTTCACCCGCAGCGTGTAGAGCACCCGCTCGCCGTTGCGCCCGACGACAACGGTCTGGATGGCGTTCACCATCCAGTCGGCCAGGACGATCGCCAGCGCCGCGGCGGACACCACGAGGATCGCGCGGAAGACCTTGGTCTCGATGCCGTTGTCGATGCCGCCGCGGATGAGCAGGGGCATGGCGACGCTCGCGAGCGCGTCCAGGCCGTCCAGGATCAGCCCGGCCATCAGGCCGACCGCGAACGGGCGCAGCAGCGTGCGCAGGCTGAAACGCGGCGCGGGCGCACGGGCGAAGGACTCGTCCACCTCCGGGGCGTCGGTGGCGGGCGGCAGCGCGGCGACCTTGGCCAGCAGCTCCGGCGAGGGCGGGATACCGGCCATCATGCCGCCCGCCAGGGCCGCCCCGCCGGTCCGGCCGGCGGCGGCGCCCCGGCCCCCGCCCATGCCGCGGCCGATGGCCGTGGCCATGACGGCAGCGTTGGCGCTGGCAGGCGCCCCGGACGCCGCGGCCTGCTCCGCCTCGCCGGGCGGCGGCGGCCAGAGGGCGGGCGTCACGCCCGCGGGCGCGGCGGAACCGGCGAGGGCAGCGTCGTCAGCGAGGGCCGCGCCCGCGTTCTCGTTCGCGTAGTAGGCCAGCTCGCCGGCGTCGATGCCCTCGGCATCCTCGCCGGGTCCCGCCAGCAGCAGCCGGTACATCGGGCAGCGAGGGGTGAGTTCCTCGTGCGTCCCCACGTCGACCAGGCGGCCCTGGTCCAGCACCGCGATCTTGTCAGCCAGCTGGAGCGTCGAGCGCCGGTGGGCGATGAGCAGCGTAGTGCGCCCGGCCATGACCCGGTGCAGCGTGGCGTGGATCTCCGCCTCGACCCTGGCGTCGATCGCCGAGGTGGCGTCGTCGAGGATGAGGATGGCGGGATTGGTAATCAGCGCCCGTGCGAGAGCCACCCGCTGCCGCTGGCCGCCCGAGAGGGTCAGGCCCTGCTCGCCGATCACCGTCTCGTAGCCGTCGGCCAGCCTGGTGATGAACTCGTCGGCCTCAGCCGCCCGCGCGGCCGCGACGACCTGCTCCCTGGTGGCGTCCGGCCGGCCGTAGGAGATGTTCGCGCTGATCGTGTCGGAGAACAGGAAGCTCTCCTCCATCACCAGCCCGATGGAGGCGCGCAGCGAGTCGATGGTGAGGTCGCGGACATCGTGGCCGCCGATCCGCACGGCTCCGCTGGTGACGTCATAGAAACGGGGGAGCAGGAGGGAGATCGTCGACTTTCCCGAGCCCGAGGTGCCGATCACCGCGACGGTCTCGCCCGGCTGGATCGCCAGCGACAGGCCGCGCAGCACCGGCTCGGACGGCAGATAACCGAATGTGACGTCGTCGAGCTGGACGTCCGGGGTTCCGGCGGGCAATGCGATCGCGTCCGGCTTCTCGGTCAGTACCGGCCGCGAGTCGATGACCTCGTAGACCCGGATCACGCTGGCCCTGGCTTCCTGGCCGATGGTGATCAGGCTGGTCAGCGCCCGGACCGGGGCGACCATCTGGGCGAGGTAGGAGGAGAACGCCAGGAACGTGCCGATGGTGATCTCGCCCTTGATCGCCATCCAGCCGCCGAGCGCGAGCACGCCGACCTGCCCGAGGGCCGGAACCGCCGAGAGGGCGGGGTTGTAGCGGGCCATCAGCCGGACCGCGCGCACCCGGGAGGCGTACAGCAGCTTGCCGACGCCCTCCAGGCGCTCGATTTCCTGCTTTTCCTGGCCGAAGCCCTTGACGACGCGAACGCCGGTAACGGCGCCCTCGACGACACCGGCGACGTTGCCCGCCTGCTGCTGGGCGTCCCAGCTCGCCGGGAACAGCTTGCGCCGGGAGGCGATGGAGATCGCGAAGAGCGCGGGTCCCACCGCGAGGGAGATCAGGGTCAGGGTGGGTGACAGGAACGCCATCACCGCGATGGACAGCACGAACAGCAGGGCGTTGCCGAGCAGCATCGGCACCATGCCGAGCAGGCCCTGGATCATGTTGAGGTCGGAGATGGACCGGCTGACGATCTGCCCGGTATGCAGCTGGTCCTGGCGGGCGCCGTCCAGCCGCGTCAGTGAGCCGAACAGCTCGGTCCGCAGGTCATGCTGGACGTCCAGGGAGACCCGGCCGCCGATATAGCGCCGGGTATAGACGCCGCCGAAGTTAATCACGGCGACGATCACCAGCGCCGCGGCCCCGATCCAGATCGGCTGATGGTCGCTGATGATCGAGTTATCGACGATGTCGCGCTGAATGAGCGGGATCGCCACCGTCATCAGGGTGGCGACGACTGAACCGCCGAGCGCGAGCAGCACGTGCCGCGGATAGCGCCAGCAGTAGGCCATGAGCCGCCGCAGCCAGCCCTCGCCCAGGCCGGCGGATTTCCTGGCTGCCGTCACTCAGCCACCGTCACAGCGGGCTGCCGCCTCTCGTGAGCGGGCGCCAGCCGGGAGCGGCGCACTTCGTCAAGGGCCGTGCTCAGCAGTTCCAGGCCACGCAGGACCTGATCAGGCTCACCGGCCGCGTCGAGCAGCTCGCCTAGCCACGCCGAATAGGCGGCGTCGGCGCGGGCCACCGCGCTCTCGCCCGCCGGCGTCAGGCAGAGCCGGACGACGCGGCGGTCGCCGGGCTCGGCCACGCGGTGAGCGAGGCCCGCGGCGACCAGGCCGTCGGCGGTCGCGGTGAGCGTCGGCTTGGCGACGGCCAGCCGCTCGGCCAGCCGCGCCGAGCGCTCGCCGCCCGCGCCTGCCATCTTCAGGATGCGGTACTGCTGCGGCGTCAGGCCGCACTGCACCCGCTCTAGTGCCCTGTACAGGCGCATCACGGTCAGCGCCGCGTCAGTGCCGCGGCGGGCGGCCGCTGCGTCAGCGACGGGGCCCGGCTCAGTCATAGGACCGCCTCTGTAGTACGGAGTTCTTACAGTTCGTCAGCCTAACAAAGCAGGCACCCTCATTGTTTCCGGCTGGACAGCGCGGAGCCGCCGTCCGGGCCGGCCTGCGCCGGGCAGGCGGCACGCCGGCGCGAGGCGTGATTCAGGACATGGCGTGCTCCGGGGCGGAGCATGGTGCCCGCGGGACGCGGCGCGCAGGATGACGGGCGCTTAGGCAACAGATTAATTACCGGTGCCTAACGGTTTGCCATTCTGGCTGCGCAACGTTGATCAACTCTTGACCGAGGTAAGGGGCGTTGTTACGTTTCGCCCGGATCGCAGTGTCTTTGATTGCGTGTCCCGGCTGTGCCCGTCAATTTGCCCAAAACTGGGCAGAAAGGTGGCATTCGTGCCAAAGCGAAGGACCCTCAGACGTCGATCAACATGGGCGCTGATCCTCGCGCCCGTGCTGGCCCTGGCCGGCCTGGCCATGACCACCGCCAGTCAGGCGGCCGTTCGCTCGCCGGGCGCCGCGGTCAGCCACGCGAAGACGACCGCGACACACTGGGTAAAACCGCGCAGCGTCAATAACCTCGACTGCAACGCCTGGAGCAAGAAGTACAAGTCCGTCAATCCTGTGCACAGGATGCTCTGCGTGGACCCGCACGGCAGCAAGAGCTCAGGGTGGTACGGCAGCGCCGCCAAGAGCAAGTACAACGCCCGCGGGAGATTCGTGGACAACGGGCATTACGTCGGCCACGACGAGCCCAGCGTGAAGTTCATCTCCAGCGCGGCCGGCACCGGGAACACCTTTACCTACCTCATGAAGCTGCCCCGCGATCCGCGCCGGCTGCCGACCAGTACCGGCAGCGTCACGGACTACGCCCAGCTGAGCCCGGCGCCGTGGTTCGGCCTGCCGATCTGCGACCCGAATTCCTACCCGCAGAACCCGTGCGCCCCCGACAGCGACGCCAACATCGGGGCCAACGTCAAGCAGGCCGCTGGCTCGGCGTTCATGGAACTGCAGTTCTACCCGCCGGGTTACACCCCCTTCATCGACGACATCAGCTGCAGCCGGACCCAGTGGTGCAGTGCGCTCAACATCGACAGCCTGGAAAGCGACTTCAACTTCGCACACATCAACCTGGCCTGCGAGGAGCCAGTCAACTTCGCCTTCCTGCAGCGCAACGGCGTCCCCACCGGGCCGCCCGGACCGCAGCTTGCTAACGCCAATACCGAGCTGCCCAACTCGCAGACGCTCAGGATGAACCCCGGCGACGTGCTCGCGGTGTCGGTGTCAGATCCGGCGAGCGGGCTGACGACCGCTATTCGCGATCTGACCACCCACCAGACCGGCTACATGGTGGCCAGCGCCTCGAACGGCTTCATGAACACCAACTACAAGACCTGCGCGGGAAAGCCGTTCACCTTCCATGCTGAGTACAACACCGCCCGCCAGCAGAACATCGTGCCGTGGGCCGCGCTCGAAGGCGGCGTGCTCATGGAGCAGGAGACCGGCCATTCCGAGGTCTGCGGCTCACTCGCCAACCGTGACCCCTACGACCTGAGCTACCCCGGTGGCCAGTCCTTCACCGACAAGAGCGTCTATGACACCTGCACGGGCGGCGGCTCGGAAGGCCGGCATGCCCGCGGTGAGGGCCCGTGCAACGCCAAGACCGGCATCTGCGTCAACCCGACCACCCAGGGGACGACCGGGCCCATCGCCTGCCCGAGCAAGTCGATCGCCAGCGGCCAGCTGTGCGAGTACGCCGACGGCATCTGCATACCCAAGGGCAACCGCACGGTGGTGATCAACGGGGCCAAGGTGAAGGAGAACTCGCCGGTCAATATCTGCCAGGCCGACCGGTTCCAGAACGGTGACCTCGACTTCGACGGGGTTCCCTACCAGAAGAACACCTGGCCGAACGGCAGCAGCAACCATCCGACCTCGATCAGGTATGTGGGGCCGTTCGGCCCGAAGGGGCAGACGTACCCGCAGATCCAGTTCGAGACCGACATCGCCGGGTCAGAGTTCCTCTGCAACGTCCTGACGGGTAATAACTGCGACGCGCCGCCGCTGTCGGCGAAGTTCTACCCGTTCTGGACGCTGACCAACAAGCAGCCGATCGCATCCGGCCTGTTCCCGCCGAAGTCCTGCGTCTGGAACTTCGGCAACACCATCGCCCGCGTGACCATGCAGGACTTCGGCAAGGACGCCCAGTACGGCACCCCTGACCTGTCGTTCTACGGCGGCACGCTGATCAGCAAGGTCATGCCCAACCCGCAGTTCACGGGTAACTGCCCTGCGTTCAACATCAAGGGCGCCCGCTGACACCTCGATGAGCAGGGCGTAACGCAAAGCGCGGGCCTGTCCCTCACCATGGTGAGGGACAGGCCCGCGCTTTGCGTTACGCC
>JBKQMG010000197.1:0-140777 GCA_052146815.1 Streptosporangiaceae bacterium | reverse complement strand
GACGCCGGTGAACACCGTCAGCCGGCGCTTCGGGATGTCGACGCTGATGTCCTTGAGGTTGTTCACGCGCGCGCCGTGCACGCGGATCAGATCGTGGCTGTCGGCAACGTGCCGCGCAGGCGACTGCGTGTCCGTCCTCGTGGCCATGCTTATCGTGTCTCCATCTGCCGAACAGGACCGCCTCGCGGTCTCCGTCGTCCTCGCCACCGATCATGGCTACGTCGCGAGTATGGCCGCAGCCCGGCCGATCGGCACCCCGAAAGACCTCGCCAAGGAGAGTGCCGTCCATGGCGGTCACGCTAGTGCGGGTCGCTGACCATCGCTTCTTGATTCCTGACCCACCGGCGGACCCGCCTGCTCCGAGGTTCAGTGCCCAGTAGCCGGCTTCGTAATCACCAGCCACGCGCACGCCTGGCCTGCCGTCGGCCGATTCTTCACCACCCTCAGCGGCTGTGCACAGCGGCGGCGCAGGCGGTGACGGGCAGACCGCTGGTGGGTGATCAGACCAGACATTCCCGGGCGCCAGGGGTGATGAAGGCGGCACTCGGCCGACCACTCCGGTCCTTGCTGCAATGCCATGACAGTGATTCAAAAACACTATCGATTTCCTGCCCCGGGCCGCAGGACTGGCCTAGCCTTGGAAGGGCTCTCCGCTAAGAGGTGTGGACGGGCCGAAGGACGGGGCGGTGAAGGTGGCGAACACGCACGGATGCCCGGTGACCGTTTCGGGGACGCCTTTGCCGCCGACGAGACCGGCGCGGATCAGCTGGTAGGTGTCGGCCCGGTAGGTCTCGGCGCAGGGCGGGCAGACCGAGGCGCGCCGTCCAAGGGCTACACCGCCGAGGAAATCGACCCCGCGCCGCCTCAGCACGTTCGCGGCCCATCTTGATCTACCTTGGGATGACCTCTCGTCAACGGCATATTTCTCAGTACCCGTTCAGCCTAGGAGGTGCTTTCCGCTGGGGCCGGTTACCTGCTGGAGCATGGTGCGGGCGAGTTGCTGGATTCTGGCTGGCAAGGGGACGTAGCTTTCGGCGGCGGCGTAGGTCTGGCCGGTGTGGGTGAGCCAGTCGAGGAGGCTGACGAGTGCCTGGCCGGTGGCCTGGCTGGTCTGGTGAGCGTAGAGGATGGCCCAGCTGTACCCGCTGATGGGGTAGCTGCCTGGTCCGGGCTCGTTGACGATGGAGAAATCAGCGGGGGTGATGTGGGGTTTCTGGGCGGCGGCGGCGGTGATGGAGGCGTTCGTGGGCGTGGTGTAGTTTCCAGCCTGGTTGCGGATGGCGGCGTAGGTGAGGGGCTGTCCCCTGGAGTAGGAGCGCTCGACGTAGCCGATGGAGAAGGGGATATGAGACACCGCTGAGGTCACGCCTGCGTTTCCCTCGGCGCCGGTTCCGACTGGCCAATGGAGGGTTTTACCTGTTCCCACTCGCGATGCCCAGGTGGGGTCGATGCTGGTGAGGTAGTTGCTGAAGATGTAGGTGGTGCCGCTGCCGTCGGAGCGGTGGACCACGGTGATCGGGTCGGCGGGGATGTCGGTGCCGGGGTTGAGCGCGGTGACGGCGGGGTCGTTCCATCGGGTGATCTGGCCGAGGAAGATCCGTGCGATGACGGGGCCGGTGAGGTGCAGCCTCGGCAGGCCGAGGAGGTTGTAGACGACGACTTCGGCGCCGAGGTCGACGGGGACCTGGACGGGCGTCCCGCCGTGTGCGGCGGCCTGCTCGGCGGCGGTGAGCGGCACGTCAGTGGCGCCGAAGTCCACGTGCTTTGCGCTGAAGGCGGCGATGCCTGCGCTGCTTCCGACTGCGGAGTAGCTGATCGCGACTCCGGGGTGCTGCTGGTGGTACCTGGCGAAGGCCAGGTCGAAGAATGGCGCGTCGAAGGTTGAGCCGGAGCCGGTCAGGGTCATTGCCGCCCCGGTGGTGGTGGCCGCTGGTGCCGTGGCGGTAGCGGTGGTAGCCGAGCAGGCGGCGAGCGCGGCAGTGATCATCGCGGCGGCGGCTGCGGTGATGGCGCTGGTGCGCTGGCGGCGGGGCTTGGGGTCGTACCTTCCGTGGCCGGGCATCTGGTTTACCTCTGATCAGGTGAGGCGGGTTAGTGCTGGCTGGCTTGGCGGAGCCAGGCCTGGGCGCCCATCTGGATGGCTTCCCAGGGGCTGCCGAGCGGCGGGGTGTAGGAGAGGTCGAGGTCGCTGACGGCATCGACGGTCATGCCGTGGAAGATGGCGGTGGCGGCGATGTCGATGCGCTTGGCGATCTCGGCGTGCCGGTGACCGAGCAGCTGGACGCCGAGCAGCTGCCCGGTGGCGCGGTCGCCGGTGAACCGCATCGTGATGCGGTGGCTGCCGGGGTAGTAGGCCTTGTGGTCGTCGGCCTCGGACTGCACGGTGAGCGGGTCGAACCCGGCTGCGGCGGCTTCGTGGTCGCGCAGGCCGGTGCGGGCGGCGGCCTGGTCGAAGATCTTCACGACCTGGGTGCCGAGGCTGCCCGCGAACTCCCGGTTCCCGCCGAGCGCGTTCTCCCCCGCGGCCCGGCCCTGCTTGTGGGCGGTGGTGCCGAGCGGGAGGTAGGTCTCGCCGAGCAGCCGGTGGTGGGTGACGACGCAGTCCCCGGCGGCGAGCACGTCGGGCAGGCTGGTCCGCATGCCCCGGTCCACGACGATCGCGCCCCTGACGCCGAGCGCTGCCCCGGCGTCGGCGGCCAGGGCGGTGTCGGGGCGGACGCCGACGACGACCAGGACCATGTCGGCCGCGCGGGTGACCGCCTGGCCGTCACCCCTGGTGGCCTCGACGGTCAGCCGTCCTGGCTGGCCTGCGGGGGCGCGGGTGATCTGCCGGACGGTGGTGCCGGTCAGGACCTCGACGCCGCGGGAGGCGAGCTGGTCGTGCACGAGCTGGCCGAGGGCGGGGTCGACGGTGGGCAGGACCTCGGGCAGCTGCTCCATCTGGATGACTGACAGCCCGCGGGTGGTCAGGGCGTCGGCCATCTCCAGGCCGATGTACCCGGCGCCGACGATGACGGCGGTGGCCGGTTCGGTGAGCTCGAGGGTGCGCATGACGGCGAAGGTGTCGCCCATCGAGTGCAGCAGGTGCACTCCGTCGTCGGCGCCCAGGGCGCCCGGGCCGGTGAGGCCGGTGATCGGCGGGCGGACGGGGACCGCGCCGGTGCCGATGATCAGCTTGTCGTAGCCGAGCAGCTCGTCGCTGCCGTCGGCGGCGGTGACCAGGAGCTTGCGGCCGGGAACGTCGATCCGGCGTGCGGTGGTGTCCAGCCGCAGGTTCATCCCGGTGGCTTCGAGGTCGGCGACGGTGCGGTGGGCGAGGTTGCGCCAGTGGGTCACCTCCCCGGACACGTAGTAGGGGATGCCGCAGATCGAGAAGTTCGGGAAGGCATCGGCGACCACCACGCTGACATCAGCGCCAGGGTCCAGCTCGCGGGCCCGCAGCGCGGCGCTGATGCCAGCGTCGCTGCCGCCGATCGCAATGAGGTGCATGGAGTCTCCCGTTGGCTTGCCTGTGGTCAGTGAGATCGGCGAGAGCCGCCAGCGCGGCCCGCAGTCGGGCTGTTTCCGTCGGCGGCCGCATGGCTGTCCGGACCGGGACCGGCCGGGATATCGGGGATACCGGTACCGGGCCGGTCCTGGTGGTGGGGGAAGATGATGTCCGCGGCCTCCGCTGGGGTGACGCCCGGATACAGCGCCCGGATAACGCCGATGGCCAGCACGCCGCCGATGATCTCCGCGGCGATGAAGCTCGGCACCGACGACGGCGCAATTCCGGCGAAGGTGTCGGAGAACATCCGGCCGACGGCGATCGCGGGGTTGGCGAAGCTGGCCGAGGACGTGAAGAAGTACGCCGCCCCGATATACGCGCCGACCGCCGCCGGGGCGGCCCGGCTGCGACCCGACCGGGCCAGCGCGAAGATCACCAGGATGAGGCCGAGAGTCGCGACGATCTCCGACAGGAAATGCGCGGGCGAGGCCCGGTGCTTGGTGGAGATGCTGACTGCCGCATGGGAGAACATCAGGTTCGCGATCACGGCGCCGCCGATGCAGCCGGTCACCTGAGCGGGCAGGTAGGCCGCGGCCTCACGCCAGCGCAGGCCGCCGAAGGCGGCATCCACGAAAGACACGACCGGGTTGAAATGGCCGCCGGAGACCGGCCCGAACATCAAGATGATGGCGAACAGCCCGGCCGCGGTCGCCGCCGCGTTCTCCAGCAGCTCCAGGCCCACATTGCCGGGCGACAGATTCTGGGCGGCGATGCCCGAGCCGATGACCACGGCCGTCAGGAACGCGCTGCCCAGCAGCTCAGCCAGCAGCCGCCGCCACAGCGCCACCTCATTCATCGCCACGGCACCGCAGCGCGCAGCCCGGCTGTCACACCTGGATCAGCTGCCATCGGCTGCGCTCCATTGATAGTCGTCTATCCAGCTGAGGCCAGCTTGCCAGGCTGGATAGACCGCCGTCAAGATAGAGCCATGTCGATACAGGCTGAGCGGGCCGCGCCCGCCTCCGTTCCCGCAGCGGAGCTGCAAGTCGTGGTTGAGGCGTGCTCCACGCCGCTGGTCGGCGAGCCGATCGGCGAGGACGCTGCGGCCGGGCTGGCGCGGGTGTTCAAGGCCCTCGGTGACCCGGTCCGGCTCCGGCTGGTGTCCCTGATCGGCGCGCACCAGGGCGGCGAGGTGTGCGTCTGCGAGCTGACCACGGCCTTCGACCTCAGCCAGCCGACGATCAGCCATCACCTGAAGATCCTGCGCGAAGCAGGGATCATCGACGGCGAGCGCCGCGGTACCTGGGTCTTCTACTGGCTCGTCCCCGCCGCGCTGGAGCGCATGGCCACACTGCTGTCCGCCCCGGCAACATCGCGCCAATGAACCTTTCCTTCACCACCCTGGGAGACCTCGCTATGACCAAGCCCGTCATTCTGTTTGCCTGCATTCACAACGGGGGCCGCAGCCTGGCCGCCAAGGTCCTTTCTGAGTACTACGGCGGGGACGCCGTCGAGATCCGGTCGGCAGGCTCCGAGCCCGGAGACTCGCTGAACCCCGCAGTCGTCGAAGTGCTTCACGAGCGCGGACTGTCCTCCGAGGGTGAGAGGCCCAGGCTGCTGACCGTCGAGGGCGTCCGGAACGCCGACATCGTGATCACCATGGGCTGTGGTGAGACCTGCCCGGTCTTCCCCGGAAAGCGCTACGAGGACTGGGAGCTCGACGACCCCATGGGCCAGGACATCGACACCGTTCGCCGCATCGTGGGCGACGTGGACGTGCGTGTGAGGGCGTTGCTCTCCGGTCTTGGCGTCGAGACGGCCGCCTGAGCGTCGAGGCGAGCGGTCCGTTGGTGTGCTTAGTGCACTCAGGCGGCCTGGCTGGTGAGGTTGGTCAGTGCGGCGAGGCGTTCCTCGCCGGTGGGTTCGGCGGCGAGCAGAGGGACGAGGGCGACCCGGTCGGCCAGAGAGCGCACCCGCTCGATTTGCTCGACCTCACTGGCAGCGCGCTGCCGGAGGAAAGGCGCCTGGGGGCGGGCGGCGGCGATGGAGTAATTGATGACCCACGCCCAGGGATGGATGCCCGCGCGTTCCAGGTCCTCCTGCAGGCCCTGGGCTTCCAGGACCGGTGTGGTCTCGGCGAGGGTCACCAGAATCACCTTGGTCTGGGCTGGGTCCTGCAGTCGCATGAGGGGGGTCGTGAAGTTCGTCGAGTTGCCCATCTGGCGGGCGACCTCGCGGTGGTAAGAGCCGGTGGCATCCAGCAGCAGCAACGTATGCCCGGTGGGTGCGGTGTCGACGACGACGAAGTGGCGCCTGGATTCGATGAGCACCCTGGAGAACTGCTGGAAGACCGCAACCTCCTCGGTACAGGGGGACAGCAGGTCCTCGGCTAGAACTGCCCGCCCGGCATCGTCGAGGTCTTTGCCCTTGGTGGCCATCACATGATCACGGTAGGCCCGGGTCGCTTCGACGGGATCGATGCGGGAGACCTGCAGCCCGGCGATGGCGCCGTGCAGTGTCTCGGTGAGGTGCGCGGCGGGGTCGGTGGTGGTCAGGTGGACCTCGTGGCCGACCTGGGCCAGGGCGACGGCGATGGCTGCGGCGATGGTGGTCTTGCCGACCCCGCCCTTGCCCATGCACAGGACCAGTCCGTGATCGGCCCGCGATATCTCGTTGACCAGCTCCGCCAGGGACGCATCAGGGATCTCCGGCGGCAGCGGCGCGCCGGTGTCCACGATCGCGCTCGCCGGGGCAAAGAGCGTCTCCAGTGCCTCGACGCCGATCATGTTCGTCGCCTTGAGTGCCAGGACGTCGCGCGGCAGGCCAGCGATCGGAGCCGGGATGGCGGCGAGGGCGCTCGCCTCCCGGGCGCGCACGGCCCGGGTCATGTCCTCCTCGCCCGCAACTCCAGGAACGACAGCGTTGATGACGACGTACTGGCCGGTGATGCCGATCTGCCAGAGCTCAGCGCTGGTGCGGTCGATCTCGGCCAGCGCCGAGGCCTGCGGGCGGCCGACCAGAACCATCCGCGTCTGGGCCGGGTCCGTCAACGCGTCGACAGCCCGTGCGTACACGGCCTTCTGCTTCTCCAGACCGGACAGCGGACCCAGGCAGGACGCATCGCCCTTGCCGGCCGCGAGGAAGTCAGTCCAGGATCCGGGAAGCTGCAGCAGCCGGATGGTGTGACCCGTCGGCGCGGTGTCGAAAACGATGTGGTCATACTGGCCGATGAAGCTCTCGTCTGCGAGCAGCGCAGTGAACTCGTTGAACGAGGCGATCTCGGTCGTGCACGAGCCGGACAGCTGCTCGGTGATCGAGGCCAGCTCTCTGTCCGGGAGCAGCCCCCGCATGGGGGCGATGATCCGTTCCCGGTAGGCCTCGGCCGCTTGCTGGGGGTCGATCTCCAACGCGGACAGGCCAGGCACCTGCTCGATCGAGGTGACGGCATTGCCGATCGTGACGCCGAGGACCTGCCCGACGTTCGAGGCCGGGTCGGTGCTGACCAGCAGTACCCGCTTGCCCTGGCGAGCCAGGTGCAGGGCCGTGGCGCAGGCGACCGAGGTCTTGCCGACCCCGCCCTTGCCGGTGAAGAACACGAACCGCGGCGGGGCTTCAAGGAACTTCATCTCGGTCCCTGGCAGCATCCGGCCAGGCCGCAGCGCCCGCCGGCGGTTTCGGTCAGCCCCAGCTCACTGACCCCCATCGGGGCTGCCGCCGCGCTGACCAGACCCGCGTAGCGGAGCAGCTGAACCCGGGTCGGGTAGATGCCGGTGATCACGGTCACCCCGTCGACCATGGTCAGCGGCAGCCCTTCAGAGCCGGCCACCTGCAAGAAGGAGCGCACGCTGCCGTTCTCCGCAAAGGCCGCCGGGTCGCTGGCCAGGCTGTGCCGGGTAATGTCGGCGCCCAGCCCCTTGAGGTGATCGAGATCGGCGGTGAACACCACCAGGGCCTGCTCGAGGTCGGGACCACACACCCCGGTGCTGCAGCACAGAGCCGGTTCGTAGACGTGAATCGCGGGCATGGCATTCTCCTGCTCAGTAGGCTGCGTCAGCTCGGTGGCCACGGCGTCTACCCAGGCCGCGATGACGTCACGTACCAGGCGCATGAGCGCGATGCCGCGCGCTGAGGGTTCGCCGGTCTCCCAGACCTCAATGGCACCGCCCATGCCCTCGACCGGTTCGACAGCAGCCTCGCTGCCCAGGGCGACCTGTCCTGCTCGGCATGGCAGCAGGTGATGCCTCGCTCATCAATCGAGGCGAGTCCTGAGTCTGCGAGCCGGGACTGCTCGGAGTCCACGGTACGGTGTCGCCAACCTCGACGCCGAGGTGGTTGAGTGATCCGCCCTGGCCGGGGCTCTCCAGCAGCACCAGCTTCAGGAGCGGCTCGGCGACAGCGAGGTCGCGTAGCCAGGCCGACGCTTGGCCGGTTCGGTGCCGAACAGCTTCGAGTAGAACTTGATCGACTTCTCGAAGTCATCGACGTTGAGGGCGAGCTGGACACGAGACACGGGTGCCTCCACAAGCCATCGACGGACGTCGATAGGCTGGCAAGGTCAGGCCGCCACAGCACATCGATGTCTGTCAACATAGACACATGTCGAAGTCTGCCGCGACCGACCAGCCTGATCTGGGGAAGCCAGATATCCAGCAGCAGGCACCTGCGCTGAGCGCGGATCGGCGGCTATTTGCACCTGTCGGCATCGCTGCTCAGGCACGCTCCGTGAGTGCTGCGGTCAGCAGCACTGGGCGGCAGAGGCGCCAGCATCCTCGGACTCACGGCCCTCGGTGCCGCAGCACCCCGGACCGTCAGCGTTCTCGTCGTAGAAGGTCTGGCTGTCAGCCAGGACCGTGTAGAACTCCCAGCGCTCGCCGTCGGACGGGCCCTGGACCCAGAACTTGTCCTGCCTGGCGTAGCAGCACGTGGTGTCGCGCTCGTCGACCGAGGCCAGCCCGGTCTCCGCGAGGCGGGACTGCTCGGCGTCGACGGTGTCGATGTCGGGGACCTCGACGCCGAGGTGGTTCAGGCTGCCGCCCTGGCCGGGGTTCTCCAGCAGGACGAGCTTCAGCGGCGGCTCGGCGATCTCGAAGTTGGCGTAGCCGGGCCGCAGCTTGGCGGGCTCGGTGCCGAACAGCTTGGTATAGAACGCGACGGCCTCGCCGATGTCATTGACGTTGAGGGCGAGCTGCAGACGGGACACGGCAACCTCCTGAAGGTAAGACTTCGATGAGCGTCTATATCTGCTCTGCCGCTGAGCTTGCCACAAGACATCGGACTCTGTCAATATAGACCTATGTCGAAGTCTCTGATGGTGCTCAGCCCGGCCGACCCGGCGGCGTGCTGCCCGCCGCTGTCCATCGAGCCGATGTCACGTGCGCAGGCCGAGCAGGTCGCGCCCCTGCTGAAGGCGCTTGCCGATCCGGTGCGGCTGCGACTGATGTCACTGGTGGCCTCCCATCCAGGCGGCGAGGCGTGCGTATGCGATCTGGCGGGCAGTTTCGACCTGTCCCAGCCCACCATCAGCCATCACCTGAAGGTCCTGCACGACAGCGGCCTGCTGGACCGGGAAAAGCGCGGCGTGTGGGTCTACTACCGGGCCCGGACCGAGGCACTGGCCAGCCTCGGCGCCCTGATCGGCTCCCCGCCATCGTCGTGAACGATCGGCATGCAGTTGCCTGTGCTCTGGCCCGGTAACCGGGCTGTCCGTAGCGGGATACAGGCCGGGCTGACTGAGTGCCACGGCGCGGATAAGCCCTTCCGTTCCCGGACTTAATCGGTTATCGTCGATGAACGATGAAAGAACTCGCCCAACCCCTCGACCGGGCCACGGCCGCCGAGTACGCGACCGGGTTCAGGGCCCTGGCTGACCCCACCAGGATCCAGATCGTGTCCCTGCTCGCCCGCCGCGGCGAACCGATGAACGTCGGGGATATTGTCGCTGCCGTCAGCGTCGGCCAGTCCACCGTCTCAGCCCACCTCAAGGTGCTGGCGGACGTGAGGTTCGTCCTGTCCGAGCACCGCGGCACCGCGACCTACTACCGCATCAATGACATGTGCGTGGACTGCTTCCCCACGGCCGCAGACATAGTCATGGGCCGCCCCGTACCCGCCCAGCCAGCGCCCGTACCCTCCTAGCAGTGAGGAGCACGCCATGAACAGGCCCAGCACGAGCGCCGGCAATCCGCCGGACGCGGTCATCGAACGCTATTCCGGGCTCGCTCGCATTGCCCTGGCAGGTGGCGCTCCCGCCGACTGCGATCCGGAGGCGTTCGATGATGGGGGCTTCGGCGCCGCCGCATACTCCGACAACCCTGTTGGCGTCCCGGAAGCAGCGCTGCGCGCCAGCCTGGGCTGCGGGAACCCGCTGGCAGTTGCCAGCCTCCAGCATGGCGAGACCGTCCTGGACCTCGGCTCCGGCGGCGGCCTGGACGTGCTGCTCTCGGCCCGCCGGGTCGGCCCGGCAGGCACCGCCTACGGCCTGGACGCCAGCACCGACATGCTCGCCCTCGCCCGCGAGAATGCGGCCAGGGCAGGCGTCACCAACGCCCGATTCCTGCACGGTCACATCGAGGACATCCCCCTCCCGGAAGGCCGGGTCGACGTGATCATCTCCAACTGCGTCATCAACCTGTCCGGCGACAAGGCCCGGGTCCTCGCCGAGGCCTTCCGGGTCCTGCGGCCCGGCGGGCGTCTGGGCATCAGCGACATCACCGCCGATGAGGGCATCGATTCCGGCCAGCGGGCCGACGCCGAGCAACGCGTAGGCTGCATCAGCGGCACCCTCACCCAGCCGCATTACCACCAACTGCTCCAAGCGGCCGGGTTCACCGGTATCAGCATCACCAGAACCCGCGATGCTGGCGGCGGGCTGCACTCTGTCATCATCCAGGCAGCCAAGTCCATCACCGGGCGCGTGTAACCAACCACCGGCACCCGGCAGTGCCAGCGCCGCCAACCGCTCCTCGTCCCAACCGCTCCTCGGGTGGGCATCAAGCGGGACAGGGCAAACCGCTCCTCGGTGCCGGCTCCCTAGCCTCACTTGATCCTCTACGGATCGGCTTCAGTTGATCCTTTACACGCCCTAGAGATTTTCTGTCCGCGCTGAGCCGCCGTTGCGGCTAAGGCGCGTCTTGTCAGGATGATTCAAGGTCGGCTGCGGGGTCCGGTTTTCTCGCCCGGTAATGGGTCAGTTTGGTTCCGGCACCAGACCAGCTAGTAAAGGTCGCTTGACATGGCGCCCTATGTAAAGCTACCTTGACCTCATGCGGAACCGGGTCCGGGAGCAGCGCAACCAGCGTGGGCTGTCCCAGGCTGAGGTGGCAGCGGCCCTGGGGGTCTCGCGGCAGACGGTGATCTCGATCGAGAGCGGCCGTTACCTGCCGTCGCTGCCGCTGGCGTTCCGGATCGCGCGGTTCTTCGACCTGCCGGTGGACAAGATGTTCGACCCGGAGGAGGAGTAGGAACATGATGAGGTTCATTCGGCCTCGCCTGCGGGTGCCGGTAGCGGTGGCCGTTCTCGGCACGGCGGCCACTGCAGCCGTTGTCGTCAGTGAGGGATGGACGACCGCGATTTATGTCGAGGTCGCCTGGGTCGTCCTCGCGGTCGGCTACTACGTGTGGGGCGGCAAGGACAGCGACGTGGGCGCGGTGATCGGTTCCCGTGCCGACGAACGGCAGGCGAGCCTGGAGATGAAGGTGACGGCCCTGCAGGGGAAGGTCATGACCGCTGCCGCCGTCGTCGCGTTCCTGATCGCGGTCGCGGTCAAGGCCACCATCTGGCCGTTTGCCATTTTTGTCGCCCTCGCTGGCCTGTCTGGTTTCGCTGGCTGGGCGATTTGCCGTGAGGGCGGTGGTCAGGACGATGGCGCGGACGCCGAGCACGCGCGGCCGCCGGTCCCCGTCAAGCCAGGCCCGTGATCGTCTTTGACACGGCGGTATCTCGACGCCCGCAGCACCGCTTGCTGATGCTGCATCGACAAGCCGGCGGCGCTAGCCGCGCCGGAGTGAGTAGGCCTTGTAGCGGTGAATCTCGTTGCTGGTGGTGCGTGACACCGTGGCGACGGTATCCCCGTCGATTTCGAGCCGGAAGCCGTGATCGCTGGCGGTCACGGTCACGATCTTCCGGGCGTGGATCATGCCGACCTGAATCCGCTGGGTGGCGACCATGATCTGGCCGCGCTGGGATACCCGCCGCTGTACTGTCACCGGACCAGCTGGCGGGGGCGCGGTCGCGGCCGACCGCCGTGCGCCTCGCAGCCGGTGCCGCACCGTCGGTGGTACTGGGCACGGCACGGTGCGCAGGAGGAGGCCGTCGTGACTGATGATGGCCATCTGGGTGCCGTCCGTCCGCACCGTGACCCGCTGCCCGGCCAGCTCGAAGCCGACGTTCACCTGATCGCCCGCCAGGCCGACTAGGCCGGCGGCATTAACGATCCGCTCTACCTCGATCGCGGTGCCGGTCCCGGACGGCAGCGGCGACGGCCTGGCGGGGCGGGCGCCGTCAGCGGCCAGGCGGGCCAGCTCGGTCACTCCGAGCCGGGAGGGGAGTGTCTTCAACCGTGTGCCGTCGAGCAAGACGTGCAGCCTGGTCTCATCGACCCAGATCGTGATCGTCCTGCCCGCCAGAGCTGGGCCAAGCCAGACCTGCTGGCCGCCGACCCACAAGTTCCCTGACGGCGGGACCAGCCGGTCGACCTCCAGCGCTATCCGCGACGGCTCCGCTTTTGCTTGGGGAGCGACAACGTGTGCGGGATCTAGCTCCTGTGGTGAGGTCATGCCCTGGCGGGCCGGTACTCGCAGTTCCAGCATCGACGACGCAGGACCGAACCGGGACGCGGGGAAGGCCATGTTCAGGGACTGATGGGGGCGGTCGGTGTTGTAGTCCTGGCGCCACGCATCCAGGGCCGCCTGCAGAGCCTCGATGGACTCGAACGGGCCGTGATCGTTGAGCAGTTCGTTCTGCAGGGACTGGTGCAACCGCTCGATCTTCCCAATCGTGGTCGGTGAAGCAGGCCTGGTCAGACGCTGGGTGATGCCGTTCTCCCTGCAGATCCGCTCGAACAGCACTGCGGCCGGGCGGGGCTTGATGAACCGACCGGTAAAGACGGTGCCGTTGTCGCTCAGCACTTCCTCGGGCACGCCGTAGATGCTCATGGCGTCGAGGAAGGCCTGGCAGACCAGCCGGGCCGTGGCCCGCACGACCGCCTTGGCGATGACGCAGTACCGGGAATGGTCGTCGACCCGGTCACGATCTTCACCTCCCGGCCATCAGCCAGGAACGCGCTGGCAGTGACATCGAGCTGCCACAGCTGCATCGCCACGGGCGTTCCCACCGCTTGTAGTCCTGGCGCCTGCGGCGGCGTGATTTCGGCTCGATCAGGCCGCCGCGGACTAGGACCCGGTAGACGGTGGATCGGGTAACGGTGCCATGGCCACGCCGGTCCATCTCGAACACCAGCCGTTTCGGCCCCCACTTGGGGTGAGCACGGCGCAGCTCGCAAACCGCCGACTCCACCTCGGCCGGGATCTGCCATGGATGGGCATGAACCTTGTGACTGCGGTCGGCTGAGCCGGATGGTCCCTCGTCCCGATAACGGCGCAGCCAGGCGTGCACGCTTTGCCTGCTGACTCCATACCGCTCGGCGACTTCGGTCACCGGGACCCCGGCCCTGACTTCGAGGACGGCCCGGTATCTCTGCTCGGTCACGCTCAGCTCCCACAGCATGAGCGGGAGTGTTAAGCATCAAGCGAAGCCGATATGTAAAGCATCAGGCGGGATAGCACACTCCTCGGTGCTGGTCCCGGTGAGGCCTTCCTTACGGTTTCAAGGGCGCGCGGAGCGCGCCGCGCGCCGGACGGCGCGGGTCCCACGAGAGGTAGCGCGCCCTGGCGAGCGCAGTTACGGCGGCACGCTCGGCGGGCGGGCGCGTAGCGCCCGCGGGACTGTGACCGCATCTGGGCTAGCAGCTCCGCCTTTGCACCTGCGGCGCACGGCGGGCTGCCGCCGGTTCGTTACCCCGGGCACCGCCCGTCACGGGCTGGCCGCCGTCACGCCGCCGACCGCGCCTCAGTGGGAAGGGCCATCCTCCCGGCGCTCCAGTCTTGAGCCGGGCAAGATCACCCTCAAGGGCGCGCTTCGCGCGTCCCACGTGATGCCCTTCGGGCATCGCGTCCCACGTGATGCCCTTCGGGCACCCTGGACCGTGATCTTCCCCGGTTCGGTCGGCGCCCATCGGAAGGGATGGCCAGGACTGGGCACTGCTATTTGGAACGCTGTGACTCGCACGCAGACCAGGCGGGATGGGTACCGTGGCCCGGTGCTCGCGCTCGTGCTGGTGGCCCTCTCGCTGGGCCTGTCGAACTTCGCTGCGGCGATCGGTATCGGCGTCGCCGGTGTCGACGCGCGCACCCGCGTGCGCGTCGGCGTGGTGTTCGGGATCTTCGAGGCCGGGATGCCGATCCTGGGCCTGGCGCTCGGGCACAGCCTGGCCAGCACCCTCGGGCACGCCGCGCACTGGGTGGGTGCTGGCTTGCTGATCGCCGCCGGCGCGTATGCGCTCATCCAGGCCAGGCGTCCGATGCCGCCGGGGCATCTGGCCTGCCTGCGGACCAGAGACAACTCGGTCGGGTGCTGGTCACTGGGATCGCGTTGAGCATCGACAATCTCGCGGTCGGTTTCGCGCTTGGCACCTACCACGTCAGCCTCCCGGTTGCCGCCGTCATCGGCACGGTGAGTGTCGCGATGTCGCTGGCCGGTCTGGAGCTGGGCGCGAGAATCGGCATGCGCGCCGGGCAACGCGGTGAACTCATCGGCGGCCTGGTCCTCATCGGCGTGGGCGTTGCCATCGGCACCGGCATCATCTAGCTCAAGCCCACGCGACATGTCAGGCTGCCCAGCTCCAGACGGGAGAGACCGATGAGCACCCCGGACGGTGAGCTGGCCCGTGCTCTGCGGCGCCGGGGATTCTGGCTGGAATACGCCAGCATGGCCTGGATGGTGGTAGAAGCCGGGGTCGCGATCACCGCGGGCATCATCGCCTCCTCCATCGTCCTCGTCGGCTTCGGCCTGGACTCGGTGATCGAGCTGTTCTCCGCCAGCATCGTGGTCTGGCAGCTGCGCGGCGACGGGGAAGAGCGCGAGACCCGCGCCGTCCGGCTCATCGGCGTGACGTTCTTCGCGCTCGCTGCCTACCTCGCGGCCGAGAGCATCCATGATCTTGTCAGCCGTGCCCGGCCAGGACAGTCCGTGGCAGGGCTTGCCGTCACAGCCGCCGCATTGCTCGTCATGCCGGGCCTGGCCATCGCCAAGCGCCGCACCGGGAAGGCCCTGGGCAGCCGCACTCTCATTGCCGATTCCGCCGAGACCGCCTTCTGCGCCTTCACCTCCGCTGCCGCCCTGATAGGCCTCGGCCTCAATGCGTGGCTTGGCTGGTGGTGGGCCGACCCGGCCGCAGCGCTTGTCATCGCCGCCCTGGCGGTCAAAGAAGGCATCGAAGCCTGGGAACATGGCGACTGAGGACGCCCTGCCAACTGCATGCGCCGTACAGCACCGAAGTACAGCAACGCTGCCGACCCGGAGAGGCCAGCATTGCTGGCGACCGTGCATCGAACTGCCCCGATGACCCCCATAGACCTGTCTCGCACTAGTTCGCATCGAGGGGGTCAGGGGTTTCAAATCCCGTCAGCTCCACATGACTCTCTGGCGATCCGCCTTGCAGGCGTGCAAATGGGCGTGAGGGCTCCCCGGGCGGCAATGCCGGTGTTCGCCTGGGTGTGAGCCCATTCTTTGGCCTGGTGCTGGAGCCGGGCGCGTCCTTCGCCTGCCCCAGACGGAGCGATGCGAGAGTTGCGCGGCATGCTGGTCACCCCGCTCACTTTGTGGCGGGCGGCTCTAGCCCGTCGCTCGCACCAGCGCGACCGCGTCAGGATCGTCATGACCGGTTCGGCCACTCCACGGTAGCCAGCCCTGGGCGCCGACTAGCGCGGCAGGCGCGCTATGTCGAACTCGTTCTGCAGGGCCCGGCGTCGAGTGTTGCCGGTCCGGACCGTGCGTATCCAGGCGGTGAATTCGGCGGACCGATCAGCGCGCTCGGCATAACCGCACAGCTCCTTGGCCAGTGCAGCGCCAGCATGGTACGCGGAGCGGTTGGCTCCCTCGATGGCCCTCAAAATCTCCTGCTGGAAGACGGGAATGGCGTCGGCCGTAGGTCAGCAAGATTCGCTACGTCATCGAGCAGACGATCGCCAACTTCAAGACCTGGCGGATCATGCACACCGACTATCGCAGGCCGCTCGCAACATTTACCGCAACCATCTCAACCGTAATAGCCCTGCACTTCTACGCGGCCAGCTGAATAACCCTCCTTGACTGTAAATCAACCGCGAGAAACTATCAGCTTCTCTGGAGCGGAGCGGGGCGCCAAAACTTTCAATGCTGGGACAAGGGCGTCCGGTGATGTCCTTAACGCTGCCGGCTCCATAGTGGCTCGACTGCCTGCCATGCTCGATCCCAGTCGGCGAGACGGCGGCGGGCGAGCATGCGCACCCCGGCGTGTCCGGCGAAGCCGAGCAGGAGGGCCAGCACGTACACCGTCATCACCTCGGTGATCGCGCTTCGTCCTTGCAGCTGGGTAAGGCTGAGCGGCGGTCCGGTCGGCCTGCCGGAGGGACTGACCCACAGCCGTGCGTTACTTCCCGCGGCCGCTTGCCGGCTGACCGGGATCCAGCCGCTGCGCGGACCCCCGTTCGGCGCCGTCCAGCGCGCCAGCATCTCGACCGTGCCCGCCGGGCCGGAGGTGGCGTCGCGCTGCGTGCTGCCCTCGACGATGGCGGTCACCTGCCGCCACGACTCCTCCGCGCGCTGCTGGCGCGTACCCGCGGCGCCTATCCAGTGGCCTGCCAGGACAGCCAGCGCGGGCGCGCCGAACAGGAAGAGCCCGATCACTGCGGCGATCATGGCCGCCTCGGCCCGGTCGATGCGCCGCCGCAGCGGGCTGCGGTCCCAGCCGAGCAGCCGCGAGCGGCGCAGCCGCTCAATGAGCCGGCTGTGCCGGGCCGGGCGAGGTCTTGCCGCCGGGACAGGCCGCGGACCGGGCCACGGCATCATGGGAGGCGCCGCATTTCGCCGCTCGCGGCGGGAGCACCGTCACGCCAGAACGTGATCGCAGCCGTCGGTCCGCCCTGCATCCCCATCATCTTCCTGCTCGCACATGCCGGCGCCGTCGGATGAAGGGTGCCAGCACGGCCCCTTTTGCCGCACATGACGACGCGTATATCCGAGTTGCTCGTTGACCCGCAGGCCAACTGCTTCCTTCGACCATCCACAGAACACCGAGAGCGCCGGCAGCGGCCAGGGGCGAAGGTCCGCGCAGATCGGACCAAAGGACCGCGAGTCAGCAAAGCCGCAGGGCCGGGTTACCCGTCGCGCGCTCCGGCTGCCTGGGGGCGGCGCGTGATCACGGCCGGAGCGTTTGCTGCGGCGCAGCCTGAGAGAGGGGCAGCCCGAACCGCGGGTACAGGAAGTCGAGGTGGAACCGGGTGATGGCCTGGATCCGATCATCGGCTGTCGTGAGGACGATGAGCCCCGCCGGCAGGGCGGCCGACCCGGTGCCGTGGCTGAGGTAACTGCCGAAGGCGGGCTGGGTGTTGGCGCGGGCCGGCATCAAGAACACCCGGCGTTCGCCGCGCGAGCCGAAGGAGGCCCGCAGGAACGCCGCGATCGCGTCAGTGCCGTGGTACTGGTGCGGAGCGGGGGGCATGGAAAGCCACGCGTCGTCAGTCAGCAGCGCGACCACGGCGTCGACGTCGCCGCCCGTGTACGCCGTCGCGAACTGCCGGGCGAGGTCGCGCTCCCGGGCTGATCCCGGCCGGGCGCGATCGGCCCCGCCGCGATGACGGCCGAGCGAGACCCGGGCCCGCTGCAAGAGGCCCTTGATCGTGGTCTGGCTGGCGCCGAGCAGGTCCGCCGCCTCCCCGGTCGAGAAGCCGAGGACGTCATGCAGCAGCAGGGCGGCCGCCTGCCGGGGCGGCATGCGCTGCAGGGCGGTGACGAAGGCCAGTTCCACCGCCTCGGTCGCGCGGTAGCGGGCCTCCGGTCCTGGTGCGGTGTCGGGGATCCCCTCGAGCAGGGTGTCGGGATACGGCTGCAGCCAGGTGACTTCGCCGCGCCGGGAGGGCGGAGGAGGCTGGAACGGCGGTATCGGTTCGGCGGGGGCGCGCCGGCCGGCGGCGCGCAGCGCGTTAAGACAGCGGTTGGTCGCGATCCGGTACAGCCACGCCCGAAGTGAGGCCCGCTCCTGGAGGTCAGCCAGTCCCCGCCAGGCCGCCAGCAGCGTCTCCTGCAGCATGTCCTCGGCGTCGGTCAGCGAGCCGAGCATCCGGTAGCAGTGCACTTGCAGCTCCCGCCGGTGCGGGTCGGTGAGATCGCGAAACGCCTGCTCGTCGCCCTCGCGAGCCCGCTCCAGCGTGCCCTGCTCCACCGCCGAATCATGCCACGGCCGGCCAAATCCCGCGCAGCGTTCCGCTGACGGCCGCTGCGGTGTCTGAACGGATAAGGCAACGCCGACCGTCACGGTGAGGAGAGATCATGACCGAGACCACCAGCACCGCCCTGCGCATCGCGCTGGCCTATTACCACGCCTGGACCAGTCACGACCTGGACAAGGCCATGACCTACATCGCCGACGACATCATCTGTGACGCGCCCGCAGGCCGCCTGCAGGGCGCCGCGGCGTACCGGGGCTTCATGGGCCCGTTCGTCCAGATCCTTACGGCCTCGGAACTGATCGCCGCCTACGGCGACGACAAGACCGCGCTCATCATGTACGACGCCGAAACCGTTCCGGTAAAGAGTGCTCCCGGCGCCGAGTGCGTCACCGTCAGCGACGGCAAGATCATCTACGGCCGGTTCCTCTTCGACCGTGCCCCCTTCGATGCCGCCCGTAAAGCCGCGACCTGAGCGTGACGGCATCCAGGCGACGCGGCGGCTGTTTCTGTGGGCGGAACAGCCCAGGTGCGGGCCGGCGGCGTTGCGCTCGCTATCTCACACTCCGCGGTTCCAGCCTGGCTCGTCGAGACGGCTCACTTCAGGAATCGATCCAGCCCTAGCTGGCCGACCTGCTGCAGCCAATCGGCTCGGCAGATGACGTTACTGTGGGCTGATGGCCGATACTGACGCCGTTGTGGAGCGCATCCTCACCACTTACGACACCATCACCGTGATCGGCGCCAGCGGCGTCCCGGCGAAGGCCGCGCATTACGTTCCCGCGCACATGCAGCAGCACGGCTGGCGCATTATTCCGGTCAATCCGCACACCGACGAGATCCTGGGCGAGCGCGTCTACCGCACGCTCGCCGACATCCCGGAACAGGTGGGCCTGGTCGACGTCTTCCGCCCATCCCAGGCGACCCCGGACATCGCCCGCCAGGCCGTAGCCGCCGGCGCCACTGCCCTGTGGCTGCAGCTGGGCATCACCTCGCCGGAGGCGCGCGCGATCGCCGAGGACGCCGGGCTGCCCTACGTCGAGGACCGCTGCCTGATCATCGAGCAGCGCCGGCTCGGGCTGAACGCGCCGCGCTAGCGGCGTCGGCTCCGGCACGAGCAGCGGCGCTGCGATCGTCGGGTACGTGCGCTAACAGGCTGCGGGCGGAGCGCAGTGCTCCGCCCGCAGCAACGGCGCGGCGTACGTAGCTAGGCCGGGCATGGCGCGGACCCCCGGCCATGTAGGTCTCATCGGGGAACGGCGCGTCGTAGGCGGCCAGCACTTCCTCCGGCAGCGCGCGCTGGCGGCCCGACTGCACCAGCCGCGACACCGTCAGCCCGGCCGCGGTCGCCACCCCCTCGCGGAACCGCAGCCAGACGTCGGGCATCGGGTGATCGCCGGTTGGCAGCCCGGTGTTGGCCGCGACCACCCGCGCGAACCGGCCGGGGTGCTCGGCCACCAGCCGCAGGCCAATCAGGCCGCCCCAGTCCTGGCCCACGAGCGTGAGGCCGCGCAGGCCGAGCCGGTCGAACGCGAGCGCCCTCATCCACTCCACGTGCCGGGCGTAGGTGTAATCGGCGATGTCGGCCGGCTTATCGGAGCGCCCGAACCCGATGAGGTCCGGCGCGATGGCGCGCAGCCCCGCCCCGGCCAGTACCGCCATCACCGTGCGGTAGAGAAACGACCAGCTCGTTTCGCCGTGCAGCAGCAGCACCGGCTCCCCGTCGGGCGGACCGGCCGTCACATAGGCCATCCGCAGGCCGCCGACGTCGGCATACTGCGGCTCGTACGGAAAGTCAGGCACAGCGGCGAAACGGTTTCCGGCGTTCGGACAGCGCGCATCACGTCAGGATCCCATGCCCTGGTACCGCGGGCCGCCGGAGCACTGGGCGCCGGAGCACCACGGACAGGTCAAAGCCAGGGCAATCGCGCGGGCAAGATCGGCACATGAACCTGCCCGCGAGGGGTGAGAGGGCGCCGGGCGGAACATAAACTGACCACGATCACCAGGCATGCTGCCGGGATCTGCTTCGGCTGCATACGCTAAAGGCGGATATCCGGGGCGGGCTTGGGGGTCAGCTGACGGGATTCACGGCATCTTAATGATCGCCTGGCAGCATGGGTCACCGTGGGGGCGACGACTGACGAGGGGTAACTACGTGCATGGCGACCGTTCGTCCTCTCAGCGCGCCGGTGCCCACCGGAACGCCGCAGCGGCGAGCCGCTGGACGCCCGGCCCGGGCACGCGAGACGACACGCAGCGGCTAGAGCCGCCGTTCGGCCGCGAGCCGGCCGACGGCAGTCAGCCGGCTGGCGGCGGCCGGCGGCCGCCGCGGACCGGGCGCGACGGCTTCTGGGCGCGCCGGTCCCGGCGCCGGCAGCAGCGGCGGGACAGGCGCAGGGCCCGGCGGACGATAGCGGGCCGTCATCCGGCCCTCACGGTGCTCGTCGCGATCGTGGTGATCCTGACCCCGGTCTGGGTATCGCTGGGCAGCGCGCTGACCAATCCGGGCCTCGGCGCCTCGGCGGGCGCCCGCGGCGCCGAGTGGTTCCGCTCGCACGGCGGAAGCTCCATCGTCAACTGGGCCGAGAACCTCTGGTACTCCCACCATCCGCCGCCTGTGGGCGGCAAGCCTGCCGCGAGCGCGATTCCGGGCGTGCAGGCACCCGGCCAGCCGAACGGGTCGGCGGCCACCCTGGCCATCCCGCACCTGAAGCGGCCGGCCCGGATGACGTCTCCGGCCGGGCACCGGCTGCCCGGCGAGGGCGTGTGGCATCCGGTCGGCCGCCGGGTCGGCGGGATACCCGCCGTCTACCAGACCTGGGTCCGGCCGGACGCCGTCCACACCAGCCTGGTGATCGGCGTGGCCTGGATGGACCCGAAGCTCCTGCGGGCGACCCTGTACTCGGGCAGCACCGTTCCCGGCGGCGCGCACTTCGCCCATACCGCCCCGGTGACCCGGACCGCCGCCAGGAGCCTGGTCGCCGCCTTCAACGCCGGCTTCCTGATGACGAACGCCGAAGGCGGGTACTACACCGACCACAAGACGCTCATCCCGCTGCGCAAGGGCGCGGCGTCGGCGGTCATCTACCGCAACGGCGCGATGAACATCGTTGACTGGGGTCATGGCAACGCCCGGCTCACGCCGAACGTCGTGGCCGTGCGGCAGAACCTCGACCTGCTGGTCAATCACGGCAAGCCGGTTCCGGGGCTGAATCCCGACGACACCACGCAATGGGGGTTCACGCTGGGCAACGCGGTCTACGTCTGGCGGTCGGGTGTCGGCATTACCCGCAACGGCGCCCTGGTCTACGTCGGCGGACCCGGCCTCAACATCACCACGCTCGCCGACATCCTGGCCAGGGCCGGCGCGGTCCGGGCCATGGAACTGGACATCAACACCGACTGGGTGAACTTCGCGAGCTACAACCCGGCCAGCCCGACGGCCGCGGCGACGCCGGCTAACGGGAGAGACCTGCTGCCGGGCATGTTCGGCGCGCCGAACCGTTACTTCCAGTCGTGGTGGTCGCGGGACTTTTTCACCGTGTCCGCCCGGCCGGTGCACGCGGCCAGCGCGCGGCGGAGCGCGGCGTCAGCGAAGACCACGCGCAAGGCCGCGCGGTCAGCACACGCGCACCGAGGAAAGGCCGCGCACCGAAAGGCGGGCTGACCGTGCCAGTGGCTAGCGTGCCCGGACGCTCGTTAGTCTGACCTGACGCGGCGCACTTCGCCGCGGCTGCACGGCCTGGCCGCCCGGCTGCACACTGCCGCGCGGCCCTCCGGCGCGAACGCTGACGGGCGGGTGATGGCATGAAGCTGGCGCGGCCTCAGCTCACTGACCCGGGGCTGGCCGCGCTGAAGACCGCGGTGCGGGCCGCGATCGTGATGCCCGCGGTGTTCGCCGTAGCGTCGCAGCTGATCCAGCAGCCGCAGGCCTCGATCTTCGCCTCGTTCGGCTCCTTCGCGATCCTCATCTTCGTCGACTTCACCGGTCCCCCGCGGACCAGGCTCACCGCTTACCTCACCCTCGCAGGCGCCGGGGCCGTGCTGGTGGTGCTCGGGTCCCTGTGCTCCCGTAATGCCTGGCTGGCGGCGGCGGCCATGGCCGTGGTGGGCTTCGCCATCTTGTTCGCCGGAGTATTCAACGGCTATCTCGCCGCAGGCGGGACGGCGGCGATACTCGCGTTCGTCCTGGCGGTCTCGGTCCCCGCGCCGCCCGCGGCCATCCCGTGGCGGCTGGCAGGCTGGGGCCTGGCCAGCGCCGCGGGCATCTGCGCGGTCATGCTGCTGTGGCCGCCCCGGCAGGGAAAGACGCTGCGCGAGGAGGCCGCCCGGGCCTGCCTCGCGCTCGCCGACCTGGCCGCTGGCGCTCTGGCGACTGATCAGCAGACCCTCGCAGCGCGCAGCGCCGCGGCCGGCCAGCTGGTCAGCGACCTGCGGGCGAAGCTCCAGTCGGCCCCGCACCGGCCGACCGGGCCGACCGGGCAGGCCGCCGCGCTCGCCGCACTCATCGACGAGCTGCACTGGCTGCTCGCCTCACTGCAGATCGTGACCGGCACGGCCGACTCCCCGGCCGGCGGCTCCGGCACGGGCAGCCAGGGGACGGCCGGCCGCCGGAGCCCGGCGGCGGACGGCCCGGCGACGGGCGGCAGCGGCGGTCCAGGGACAGACGGCCCAGCGACGGGCGGTCTGCGTCTGACAAGCACTACGGCCGGGGACCTGTGCCGCGACGAGAACGCCGAGGCCATGATGGCCGCCGCCGACGTGTTGCGGGCCTGTGCGGCCCGGCTCCGCGGGGGCAGCGGCCGGCCAGACACCGGGCGGCTGATGCAGGCGCAGGAGCGCGTGGTGCGGGCGCTCGCCCAGCGAATTTCCCGCCTGCCGCGGGATCTGGGCGACCAGGCACTTGAGTCACTCGTCGGCCGGTCGTTCCGGATCAGGGCCATCTCCTACACCACGCGCCAGATCGCCGCCTACGCACTGGCGGCGACCGGCGCGGCCGCCGAGGCCGCCGACATCCCGGCCCGGTCATCCCTGGCACAGTCACCTGTGTCATCCGCCCCGGCGGCCGCGGGGCGCGATGACCGGCGTCGTGCTGCGCCGCCGTGGCGGCTGGCCGCGCTGCCCGCGGCGCAGCAGGCGATACGGGACCTCGCGGCCGAGGACGCCAGCTCCGGATCGGTATGGCTGCGCAACAGCGTCCGGGGAGCGGCAGGCCTGGCGATCGCCGTGTTCATCGCGCAGCGCGCCGACCTCCAGCATTCCTTCTGGGTAGTCCTCGGGACGCTGTCGGTCCTGCGCTCCAACGCGCTCGGCACCGGCCGGTCCGTCGTCAGCGCGCTGGCCGGCACGGCCGCCGGGATCGTTGTCGGTGCCGCGATCCTCATTGCCCTCGGCGCCAGCGACCGGGTGCTGTGGGGCATCCTGCCGGCCGCGGTGCTGGTCGCCGCCTACGCCCCGCGGGTGATCTCATTCGCAGCGGGTCAGGCGGCCTTCACCGTGGTCCTCGTCGTGCTGTTCAACATCATCCAGCCCACCGGATGGAAGGTCGGCCTCATCAGGATCGAGGACGTCGCCATCGGCTTCGCGGTCAGCCTGGGGGTCGGCCTGCTGTTCTGGCCGCGCGGCGCGGCAGCCGTCCTGCGGCGGAACCTGGCGGCTGCGTACTCCCACGGCGCGGATTACGTCGCCGTAGCCGCCTGGGCGCTGACCGGCGGCGGCCACTCAGGTGATCCGGCCCAGGCCGGGCAGTCCGCCGATACGGCCGTCCACCGGCTCGATGACGCGTTCCGCCAGTACCTGGCTGAGCGCTCGGTGAAGCGGATGAATCCTGAAGGCACGGCGGTGCTGGTCGCGGGAGCACGGCGCGTGCTGCGCGCCGGCCGGTCATTGGATGCGCTGAGCCTCCTGATGACCGATGGCCAGGAGGACGCGGGCTCGCGCCAGTACGGCACGAGCATGGACGGGCAGATCGAGTCCGTGCGGTCATGGTACGTGACGCTGGCCGACTCGCTCGCCAACCGGACGACAGTTCCGCGGCCGCAAGCCGCTGACCCGCCGGACCGCCAGCGGCTGATGCATGAGGTGCGGGACTACATCGCCAGCGGCGACGCGCCTGCACGCCACGGTGCGCTTCTCGTGCTGTGGGCCAGCGAGCACCTCGACATCCTGCGCCGTCTTGAAGGCCAGCTCGCCGATGAGGTCAGCGCGGCGTCCGCCGAGCTGCCAGGCTGATTCATCTCGCGCCACGCGCAGCTTCGCTGCCGTGCCGGCAGGCCCAGCCCGGCTCGCGCACGGGGCCGCCCGGCTCCCGCTCACACAGGCCCCGCTCGCCAGCAGGCCGGCGCAGTCCAGCTAGCGTAGACGCGGTGAGAGCTGTGGTCTTCGAGGGAACCCGTCACGTGGCTGTCCGCGACGTGGACGACGCCGTCATCGAGAAACCGACCGACGCCCTGATCCGGATCACTTCCAGTGCTATCTGCGGCGCCGACCTGCATATGTACGACGGCCGCACCGGCGCCGAGCCGGGCCTGGCCTGGTCCTCGGTCACGAGCCGCTCGGCGTGGTCGAGGCCGCCGGGTCGTCGGTGGAGCTCGTGGCCGCCGGGCAGCGGGTGGTCATCCCCACCCACCTGTACTGCGGGCTGTGCTACAACTGCGCCCGCGGCTACTCCGCGGCGTGCCTGCGGGTCCGCCCCCGCGGCTTCGGCGCGGCCTACGGGTACGCGGGAATGGGCGGTTACCGGGGCGCCCAGGCTCAGCTGCTGCGGGTGCCGTTTGCTGACGCCAACTGCATGCCGGTGCCGGGCGAGCCGGGCGATGACCGCGAGGATGATCTCGTCCTGCTCGCCGACGCGTTCGTCACCGGCTGGCACGCCACCGAGCTGGCCGAGGTTACTCCTGGCTGCACGGTCGCGGTGTTCGGCGCCGGGGCGGTCGGGCTGCTGGCCGCGTACTCGGCGGTGCTGAAGGGCGCCAGCGAGATCTATGTCGTGGACCGGGTACCGGAGCGGCTCGAGCGGGCCGGGGAGCTCGGCGCGGTCCCGGTGGATTTCTCCGCGGGCGATCCGGTCGAGCAGATCCGCGAGCTTCGCTCCCGGGCGGGACTGCCGCTGGGCGAGGAGAACATGAGCGGATTCCAGGCGGCGGACCGGGACAGCCCGGACACCGAACGGCCCGACCAGGTCATCAGCGACCTGGCGCGGCTGGTGAACCCCACCGGCCGGATCGGGATCGCCGGGGTCTATCCCGCACCCCGCGCCGGGCGGCAGCCCCGACGGCTCGCTGCGGGTGGCATGGGGGGCGCTCTTCTCCAAAGGGGTGCGGATCGGGTTCGGCCGGACCCACGACCGCCGGTACACCACCATGCTGCGCGACCTGGTGGTGTCCGGGCGCGCACGCCCCGGCCGGATCATCAGCCATCACGGCGGCCTCGATGCCGCGCCGGGACTTTACGAGCAGTTCGACCAGCGCGCCGCCGGGGTGATCAAGGCGGTGCTCACGCCTGCCTGACCTGGCCGGGCTCCCGGCCGCCGTGACACGGGCGGGGACGCCCTGATGTCGTGACTGGGGGGCTCCCGGCCGACGGCGGGAGCTACCAGCCGTAGATCCGGGCCGGCAGCTGCTGCAGGGGCAGCTGCTCGGGACCGGGATAGGTGATCATCACGACGATGTCGTCCGGGTCACGGCCCTCGACGACCGAAACGGCTCCGTCCGTGCGGGTTTCACGGTGGGCTGAGCGCTCCCGCAGGGCCAGCTCGCACCGGTTCAGGTCGTCCTCGCCTGCGGCCGTCCAGATGACGTACTGCACGCCCACGCTGCCGAGCGCATGCGCGGCGTTGCCGCCCATCGCCCGCAGGATCAGCTGCGATCCGTCCGCGCCGGTCAGCAGCGCTGCGGACGGGCTGCGGTCGGTGACCCCGAGGGCGAGGACCTCCTGATAGAAGCTGACCGAGCGGTCGAGCTGCCGCACGAACATGACCGCCGAGCCGAGCCGGGCACCATGCGCCATCAGATGACCCTTCGCTAGGGATACGGGCCCGGCCTGCGCGGCCGGGCCGGTATCAGTCTCGCGCGGCCGCCGCCGGACGGGGCGCCGGCGTCAGATTTTTCCGGTGCCTCCGGGGTCTCGCCGCTGCCCTGCCCGCTCTCGTGGCGGGCACTGCGCGGGTCTTCTGGTCAGCGCGGGAACGCCCCGCTGACGACGGCGTCACCAGCGGACGCCCGCCGATCTGGCAGCGGACGGCCCGCCGAGCGAGCCACGTTACCCAGGCTGCGCCAGCGGACGGCCTGCTTAGCGGGCCACGTTCCCCAGCCTGCCGCTTCCCTGGGTGACCAGCCCTAACTGCCCGCCGCCAGCAGCGGCGACGATGTCGGAGAGGATGAGGGACCGGATGAGGGAGACGACGACGGCCCTGCCGACGGTGACGTCGGCGACGGCGACGGTGAGGTGGGGGACGGCGACGGTGACGGGCTGGGAGACGTCGATGACGGCGACGGAGACGGCGATCCGCTCGATGATGACGACGACGGAGACGGCTGCGGCGACGAAGAATGCGGCGTCGGCGTGGGCGCCGGCGTTCGCCCGCTCAGCCTCGGCAGCGGAACCGGCAGGCCGGTCCTCCCCGGCGCCGGCGTGGACCCAAGGGCGCCGGGAAACGGGAACAGAGCGAGCGCGGTCCGCCCCATGTGGCTTCTCGGCGATCGGGCCGGCGAGGCTAGTGGCGAGGAGCCGCCCGGCGCGGCGTTGTGCGGGCCTTTTCTCACCGCCGCTGCTGCTGCTGTCCCCGCCGCCGAGTCGCGAGCCGGCGCCGCCAGGAACGTGCGGAGCAGCGCGCCCGCTGCCACCGCCAGGACAAGCGCCGCAGCGCAGGCCACGGCGGCCCGCACCACCGCGCGGCGACGGCCCGGTCGCGCCGGGAATACCTTGTCGTCCCGCACCACCGCGCGGACGCGGCCCGGTCGCACCGGGAACACCTTGTCGTCCCGCACCACCGCGCGCAGGCGCCCCGGTCGCGCCGGGAATCCCTTGTCGTCCAGGCTGGCCAGCAGCGCCGCCGCGCCGCCGAGATCGTCATCCCCCTCAATCGCGCTGGTCATGATCTCGGCCCGCAGCATCGCCGGCGGCACCGCGAGCGCGATGGTGACGATCAGCTCCGGGCTGAAGACCTGTCGCCGGGCGTCCTCGGCGCAGCTCGCGCAGGACTCGATGTGACGGGCCAGCCGCTTGAGCACCGGAGGCGTCAGCGAATCTGCGCCGGGATCCCAGTCCCCGACGATCACGGCGGGGACCGGGCAGCCCTGCCAGCCCGCACGCAGCACCGCGACTGCCGCCGCCGATTTCTCGAACCGGCTCACCGCCCCGGCCAGCAGCGCCCGGGCTCGCCCGGCTGACAGGCCCAGCGCGTCACCCAGGTCCGCGCCGCTGATGCCGTGCCGGTATACCAGGCTGAGCGCCTCGCGGTCGCGGGCTGCCAGCCCGGCCAGGGCAGCCGTCACGACCAGCAGGGTTTCCCGCCGCCGTACCTCAGCCTCGATGTCCGCGACCGCGAGGTCGGCGGTGTCGGCGTCCCCGTCGCCGCGGCGCCCGGCTTCGGGGAACGTCAGCGCGCCGCCTGCCGCGGCGGCCGCGGCGGCGATGTCCGCACTGCTGCGGTCAGCATCGCCGGGATCGGCGCGACTCACGCCGGCGCGGCCCGGGTCCGCATCAGTCGCATCCGCGCTCGCTGCGTCAGTGGCCGCCGCGTCAGTACTCGCCGTGTCATCCGCCGCTGCATCAGTACTGGCCGTGTCAGCGGCCGCCATGTCAGTGCCTGCGGCCGCGCTGGTCATGGCCGCCCAGCTCACGTCGGTGCTCGTCAGGTCCGCGCTACTGAAGGCCGCATCGCTCCCGGGCGCGGGGTCCTTCTCGCCCATCAGCTCATCCAGCGACGCGGCGCCGGAGCGAGGAGCCAGTTCGCGCAGGCACTGCCGGCGGGCGATGGCGAAAAGCCAGCCGCGGATCCGGCCCCGGTCTCGCAGCCTGCCGAACTGGGCGGTGGCCGCGATCAGTGTCTCGCGGACCGCCTCAGCCGCCGCCTGCGGGCTGCCGAGCACCATGTTGCAGTAATCGAACAGGTGATCGCCGTAGATGTCATACAGATGCGCCAGCACATCGGCGCCCGCGCCTGACGGGCCCGCAGGCGCGGGCGAACTATGCGTGGTCCCGCCGGACTGGACCGACATGCGACCTCCCATGGGCTCGGAGGACCTAGGCGGCGGGGCGGACGCCACTAGTCGCTTTTAACCTGTCAAATATGTGCTCGGTGCCGCAAGTCCGAAACAGGTCTGTCCCGGAACTGCAGCGTAGTACATCGAGTAAATTGTACTAAGTGCGAACTTTTGCCGGAAGCAGGCCGCGTGCTCGTGTTCCCGGGGCCTGTGATCGAATGAGCGAGTGCCTGAGCTGCCGCCGGCCAATGGCAGCGGACTGTGAGCAAGGGCGTGACCTGACTGCCGTCCACATCAAGCCCGCGCTGCTTGCCCGGCTGATCCTGCGACTGGCCGAATGGCCCGCACCGCCGGCCCGGCCGTTGACCGGTCGTAAGCGCCCCGGCGACGAGCGCTCCGGCCGCAGCAGCACTGGTCACGCAGAGCAGGCACTGGCCTCAGAAGCACTTTTAAGAATCGTTGGATTGGCATGAGAATCTCCATCAAGCTCGCCGCCGCGGCTGGCGCGCTGCTCGCCGCGGTCCTCGCGGCCGGATGCGCAGCGCAGCCGGCCAGTCCGCCTGCAGCTTCGGTCCAGCGGTGCGCGGCTTACGGAGCGCAGGCGATCAGGCATCACACCAAGGTGACCTCGGTGCCCCCCCCGTGCCAGGGGCTGAGCAAAGCTGACGTCAACGAGGCGGTCGCGCGGGCGATCCACCAGGTGGCAGGCGGGCGGCGCAAGGCAGTCTCGAGGAGGCTCGCCGCCCTGGCGGGCGGGGTTCTGGGCGACCTGGTCACCGCTCCCCGGCCCGACCTGACCCCGTTCCCGCCGAGCATTGCCCGCGGAAGCCCCGCCCGCCGCCCGGGCATGGACGTGACCGTCGCGCTCGCCGCGCTCGCATCGTGGCTGGTCGCCGCAGCCAGCGGCGGCTATCTGCTGGCCGGCTGGATTTCCCACGGCGGCCTGCGGCGGCGGCAGCGCCGCGGCGGGTACCGGGCCCTGCCGCCGGCCGTCGTTCTCAGCCATTTCGGGCTGGCCGTCGCCGGGCTCGCGATCTGGATCGCCTACCTCGCCGCGGACCGGCTTTACCTGGCGTGGATAGCGGTGGGCCTGCTGCTGCCCGTGGCGGGGCTTGGCATGGCGACTCTGGCCATCGGGCTGCCGGGAATGGGCGACCGCTCCGGCGCCGGTACCGCACCAGGACCTGCCAGAACGGAAGGGGGCGCCGCGGATAGTGCGCAAATGGCTGCGGCACCGGCAGAAGCGGCCGGACCAGGACCGGCCCGGACAAATACCGCCGGGACCGACAACGGCACAGAAGACATGAATGCCGCCGGATCCGGGACATCTGCCCGCGGTGGCGGCGTCAGCACTAAGACGCCAAGCGCCGAAGGGCGGCCGGCCCGGCGGGGAGCGCCGGTCCTGATGATCACGATCCACGGCGCGGCCGCCACAGCCGCCATACTTTTCGCGCTGCTGGCCGCCGTGGGCGGCGGCTGACGCGCCCGCAAAGCCAGCCGGGCACGGACCAGCGCCGCGCCGCGGGCAACGCCTGCTGATGGCAGCTGGCCCGCCGCTCCCCGCCATTGCCGCGCTGCCGGGCTCAATAAGACGCGCCGCCCCCGCTTAATACGCGCAGCCGCAGCGCTTAATGCGGGCAGCCGGCCAGATTCGGCCCGCTTCGCCCGGGGTAAGCCCGGATAAGAATGATGCAGGTCAGGGCATTGTCCCGGCCATCACCTTTGGCCGGATTGGCCGTGGATGCACGTACTCATCATGTTATCCATCGGAGCCGGGCAGGCGGCAGCCGGGGCGGCGCCGCACAGTCAACGGGGGCGGGGGAGCACGGGGTCATGGGGGGATCTCGCGTGAGGGCCATCGCTGACGCGCCTGCGGTCGCCGCAGGCGGGTCACCGAGCGTCGTGACGGCGGACGTGGTCCAGTTCGCCGTCGGCCAGCTGCTGGGCAGCGACACCTCGTTCACCGCGCTCCCGGCCGTGCTGGAAAGGCTGGCCGGCGCCTTCGACGCCACCGCCGCGCTGGCCCTCCAGCACACGGCGGGACGCCTGATGGTCAGCCTGGCCGCCCACCCCGAGCGAGCCGCGGCCGATCCTGAGCTTCTGGCCCAGATCAACGAGCTGTGCGCCGCGCACCCTAAGGCGGGGGCCGGGTTCTTCCAGGCTCCGCTCGAGCCGAGCCGCGGGACCGGAGAGCGCCGCAGCATCCTGGTGGCTCACGCCCACCCCGTCGAGGGCGCATGCCTGGGCGCTGTCGCGCTGGTCGGGGCGGTCGGCCGCTGGGACCCGGAAGTGCGAGCGGCCAGTCAGGCGGTCGCTGCGATTCTCGGCGCTCAGATCCGGCACGCCAACGACACCATGCTGCTGGCCGAGCGGCGCGCGGTGGGCCTCGCTCTGGTCACCGGCTCACCTGACCCGATCGTCTCGCTGAACTCCCAGCAGAAGATCGTGCAGTTCAACCCGGCCGCCGAGGAACTCTTCGGCCGTAAGAGCAGCGACGTGCTCGACCAGGCTGCGCGAGATCTGCTCGTCCCCCCGGCGGACCGCGCAGAATTCGCGGCAGTTGTCCAGGATCTCCTTCGGCAAGCAGACCGTCCCGGCCCCGTCCGCAGGCTCCGGCCGCGCGTCCAGCACAGCGATGGCTCCGTGCGGACGGTCGAGCTCACCCCCGTCCCGCTCACGGTGGCAGGCGAGAGCTACCTCTGCGGGTTCCTGCGCGACCTCAGCGAGCTCGAGCAGACCGCCGCGGCGCTCGCCGAGCAGGAAGCACGGTTCCGGCACCTCTCCCGGCTGGCCCCGGTGGGCATCCTCGAAACGGACGCGCAGGGCCGCGTGACTTTCGTCAACGACCGCTGGTGCGAGCTGGCCGGGATGCCCGCTGACCAGGTCATCGGCGGCGACTGGGCGCAGTCCCTGCATCCCGACGACGCCAGGCGGCTGGAGCAGGCGTGGGCCAGGGCGGCGGCCGAGGACAGCGAGCTGCGGATCGACTGCCGTCTCCAGCGTCCTTCAGGGCCGCCTGTCTGGGTCAGCGCCGCGGCCATCCCGCTCGCAGGCCCAGACGGAACGCCCGGCGGGTTCCTCGCCACGGTCACCGATATCACCTCTTACAAGCAGACCGAATCCCGGCGCGAGCGGCTCCTCGCCGACCAGCGCCGGGCACGCCGGGAGGCAGAGGATGCCCAGCGGCAGCTGGCCGAGCAGAATGCGCGGCTGCGGGATCTGGACGAGCTCAAGACGCAGTTCCTCGCCACGGCCTCACACGAACTGCGGACGCCGCTGACATCCATCGTGGCGTTCGCTGAGCTGATCCGGGGCGAAGAGCAGGGCCTCACGCCCGACGCCGAGGGATTCCTCGACATCATCCAGCGAAACGCCGAGAAACTGATCCGCCTGGTCGGCGACCTGCTGATGCTCAGCCGCCTCGAATCGGGCGTTATCCGGCTGGAACGCACCCCGGTCTCGATCCCGGAGATCGCCCGCGAGGCCGTGCTGGCGGCCTCGGCGGTGGCGGCGGAGAAGAACGTCCAGCTCGAGGTCGACGCGCAGGACGGCCCGCTGGTGCCGGCGGACCGGCACCGGCTCACCCAGCTGCTCGACAACCTCATCTCCAACGCGATCAAGTTCACGCCCGAAGACGGCCGGGTCAGGGTGGCCGCGCGGTGCGAGGGCGTGCAGTGGCAGCTGGAGGTGGCCGATTCCGGGATCGGCATCCCGCCCGACGAGGTGGGTCAGCTCTTCGACCGGTTCTTCCGTGCCTCCAATGCCCGCACGGCCGCGCTACCCGGGACCGGTCTCGGGCTTTCGGTGGTGAAAACCATCGCCGACCTGCACGGCGGCCGCGTCGAGGTGGACAGCGCCCTCGGCGCCGGCACTACGTTCCGCGTGTGGTTGCCGGTGGCCGCGTGAGCGCGCCCGTTCTGATCGTCGAGGACGACAAGGACATCGCGCTGGCCGTCCGGACGATCCTGCAGCGCGGCGGTTACGAGGTGCTGAGCGCAGCGGGCGGCCGGGAGGGCCTGCGCGTGTTCCACGCTAAGCGGCCCGCGTGCGTGCTGCTCGACGTCGGCCTGCCTGATCTGGACGGCTGGGCGGTGCTCGAGCGCATCCGGGACGTCAGCGAGGTACCCGTCCTGCTGCTGACCGCGCACGGGCTGGAGTCGGAGAAGGTACGCGGGCTGCGCGGCGGCGCCGATGACTACCTGACCAAGCCGTTCGGCAACCGCGAGCTGCTGGCCAGGGTACAGGCCCTGCTGCGCCGCTCCGGCCCGGCCGGCCCCGAGGAGACGGTCTACGACGACGGCCTGCTCCAGGTGCAGTTCGGCACCCGGCAGGTGCAGGTGAAGGGCGAGCAGATCACGCTGACCCCGACGGAGTACCGGCTGCTGACCGCGCTGGTCCGCCATCCCGGCCAGGCGCTGTCTGCTGGCCAGCTGGTCGAGCAGGCGTGGAACGACCCCCTGCAGGTGGGCCCGGAGCGGGTGAAGTTCTCCGTCATGCGCCTGCGCCGCAAGCTCGGCCAGCGCGGCGACGAATCGAGGCCTATCGAGGCCGTCCGCGGATTCGGCTACCGCTACGTCGCGCCGCGCTGAGGGGCGCGGCGCCCGGTGCGCCGCCCCCCTGCTACCGACTTGCAACCGGCCGCGAACACCGCTGCTACCGGCAGATCGGAAGGTGACTGCATGACGAGCAACGACCAGGCAGGATCACAGGGCCGGATTCTTGTCGTCGAGGACGACCCGGAAGCGGCCAAGTTCACCGTGCATGTCCTCAGCAAGTGGGGCGGCTTCGAGGTCATCCACATCGAGGACCCGGCCGCTGCGCTGATCCGGGCCAGCTCAGAACCCTGGGACCTGGTCATCACGGACGTGGAGATGCCGGGCATGACCGGGCTGCAGCTGCTTGAGGCGCTGCGTGAAGTCGCTCCGGCCATCCCGGTCGCGGTCGTGACCGCGCACGTGACCGTCGACAACGCGGTCACCGCGCTGCGGCACCGCGCCGATGAGTTCCTGGAGAAGCCGCTGCAGCCCGAGCGGCTGATCGCCACCGCGCACGAGCTGATCAGCCGGGGCCGGGCCGCCCGGCTGGCAGGCCGCGAGGTCGTGCTCGCCATTGGCGCGCATCCCGACGACATCGAGATCGGCGTCGGAGGCACTCTCCTCGCCCATCACGGCATGGGACATGAGATCTCGGTCCTGACTATGTGCCGGGGCGCCCGCGGCGGCTCGGAGCGCACCAGGGTCGGGGAGTCGCAGCAGGCGGCGGAGATCCTCGGCGCCGAGCTGTACCTGGAGGATCTTGAGGACACCCGGATCAGCGAGGGCGATCCGACGATCAGCCTCATCAGCCGGGTGATCGAGTCCGTTCAGCCCACGCTGGTGTATACGCACTCGATCAACGACGTGCACCAGGATCACCGCAACACCCACCGCGCCGCCATGGTGGCTGCCCGGCAGGTGGGCCGGGTCTACTGCTACCAGTCACCGTCAGCCACCGTGGACTTCGCGCCCACCCGTTTCGTGACCATCGACGAGGTGATGCGCCGGAAGCTGGCCGCCATCGACGCGTTCGCCTCGCAGGTCGCCGTCCGGGAGTACCTGGAGCCCGACCTGATCGAGGCCACCGCCCGGTACTGGTCCCGCTTCGGCGAAGGCCGCTACGCCGAGCCGTTCGAGGTCATCCGCGATCGCGCGGATGTCACGTCCGGCAGCGGCGCCCAGCGGCCGACCTCGGCCGGGCATGCCAGGACCCGGCCCGCCGCGGCCGCCGAGCCGGCCGCCCGGGCCTGACGACTCGTCAACGGGGAGGAACCCATGTCACAGCGTCACACCATGCCGCAGCCCGAGGGCCCGCCGCAGCCCGGAAGCCGGCCCCAGCCCGGGGCACTACCACCGCCGGCGACCCAGCCGCAGCCCGCGGGGCAGGCAGGCCAGGCGGTCCAGCCCGAGCCTGCCAGCACGCGGCAGCCTGGCTCGCCGGCCAGGCCGCTGCGCGTCCTGGTGACCGGAGCCGGCGGACCAGCGGCCATCGCGGTCATGAAGTCACTGCACGCCGACCCGGCGGTCGAGCTCATCGCCGCCGACATGGACCCGTGGGCCGCGGGCCTCTACCTGCAGCCGCCCGGCGCCCGGACGCTGCTGCCCGCCGGCCGCTCCCCCGCGTTCGTGACGGTCCTGCTGGAGCGCTGCCTGGACCTGGCGGTCGACATCGTCGTCCCGACCGTGGACGCCGAGCTGCGCCCGCTGGCCGCGGCCCGCAGCGTGCTGGCCCGGGCGGGGGTGGCGCTGATGCTCGCGCCGCGCCGCAGTCTCGAGCTGACGCTCGACAAGCTGGCCCTGGCGCGGCACTGCGCGGATATCGTCCGCGTCCCCCGGACCGAACGGCTCACAGGGGACCTCGATCCCGATTCGTGGACCTACCCGGTCATCGTCAAGCCACGGACCGGCAGCGGATCGGCGGGCATCTCGCTGGTCGGGTCGGCGGCAGAGCTGGCCGGCCTGCACCGGTCGGCGGACTGCATCGTGCAGGACTGCCTGCCGGGCGCCGAGTACTCGATCGACGTGCTGGCTGACCGGGACGGCCGGGTCGTCTCGGCGGTGCCCAGACTGCGGGCCAAGGTGGACTCGGGCATCTCGGTGGCCGGGCAGACCATCCGCGATCCAGAGCTCATCCGCTTCGGCACCGAGGTTGTCAGGGCCACCGGGCTCACCTACATCGCCAACGTGCAGTGCCGCCGTGACCGCGAGGACCGCCCGGCCCTGCTCGAGGTCAATCCGCGTGCGCCCGGCTCACTGCCGCTGACCATCGCCAGCGGCGTCGACATGCCGAGGATGGCGCTGGACTCGCTGCGCGGCCAGGCGCTGCCCGCCCGTGCGGACTTCCGCGAGGTCGCCATGGTCCGCTTCCTGGACGAGCGCTTCGTCGAGCTCGGCGAGGTGCAGCGGGCGGCGGCATGAGCAGCGCCCAGGACCTGCTGCGCGAGGACTACCACGTCCACTCCGCCTTCTCCGACGGGGTCAGCACGGTCGAGGAGAACCTCGCGGCGGCCCGCCGGCGCGGGCTGCGCACGCTGTGCCTCGCCGACCACGTACGGCGCGATTCAGCCTGGGTGCCGGAATTCGCCGCGGCCGTCGAGCCGCTGCGCGGCGAGCCTGGCCTGGCCGTCCTGGCCGGCGTTGAAGCCAAGATCCTGGACCGCAGCGGACGGCTGGACCTGCCCCCGCTGCCCGCAGGCATCGACCTCGTCCTGATCGCCGACCATCAGTTTCCCGGCGGGCAGGGACCGGTCGCGCCGGAGAAGCTCGCCGCCCTGCTGCAGGCCGGCGAGCTGGGCGCGGCGGAGGTGATCAGCTGCCTGGTCGAGGCGACCGCCCGCGCGCTCCTGCAGGTCCCCGCCATGCCGCTGATCGCGCACCTGTTCAGCGTGCTGCCGAAAATGGGCCTCGACGAGTCGCAGGTCCCCGCCGCGCAGCTCGGCTGGCTCGCCGGGCAGCTGCGGACCGCCGGCGCGCTGGTGGAGATCAACGAGAAATGGTCCTGCCCGTCGCCGGGCACCGCCCGGATTCTCGCCGAGGCCGGCGTCCCGCTGGTCGCCAGCACCGACAGCCACGACTGCGCCGACGTCGGCGTGTACTCCTCGGTCCGCCGGACCCTCGACGCGGTCGCGGACGGCATCGTGCGATGACCGTGCACCTCGCGATCGTCCTGCAGGGGATCCTCGTGGCGATCGTGATCATCGCGGCCACGCCGCTGGCGGTCGCCGATTACCAGTTCCTCCTCGTGGCGGTGCATTTCCGGCGGCTGCATTACGACCGGTGCAGGCCGTGGTTCCCGCGCACGGCCATCCTGATCCCGGCCTGGAACGAGGCCGCGGTCATCGGCGCGTCGATCGACCGGCTGATGCGCCTGGACTATCCGCGCGAGGCGCTGCGCATCTATGTGGTCGATGACGCGAGCACCGATGACACGCCGGAGGTTGTGCAGGGCAAGGCCGACCAGTATCCGGGCAACGTGGTGCACCTGCGCCGGGACAAGGGCGGCGAGGGAAAGGCCCACACGCTGAACCACGGCCTCGCCGTGATCCTGGCCGATGACTGGATGCAGGCCGTCTTGATCATGGACGCCGACGTGATCTACGAGGCCGCCGCGCTGCGCCGGATGACCTGCCACCTCGCCGATCCGGAGATCGGCGCGGTCACCGCCTACATCCGCGAAGGCAGCCGCCCGGCGAACTTCATGGCCCGCTTCATCGGCTACGAGTACATCACCGCGCAGGCCGCCGCCCGGCGCAGCCAGAACGTCATCGGCGCGATCGCCTGCCTGGCCGGCGGAGCTCAGCTGCACTCGCGGGCGAACATCGAGGCGATCGGCGGCCGGATCGACAGCACCACGCTCGCCGAGGACACCATCACCACGTTCAGGACCCAGCTCATGGGGCGGCGCGTGGTCTTCGAGCCGCACGCCGTGGTGTGGGCCGAGGAGCCGGCCACCATCACCGGCCTGTGGAAGCAGCGCGTGCGCTGGGCGCGCGGCAACTTTCAGGTCACCCGGCGGTACAAGCACATCTGGTTCCGGCCGTGGCGGCACCGCCAGCTGGGCAGCCTCACCTTCGGGACGCTCTGGTTCTCGATTTTCCTGCTGCCCGTCTTCCTGCTGAGCGCGTCGGCCGCGCTGATCACGCTGTACTTCGTCGACTACCGGCTGGCGATGACCGCGTTCGGGGCGCTGCTGCTGGTCAACGTCGTCACCTACGTGTTCATCACCTCGTTCGCGCTGCTCATCGATCCGGTGAGCGCCAAGCGCAGCTGGCGCTCGGGCCTGATATTTCCCGGCGTCATCAACGTGCTCATCCTGCTCGCGGCCGCGGCGACCGGGCCGCTGCGCTGGCTGCTGTTCCACCTCATGGCAGCCGTCGGCCTCACCCCGACGCCCGCCTACGGGCACGCCCTGGTCCTGTTCACCTTCGTGTGGCTGTCCGCCTCGATGGCGGTGGCCTATCTGGCCAAGGTCACCGAGACCCGGCTGCTCGGCCGGTTCATCAGCCCGGTCCTGTGCTACCTGGCCGGCTACGGGCCGCTGCTGTGCGCGATCACTCTCGCCGCTTACGGGAAGGAACTGCGGGGCGCCGACTCCCGGTGGGACAAGACCGAGAAGACCGGGAAGGTGGCGATCTCGGCATGATTCCCGAGCCGCCGCCCGAGCGTCAGGCCGCACCCGGCTGGCAGCCCGCCAGCCCGCTGCGGCCCGAGGACGCCGCGCTGCAGCGCCAGGCCGAGCAGCGGGCGGCGGTGTCCTTCGAGGACGAGATCGACGCCGCGCGCGGCTACGAGCGGCGGCTGCCGCTGAAGGCCCTGGCGGTCATCGCGCTGGTCGCGGCCATCGTCATGGCGCGGCTGCTCTGGCTGGCCTGACGGCCCGCTTCCGGCGAAGCGCGCGCTGGCCCGGCAGGCGCGGGCCAGCTCAGCACGGGGCCGGCTTAGCGCGGAACGCTCAGCGCGGGATTTCCCGCACGACATCGGCGGGGTCCTTGTCCCGCCGCAGGCCCTGGAACCGGGGGTGGCGCAGCTGCCCGTCCGCCGTCCACTCGGAGAAGCCGACCTGGCCGACGAGGCGCGGCTCCGCCCAGTGCACCGGCGATCGCGGCAGCGCGGCGCCGCTGAAGGCCGGCCGCGGCCGCTCGAGAGCGGCCAGTTCCTTATGCAGGCTGGTCAGGGTGCGCTGGTCGAAGCCCGTCCCCACCTTGCCGGCGTAGATCAGCTCGCCGTCCTGGTAATAACCGAGCAGCAGGGCGCCGAACCCGGTGCGTGACCCCTGCGGGTCGGTGTAGCCGCCGATCACGAATTCCTGCGCGTTCTCGCACTTGAACTTCAGCCAGTCGCGGCTGCGGCCCGCCCGGTAGGGCGCATCCGCCCGCTTGGCGATGAGTCCCTCCCAGCCGCTGGCGCGCGCCTCGCGGAAGAACGCCTCGCCGTCGCCGGCCCGGTGCCCGGTGTAGCGCAGCGGGCCGTCGAAGGACAGCAGGTCCGCCAGCAGCTGCTTGCGTTCCAGCAGCGGCCGCGGCCGGATGTCCTCGCCACCCGACCAGAGCAGGTCGAACAGGAAGAAGGAGACCGGCACGGACTCGAGCAGGGCGGGCTCCGGATCACGGACGCCGAGCCGCTGCTGCAGCCGCGCGAAGCTGGTCTGGTCCCCGTCGAAGGCGATGATCTCCCCGTCAGCGATGAAATCGCCGGCCCGCTGAGCGCGCAGCGCGGCCGCTACCTCCGGGTGGGTGGCAGTGACGTCGTGCTGGTTACGGGTCATCAGCCGCAGGTTCCGCCCGCTGGCGAAGACCAGGCCGCGCTCGCCGTCCAGCTTCCGCTCGAAGACCCACTTCGGGTCGGAGAACCTGTCCCTGGTGAGCGTGGCGAGCTGCGGGGTGATCCAGGCGGGCTCTGCCTCCGCGGCAGGCCGGCGGTGGCGCGGGCTGCCCGTTTCGCTGGTGTGTGTCATGGCCGGGCCCCCGTCACTGACGGCGCGGCATCGGCGGGTCGTCGCCCACGATCACGCCGCCGCCGCGGCCCCAGGTGAGATAGCGGTAGGTCAGGTTCACGAGGGCGGAGATCCGGTTGCGGTTGCCGAGCAGGGTGACCAGGTGCAGGGCGAGCCACGCGAGCCAGGCCAGGGTGCCGCGGATGCGGATGTGGCGCGGCAGCTCGACGACGGCCGACCGGCGCCCGATCGTCGCCATGATGCCCTTGTCGTGGTAGGCGAACGGCACGGTCGGCAGGCCGACAGCGAGGCGCCGGACCTGCTCGGCGGCGTGCCGCCCCATCTGCAGGCCCGGCTGGGCCAGCTGGGGCAGCGGATGGCCCTCGGTGAGCGCGATGTCCCCCACGCAGAAGATCCGGTCGTGCCCTTTCACCCGCAGGTCGGGACCGGTGACGATGCGGCCGCCGCGGCCCTGCGGAAGGTTCCAGGAACCGGCCGCCTCCGGCGCCGTCACGCCCGCTGCCCACACTGTCAGATCGCTGTGCAGTTCCCGGCCGTCGGCGAGCAGGACCCGGTCGGCGGTGATCTCGCTGATCGCCGTGCCCAGCTGGACGTCCACCCCGCGCTCGCGCAGCTGGTGCAGCGCGTAGTCGCGCAGCGACGGGTGGAACGGCGCGAGCAGCTCGCCGGCCTGCTCGACCAGCCTGATGTGCACGCAGGCGGGATCAATCTCGGGGAACGTCGCCGGGACGGCGATGCTGCGCAGTTCCGCCAGGGTCCCGGCCAGCTCGACTCCGGTGGCGCCGCCGCCGACGACGATCACGTTGACATCACGCCGCTCGGCCGAGGCACTGATATCTTCCAGGCCCGCGAACACCTGATCGCGCAGCGCTACCGCGTCCCGGCGGGTGTAGAGGCCAAAGGTGTACTTGTCCGCACCGGTGATGCCGTAATAGGCAGCGCTGACCCCGATCCCCAGGATGAGGTAGTCGTAGTCGACGCGGCTGCCGTCGGCGAGGACGACCTGGCGGGCGTCGTCGTCGATGCCGACCAGCTCGCCGTGCCGGAACCGGGCACCGTACTTGCGGGCAAAGCCGCGCAGCGGGTAGGACACGTCGCTGGCGTTCAGTCCCCCCGTCGCGACCTGGTAGAGCAGGGGCTGGAAGGTGCTGTACACGTTCCGGTCTATCAGGGTGACCCGCAATCCCGCCCTCGTCAGCCTGCTGACTGTCGCCAGGCCGGCGAAACCCGCGCCCACGACCACGACCCGCGGCTGGTTCCTGCGCATCCCGGCCAGCCGGCCTGCTCGCGATTCGGCCATCTCGATGCCCTCTCTGCGCGTCCTACCGCCGCCGACCCCAAGACGGGCAGCGCGACATGCATTCCGCCGCCGGGCCCGGCGCCCGCCGGGTACCAGCGGCGCGGCAGCCGCCTAACCCGTCCGGCGCAAGCGCGCGCTGACCCGCGAGCGGCTTACTTGCTGGGCTTCGGAGCCTGGCAGGTGGTCTTCGGATTCGCGCCGAAGTAGTTCAGCGGGCCCGCCACAATTGTCAAGGCTATGGTGCCCGTGTGCGCGCAGGTAGCCGCGGGATGGTTGTAGTAGTGCCGCTGGCCTGCGGCAATGGCGCCGATGACGAGCCAGATAATGACCAGGACCCCAACGATGCGCATTCCGGCCTCCAGATAGTCGGATTAGTGCGGTTTTATCACAGTCGAGCGCCCCGAAAATTACCACACTAGCTACCGCGAAAACTGTCATCTAAACGGCCCAGGGCGCGTCGGGCCGCCGCGCCCCGGCGCGTCCTGCCCCGTGCTTCCTGCCCCGCCGCGGTCCCCGGCCCGGCGCCGGGAAATACTGGAGGATGCCCAGCCCGGCCCTCGCCGCCCCCGCGTCTGCCGACATCGACCACCGGGTGATCAGGCACGGCCGGGTCCCGGATCTGGCCGCCGCGGCCCGGGCCCGCGGCGTCGAGCCCGCGGACGTCGTCAAGACGATGATCGTGCGCCGCGGCCCGGACGACTTCCTGTTCGTGCTGGTGCCCGGCGATCGCGCCATCTCCTGGCCCAAGCTGCGCGCCCTGCTCCGGCAGCGGCGCCTGTCGATGCCGGACGCGGCGACGGCCCGGCAGGTCACCGGATACGAGCGGGGCACGATCACGCCGCTTGGCGCTGCCGTCGCGTGGCCCGTGATCGCCGGCGAGCGCCCGCTCGGGAGTGAGATAACGCTCGGCGCCGGCGAGCAGGGCGTCGCGGTGGCGGTCCGTGCTGACGACATCCTGCGCCAGCTCAGCGCCCGGGTGGCCGATGTCACTGAGCCTGAAGGCGCCGCCGGGTGACCCGGCGCCTGCCCGCCAGCACGCCTCGGGCAGCCTCGGGAGGACCGGCCCCGCGGCACGCTGGCCGGGGGACCGGCAATTCGCCGCGAAGATTAAGCGCGGAAAGGGCAGCCGATGTGGACTGCCGCATTATTGACTAGGGCCAGGCAAGTGCTTTCCGGCTGCTGATGCCGGCGTCCCGGAATTTCTAGGAGCAGTTTCATGACTGACATATCGCTGGTACCGCTGCCGGGCACCGAGCGCGGGCCGGTGGCCGGCGCCGTGCCCGCAGGCGCCGTGGACGAGTCACAGTGGCTCGAGATCACCATCCTGACCCGCCGGATGGCCGGGCTGCCGCGCACCCGCGACGGCGCGCCCGTCCGGCTCAGCCGCGATGAGCTGCGGCAGCGTTACGGATCGGATCCCGCCGACCAGGCGCTCGTCGCCGAGGTGCTCACCGGGCTCAGCCTCGGCCTTGAGGTGACGCAGCGCGACCCGGGCTCGCGGCGGCTGAGAGTGGCAGGCCCGGTCTCGGCGCTCGCCCGGGCCTTCGGCGCAGAGCTGAGCGTCGTGACCAGCGAAGGCCCGGGCGGCGCCGGGCCCGTCACCCACCGCTACCGGCAGGGCGGCCTGCAGGTTCCCGCGGAGCTTGACGGCATCATCGTCGCCGTAGTCGGGCTGGACGACCGGCCGCAGGCCCGGTCGCAGCTGCGCCGCGCAGCTCCCGCGGCCCAGCAGACCTCCTACACCCCGCCGCAGGTCGCCGGGTTCTACGAATTCCCGGCCGGGACCGACGGGACGGGCCAGACGATCGCCATCATCGAGCTCGGCGGCGGATACGCGCAGGCCGACCTGGACACCTATTTTTCCGGCCTCGGCATCACCGCGCCGCCCGTCACGGCGGTCGGGGTCGACGGGGCCGGCAACGGCGGGGGCCAGGATCCCTCCGGGGCGGACGGCGAGGTACTGCTCGACATCGAGGTCGCCGGATCGGTCGCGCCCGGCGCCGCGCAGACGGTGTATTTCGCGCCGAATACCGACCAGGGGTTCATCGACGCTGTCACCGACGCCGTGCACGCGACGCCAACGCCGACGGCGGTCAGCATCAGCTGGGGCCAGTCCGAGGATTCATGGACCGCGCAGGGACGCACCTCCCTGGACGCGGCCATCGCCGACGGCGCAGCGCTCGGCGTGACGGTCTGCGTGGCCGCCGGGGACAACGGCAGCAGCGACGGCGCCGCCGACGGGCAGCCGCACTGCGACTTCCCGGCGTCCAGCCCGCACGCGCTCGGGTGCGGCGGGACGAGCCTGCAGGCCAGTACCGCCACCGGGCTGATCAGCTCGGAGACGGTGTGGAATGACGGAGCAGGCGGCGGCGCGGGCGGCGGCGGCGTCAGTGACGTCTTCGGGCTGCCCGCCTGGCAGGCGACGGCCGGAGTGCCGGCCGCGCCGGGGGGCGGCACCGGCCGCGGCGTGCCGGACGTGGCGGGCAACGCCGATCCGGCCACCGGCTACCAGGTCCTGGTCGACGGCCAGCAGGAGGTCGTCGGCGGCACCAGCGCCGTCGCACCGCTGTGGGCCGCGCTGACCAGCCGGCTGGCGCAGGCCACCGGCGCCAAGCCGGGCTTCCTGCAGGAACGGCTGTACGCGGGCGTCGCCGCGGGCACGGCCGCTGTCGGCTTCCGGGACATCACCAGCGGCAGCAACGGCGCCTACAGCGCCGGGCCGGGCTGGGATGCGTGCACCGGGCTCGGCTCGCCGGACGGCCCGGCCCTCGTGACCCTCTTCAGCGGGGCGGCAAGCGCCACAGGAACCACTGCGGGTACTACGGGCGGGGAGGGCGCCTCCGCGGGAACAGGCAGCAGCGCCGGCTAGCTGCGCGGGCCGCCGTCTCCTCAGCCGGCCGTCTCGCCGGCTCACGGTCTTGCCCGCCGGCGGTCTCGCCAGGGGCAGCTCGCTAGTCGGCGCGCCCGAGCGCGGCGGGCGCGCCGAACTGGCGCAGGACCTCCGGCACCGTGACCTTGCCGCCGTCGTCCTGGAAGTTCTCCATGACCGACAGCAGCGCCCTGGCGGTCGCGCCCGTCCCGTTGAGCGTGTGGGCGAACTCCAGCTTGCCGTCCCGGCGGAACCGGATATTCAGCCGCCGGGCCTGGTAGTCGGTGGTGTTGGAGCAGGAGGTGATCTCGCGGTAGCGCTGCTGCGCGGGGAACCACGCCTCGATGTCGTACTTCTTCGCGGCTGGCGCGCCGAGATCGCCGACCGCGATGTTCATCACCCGGTACGGGATGCCGAGGGCCTGGGCGATCTCTTCCTCATACGCCAGCAGCTGGTCGTGAATTTCCTTCGACTGCTCGGGCAGGCAGTAGACATACATCTCGACCTTATCGAACTGATGAACGCGGAACATGCCCCTGGTGTCCTTGCCGGCCGCACCGGCCTCCCGGCGGAAGTTGGTGGTGAAGGCCGCGTAGCGGGCGGGCAGCTGATCCTCCTCGAGCCGCTCGTCGGCGTGGATCCCGGCCAGGGCCACCTCGGAGGTGCCGGTCAGGTACAGGTCGTCCTTCTCCAGGTGATAAAGGTTGGATTCCTCGGTCGGCAGGAAGCCGGTCCCGTACATGGCCCGCTCCCCCACCAGGATCGGCGGCAGTACCAGCAGGAAGCCGCTGCGGGTCAGCTTGTCGATCACGAAGCGGTACAGCGCCATCTCGGCCAGCGCGACATCGCCGATGCGGTAGGCGAACCGCGACCCGGACAGCCGCGCCCCCCGGGCCATATCGATCCAGCCGCGAGGCGAGCCGAGCTCCAGATGATCCCGCGGCTCGAAGCTGAACGACGGCGGCTCGCCCCAGGTTCGGACGAGCTGGGCGTCTTCCTCGTCCATGCCGTCGGCCGCGGAGGGGTCGGGCAGATTCGGGATGCGGTCCAGCAGCGTGTCACGCTCACGGGCGGCGGCGGCCAGCTCCTGGCCCGCCTCCGCGAGCTCGGCCGCGAGCTGCCGGAGCTCCGCCAGCTGGCCGGGGTCGGGCTTACCCCGCGACAGCTTCTTCTGCAGCGCCCGGAGGCCCTCCGCACGCTCGGTCTGCTCCCGCCAGCTGGCGTCGGCGGCGAGCAGCGCGTCGAAGTCCTCGGCGGCGCCCCGCCGGGCCAGCGCCTCCCGGTAGCGGTCGGCATCCTGTCGTGCAGCCTTGAGGTCGATCACCTGCGCGAGTCTAGCCGCGCGCCCGGCGGCGCGCCCTTCGATAAGGCCCCGGCGGTGCCCGCATCTAGCCGGTCAGGCCTGCGCTCACGTTCTGCCCTCACGTTCTGCCTGTCCCTCTGGCCGGGAGCGCCGGCCCGCTCACGTCTGGCCAGGCGCGCATTCCCCGACGGCCTGCCCGGCCGATGCAGCGGAACCGCTGCCCGCCGGCCGCCTGCGGGGGGCCGGGCTGCTGCTGCCGGCGGGCATCGCCTGCTCGCGGCGCTGGCCAGGCCTGGTCGCCAGCACTGACCCGGTCAGGATCAGGGCAAAGGCCGCCCCCATCGCCGGGGTCAGCTGCTCGCCGAGAATCGAGACGCCGAGCGCGACGGCCACCGCCGGGTTGATGTAAGTGATCACGCTCGCCCGGGCCGGGCCGACCTCGGCGATCAGCCGGAAGAACAGCAGGAAGGCCAGCGCGGTACAGACGACCGCCAGTCCGGCCAGGGCCGCCAGGACGCGCGCCGAGGGCAACGCGGCGGGCCAGTCGAGGGCCGCGAGCGGCGCGTAGACGACCGAGGCGAAGGCCAGGCATACCGCGGTCATCCCGAGGGACGGCAGCGCGGCGAGCTTGCGGCTGGCGATGAGCGGCCCGATCGCGTAGCAGAGGGCAACTAGCAGGACCTCCGCGACCGACCCGGCGTTGCCGCCCGCGACGCCCGGCCCTACCAGCAGGGCCACGCCGGACAGGCCGATCAGGAGCCCGGTCCAGCGGACCAGGGACAGCCGGTCGGTGGTGCCGGTCAGCCGCGCCAGGACCGCCACGATGATCGGCACTGAGGCGATCAGCAGCCCGGACAGCGAGCTGGACAGCCGTGTCTCGGCCTCGGACAGCAGGAGCCAGGGCAGCATGATCTCAACGATCGCGAACGCGGCGAGCCACCGCCAGTGCGGTCGCAGGGCCCTGAGCTGCTTCCGCCGCAGCGCCAGCGGAAGGAGCAGGGCCGCGCCGATCGACACCCGGGCCAGTACCAGCACCGGGACGGGCACCCCGCCCACCGCGACCTTGATCAGCAGGTAGGGGATCCCCCAGATCACGCTCATCGCTGCGAACAGCAGCCAGCCGCGGCGTGTCACCGTCTCTCCTTCCGCGCAGCGTTCCTCGGCCGTGCCAGGCACCCCTCGGCCGTGCCAGGCAGGGCCCTCGGCCAGCCTCGGGCCTTCCGCCCGCCTGCACCGCTCAGCGCCCGTGCCGGGCGCGGGCGCTGAGCCGCTGCGTCGTGCCACGCTACCGGCGGCGCCGCGGCGACGGCACGGCTGCATTCGCGACGCCCTTCAGCATCAGGGCGCGGCGGAAGGCGGTCTTGAACGCTTTTGCAGGGGGGTTCCTGCCGGCTTCCTGGGGCAGGCACACGCCGCGCGGGCCGGGCGGGCGCGGCGCGGGCCGGCCGCTGCCGACGGCCGGAGCGCAGGCGGGCGCCGCCGCCGGGGGGGCCGGGCTTACAGAGTCAGGCACACGCCAAGCGGGCCGACATTCAGGCATGCGCCGCTGCTGCCGCCGCCAGCGCTGCCCGACCCGTCCGGCAACGAGGTAACGGACGGCGCGGGGGTGGGGTTGGCGGTGGGCGTCGGCGACATGCCCGGTGAGGAGAGCGACGGAGTCGGCTTCGGCGAGAACGGCGAGGGCCCTGCCGACGAATAGCGATGGCGGCGGGCGATGCTAGGGGTGTGCTCGTGCGGATGACGCCCGCGCCCGCCTGACCCGGCTGCCGGGGAAGTGCCGGGGAACCCGGTCAGGCCCGTGGAGATCTGGCCGGGCGATGACCGACGTGCCTGTGGCCGGGCCGCCCTGCGCGGGCTGGGCGGGCTGGGCGCTGGCGGCTGGGGGGGCAGCGCCGGAACGGTGACCCGGCCCGGCTCGACGGTCCGCCCGCTGACCGTGGGCGCCGTCCGGAAATGAATGCTGACGGACGAGAGCAGCAGGTAGGCGAATGCCACCGATGCCACGATGACCACCGGCGGGATGACGAGGGCCGGATGCGCGCGGCAGGCGGCGGCGCCGTTGCGGGCGCCGGTGCGCAGCCGGTCGGCCACGACGGCACGGGCGAGGCCAGCCGCCGGCAGCGCGGGACCGTGCCCGATGCGCGCGCTGCTGCGCGACCGCCGCAATGCGGCGCGCCGCTCGGCCGGTGTCAGGCCGGGCAGCAGGTAGACAACGGTGTGCCCACCCTCAGCTTCCACGCGGACGTGTAACCCCGCAGGCAGATCTGCGTATCGAATCTTGATCAACGGCCCCGTACCTCACGAGCGTGCCGAAAGTAAGTTCGCCCGGTCATGTTGACAGACGGTGATGACGCTATCACGCAGAATAGCTGCAATCTCACGAACACCTCAAGCCCCGGACGGCAGCAGCACTCACGACGGGCGTCGCTGCCAGCCGGGCCCCGGCCGCGGCTACGCTCGCCAGAGAGCAGATCGTCACGAAGCACGGGCCCAGGAGCACGGGCACAGAAACAAGCGCACAGGCACAGGCACAGGCACAGGAACACGGGCACAGGAGGAACGGTGCGGCGGAGCGGCCTAAGCGGCGCGGGCAGCGGCGAGACCGCCGGCCCGCTGCTGGCCGGGGCCGGCCTGGGCCAGCAGCGGGCCGGACGCGCCGCGGACGATGACGCTGGCGGCGCCGCGGGCGCCGCGCTGCGCTTGCGCTGGTCGCTGGCGCTGGCCATGGCGGGCGGGCTGGCCCTCGCGGCCGCGTTCCCGCCGGTGGGCATATGGCCGCTGGCCATAGCCGGGCCGGCCCTGCTGACCGTGGCGCTGCGGCACCGTAGCCTGCGGGCCAGCCTGCTAGTCGGCCTGGTCTTCGGCGTCGCCTTCTTCGTTCCGCTGCTTTCGTGGCTGATCAACGTGGCCTGGTACGCGTGGGTGGCCCTGGCGGCCGCTGAGGCCGTCATCTTCGGCGTGCTGTGCATTGGCCAGCGCCTGCTGCTGCGCCTGCGAGCATGGCCACTGGCCGTGGCGGGGTGGTGGGTGGCGGCCGAGGCGCTGCGGGCGCGCTGGCCCTATGCGTTTCCCTGGGGCCGGCTGGCCATGAGCCAGGCGGGCGTTCCTACCGCGCGCTGGGCCGCCATCGGAGGCGCACCACTGCTGACTTTCCTGCTCGCCCTCGCCGGGGCGTGCCTGGCCTGGCTGCTGCTTGCGGCCGGCGGCCGGACGCGCCGCAGCGGCCGCCCAGCACGAGGACGCATGGCCCTGCCCGCCGCCGCTTTCGCCTTCGCCGCCGGGCTGGCGCTGGCCGGCGGCCTGCTTCCGGTGGACCAGGGCGCCGCAACCGGCCCCACGGCCACCGTGGCCGCGGTCCAGGGAGACGTTCCGCACGCTCGCGACCTGCCGCGACTGCTGCGCGCCAGTACGGTCACGCAGAACCACGCGGCCGCCACGGAGAAGCTGGCCGCTCAGGTGCACACAGGCTCGCGGCCCGCGCCCGACGTGGTGGTCTGGCCGGAGAACTCCACCGATCTGGATCCGAGCCTGTATCCCTCGGTCTACGGCACGATCGCCGCGGCCGTCGGCGCCGTGAACCGGCCGGTGCTCGTAGGCGCGGTCCTGCAGAACCCGCTGCGCAACGCCGGACAGCTCTGGCTTCCCCGGCGCGGGCCCGCCGGCATCTACGTCAAGCGCCAGCTCGTGCCGTTCGGGGAGTACATCCCGTTCCGGAGCCTGCTGTCGCACATCACCTCGCTGACCGCCCTGCAGCCCGTCAACTTCACGGCGGGCCATCGCGCCGTGGTGTTCAGGCTCGGCAAGGTCAGGCTCGGGGACGTCATCTGCTATGAAGTCGGGTTCGACAGCCTGGTCCGGTCAGAAGTCACGGCCGGGGCTAACCTGCTCGCCGTCCAGTCCAACGACGCGGACTTCGAGCTGGACGGCCAGGCCGGCGAGTCGCAGCAGCAGGTAGCCATGGCCCGGATCCGCGCCATCGAGAGCAACCGCGCCGTGGTCTATGCGTCCACCACTGGCGAGAGCGCCATCATCGCGCCTGATGGCGCCGTCCTCGCCAGCAGCGGCCTGTGGCGGCAGGCCGTGCTCGATGTGCGGGTACCACTGCGCACCACCCTCACGCTGGCTGACCGGCTCGGCAGCTGGCCGGAGACCGTCATGACGGCGGCCACGATGGCCGCCCTCGCCTGGGTGCTCGTGATCGCGGCGCTGCGCCGCAGACGGCGGCCCGGCGTGCTGGCGCCGCAATAGGGCACGCGTCCGCCAGGGTGGCTGGCGCCGCCACAATAGGACTGTGGCCATCCCGCGCGGACTCGCGCAGCCAGCCCGGTACGCCGTGCTGCTGGCCGGCGGCGTGCCCGCGCTCGCGTTCCCCGCGCCGAACCTCGAATTCCTGGCCTGGTTCGGCCTCGTCCCCGGCCTGCTGCTGATCCGCGCGGCCCCGTCTCAGCGTGAGGCGTTGGTGCGGGGCTGGTGGTTCGGCACGGGCTACCTGCTGGCCGGGCTCTACTGGCTCATTCCTAATCTGGGCCCGGCGCTGCTGCTGGTGGCGATCGTGCTCGGCGCGCTGTGGATGGCCCTAGCACTGGCTCTGTGGCGGCTGCTGCGTCCCCCCGTCACCGCCTGGCGGGCCGTCGGCGCGCTCGCCGTCGTGCCGAGCTGCTGGCTGGCTGGCGAATGGGTCCGGTCCTGGGAGTTCCTGGGCGGCCCGTGGGCCGTCTTCGGGGCAAGCCAATGGCAGCACCCGGCGATCCTGGCCCTCGCGGCCGTGGGCGGTGTCTGGCTGGTCACCGTGGCGCTGGTGGCTGCCAATACCGGCATCGTGATTGCTCTTGTGGCCAGCCGGCCGGCCGTCAGGCTGCTGGGGGCCGCCGCTACGGCGGTCGCGATCGCCGCCGGGCCGGTGGCGTTCGCGCTGACCTCGCCGGCCCCGGTGACCGGGCACCTCACCATCGCGCTGGTGCAGCCGGGGCTCACCCGCGGCGGTGTTACCGGCCGCATGGCCACAAACGAGCGGCTCACAGCGCGGCGCGGCCGCGGCCCCGGCCTGGTCGTCTGGGGCGAGAGCAGCGTCGGCCTCGATCTCAGGCGCGACGCGGCGCTGCTAGACCGGCTCCGGCGGCTGTCCGCCTCGGTCGGCGCGCAGCTTCTGGTCAACGAAGACGCCCTGAACGCCCGCGGGGCCAAGTCGAAAGCCGCCGAGCTGATCGGGCCCGGCGGCATCGCCGGGACGTACGTGAAAACCCGGCTGGTGCCGTTCGGCGAGTACATCCCGTTCCGGGCCGAACTCGGCTGGCTGTCCGAGATCAGCCAGGCTGCGCCGCAGAACGTGGTGGCCGGCGCCGGAGCGCACGTTCTGCATGCCACTGCCAGCAACGGGCAGCGGCTCACGATCGGCGTGCTGATCTGCTTCGAGTCGGCCTTCCCGGATATGTCCAGGGTCGACACCGACCAGGGCGCCCGGGTGATCATCTACCAGACGTCCGATTCCACCTTCCAGGGCAGCTGGGCCCTTGCCCAGCACGCGTCGCTCAGCGCGGTACGGGCCGCGGAGACCGGACGGCCCGTCGTGCAGGCCGCGCTGACGGGCGATTCGGCCGCCTTCGACGACCGCGGCCGACTACTCGCCTGGGACGGCGCAGGCCAGCGCGGTGTCCTGACAGTGCCGCTGAGCTTGCCGGCGGCCTCGGCCCGTACCCCGTATGACCGGCTCGGGGATTACGTGCCCTGGTCGGCCGTCGGCATTACCGTCCTCGCCGGCGCAATCGCCATGATTGGCGCGATCGGCGCCCGGCAAAAGGTAATTCGTCCCCGGCAGCGGGGCGGCATACCCTGGGAACGCGACAAGGACGGACGGCCGGCCCCGGCGCCCGACGATGCCAGGCACCAGGCGCCCGCGAGGCAGCCGCCCGGCCCGGGCAGCGACGCGGCGGCCGGCCAGGGCAAGAAACCGTGACGCGTCCGGCGCACGGCACGCGGGACCGGTGAGCGCGACCCGGCCGCCAGACCCGCAGAGAGGATCAACGTGTCTGAACCCGGCTCCTCGGTACGGCGCCGCTGGCTGCCCGCTGCGGCGACCTGCGGCGCGGTCGCCCTGCTGGCTGCCGCCTGTCAGAGCGGCGGCCCGGCTGCGAGCGGGACGCACGCGAGCAGCGCACCGACGTCAGGGGCCAGCCATTCCGTGGCGGCCGGCGAACCGCTGTCGATAACGCCCGCCAGCGGAAGCTCAGGGGCCAATCCGGCTCGCGGGATAACGGTCGCCATCCCGCACGGGAAGATCACCAGCGTGCATGTCACGACCGCCGGGGGCCCGACCGGCGGCACCCTCAGCAACGGCGGCAGCACCTGGCACAGCACCTGGGCCCTCGCGGTGTCCCAGCGCTACACCGTGACGGCCAGGGCGGTCACCAGCTCCGGCCAGTCCCTGACCCGGACCAGCACCTTCCGGACCCTCACACCGGGCCAGACGGCCCAGACGATGATCTTCGAGGGCTACCGGAAGACCTACGGCGTCGGCATGCCGATCATGCTGACTTTCAGCCACGCGGTCACCAACAAGGCCGCCGTGGAGCGCGCCCTGCAGCTGCGGACCTCCAAGCCTGTCGTCGGCGCCTGGTACTGGGACGGCAGCTCGACGCTGGACTTCCGGCCGCGGGGCTACTGGCCCGCGCACACCGTCGTGAGCTTCACCGGTCATCTCAACGGCGTCGAGGAAGCACCCGGCGTCTACGGCGCCCACACGCTCAGCCAGACTTTCAACATCGGCAGCTCGCTCATTGTGGTCGCGAGCACCAGCTCGCATCACATGCGCCTGTACCGTGACGGCAAGCTGATCGACCGCTGGCCGATCAGCACCGGCCGGCCCGGCGACAATACGCCGAACGGGACCTACGTCACGATCGACAAGGGCAACCCGGTCGACATGAAAGGACCGGGCTACAACCTCGAGGTGCCCTGGTCGGTCCGGTTCACCTGGACCGGTGACTACCTGCACGACGCTTACTGGTCGGTCGGCGAGCAGGGCAGCACCAACGTCAGCCACGGCTGCGTCAACATGCCGCCCGCCGACGCCGAGGCCTACTACAACATGGAGGTCCCGGGCGACCCGGTGACGGTCACCGGCAGCCCGCGCGCCGGGGAATGGGATAACGGCTGGACTGAGTGGTTCCTGCCGTGGAACAAGTACGTCGCCGGCAGCGCCCTGCACATGGCCGTCGAAGCCGGCCCGAACGGCACCACGTTCGTCAGGCCATCGGCCCTGCCGGCCGCGACGGCGACAGCGCCGCTCGGCCAGCCCGCTCCCGACAACTGGACGGCCTCCTGACCGGGACCGCCCGGTCTCGTCTGGCGGCGGCCTCGGTTAGCCTCAGCCGGCGGTAACCGCTCCCGTATCAGACAATGTCCCCTGACGCAGGACTTCTGTTACCCGCCAGTAGTGATTTGCGTCATATCCCGCCTCAGACGGGAAGGCCTGTCATGCGATCGGCGGCAGCCACGCGGCCGCCGGGCTCGCGCGCCTGGCCGGGCGAGGCGTGATCAACCGCCGTACCGTGGCGAGGGCGGCACGCCACCGCAGGGCGCGCCGCTGCTGGGCAGACCGTGCCTGGCACTGCGGGACAGGCCACTGCGGGCGGCGGCCGCCGGTGCCGCGCTGATGAAACCGGCTGCGGCAAGCCTGCCGGGGACGCGCTGCCGGTCGTTAAGTTTCCGCAAAGGCGGCCCCCGGACTGACGATGTGGTTTAACGCATCCCCGCGGATGCGGTACAACAGGTGGCCATGGAGACCTTTCTGCAGCACTGGGGCTACCTTGCGCTGATCGTGCTGTGTTTCGTCCAGGCCTGCAGCATCCCGATCTCGTCCGAGGTCACCTTCGCCTTCGCCGGAGTGCTGGCCTATCAGCACCATCTCGAGCTGGCGCTCGTCATCATCATCGGCTCACTCGCCGAGCTCGCGGGTTCCTCTGTCTCCTACGCCGTAGGCCGGATCGGGGGCAGGCGGACAGTCGAAAAGCTTGCCCGTTATGTTCTGGTCACAAAGTCTGACCTGGACCGAGTCGAGCGGTTCTTCGCCGGCCGCGGCTCCTGGTCCGTCGCCGTCGGCCGGATGCTGCCGGTCGTCCGGGGCTTCGTCGGCATCGTCGCGGGCTTCATCGAGATACCGGTCGGGCCCTTCGAGGTCTACAACGTCATCGGGACGGTGATCTGGGCTACCGCGCTCTCCGTGATCGGCTACGGCCTCGGCAGCGCCTGGAGCACCGTCTCGCACTACGTGTCGATCGGCGGGTACATCATCGTCGCGCTGATCATCATGGCCGTGGCCGCCCTCATCCTGCACCGGGTGCGCGAATTCAGGCGGGAGCGGGCCGCGGGCATCTTGCCGGCCGACCTGTCGGCCGACCCCGCAGCGGGCGCGGCCGCGGCCGCCGACCAGCAGTACCCGGCCGGTCCCCGGTTCCAGGGCGACGGCCCGGCGGCCTACGGCGACGGCTGTGCCCCGGAGGGCGCCGCACCCGAGCCCACGCCCACCGTCCCCGCCCGGACCAGGCCCGGCGGTCATCGCCGCACCCGCGAGGACTGACGCTCAGCCGGCCTGCGTGCCGGGCCGCCCGGCACGGATCAGTCGGTCAGTGCCTGGTAGACAAGCTGCCGCAGCTGGGACCGGATCGGGTAGGCGCTCGAAGGCAGCAGCTGGGTAAAGAACGCGACAGTCAGCTCCTGCGCCGGGTCCACCCAGAACGCCGTGCTGGCAGCACCGCCCCATGAGTACTCGCCCTCCGAGCTGAGCGTCTTACCCGCGGCCGCATCCACGACCATGGCAAAGCCCAGGCCGAAGCCGACGCCGCGGAACGGCGTCTCGGCGAACAGCGGCCGGCCGAAGGTCTCCAGGTCTGCGCCGCCCGGCAGATGGTTGCGCGTCATGTACGCGACAGTCCTCGGGCTGAGCAGGCGCACGCCGTCCAGCATGCCCGCGGGACTGCCGGGCCGGTGCAGCAGCATCTCGGCGAACCGGTGATAGTCGCCGGCCGTCGAGATCAGCCCGCCGCCGCCGCCGAGGAACGCCGGGCGGGTCGCCGACACCTGGCCCAGCGAGTCCAGCCGGGTCGCCTGGCCGCCGGGGCCGGGCGTGTACAGGGCCGCGAGCCGCCCCGTGTCTGCCTCGGCCACGCTGAAGGCCGTGTCGGCCATGCCGAGCGGCCGGAGCACCCGGCTGGCCAGGAACTCGTCGAGTCCCTGGCCGGAGGCGACCTCGATGACCCGGCCGAGCACGTCCGTGGAGACGGAGTAGTTCCACTCGGCGCCCGGCTGGAAGAGCAGCGGCTGGGCGGCCCAGGCATCACAGCAGGCCGCCAGGTCCATGCCGGGCGGGGTCGCCCACTCAAACCCTGCCGCCCGGTACCGGGCGTCCACCGGATGCGCCCGGTGGAAGCCGTAGGTGAGCCCGGAGGTGTGGGTGAGCAGATGCCAGATCCGGACCGGCTCGGCCGCCGGGACCGTCAGGGGCTTAAGGTCCGATCCGCCGGTGAAGACGCGGACGCCGTCGAAGGACGGGATGAAGGTGCTGACGGGATCGGTCAGCTCGAAGGCGCCTTCCTCGTAGAGGATCATCGCGGCCACTGAGGAGATCGGCTTGGTCATCGAGTAGATCCGCCACAGCGTGTCCGTCTCGACCGGCAGGCCCGCCGCCACATCCCTGGCCCCGCGGGCCGCGACGTGCGCCAGTCGTCCTTTCCGGCTGACTGTGACCAGCCAGCCCGGCAGCTTCCCGGTGTCGACATACCGGGTGAGGTGCCGGTCAATCCGCTCCAGCCGCGCGGGATCGAGCCCGACTTCAGCCGGGTCCACCTCAGCCTTCAGCGCCGCCATGCATCCCGCCTTCCGAAATCGCCGGTAATATCCGGTGCCCCGATACTGGCCTGTGTCCCGGACCCGGTCCAGAGCGGGGGCGCCGCAGCCGGCGCAGCGGCACTGCCGTAGGCGGCTCACGGGCACTGCCTCAGCCGGCTCAGGGGCACTCCCGGAGCCGGCTCACGGGCACTGCCTCAGCCGGGCAGCCCGTCGCGCCGTACCGTCTCGTAGAGCAGGATCCCGGCGGCCACGGCCAGGTTGAGCGACTCGGCCGTGCCGGTCATCGGGATCCGCACATGCACGTCGCCGCGCGCCAGCATGTCCGCGGGCAGGCCAGCCCCCTCACTGCCCAGCAGCAGCGCGACGGGGCGCGGCAGCGGACTCTCCCAGACGGTCGCCGCCCCGCGCGCAGAGGTGACCGCGACGCTGATGTCCCGGCGGCGGGCCCAGGCGAAGAACTCATCGGCGGTCCCCGCCCGGGTGACCGGCACGCTGAACAGCGCGCCCATGCTGGCCTTGACCGCTGCGGGATCGTAGGGGTCCGTGCTCGGGCCGACGAGGACGACGCCGCCGGCCCCCGCCGCGCTGGCGGTCCGGATGATGGTGCCGAGGTTGCCGGGGTTGCCCACCTCGTGCAGGGCCACGAACACCGAACCGGGCAGCACCGGCAGGCCGTCCAGCGGGCTCGGCCGCGTCCTGACGATCGCGGCCAGCCCGGACGGCCCGTCCCGGTCCGCGAGCCGGGTGAACAGGGCGGCGGGCACCTGAACGACCCTGGTGCCGGAGCTCTGCGCGGTCGCGACCATTTCCCCGGCCGCCGGGACGGTCAGCAGGTCGGGGGCGACGATGAGAGCCTCGATCGGCGCGCCGGCTTCGACCGCCTGCCAGACGGGCTGAATGCCCTGCACTACGAAAGCGCCCTCTCGCCTGCGGTGCTTTCGGTCGGCCAGCAGCCGCATCCGCTTGATCAGCGGGTTCGCCGCGCTTGTAATCTCCTCGGTCATCGCCTTCCTTCCGGCCTTCCGGCTTTCCGGCCCGCCGCTCGCGCTGCGGCGCTCACATCGCCAGTATCCGGCCGGCGGAGACCGGATCGAGCTTGTCAGGGTTGCCGATGATGTGCACGGCAGCGATCTGATCTGCGGCAACGACGAAGGTGACCGCCGCGATCGCGCGGCCGCCGGCCAGCACGAGGACACCCGGCCCGCCGTTGATCTCGGCGGCCTCGAGCGTAAGCTGCGACGGATCATAGCCCTGGTAGGGCCGGTCCGAGATCGCGGCGATAAACCGGGCCACCTTGCCCGCGCCGGTGATGGGCCGCAGTGCTGCCTGCACCTTCCCGCCGCCGTCGGAGGTGAGAATTACCTCCGGGGCGAGCACGGCCATCAGCCCGGCCAGGTCACCGCCGACCGCGGCGGCGAGGAATCGGGAGGTCACTTCCCGGCACCGGCCCGGATCCACCTCGAAGCGCGGCCTGCGCGCCTGGACATGCTCGCGGGCGCGGTGCGCAAGCTGGCGCACGGCGGCGTCTGGGCGGCCGAGCGCGGCGCCGATCTCGGCGTGCGGGAAGCCGAATACCTCGCGCAGGACAAAGACCGCACGTTCTTCGGGGGTCAGCGACTCCAGTACGACCAGCATCGCCACCGAGACCGATTCCTCGAGCTCGGCTCGCTCGGCGAGGCCAGTAGCCGGCTCGGTCAGCAGCGGCTCCGGCAGCCACGGCCCGACGTATGCCTCCCGGCGGGCCCTGGCCGCGCGCAGCCTGTTCAGCGCGGTGTTCGTCACGATCCTGATCAGGTAGGCCCCGGGCTCGGCGACATCATCGCGGCTGGCCGCCGACCAGCGCAGCCAGGCATCCTGGACAGCGTCTTCGGCGTCCGCGACCGTGCCGAGCATCCGGTAGGCGACGGCGAACAACAGCTCACGGTGCTCCTGGAACACCTCGGCTTCTCCCGCGCCCGGCATTATCGCCCGGCGTTCTGCAGCTCACACCGGGCGCCGAAGCCCTGCGCGGTCAGTCCCAGCGCGGAATTGAACCTCGACCGCTGATTCTCCACCGCGATGATGGCCGTGAGCTCGACCATCTCGGCTGTGCTCAGGTGCCCGGCGAGCTCGGCCACAAGATCGTCGGTCACGGCCGGCGGCGTCACGGTCATCGCCTCGGCGTACAACATCACCAGCCGCTCAAGGTCGGTGAACACCTCGCTGTCGCGCCATTCGGTGATCGCCTGGATTTTCGCCGCCGGCACCCCATGATTCATCGTGGACTCCCAGTAGCCGAAGTCCATGCACCAGGAGCAGCCGATGGCGGCGGCAGCGGCGAAGACCGCCACATCCTTCAGGCCGCGGTCGAGCGTGCGCCACCGGCCGATCTGCAGCTCGAAGAGCGCCAGCGAGCGCGCGACGGGCGGGTGATGGGCCATCGCCGCGAGGGGGTCGAGCTGCGTGCCGTACCGGCGTCGGGCGAGCCAGCTCCCGAACCGGAAGGCGAGCGTGCGGGGCGGATCCAGTGAGATGCGAGCCATGACTGTGTCCTTCCACGAAATGACAGCCTGCATTGGTAAGGACACGCCGGAACGCCGGAACGTGACAGCCCGCCGGGCCGCGTACGATCCAGCATCGTGACTGCTGAGAGTGATCGGATCGCGGGTTCGGACGGCTGGAGGACGGCCTGCGGCAGGCCGAGTCTCCGTATGAGGACCTGGTAGCCGTAACCGGGTCGCGCAGCCGGATGGAGGCCGAATACGAGCTGCTCGACACCGGCGCGTTCGACGGGGACCGGTACTGGATCACTGAGGTGCATTATGCCAAGGCCAGCGCCGACGACCTGCTGATGTCCGTCCAGGTCACCAACGCCGGGCCCGAGACCGAGACGCTGCATGTGCTGCCGACCGCGTGGCTGCGCAACACCTGGTCGTGGGACACCGGCGAGCCGAAGCCGGCCATGTGGGCGGCGGGCGACTCAGCGGTGGGGATCGAGCACCCGTTCCTGGGCCAGCTGGAGCTGATCGGCGGCCCGGGACCGGACGGGACGGCTCCCCGGCTGCTGTTCTGCGAGAACGAGACCAACGAGGCCCGGCTGTTCGGCGCCGCGCCGGTCACGCCCTACCCCAAGGACGGCATCGGCGACCACGTGATCAGCGGCGCGGCGGTCTGACCCCGGCCGAGGCGACGGCCGACGAGGCCATGGTGATGCGCCAGGCGTTCGCCGGGATGCTGTGGAGCAAGCAGCTGTACTACTTCGGCGTGGCCCGGTAGCTGGACGGCGACCCGGCCCAGCCGCCGCCCGAGCGCAAGAGCGCAAGAGCGCAAGAGCGCAAGAGCGGGCGTAATGCACGGTGGCGCAACTTCGACTCCTTCGACATCATGTCGATGCCCGACAAGTGGGAGTACCCCTGGTTCGCCGCCTGGGACCTGGCCTTCCACACCGTCGCGCTGGCCTACGTGGACCCCGCGTTCGCGAAATACCAGCTGATCCTGCTGTGCCGGAATGGTTCCAGCATCCGAACGGTGCGCTGCCGGCGTATGAGTGGGACTTCGGTGACGTGAACCCGCCAGCGCAGGCCTGGGCGGCCGGCGTCGTCGACCAGAGCATGCTCGAGCGCTCACTGGTCGTCGGCAGGCAGTTCGCCGACTGCCTGTCCGCCCGCGACCGCAGAGATCCGGCCAAGCTGGCCGCCACCGGGCTGCTGCGCGGCGAGCCAGGTGACCAGCGGCTGCTGCTCAGCCTGGTGAGCCTGGACCGGCTGCGGCGCCTGCTTAGCAGGCTGCTCGACGAGAACGCCTTCTTGTCCCCGCACGGCCTGCGGGCCTTGTCGGCCTACCACCGCGATCATCCCTATGCGCTCGACGCCGAGGGCATCCAGGCCAGCATCAGCTACGCGCGGGCCGAGTCGACGGCGCCTCTGTTCGGCGGGAACTCCAACTGGCGCGGGCCGGTCTGGTTTCCGGCTAACTACCTCATGGTCAGCATCCTGGAGCGCTATTACCGGTTCTTCGGCGACGACCTCACGATCGAGTATCCGAGCAGGTCCGGTAACGAGCTCACCCTCGACAAGGTCGCCGCCGACCTGCAGGACCGGCTCATCACCCTGTTCACCCGCGGCGCCGACGGCCGGCGGCCCTCTTCGGCGGCACCGAGCGGCTGCAGAACGATCCCGCCTGACGGGACAACATCGTCTTCAGCGAGTACTTCCACGGCGACAACGGCGCGGGGCAAGGCGCCTCCCATCAGACCGGCTGGACCGGCCTGATCGCCGACGTGATCCGCCGCCGCCACGGCGACGTGCGCACAAGCGGCGACGTGATCATGAAGATCTTCGAGGGCACGCGCCCGTAGCCCGCATCCGCCGGCCCGCCCGAGGCCCCGAGCGGCGGCCCTCGCGGGCTGTGGCCTCGCGCCCTCGCGCGTACCTTCGCGCCCCCTGGGCCGGCGCTCTCGCGGGCTCGCGCCCTCGCGACCCCGCATACCTTCGCGCCCAGCGGGCTGGCGCATCAGCATCCGGTAAAGGTGGTGGCTTCTGAGACCTCTACTTTTACCGGATCATGGAAACTACCCGCCGGATGCTGGTCCGCGAACGCCATCTCCGCGATAACTCAGGCAATTTATCGCGCTGCGTGTCATCATCATCACTGACAGACTTGCTGTGCTTCTGTGGCCAGACGAGGTCTGTTTCCGTTAGCCATTAAAAACTAGGCTTACGCTGCATCTGACGCAATTCGGCCCCGGCATCCCCGATGGAGTTTCCGTGCCCCGTCTCCGGCTCGCAGTCAGCGTGCTGCTCAGCCTCGCCGCCGCGCTGTTGCTGTCTGTCCCGGCCGCAGCGAGCGCCGGCACCGTCGCGGACACGATCACGATTATCTCGGCCGGCAGCCCGTCTGACGATCCTGGCCTGCTCTCGGTCAACGCCACCGCTAGCACGCCGATTACCAGCATCACCGTGCAGCTCATCCCCGAAGGCAGCAGCCTGTCGGCGCTGACTGTTACCGACTTTGCCTATCCTCCCGGCCAGGCAAACGGCACCTGGACGGTGCAGGCCCCGATCGCCGAAGGCCAGCCGCCGGGACAGCTGCCGCTCGGCTCCTACACCATCAGCGTCACCGCGACCGACTCCGGCCACGGCGCCGGGAGCAATCCGGACGCTGGGACGCTGAATTTCGTTAACCAGCCCGCGATCACTCTGTCGGCCTCTCCGACGACCGTTGACTACGCCGCAGCGGACGTGACGTTCAGCGGGAGCGTTGTGGTGACGGCGCCAGGGGGCAGCCAGTTGCCTCCCGCCGCGTACGCCATCGAGCTGATCAACGAGACGACCGGCCATTCCTACCCGGTAATGACTGACAGCGACGGCACGTATTCGTACACCCTCCATCAGGCGCCCCCAGGGCCATATGTCGCCGAAGTCCCGGCCACTGCCACCCTGGCCCAGGGCACATCGGGTCCTGTCGTCATTAGGGCGCATATGGATCCGGTTCAGGTGAGCGCGAAGCTGAGCGCTTCGACCGTCAGGTACGGCCAGCTAGTGTCTGTGAAGGGCACCGTCGCCTACACGCCGCTCGGGGCCACCCAGCCGGTCCCGCTCGCCGATCAGACTGTCGCGATCTACCAGAACTCGATCAGCTCGAACCCGGCGGCGCAGACGGTCACGGGACCGCAGGGGCAGTTCAGCGTGCAGCTGCCGAAGTCGCCGAGCGCCACGTGGATCGTCACGGCGGGCGGGGGCGTGTACCTGATGCCCGCGACGGTCAGCCTGCCCCTGCACGTGGTCCAGCCCACGGCGATCTCGGCGTTCACCGTCAGCCTCAATCCGTACGCGGTGCTGTCGGTTTCTGGCTGCCTCGGTGTTCAGGACGACCCCGGGGCCGTTCTGCCTGCCCATCCGAACATCGAGATCCAGTATTCGCGCAGCGCCAGCGGACCCTGGAGCTCGCTGCGCAGTACCCGGAGCACTCAGGCTTCCGGCTGCAACGGATCGGCCCGGAATATCGCTTTCACCGCTACCTCGAGCGCCCGGCTGGCCCGCGCGTATTATCGCGCTGAATTCGGCGGCACTTCCGCATTCGAGCCGTCCGCCAGCGACTCGCTGCTGCGCTGGAAATACCTCACCAAGATCACCTCGTTCCGCGTCTCGCCGCGCACGGCGCGCGTGAATCAGAAGGTGACGGCCTCGGGGCGGGTGTGGTACTACGGCAGCTCCTGGCGGCCGCTCGCCCATCAGCCAGTCATGATCATCTTCCGCTACAAGAAGCGGTGGTATTACTATCCGCACCTGCCCCGGACGAATTCAGCCGGGAGGTTCAGCGGACAGTTCAAGGTCTACGTCAGCGCACCCTGGGCGGCGCAGTACAACGGCGACAGCAAGCACTTTGCCTCCGCATCCGCGCTAGTCAAGCTAACCGCGACCGGCCATGTCCGCCTGACACTGATCCGGCCGGGACCCGCGATACCTACTGCGCGGGCCAGGCGAGCCGGGCGGCTGTTCTAGCGGCCGACCCGGCAGGCAGGGGCCGAACCCGCGGGGAAAGTGCGGCAAGACCTTCCCCATACTCAGAGACTAGCGATCAGGCCCGCGCGGCCTTACAGACCGGACTAGTGGTCCGGCTCGGGGACGTAGTGGCGGCTCTGGTCGCCGGGGTCTATCCAGACGCGCATGACCACCCTGGTGGTCGGGTCCCGGAAGCGCTCGGGGGTCGGAACCCAGCCGGGCCCGGGCTTCGCCGCCTGCGAGTGCCCGCGGCGCCGCAGCCGCCGCCGCGGGGTGCCTGCGGGGACGAGGGCAGGCAGATCGGCGATCGCGGCGGCGGCCTCGTCGGCGAACTCGGCGGCCAGCACGATGCCCACGCGCCGGTCCAGCTCCGCCTCATCCAGCCGGCCCTGGGCGTAGTGCTCGCGCAGCAGGCCGATGATGCGCTCCCGGTCGGCGTCACCAGCCGGTGACCGCGGCGGCTGCGGTGCGGGCGGCGCCACGGGCTAGGTGCTCGGACGGGCGACGACCGCCGTGCCGTAGGCGACGATCTCCGTGAGCTGCTGGCCCATCTCGGAGGAATCGAAGCGCATGGCCACGACGGCGTTGGCGCCGAGCAGCTGCGCGTTCTCGATCATCCGGTCGATGGCGTGCCGGCGGCTGTCCTCGAGCAGCTCGGTGTACTGGGTCACTTCACCCTGCCGCAGAGCCGAGAATCCCGCGCCGAACGACTTCGCGAACCCCATGCTGCGGACCACTAGCCCGAACGCGACCCCTAGGTCTTGCTCGACGACCATTCCCGGCAGCTCAAACGCCGTGGTGACGGGAAAGGCCGCGGGAGAGGATTCAGTCATGCCGCCATCCTACGGATCAGGCCAGCTCCGGGGCTGGTGTCCGCGGGCCTGACTTCCAGCCGGGCTACTGGCGGGCGGCGCGCGGGCTGACGGCCGCCGGCTGCTCGGCCGGTGCACCAGCGATGACCGCGTCGAGCATGACGGCCCACTGCGCGATGATCCGCGCGCGGCGCCGCGAATCGTCCACGAGCGTGTCGGCGAGCCCGAGGCCGCGGGCCATGTCAAGCGTGGCCTGGACGGCCTCCTGCACCCCCGGCATCGCCGGGTCGGCCCCGAGCAGCTCGATCGCCATGCGGTGCACCTCCCGGCCGAACTTCACCTCGAGCGGCAGCACGAGCTCGCGCAGGAACGGGCTGGCCGACGCGGCCGTCCACACCTGCAGCGCGGCGCGAAACAGCGGTCCGGTGTAGGCGCGCACCAGCAGGTTGACGACATCTTCGGTCCGGCCGGGCCCCGCCGCGGGCAGTCCCGCCGCTGCGCGGCGGATCTCGTCCCCGCGCTCCTGCGCCATGTGCTCGAGCGCCGCGGTGAACAGGTCCTCGCGGGTCGGGAAGTAGTGCTGGGTGGCTCCGCGCGAGACGCCCGCGTGCTCGGCGATTACCGACACCGTGGCGCCGGTCCAGCCGAGCTCGGACAGGCAGCTGACGGCCGACTCGAGCAGCCGCCTCCTGGTCGCCCGGCTGCGATCCTGGCGCGGCTCCCGCAGCGCGCCGCCCGTCATGACGCCGCCGGGCGGGACTCGTTCCCCGCGGCCTGCCCGGCCGCCTCCCCCGCCTGGTCCTCCGCGTGTCCGGGTGCCTTCGCCCAGCGCGGCGGCCGCTTGGCCAGGAAGGCCGCCATCGCCTCCCGGGCTTCGGCTGAGCCGAACAGCCGGGCCGACTGCTCGGCGAGCCCCGGGCCGCGCGCGTCGAAGGCGGCAAGCAGCTCGCCGGTGAGCAGCGACTTGGTCTCCCGCAGTCCTTGCGGCGAGGCCGCGCGCAGCGCGTCGACTATCCCGGCCGCCCCGGCCGCCGCGTCCGGCACCGCCTCGGTGATCAGGCCAATCCGGGCGGCGACTTCCGCGTCGAACGTCTCGCCAGTGAGGTAGTACCGGCCGGCGGCACGGGCGGTAAGCCGCGGCGAAGTCGTCAGCGAGATGACCGCGGGCGCGAGGCCGAGGCGCACTTCGGAGAAGGCGAACGTAGCGGACGGTCCGGCCACCGCGATATCGCAGGCGCCGACCAGCCCGACGCCGCCAGCCCGGACGTGCCCGTCGATGGTCGCCACCACCGGCTTGGGCAGCGCCACGATCTGGCGCAGCAGGCTGACCATCCGGGCGGTTCCGGCGGTCATTCCGCTCTCGGCCGCCTCGGCCAGATCCGCTCCCGCGCAGAACGTCCGGCCGGTGTGCGTCAGCTCGACCGCTCGCACGCTGGCCGTGTCCGCCGCCGCCGTCAGGGCCGCGCCGAGCTGGCTGACCAGCGCGGCGGAAAGGGCGTTGCGATTATGCGGCGAGTCCAGCACGATCCGGGCCATGCCCCGGTCGGCCGAATAGCGGACAAGCTCGTCGGTCACGCGCGCTCCTTCCACCGGCGATGCAGCCATGCAGCGCCGGTCAGTACGACTTCGGCAGGCCGAGCGAGTTCTGGGCGGTGAAGTTGAGGATCATCTCCCGGCTCACCGGCGCGATCCGGCTCGCCCGCGCCACGCCCAGCAGGGCTGCGACGCCGTACTCGCGGGACAGGCCGTTGCCGCCCAGTGACTGCACCGCCTGATCTACCGCGCGCACGCTCGCTTCCGCGGCAGCGTACTTGGCCATGTTCGCCGCCTCGCCCGCGCCCCGGTCGTCCCCCTCGTCGTACAGGGTCGCCGCCTTCTGCATCATCAGCCTGGCCAGCTCAAGCTCAATCTTGACCTGGGCGAGCGGATGGGCGAGGCCCTGGTGCGCGCCGATCGGCTGATCCCAGACCGTGCGCTCGCGCACGTAGCTCACCGCCCGGCCGAGCGCGTAGGTTCCCATGCCGACCGCCAGCGCCGCCGCCATCACCCGCTCGGGATTGAGCCCGGCGAACAGCTGCAGCAGCGCCGCGTCCTCCGCGCCGATCAGCGCGCCGGCGGGCAGGCGCACGTCGTCGATGAACACCAGGTACTGCTGATCCGGCGAGACCAGCTCCATGTCGATCGGCTGATAGCTGAAGCCGGGCGCCGTCGTCGGCACCGCGAACAGGGCGGGCCTGAGCCGCCCCGTCCGGGCGTCCTGCGTCCGGCCCACGATCAGCACGGCCTCAGCCTCGTCAACCCCGGAGATGAACATCTTGCGGCCTGACAGCACCCAGTCCCCGCCGTCGCGCCGGGCGACGGTCGTCAGCCGGTGCGAGTTTGACCCGGCATCAGGCTCGGTAATGCCGAACGCCATGATCTTCGCGCCGCTGGCCAGGCCCGGCAGCCAGTACTGCTTCTGCTCCTCGGTTCCGAACCGGGCGATGATCGTGCCGCAGATGGCGGGCGAGACCACCATCATCAGCAGTCCGCAGCCCGCCGCCGAGAGTTCCTCCAGGACGAGCGACAGCTCGTAGATGCCCGCCCCGCCGCCGCCGTAGCGCTCGGGCAGGTTGACGCCGAGGAATCCCAGCTTGCCTGCCTCCTGCCAGAGCTCGGTCAGCCGCTCGCCGCTGCGGGCCCGCTCCACGTAGTACTCGTAGCCGTAACGGCGTCCCAGGTCGGCGACCGCGGCGCGCAGCGCCCGCCGCTCCTGGCTCTCGGTGAAGCTCATGAGCCCTCCCCTGTCGTGTCCAGCTGAGCCCTGTTCAGTCGAACCTTGTTCAAGCCGAGCCTTGTCTTGTCCGCCGGGCACTGCTGCCGGGAGGAACCTGGCGCCGGGAGGAACCTGGCGCCCGGAGAGAAAACTTCGGTTACATCCGGAAGACCCCGTAGCCGCGCGCCCCCGCGACCGGGGCGCTGTGAATAACGGACAGGCAGATCCCCAGCACCGTCCGGGTGTCGCGCGGATCAATGACCCCGTCGTCATAGATCCGGCCGGACAGGAACAAAGGCAGCGACTCTGCCTCGATCTGGCGCTCCACGGCCGCCCTCATGGCGACGTCGGCCTCCTCATCAAAGGGCCGCCCGGCGGCCAGCGCCGCCGCGCGCGACACGATGGACAGGACACCGGCCAGCTGAGCCGGGCCCATCACCGCGGACTTCGCGCTCGGCCAGGCGAACAGGAAGCGGGGGTCATAGGCACGCCCGCACATGCCGTAATGACCGGCCCCGTAGGAGGCGCCGACCAGGATCGAGATGTGCGGGACCGCCGAATTAGACACGGCGTTGATCATCATCGCGCCGTGCTTGATGATCCCGCCCTGCTCATACTGGCTGCCGACCATGTAGCCGGTGGTGTTGTGCAGGAAGAGCAGCGGCGTCTCGGTCTGGTTGGCCAGCTGGATGAACTGCGCGGCCTTCTGCGACTCGGAGCTGAACAGCACGCCCTGGGCGTTGGCGAGGATCCCGATCGGATAGCCGTGCAGCCGGGCCCAGCCGGTGACGAGGCTGGTCCCGTAGAGCGGCTTGAACTCATCAAAATCGGAGCCGTCGACCAGCCGGGCGATGATCTCGCGAGGGTCGAACGGCACCCTGAGGTCAGGGGGCACGATGGCGAGCAGGTCCTCGGCGTCAAAAAGCGGCGGCGCGACGTGCGGCGCGGGCGGCGGCCCGAGCTTGCGCCAGTTCAGCCGGGCCGCGATGCGCCGCCCGATCCGGATCGCATCCTGCTCGTCGGCGGCGAGGTAATCGGCCAGGCCGGAGGTGCGGGCATGCATGTCGGCGCCGCCGAGCGCCTCGTCATCGGCTTCCTCGCCGGTCGCCGCCTTCACCAGCGGCGGACCGCCGAGGAAGACCTTCGAGCGCTGCGCGATCATCACCACGTGGTCGGACATGCCGGGCACGTAGGCACCGCCCGCGGTGGAATTCCCGAAGACGATGGTGATGGTCGGGATACCCGCGGCCGACAGCCTGGTCAGGTCGCGGAACAGCCGCCCGCCCGGAATGAAGATGTCCTTCTGCGTCGGGAGGTCAGCGCCGCCGGACTCGATCAGCGAGATCACCGGGAGCCGGTTGGCCAGGGCGATGTCGTGGGCGCGGAAGCTCTTGCGCACCGTCCAGGGGTTACTGCTGCCGCCCCGGACCGTGGGGTCGCTGGCAGTGATCAGGCATTCGACGCCCTCGACCACGCCGATGCCGGTGACCAGGCTCGCGCCGACGGGAAACTCGGTGCCCCAGGCCGCCAGCGGCGATAGCTCGAGGAACGGGGAGTCCGGATCGAGAAGCAGTTCGATCCGCTCGCGGGCCAGCAGCTTGCCCCGGCCGCGGTGCCGGTCGACGTAGCTCTGGCCGCCGCCGGCGAGAGCTTTCGCGTGCTCGGCGGCCAGCTCATCGAGCCGGGCCAGCATGGCGTCGCGGCTGGCCGCGAAGCCGGCCGACCGGTCATCAAGCGCCGACCGCAGCGCGGTCATCACGTGCTCCCGTCCTGTCCGGCCGGAGGCTGGCCGGGCTGCGGGACTGCCGGCCCCTCAGCGGGCTGCTTCCCGAGCGTGGCAGCGGCGGCACGGAAAAGCAAGCCGCCGCGATTGTTTCAAGATCCCGCCGGCCAGGCTGGCGGCCGCCAGGATGAAGGCCTGCACCTCCGCCTCGCAGGGCGGGCGGCCCACCCGGTCCGCGGCCGCGAGCACCGCGGAGCGACAGGCTTGACCTCAGCAGCGCCCGGCCGCGGCGAGCAGTGCCCGGACCTGGCCGGCCGGCGGCCCGGCCGAGGTGTTGCCGTCGCGCCCGGTCACGGTCGGCGCGGCGAGCATGCTGGTCAGCACGGCTTCCTCGGTGGCTTCCACGACCGCGGCGAAGAACGGGTCAAGGCTGCTGCCGGTGACCGCAGTCCGCTCGGCAGCACGCCGATCCTGATGCCTAGGTGTACTTCCCCTAGAGGTTGCGGACGACGAAACAGGGCCCCGATCGTAGGGTTAGATCGAAGTTCAATATAATTTCGGCATGGATGCAGTTCGTGCCGTAGAGCGGCTGACCCTCTCCATCGAGGACTTCAACTCGTTGTTCATCCGACTCCCAGCCTCGGGTCGGCTGAGCTTCTCTGCGCTCTCGGTGCTGCACACCCTGTCGAGGGTGGGGCCGTGTCGGCTGAGTGACCTGGTCAGGACGGAGCAGATCAAGCAACCGGCGCTCACGTCGGCGGTAGCGAAGCTGGAACGCGACGGACTTATCGAACGCAGGCCCGATCCGTGTGACAGGCGGGCCTCGATGTTGTCTCTCACCGCGGATGGTCAGTCGATTGTGTCCCGGCGCCATGCCGATCGTGCGGAGCGGCTGCGCAGTCTCATTGACCGGCTCTCGCCTGCTGACCGCACGCGGCTGCTGAGCATCGCGGGCGTGCTCGACCAGATTGTTCAGCTCGCCAGCGAGCAAGACGAAAAACCTGATGAAAGGACCGGGAAGTGAGCACAAGCGTGAATGCACTATCGCCGACGCCGATCGCCGTTGAGGAACGGGTTCTCGAGGATCTGCGGTCGCGGCTGCGGGCCACGATCTGGCCGGAAGATGACGGGAACGAGGACGGGCGGTACGGCGCCCCCAGGGCCTTGCTCCAGGAGCTGGCGCAGTACTGGGCCGAGGAGTACGACTGGCGAGCCGCCGAGCGAGCGATGAATGCCTACGAGCACTACCTGGTTGATGTGTCCGGCACACGCGTTCACTTCATGCGCAAGCCGGGCGCCGGGCCCGATCCCACTCCGCTGATCCTCAGCCATGGGTGGCCCTGGACCTTCTGGCACTGGTCGAAAGTCATCGACCGGCTCGCAGACCCGGCCGCATTCGGTGGCGACCCGGCGGACGCTTTCGAGGTGATCGTCCCGTCATTGCCGGGCTTCGGGTATTCGACACCCACCCAGCCGGACATGAACTTCTGGAAGATCGCGGACGTCTGGCACGAACTGATGACCCAGACGCTCGGCCATACCCGGTACGCCGCGGCGGGTTGCGACGTCGGTGCCCTCGTCACGGGACAGCTCGGTCACAAGTACGCCGACGAGCTGTACGGCATCCACATCGGATCAGCCCTGAAACTCGACCTGTTCACCGGCGACCGTGCCTGGGATTTCTCCGGTGGCAGACCCATCCCACCCGAGCTACCCGATGACCTGCGGCACAGACTGGTCGAAATCGAGCGACGGTTCGCTGTGCACCTCGCCGCACACGTACTCGCTCCGAGCACACTCGGATACGGATTGGCCGACTCCCCAGTCGGCATGCTGGCCTGGATCCTCGAACGATGGATGCACTGGTCCGACAACGGCGGAGACATCTACACCGTGTTCACCCGCGACGACCTGCTCACCCACGCAACGATCTACTGGACCGGCAACGCCATCGCCAGCTCGATCCGCACGTACGCCAACAACAACCGGTACCCCTGGGCACCCTCCCATGACCGGACGCCAGTCATCGAGGCGCCGACCGGGATCACGTTCGTCGACTACGAGAACCCCCCGGGAATCAACAGCCCGGAAGAGCGCATCGAGTCGTTTCTGGCAAGCGACCGCGCCGCTTGGTACAACCACGTCAACATCGCCGCCCACCCCAACGGCGGCCACTTCATCCCCTGGGAGATCCCGGAACAATGGACCACCGACCTGGTCCAGACCTTCAAGTCGCAGCTCGCCCCGCCACCAGCATGAACACCACCCACTCCAGCGCACCGCTGACCCCCGAAGGCAGACGGCGGCTCGCCGCGCTGGTCGTGGACGACGGATGGACCCTTCGTCGTGCCGCCGAACGGTTCCAGTGCTCTCCGTCCACGGCCTTCCGGTGGACACAGCGTTACCGCCGGGCGAGCCCCTGACCGATCGAAGTTCGCGACCGGGTCATTCACCATCGCGAACCGTCCAGCGCACAGAACGACGCGTCGTGGCCCTGCGCTACACCCGACGATGGGGGCCACATCGCATCAGCTACCACCTCGGCATTCCACGTTCCACCGTCGGACGGATCCTCGAGCGCTACCGGATGCCGCTGCTAGCGCACCTCGATCTGGCAACTGGACTGCCCGTGCGACGACCGAAACCAGTCCGCTACGAGGCCACCCAACCTGGCGATCTCGTTCACCTCGACATCAAGAAGCTCGGACGCATCCCCAACGGCGGAGGGCACCGCGCCCTCGGGCGACAACAGGGCGCCTGTAACAACGCCAAGTCCGGCCGCGGCTACGCCTGCCTCCATCACGCCGTCGACGACCATTCCAGGCTCGCCTACTCCGAGATCTTGGACGACGAGCGCAAAGAGACAGCTGGCGCCTTCTGGGAGCGAGCCCGCGCTTTCTTCACCGATGCCGGCATCCGCGTCAGCGCGGTGATGACAGACAACGGCGCGTGCTACCGCTCTCAGCTGTTCGCCGCAGCGCTGAAAGAAGCCAAGCATCGCCGCGCCCGCCCCTACCGGCCCCAGACGAATGGGAAGGTCGAACGATTCAACCGGACCCTCGCAGCCGAGTGCGCGTACGCAACCATCTACAACTCCGAAGAGGCCCGGGTAGCCGACTATCCGAGGTGGCTGCACTACTACAGCCACCATCGCCCACACTCAGGGATCAGCGGCGACGTCCCCGCGGCCCGCGTTCGCAACCTTTCGGGGAACTACACCTAGGTCTGCTGTCCGGGTCATGCCGTGATGATTCCCGGCGCCAGCCACCGGTGGTCAGCCGGCCCCGTCGCGCTGACGGGATCCAGTCCGCGCAGCCGCGCCGAGACGGCTTGTCAACAAAGATTGACAAGCACTCGGCCGTCAACTTAGATTGACGACATGAGCAGCGAGGTGCAGCTGGCCGAGGCCGCCAGCGGCAAGAACCCGGCGGAAGGGCTGCGGGCTGCCCGCGCGCTGCGCGAGCTCGCCGAGCGGCTGGAAGCACTGCAGGTCGACAACGCGCGGGCGCGCGGCTGGTCGTGGCAGGAGATCGCGTTCTTCCTCGGCGTGAGCAAGCAGGCCGTGCACAAGAAGCACGCCGGCCGCCCGCTGCGCGGGTAGAAAGCGGCCTGGCAGAAAGGTTGAGGCAAAGCATGTTCGAGAAGTTCAGCCAGGAGGCGCGGCACGCCGTCGTGCGCGCGCACGAAGAAGCACAGCGCGCGGGCAGCGATCACATCGGCTGTGAGCACCTGCTGATCGGCCTGCTCGTCGAGCCGGGCACCGCCGCCGATGCCCTGACCGCGGCCGGGCTGAACCCTGACCAGCTGCGGGCCGAGATGACCGCTGCAGCGCCGGGCAGCCCCGGCTTCCTGGACGCCGAGGCGCTGGCCACGCTGGGCATCGACCTGGATGCCGTGCGGCGCGCCACCGACGCCGCATTCGGGGCCGGCGCCCTCAACCGCGCCCGGCCGGCCCGGCGCCCACGGCTGCGTCCCGCGGGGCACCTGCCGCTCACCCCGGAGATCAAGAACTCCCTCCAGCTCGCCCTGCGCGCGGCAGTCAGCCAGCGGCAGGCAGGCATTTCGACGGGGCACGTGCTGATCGGGATCATCGACCAGGGCCGCAACACGGCGCTGCAGGCCCTGGCGCGCGCCGGCGCGGATGCCGGGGCGCTGCGCGCCGACGTGCTGCGCCGGATGACCGCGGCCGCATAAGCCCGGCGCCGGGCGGGCTGAGAGCGGCGCCGGGAGATCACACCAGCCGGGCGAACCGGCGCAGTGAGCTCGTCAGCCCGATCCTGGTCGCCGGCGCCACAAGAAGGCGGCCGACCGGGTTCACCACGAAGCGGCCCAGCGGCCCGGCGCCGCTCAGCGGCAGCTCGATCTGCTCGGTCCAGCGGAACTCGCTCACCGGGCCGTGCGGCACCACCTCGAACACGCCCAGGCCGCGCACCACCTTCCCGGTGTGCCGGACGACGCAGCGGCGCGGCGGATCCCATTCGGTGATCACCATGGTGTCGTCGAAGCCCACCGGGCCGATGCCGGTCCGCGCCGTTACCTGCGCGCCGACGCTCGCTCCCCCGCTCACCTGAGTGGCCCAGATCCATTCCCGCTGCCGGGACCAGTCCATCGCGAGCTGCCAGACGCGCTCGGGGGCAGCTCTGACCAGCACTCTTGAGGTGACCTCCAGCGGCCGCATGGTCCCACGCTATCCCCGCGGGACGCCGCGAACCGCCGGGCACCCCCGTGACGCGCCGTGTCCCCCCGTGCCCTCGTGACGAGCCGTGCCCCGTGACGCCCTGCACCCGCGGCAGCGCTGCGGAGTTTCCGGTGGGCGGCGGACCAGCGAGTCTGACAGGCTGATGGCCGTGAAGCCGCACACCGGGGACCCGGCAAGCCGCGCGGCAGCGCTTCCCGATCCCGCGCTGGTCGTGCTGATCGGGCCCTCCGGTTCCGGCAAGACCACCTGGGCGCAGCGGTACCGGCCCGCCGAGGTGGTCTCGTCCGACCGGCTGCGCGCCGTCGTCGGCAGCGGCGAGCACGACCTGGACGCGTCGGCGGACGCCTTCTCGCTGCTCGACCAGATCGCCGCCGCCCGGGCCGGGCGTGCGCTGACCACGGTCCTCGACACCCTCGGCCTTGACCCGGAGCGCCGGCGGTCCTACCTGGACCTCGCCCGCCGGGCCGGACTGCCGGCCGTGGCCGTGGTCTTCGACACCGACCCGCGGACCTGCCGGCAGCGCAACCGGGCCCGCGGCACCCCGGTGCCGGCCGGCGTGCTCGACGCCCAGCTGCGCCGGATGGCGGCCGCCGTCGCGCAGGTCGGCCGCGAGCCGTGGGACGTGGTGCTGCGGCCGGCGACCGCCGGCATCGAGCCCGCCCACACGCCGGGCTCCCGGCAGGCTCATGCCGACCAGCGCAGCTCGCCCGCGGCGATGAGCTTCATGCTGCAGATCTCCCGTTTCGGCTGGGGCGACGACCCGGCCGGCTGGCTGCGGGCGGTGGCGCTGGCGGCTGCGGCAGCGGGATTCACCGGCATCGCGCTGATGGACCACCTGATCCAGATCCCGCAGGTCGGGCGCGCGTGGGAACCCATCCCCGAGCCCTGGGTGACCCTCGGCCTCCTGGCCGGGCTCGACACGGGGCTGAAGCTGGGCACCCTGGTCACGCCGGTCACGTTCCGGTTCCCTGGCGTCCTGGCCAAGACTGTCGCCACCCTCGACGCGGTCAGCGGCGGCCGGGCCTTCTGCGGCATCGGGGCCGGCTGGTGGGGCCGTGAGCACGCCGGCTTCGGGATCCCGTTCCCGCCCGCCGCCGACCGGCTCGAGCTGCTCGAGACCGCCATCGAAACGCTGCGTGCCCTCTGGCAGCCCGGGACCAGGGCGCATGAGGGCAGCCGGGTCACCCTGCCCGAGACGACCTGCTATCCGCGGCCGGCCGCGCCGGTGCCCATCATCGTCGGCGGCAGCGGGGAACAGCGGACCCTGCGGATCGCCGCGCGCCTCGGCGACGGCTGCAACCTGCCCTCGGATCTGCCTGTGCTCGACCGCAAGCTGAGCGTCCTGCGGGCGCACTGCGCGGCAGCGGCCCGCGACCCAGCCGACGTGGCAGTGACCGTGCTGGACGTCCCGGTGATCGGCGCCGACCGTGAGCAGGTGGCCGCCATCGTCGAGCGGCTGCGCGGCAGAACGAGTGCGGCGGCCTACGCCCGGCAGCACCACGCAGGGACGGCGCCCGACCATGTCGGCCGGTACCGGCTGCTGGCGGAGCGCGGAGTGAGCACAGTGTTTGTTGCGCTGCCCGATCTTGCCGGGCCGGACGACATCGAGCGGCTGGCGCCGGTCATCGCGGCGTTCCGCTGAGGAGCCCAGGGAAAGGGAAGCATATGCCGGACGGCAGTCAAGTTCAGGAGCCATCGCGCGGACGCCTCGGCCCGCGGCTGCTCCGGACCTTCTCCTCGCCGGACAGCTACGGCCTGGTGCTGCTGCTGATCCTGGTGACCTACGCGCTGTCGGCCTCGCTCAGCGGCCAGTCGTGGGCGGCCTCCCTCGTCCTGGCCGTGCAGATGGCCACCTTGTGGGTGACACTGCGGGCATCGCGCGCCCGCCGCCCAGTCCGGATTATGGCCAACATCGCGCTGATCGCCTCCGGGCTGGCGGCCATCGCGAACCTGTTCCTCAACGACCAGCACCTGACGGGGGCGACACCGGCGCTGGTCTCCTGGATCAGCTGCCTGCTGTACCTGATCGCGCCCACGTCGATCGTCCGCCATCTGGTCCGCAGGCGGATCATTGACAGCGAGACGGTGCTCGGGGCTATCGCCGCCTACCTGATGGCCGGGATGTTCTTCGCCTTCCTCTACCATTCGGTCGGGCTTGCTCAGCCGCATTTCTTCGGTCCCGGCGTGAACACGAAGTTCCCCAACGACCTGTTCTTCTCGTTCACGACGCTCACCACGACCGGCTACGGCGATCTGGTTCCGGCCCGCAATCCCGGCCAGACCTTCGCGGTCATGGAGATGCTGATCGGGCAGCTGTTCCTGGTCACGGCGGTGGGCAAGGTAGTCAGCGCCTGGCGGCCGGGCCAGGGCCGCGGTGGCCTGCGCGACGACCCTGCCGCCGACGAGTAAACCGCCGGTCAGGTCAGCAGCCGCACGAGCCCGCTGATCGCCATGTAGGCGCCGACGAACAAGGCGACGGCCGCCATGAGCTGGCGTGCGTGGGTCATCAGCCAGTTCTGGAAGCGCTGGACCTGCGCCCTGGTGCCTTCAGGCCTGATCTCCAGGAAGACAAACGGCACAATCACCAGCGAGAACTCGATGAGGGCGAAAATGACGACCGCGATCGCCTGCGTAGCCGTGGACGATTTCCCGGTGATCAGGTCGTGCAGGGCGGTGATATAGGACGCGCCGGGCGTGCCGGCGATCGCGCCGATCAGGAGCGCGACCCCGAACCGCGGCTCGCGCAGGACCCGCTGCGCCCAGCCCTCCTTCTTCGGCTTCTCCGCCTGGGCCGGATCTGGCGGCGTCGCGTCTGGCCGGCGCCGGCGGTGCAGCCGGTCAGTCGCCAGCAGCGCGCCGATGATCACCAACGGTATCCCGAGCGCCAGGTCAAGACCCGCGCTGGCGGAGCCCTGCTTCTGGACGGCATCAGCCTGGAGCACGAACACGTCCAGCAGGCCGATGCCTATGCACATGGCCAGGCCGCCCAGCAGGAATGACAGGAACATCAGCCGCGGCCGCTCGTTTTCCATCAGCAGCAGGTCCACGGCGAACAGCTTGGGGTTCAGGGCCGCAAGAAACGCGAGCCCGAAGAACGCCGCGTTCATGGCCGCTGCACCGGCATGGTCATCCCCCCGGGTGCCGCATGGCGCCCTGGCATCATCGTCCCACGGTGAACGCCGGGTGAATCTCGTCAGGCGCGCCGGCGGCCTCCGCATCAGCCGAGATCTTCACATGTGCCTTCGCGGGATGGGACGCTGTGGCAGGGCAGCTTGTCATGTTCACCCGGATCGGAGGCTTTCTTGCGGAAGATACTGAAGCACCCGGAAGCACTCGCGAGCGAGACGCCAGCGGGGCTGCGTGCCGGCCGCCGCCCCGGCGTTCCGGTGACGGCGCCGCCCGCGGCCTCGCGGTGACCAGCTGGGCGCAGGTCCTCGACAGCGTGCGCAGGGCGGTCGGCGAGGCACGCGAAGACCTCGACCGGCTGGACGCCGTGGCCGGCGACGGTGACCTCGGGCAGAACATGATCGCCGCTACCTCGGCGGCCGCAGCGCTTGCCGCCACGGGATCCCTGGACGCGAAGGCACCGGCCGCGGTTCTCCGGTCGCTCGGCATGGCACTTGTCCGGCGCGTGCCGTCGGTCAGCGCCACCCTGCTGGCCCGCGGGCTGCTCCAGGCGGCCCGCGAGGCGCAGGACACGCAGCACTGCAACGGGGCCGCCGCGCGGCCCGTGGTCGTGGCCGCCGCCCTGGTCAGCGCGGGCATCGAGGCCATCGAGCGGGCCGGGCACGCCGGGCCGGGCGACCGCACCATGCTCGACGCCCTGCTGCCGTTACAAGCGGCGCTGCACAGCGCCGCTGAGCACGGCGAGCCGCCGGCCGTGGCGGCTGCGGCGGCCGCCAAGGCGGCCAGCAGCGGCGCCGAGTCGACCAGGCTCATGGACGCCAAGGTCGGGCGCGCGGGCTGGGTCCCCGACCGGGCCAAGGGCCACGTCGACGCCGGGGCGCAGGCCGTGGCGGTCATCGCCGCCGCCGTCGCCGAAGCCATCAGCTAGGGCCGTCGCCGCCCGGCTCCGGCTGCCGATCAGGCCGTCACGACCGTGCCCGCCTTGCCGTGCGCCATCGCCTCGGCGTCCGTCAGCCGGCCGATCACCGCCATCCGCCCGGTCGCTGACACGAACCGGCACGCGGCGTCGACCTTGGGCCCCATGGAGCCGGCCGGGAACCCGCGGGCGCCGAGCTCGCCGGGCGTCGCGTGGTGGATCGGATGAGCGAGCGGCGTGCCATAGCCATCCTGGACGGCATCCACGTCGGTGAGCAGCAGCAGCACATCCGCGCTCACCGCGCGAGCCAGCATCGCGGCGGTCAGGTCCTTGTCCACGACGGCCTCCGCGCCCCGCAGCATCCCCGCCTCGTCCGCCGTGACCGGGACGCCGCCCCGCCGGAGCAGGCGACGATCGCGCCGCTGCCCAGCAGCAGCGAGATCGCGGGCAGGTCAAGCAGCTCGGCAGGCTCGGGCGACGGCACGACCCGCCGCCACGCCGCCCCGTCCTGGCGCATCTGCCAGCCGCGCGCGGCGCCGAGCTCGCGGGCCCTGGCCTCGTCGTAAACCGGCCCGACGAATTTGGTCGGCCGGCCGAAAGCCGGGTCAGCGGCACTGACCAGGGTGCGGCTGACCAGGCAGGCCACCGGCTTGCCCGCGCCGCAGTTCTGCAGCTCCTGGAGGAGCCAGTACCCGATCATCCCCTGCGTCTGCGCCCCGAGCACATCAAGCGGATAGGGATGGGTGAGCGCATCGTCGCGTGCGCTCTCCATCGCGAGCAGCCCCACCGGGGGCCCGTTGCCGTGCGTGATGACCAGCTGGTGCTGGCGGGCCAGCGGCGCCCGCGCCCGGGCCGCCTGCGCGATATGTACCTGCTGGATGTCGGAGTCGGGCCGCTCACCGCGTTCCAGCAGCGCGTTGCCGCCCAGGGCGGCGACGACTCTCATGATGGCGTCCCGATGGTGGCCACCATCGTCGCCTTGATGGTGTGCAGCCTGTTCTCGGCCTGGTCGAAGACGATGGAGGCCGGCGACTCGAAGACCTCGTCGGTCACCTCGAGGGCGCGCAGGCCCCGCTTGTCGTAGATCTGCTGGCCGATCTGGGTCTGCGTATTGTGCAGCGCGGGCAGGCAGTGCATGAACCGCACAGCCGGGTTGCCGGTGGCCGCCACCACCTTGGCGTTCACCTGATACGGCAGCAGCAGTTCGATCCGCGCGTCCCACTCCTCAGGCGGCTCCCCCATCGACAGCCAGACGTCGGTGTAGAGGAAGTCAGCTCCCGCCACGGCCGCGGTCACGTCGGCCGATACCGTCAGGCTGGCCCCGGACCTGGCGGCCAGTCCCCGGGCGATGTCCTGCACCTGCGGCGAGGGCCACAGCGCCTCGGGCGCGCAGATCCGCACGTCGAGCCCCAGCAGTGCCCCCGTCACCAGCAGCGAGTTGGCGGTGTTGTTCCGGCCGTCGCCGAGATAGCAGTAGGAGACGGCCGGCAGCGGCCCCGCGGCGTGCTCGCGCATCGTCAGCACGTCCGCCAGCATCTGGGTGGGATGCCACTGGTCGGTGAGCCCGTTCCAGACCGGGACCCCCGCATTGGCGGCCAGGATCTCCACTGACTCCCGGGAGAATACGCGGAACTCGATCCCGTCGAACATGCGGCCGAGGACCCGCGCGGTGTCCCGCACCGACTCCTTGCGGCCGAGCTGGGAATCATCGGGCCCGAGGTAGGTGACATGGCCGCCCTCATAGTGGGCGGCGACCTCGAAGGCCGACCTGGTGCGCGTCGAGGTCTTCTCGAAGATCAGCGCGACGCTCCGGCCCTCGAGCCTGCGGGTCCGCTGACCGCTGCGCTTCCGCGTCTTCTTGCGGCCTGCGAGATCTACGAGGAAGAGAAACTCCTCCGCTGAAAGGTCGGTCTCCTTCAGCAGGCTGCGTCCTTGCAGGTTCACTGGTGCTCCTCAGAGCTCAGGCGGGATCCCGCTCGATCGGGCAGGTCATGCAGCGCGGTCCGCCGCGGCCCCGGCCGAGCTCGCTGCCGCCACGGAAATGACCTCGATGCCGTGCCTGCGCAGCATCGTGTTGGTCGGCACGTTGCGCTCGTAGCCCATCACGACGCCGGGAGCAACGGCCAGGTAATTGGTACCGTCATCCCACTGCTCGCGCTCGGCGGCCCGGATGTCCTCATCGGTGGCCAGGATCGTCACCATGTCCACCTTCAGGGCGACGGCCAGGGCATCCCACAGACTGTGGTTGCGGCTGACCGTCAGCTCCGCCCCCTCGCCCTGGCAGGTCAGCGTTCACGACCGCAGATGCCGGTCGACGAACGGGCCGCCATCACGATGCCGAACCAGGCCGTGTCCTTGCGGTCGGTCCAGGCGAACTGCCGGGGGAACAGCCCGTCCTCGGCCGCGGCCCGTGACACCTCGGTCGTGACCAGCGTCCAGCCGTTCAGGGCCCCGATGCCCGAGACGACTGCGACGGCCGCGATCAGCTTCCCGGCCCAGGCCCCGCCCGTGAAGATCGTCCCGAAGGCATTAACGAATGGCGCCCCCGTGTGAATCAGCGCGTGGTGCGGGACCAGGCCCATGACCGCAGCCGACACCAGCAGGTAGACCACGGCGCTGGCACCCAGGATCATCGCGCCGACGGCGATCACGCCGAGGACGAGGAGCGAGCTGACACCGGCCCCGGCCAGCACCGCCCTCATCGTGAACACCCCGGTGCCGATAATGCTGCCGATCACCAGTCCCGTCGCCGAGGTCACGCCCAGGGCGCGGGCCTTCTGCTCCTGTTCGATGACGCGGGCCGTACACCACGGCGCTGCTGCACGTGATGGCGCAGCTGCTGCCGGCGGCTACCGGGCAGCGGGGCGAGCAGGTGCCCGGCAGGGAGCTGGCGCCCGCGCTGAACCAGCAGCTCTTCGACCGCCTGACGGCGCCGGCCGCGGCGCGGCCCGGCGGTTCAACGAGCTGGCGCAGGACTAGCCGGCGCAGGATTGGCCGGGCGCCAGGAGCGGCCAGCGGGCTCCCTGTTCGGCTCAGGCGGCCACGGGCGCTCCGGCCAGGACCGCGATGACCCCGAGGGCCGCGGCCCCGCCGATCGCGACGACCACGTTGCGGCGCAGGACCACCAGCCACACCGCGGCCAGCACCAGGACGCCCAGCTGCCACAGGTGGGTGAGTGCCAGGCCGAGCGGTACCGCCGAGCCGGCGATCGCGCCGATGGCGGCCGGACCGGCCCCGGTGAGGAAAGACTGCACGCCGGCGCTGGCCCGCAGACGGCCGAAATGACGCGCCCCCGCCAGCACGAACACGAACGACGGGGTGAAGGCGACCAGGGACGCCAGCAGTCCGCCGCCTACACCCGCCGCGGCGTATCCGACGACGGCCACGGTCTGCACGACCGGTCCCGGGGTCACCTGGCCGAGGGCCACGGCGCTCAGGAACTGAGCGCTGGTCATCCAGTGATAGGTGTGCACGGCGTCGTGCTGCATCAGCGGGATGATGACGAACCCGCCGCCGTAGGAAAGGGCGCCGACCTTGAACGCCACCCAGGCCAGTGACACCAGCGTCCCGGCCGTGACGGCGGGCGCGGCCAGCGCGGCCAGCAGGACCCCCGGCAGTCCGCGGTCAGCCTGCCCGCAGCGCTGCGTTCGCCGCTGAATGCGCGCCCAGCGCGGCCGGTGGCCGCGCACGAGCACTTCCAGCAGGCCCGATCCGGCCAGCGCAAGGACGACGAACGGGCCGATGAGGACCGCCGCGCCCCCGCCGGCGAGCAGATAGCAGGCCCAGCGGGTGCGGGCCGCCGCGCTCGCGCCGGCCCGGCGCGAGCTGGCCGGTATCAGGGCGATGGCCGCGCTCACGGCCACCGCGGGCACTGCTGCCCCGGCCCCGGCGGCCGCGCCGCGTATCCACAGCGGCGGCCGGGCGGCCAGGAAAACGGCGGACAGGGCCAGGATGATGATCAGCCCGGGCACGATGAAGCAGAAGCCGCCGATCAGCGCCCCGGCCGGGCCCGCCAGCCGCCAGGCGCAGAAGATGGCCAGCTGGGTGGATGCCGGACCGGGCAGCAGGCCGGTCGCTGCGACGCCGTCCTCGAACTCAGCCGCCGACAGCCAGCCCTCGCCGTCGACGCACAGGGCGCGCAGCAGCGCGATATGGGCGGGCGGCCCGCCAAATCCGATGCAGCCGATCCGGGCCCACTGCGCGGCAATCGTGCGCAGCGGCACCCGGTGATTGCGGGCTTCCGGGGCGCCGCCCTCGGGGCGCGGCGAACTCACCGCGCCGGCTTCCGGCCGCCCGGCTGCGGACCGGGCGGCCGTGCCTGGCCTTCGGGCATCGGCGTCCTCCGCGACGGGCGGCGTGCTGGCGGGTCTGGCTTTTACCCGCCGGCGGCCCAATGCCCGCTCCTGGCTCGGCTGCCGATCGGCGACGCCGGACCGCGAGCATGACGGGCCGCGTGAACGATCGTAGCCGGGATGCCCGGGCCGGCCGCGCGGCAGGCCGGGCCGTCACCCGGCCGCGTCCCGCCGCAGCAGCAGAGCTAGGACCGGCCCCCGCCCAGCAGGTCGGTTCCTGCCTCGTCTGGCTCCGGGCCGCCCAGCTCATCCTCGGGTCCCCGATCCGCGCCGCCCAGCACATCGGTCCGGCCCTCATCCGGCTCCGGGCCGCCCAGAACGTCGGAATTACCAGTCATTGCGACCTCCCGCAGTGTGGGTGTCCGCTCCCTCCGGGGAAACCATCGCAGTGCCCCCGCCTATCAGCCCCACTATCCCGAGACCGGAGCGCTCAATCGCCGCGGTCGCCCCGGGCTCGGCAAAGCGCGCAGTATGCGCAGAAGTGCGAGGTATGCGAAAGCAGGGACCACTGGAATTCGGCAGACTGACATCCGGGGGCGGAGGCTCCAGGAGGGCTGCTACTGCGAGAAGGGGGCGTCACGACGGACAGCGGGCGCGGCGATCTGACCGCCCGGCCGGCCAGCCCGGCGCAGGTGCGGGCGGCGCTGGGCGAGTCGGCGGCGGCCGGGCCGTTCTTCCGGCTCGCCGGCGGCGCGGCCGGGCCGTCCTGGCAGCAGCCCGACCGCTTCTACCGCGACGCGCTGGCCGGGCTGCTCGCCGACACCGCGGTCCGGCTGGGCACCGCGGAGCGCAGAGTGGCCGCCTCGATCATGCACCTCGGCTACGCCGCGCGGCTGTGGTCCCCGGTACTCGGCTGCGCGCTGCTGCGGCAGATCGTGCCTGACCTCGGCGCCCTGCGGATCGCCGCGACGCCGCAGCTGCGGCTCGGCCTGGCGCAGCTGTCCGGCTGGCACCAGGCCGACCCGCACGGCCAGGCCGCGCTGATCTACGACACGGTGGTCGGCGCGCACCTCGAGCCGCTCGCCCGCGCCATGCCCGTCAAGATCGCGGCCGGGCTGCTGCGCGGGAACGCCGCCTCCGCAATGGCCGGGGCGCTCGGCGAGCTGGCCCGGTATCGCCCCCCGCTAAGGGCCCCGGCCCGCGAGCTGGCGGCACTGCTGCTGGCGACCGGGACGCTGCGGGGCGCCGGCCAGCTGACCGGACCGGGCCTGGGGTTCGTCCGCGCCTCCTGCTGCCTGTATTACCGCGTGCCGGGCGGGGGGATCTGCAGCGACTGCCCGCTGGGCCGCCCGGGCTAGCCAGGACCGGTGACGGCCCCGCTCCGGTCAACCGCCAGGGGCAGCAGCTGCCAGCCGCTGACCGCGTCCGCGGCGATCGCGGCCAGGCCCGAGGGGCCCGGCGGCCGGTCCGCAGTCGTCAGCGCGAGCACGGAAGGACCGGCGCCGGAGATCACCGCGGGAACGCCCGCGGCGCGCAGAGCGGCGACCAGGCGGCCGGTATCCGGCATTGCCGCGGCCCGGTAGGACTGGTGCAGGAAGTCCTGCGTCGCGTCCATCAGCAGGGTGAGGTCGGTGGTCAGCGCCGCGACGAGCAGGGCGGCGCGGGCCGAGTTGGCGGCGGCGTCGGCATGCGAGACCAAGGCCGGCAGGACCTGCCGCGCCACGGTGGTCGACATCGGGGCGGGCGGCAGGCAGATCACCGGCCGCAGGTCCACGGCCGGCTCCAGCCGGGCTGCCCTCGGGCCCCGGGGGGACAGCCAGGAGATCGTCAGGCCCCCGGCCAGGCACGCGGCCGCGTTATCGGGATGCCCTTCGAATTCAGCCGCCAGCCGCAGGACCGCGTCGTCGGGCAGGTCCGCCGCGGCGGCCGGGCCGACGAGCGCTCGCGCCGCGAGCAGCCCGGCCGTGACCGCGGCGGCCGACGATCCGAGCCCGAAGCCGTGCGGGATCGAGTTGCGGCAGCACAGGCCGATGCCGGGCGGCTGGGCGCCCAGCGCGGCGAACCCGGCCCGCATGGCCCGGACGACCAGATGGTCCTCGCCGGCCCCGGCTAGCTCCCGGCCCGGCCCGGTCACCTCGATGACCAGCCCGGCGCGCCGCACGCGCGCTTCGACCACGTCATAGCAGGCCAGGGCCAGGCCCAGGGAGTCGAAGCCGGGGCCGAGGTTGGCGCTGGTCGCCGGCACGGTCACCGTGACGGGATCGTGCGGCCAGCTCGCCGCCCGCGCACCGGGCCGATCCCGGCGAGGCGTCATGCCAGCCCTAGCGCAGCAGCTGCCACCTCAGCGTCGGCCGCGATCGTGCGGGCAGCGGGCACGGCCGACACGGCCGTGTCCGGATCTTTCAGCCCGTTGCCGGTGATCGTGCAGACCACGATGGCTCCGGCGGCGACCTGGCCGTTCTCCCGTGCCTGCAGCAGGCCGGCGACCCCGGCGGCGGACGCGGGCTCGCCGAATACGCCTTCCCGGTCAGCCAGCAGCCGGTAGGCGGCCAGGATCTGCTCATCGGTGACCGAGTCGATCAGGCCGCCCGACTCGTCGCGGGCCGCCTCCGCCAGGCGCCAGGACGCGGGGTTGCCGATCCGGATCGCGGTGGCGATCGTCGCGGGCTCGCGCACCGGCGCGCCGGTCACGATCGGGGCCGCGCCGCTGGCCTGGTAGCCGAGCATCCTCGGCGCCCTGGCGGCCAGGCCGTCGCGCCGGTACTCGCTGTAACCGAGCCAGTAGGCGGAGATGTTGCCCGCGTTGCCGACCGGCAGGCAGTGCACGTCCGGGGCGTCGCCGAGCGCATCGACGATCTCGAAGGCCGCGGTCTTCTGCCCCTGCAGCCGGTCGGGGTTCACCGAGTTGACCAGGGCGACCGGGTACCGGGCGGCGAGCTTGCGCACGAGTTCCAGGCAGTCGTCGAAGTTGCCGTCCACCTGGATCAGCCGGGCGCCGTGCACCAGGGCCTGGGCCAGCTTGCCGAGCGCGATGTTGCCGCGCGGGACCAGGACGGCGCACGCGAGGCCCGCCCGCGCCGCGTAAGCGGCCGCGCTCGCACTGGTGTTGCCGGTCGACGCGCACATCACCGTGGTCGCGCCGCGGGCCGCGGCCAGGGTGACCGCCACCGTCATGCCGCGGTCCTTGAACGAGCCGGTGGGGTTAGCGCCCTCCACCTTAAGGAAGACGTCGCATCCGGTCATCGCCGACAGCGCGGGCGCAGGCAGCAGCGGCGTGCCGCCCTCGCCGAGCGTGACCACGGCCGTGTCCGGGGACACCGGCAGGCGGTCGCGGTAGCGCGCGATCAGTCCGTCCCGGCGCCGCGCGGCGGGACCGCCGCACACGCCCGTCCCATGGCTCACTCGCCCTCCTCGCCCTCGACCCGGATGACACTGTCGACCGCGCGCACCGCGTCCATCTCGCCGAGGGTGGCGACCGTCGCGGCCAGCGCGGCCTCGGGGGCGGTGTGCGTCACGATGACGAGATTGGCATCCTCGCCCCGGCCTTCCTGGCGCACCGCCTTGATCGACACGCCTCGCCGGGCGAAGGCATCAGCGACCGGCGCGAGCACGCCCGGCCGGTCGGCGACATCGAGCGCGACGTAGTAGCGGGTCAGCGCATCGCCGATCGGGACCACCGGAAGCTCGGCGTAGGTACTCGCGTCCATGCCGCTGATCCCGGTGATCAGGTTGCGCGCCACCGCGACGATGTCGCCGAGGACGGCGCTCGCGGTGGGCCTGCCGCCGGCGCCGGCGCCGTAGAACATCAGCCGGCCCGCCGACTCGGCCTCGACGAACACCGCGTTGTAGGCCTCGCGCACCGCGGCCAGCGGGTGCTTGCGCGGCACCATAGCCGGGTGCACCCGCGCGGAGATGCCGCCGTTGCACCGCTCGCAGATCGCCAGCAGCTTGATCACGCAGCCGAGGGCCCTGGCACTGTCGATGTCCGCGGCCGTGATGGCGGTGATGCCCTCGCGGTGCACGTCCGAGGCGATGACCTGAGTGTGGAAGGCCAGGCTGGCGAGGATGGCTGCCTTGGCTGCCGCGTCGAAGCCCTCGACGTCGGCGGTGGGGTCCGCTTCGGCGTAGCCGAGCGCCTGGGCCTCCGCCAGCGCGTCGGCGAAGTCCGCGCCGGAGGAATCCATCCGGTCCAGGATGTAGTTCGTCGTCCCGTTGACGATGCCGAGCACCCGGCTGACGGTGTCCCCGGCCAGCGACTCGCGCAGCGGCCGGAGCAGGGGAATCGCCCCCGCCACGGCGGCCTCGTGGTACAGATCGGCCCGGTGTGCCCGGGCGGCGCTGCGGATCGCACCATCCTGGGCCAGCAGCGCCTTGTTGGCGGTGACCACTGACTTGCCGGCTTTGAACGCCGCCAGCAGCAGCGACCCGGCCGGCTCGATACCGCCGATGAGCTCCACCACGATGTCGACGTCGGGCCGGGTCGCCAGGCTCATCGCGTCGGTGGTCAGCAGCGCCGGATCGACGGTGACGTTGCGCTGGCGGCCGGTGTCGCGCACGGCCACGCCGGCCACTTCCAGGGGTACTCCCACCCGCGGCGCCAGCGCCGCGGACTGCTCGGACAGCAGCCGGTAGACCTCCGAGCCGACGACGCCGCAGCCGAGCAGGGCAACCTTCAGCGGCGCGCGATCTCCTGATGCCCGCACGGCCCGCTCCCCTCGCCCCGCGCATGCCGCTGGCATCGCCCGGACGCTCTGCTGGCACCAGCACCGCAGTTACCGGCTGCGATCGAGGCCGGAGGGCCTCCTGTGCCGTCGCTCAGCTTACCGAGAACCGGCCCGCGGCCAGCAGAGTCTGTCCGACTCGCCCTGCTCGGACCCGTAATCGGCGGTGTCCGCTGACCGCGAACGCGGCCCGGAAACAAACCACGGCGCTCCCTGCTTGTAGCTGTGTAATCAAGTAAGTAACCCTTCAGGGAAGAGTGACTCGATATGAGCGACAACCTCTCGCTGCCGGTACTGCCGCTGGACGACACCGTGGTGCTGCCGACCATGGTCGTCCCGCTTGACACCTCCGGCTCGGAGGTGCGCGCTGCCATCGAGGCGGCGCGGATGTCGGCATCGGCACCCGATGCCGCCGATTCCCAGCCGAGGGTGCTGCTGGTGCCCCGGCTGGACGGGAAGTATGCCCCGGTGGGCACGCTCGGCGTGGTCGAGCAGGTCGGCCGGCTGCCGAGCGGCGAGCCCGCCGCGGTGATCCGCGGCCTGGCCAGGGTCCGCATCGGCACGGGCACCGTGGGCCCCGGCGCGGCCCTGTGGGTGGAAGGCACCGTGGCGGAAGAGCCGCCGGCCGGCGAGCGCGCGCAGGAACTGGCGCGCGAGTACCGCGGCCTGGCGGCGAGCATCCTGCAAAAGCGCGGGGCATGGCAGGTGGTGGATGTCCTGCAGCGCATCACGGATCCGTCCGCGCTGGCCGACAGCGCCGGCTACGCGACGTACCTCTCACTCGCCCAGCGGGCCCAGCTGCTGGAGACGATCAGCCCGGAGAAGCGCCTGCAGCTGCTGACCGGGTGGGCGCGCGACCAGCTCGCTGAGCTCGACGTCGCCGAGACGATCCAGAATGACGTCCGCGAGGGCATGGAGCGCCAGCAGCGCGAGTTCCTGCTGCGCCAGCAGCTGGCCGCCATCCGCAAGGAGCTGTCCGAGCTCGACGGTACGCCGGCCTCGGAGGAGGACGACTACCGGACCCGGATCGAGGCGGCTGACCTGCCGGAGAAGGTGGCCGAGGCGGCGCTGAAGGAAGCCGCCAAGCTGGAGCGCGGGTCGGATCAGTCCCCCGAGGCCGGATGGATCCGGACCTGGCTGGACACGGTGCTGGAAATGCCGTGGAACAGCCGGACCGAGGACTCCTATGACATCGACGGCGCGCGGGCGATCCTGGACGCCGACCACGCTGGCCTTGATGACGTCAAGGACCGGATCGTGGAGTACCTGGCCGTGCGCAAGCGCCGCGCGGACAAGGGCCTGACCCAGGTCGGCGGCCGTCGCAGCGGCGCGGTCCTCGCGCTGGCCGGCCCGCCCGGCGTCGGCAAGACCTCGCTCGGCGAGTCCGTGGCCCGCGCCATGGGCCGCAAGTTCGCCCGGGTGGCCCTCGGCGGCGTCCGGGACGAGGCGGAGATCCGCGGTCACCGGCGCACCTACGTGGGCGCGCTGCCGGGCCGGATCGTGCGGGCCATCCGCGAGGCCGGCTCGATGAACCCGGTGATCCTGCTGGATGAGGTCGACAAGCTCGGCGCCGACTACCGGGGCGACCCGACGGCGGCGCTGCTCGAGGTGCTCGACCCCGCGCAGAACCACACCTTCCGCGATCATTACCTGGAAGTCGAGCTCGACCTGTCTGATGTGCTGTTCATCGCGACGGCCAACGTGGCGGAGGCCATCCCGGAGCCGCTGCTGGACCGGATGGAGCTCATCGGCCTCGACGGCTACACCGAGGACGAGAAGATCACGATCGCCCGCATGCACCTGCTGCCCCGCCAGCTCGACCGGGCCGGGCTGGAGGCGGCCGACGTGACCATCACCGACGACGCACTCCGGCGGCTGGCGGCGGAGTACACCCGCGAGGCGGGCGTGCGCTCGCTGGAGCGCGGCATCGGCCGGACCCTGCGGAAGATCGCGGCTCAGCTGGAGTCCGGCGCCGCGGTGCTCCCGGTCACCGTCGGACCCGATGACCTGACGGGCTACCTCGGTCACCCGCGGCACACGCCGGAGTCGTCGGAGCGGACGGCGGTGCCTGGCGTCGCCACCGGCCTGGCGGTCACCGGTGCGGGCGGCGACGTGCTGTTCATCGAGGCCTCGCTGGCCGATCCGGAGACCGGCACGACCGGCGTCACGCTCACCGGCCAGCTCGGCGAGGTGATGAAGGAGTCGGCGCAGATCGCGCTGTCCTACCTGCGCTCGCACGGCGCGGAGCTCGAGCTGCCGGTCGGCGACCTGAAGGAGCGCGGCGTGCCCGTGCACGTGCCGGCCGGTGCCGTCCCGAAGGACGGCCCGAGCGCCGGGGTCACCATGACCACGGCCCTGGCGTCGCTGCTGTCGGGCAGGCTCGTCCGCAGTGACGTGGCCATGACCGGCGAAGTGTCGCTGACCGGCCGGGTGCTGCCGATCGGCGGCCTGAAGCAGAAGCTGCTGGCCGCCCAGCGCGCCGGGATCACTACGGTGCTGATCCCCCAGCGCAACGAGCCGGACCTGGAGGACGTGCCGGAGAAGGTGCGGGCCGCCCTGACGGTGCTGCCGGTCAGCGACGTCCGCGAGGTGCTGGCCGCCGCGCTCGAGCCGGCCACCGCTCGGGCGGCAGTCGCCGCCTAGCGAGCCCGGCGCCCTGCGCTGCTAGTCAACGCGGAGGGCGCCCGGACCGGCGGGCTGGCCACCAGGCCGCCGTCCCGGGGGATGGCCCAGCGTGATGACGTCCAGCGCGATGGGCGGCTCAGACGCCTTCCATGATCCGCATGATCACGATGCGCTGGGTCTCGGCGGCGGCGTCGAGAATGGCAGTGAGTTCCTCCTCGCGCAGGTACTCCGCCCCCTCGACCCGCACGATCAGCGGGCCGCCGGTGCCGGCTGCCCGCCGGATCACCCCCCTGACCTCGTCCGGCTCACGGCGCAGCGCCTCGGGCGAGAGCACAGACAGCACGATCTCCCCTGCCGCCGCCGGCTCAGCCAGCCGGCCGTCTTCCCCGGCGGCCAGGTGCTCGACGACGACCCGGCCGCTGCGCACGCTCGGCGGCGTCTCCTCGCGCAGGTGCTGATCGACGGAGCTGTCACGCGGGAGCTGGACGATGAGCTCGACCTCCGGAATCATCGCTGCAGCATATCGGCGTGACCGCCATGCTCGCCGCCCTGGTCGCCATGCGGGTGATCGCCGTCCGGCGAGCCGCCCATCATCCGCAGCATCGGGATGCCGCCGGTCCGGGCGAACCGGACCAGCAGGATCGCCGCCAGCAGCAGGAAAATGATGTTGAGCCAGGTCGTGTAGTTCCAGGACACGCCGCCGGACGGGATCCGCGCCGTCGCCCGGCTGGGAATGAGGCCAAGGCCGCCGAAGATCAGCTCGACCGCATATCCGGCCACCACCATGGCGGCGTAGAACGTCGCGAGGATGAAGGCGGCCATCCGGGCGCCGTAGTACTTCCGGTAGATGTTCAGGATCGGCAGGATCAGCAGATCGGCGAAGATGAAGGCGGTGACGCCGCCGAAGCTGATGCCGCCCTTCCACAGCACGGCGGCCAGCGGCACGTTGCCGATGGAGCAGACGAAGCTCAGCATGGCCACGACAGGCCCGATCAGCGGTCCCCAGAGGCCGGCGAGCAGCGGGTGGCCGGTGGCGAAGAACCCGCGCCAGAAGCTGTCCGGCACCCAGGCCGCGATGGCGCCGGCGATCAGCAGCCCGATGACCAGGTCACGCAGGATGGCGGCCCACTCCATCACGAACACGTGCGCGACCGCGGTGAAGCCGGCTGCGGAAAAAAGCCGGCGGCCGAGGGAGCCTTCCCCGCTCACCGACATGTCCATCGCCGCGTGGCCCTCCATCGACCCGCTGAGCCCGTGGGCCGCCTGGCCGCGGGCCCCGCGCAGCAGCCGCTCGCGCAGCCGCACCCGGAAGAGCAGGGCCACGACGATGATCATGATCGGGCCGCCGGTGAACTCCGCGACGGTGAACTGCCAGCCCATCAGCAGCGCCAGGATCACGCCGAGTTCGACGACCAGGTTGGTGGAGGCAATCTCGAAGGCCATCGCCGCGGTGAAGGTGGCGCCCTTGCGGAAGAGCGAGCGGGCGAGGGCCACGGCGGCGTAAGAGCACGACGACGACGCGACGCCAAAGCCGGCCGCGACGGCGAGGGTCCGCCAGCGGTCATCGCCGAGCAGGCGCACGATCGTCGACCGGCGCACCGCCGCCTGGACGATCGCGGACAGCGTGAAGCCGAGAATGAGCGCCCAGGTGATCGCCCAGGTCATCGAGCCCGTGATCACGAGGGCGTGCCCGATCGCGCGCATGTGCCTCCCTGTGAGCTACCTCGGCAGTCCGGTGAACCCCCCGCTGAGCCTATACCCCTACCGGGTATCTCGGCAGGGCCGGGCCCTGTACGGCGCATTTAAGATATTGTCGATTGACATTATCGAGATTGGCGCTCAGGATGGGGCCCATGAACGGCTTTGACCCCCTGGTCTCCCGGATCCACGTCGACCTGCGGCGCCAGGCCAGCGCCATGTGTCGCTAGCCGCCAGTACCTGGCAGCCGGGCCGGGCGGCCGGGCCGGGCGGCCGGGCGCGGCCGGCCCGTCCGCCGGGCCAGCCCGGCGCTCCCTGCCGGGGGAAGGCCAGTTCCCGCCCGCCTGGCGTTTCCCGCGAGGCCGCCGCGCCGCTGCGGCCCGGGGCGTCCCCGCTCCCCTTTCGTCGCACGAATGAGGTATGCCCGTGCCCGGATCCAAGACCGACCTGCTTACGCTCGAGCCGGCGGCCCTCTCGCCGGAAACTCCCAGCCTGGCAGGCCCGGCGGGAACGGCCGGCGCGCCGCGCCGTGGCGCAGCCAGCCGGGGACCGCGCCGGCTGCTGCGCAGCAAGGCCCTGCGCCGTCTGGTCAGCCCGGTCATCGTCCTGCTCGGGTGGCAGCTCGTCAGCTCCGCCGGGCTCGTCTCGCCGACCAGGCTGCCGCCGCCCACGCAGGTCTGGAGCACCGCGGTCTCGCTGATCACCACCAGTTCCCCGGCCTACGGATCGCTGCCGGGCAACATGCTGGTCTCGCTGGAGAGAGTCGCCGCCGGCTTTGCCTGCGGCGCCACCGTCGCGGTGATCCTGGCCATGCTCGCCGGTCTGAGCACATTCGGCGAGAACGCAGTGGACCCGCTGATGCAGATGCTGCGCACGCTGCCGCTGTTCGGCCTGATCCCCGTGTTCATCGTCTGGTTCGGGATCGGCGAGCTGCCGAAGGTGCTGCTGATCGCCATCGGCGCCGCGATCCCGCTGTACCTGAACACCTTTTCCGGAATCCGCAACGTCGACGCCAGGCTCGCTGAACTGGGCCAGGTGCTGCATCTGCGCCGCAGCGAGCTGCTGCGCCAGATCGTGCTGCCCGGCGCCCTGCCGCAGATGCTCGTCGGGCTGCGGCAGAGCCTCGGCGTGGCCTGGCTGGCGCTCGTGGTCGCCGAGCAGTTCAACGCCAGTGCCGGCCTCGGATTCATGATCAGCCAGGCGACCCAGTTCGACCGCAACGACGTGATCATCGTGGCTCTGCTCATGTACTGCGTGCTCGGCCTGCTGACCGACGCGCTGGTCCGGCTCTTTGAGAGGAGGGCTCTGGCATGGCGCCGCAGTTTCCTGGAGCAGTAGAGCAGCAGCGGCCGGGCGGCCCGCGGCAGGCGGCTGGCCCGCAGCAGGCGGGCAGCTCCCCGCAGGCAGACGGCCCGCATGACGCTGGCGACAGCGCCGCCGCCGGCCGGACCATTGGCCCGGTGGCACAGGTCCGCGGGCTCAGCAGGACCTTCGGCGAGCGGCGGATCCTCGACGGCCTCGATATCGACATAGCGGGCGGCGAATTCGTCGCACTGATCGGCCGCAGCGGCTCGGGCAAGTCCACCCTGCTGCGCGCGCTCGCCGGGCTCGACCGGGACGTCACTGGCACGCTGAGCGTCCAGGGCACCGTCGCCGTGGCGTTCCAGGAGCCGCGCCTCGTGCCGTGGCGGCGGGTGCGGGCGAACGTCAGCCTGGGACTGCGTACGAAAGATCCGCTCACCGTCTCCAGTGCCGCGCTGGCGGAAGTCGGGCTCGCGGACCAGGCCGACGCGTGGCCGCTGACCCTGTCGGGCGGCGAGGCGCAGCGGGCCTCGCTGGCGAGGGCCCTGGTCCGCGAGCCACGTCTGCTGCTGCTGGACGAGCCGTTCAGCGCGCTGGACGCGCTGACCAGGATCGCGATGCACCGGCTCGTGCTCGGCCTATGGGCCCGCCACCAGCCAGCGGTGCTGCTGGTCACCCACGACGTCGACGAGGCGCTCGCCCTTGCCGACCGGGTCCTGGTGCTCGCCGGCGGCCGGCTCGGCTACGGCTGCCGGATCGAGGCGCCCCGGCCCCGCAATCGCGACGACCCCGAGCTGATTGCCCTGCGAACCCGCCTGCTCACCGAGCTTGGCGTCACGACGGAAGGAACGAAATGAACATCAAAGGCCCTGCTCCGATGGTGGCGCCCTGGCGCCGCTCCCGCGCGCACGCGGCGCGCGGCGCGCGGGCTGCCCCGGCCGCGCGGCGACCCGGCGCGCTGCCGCTGGCGGCGAGCCTGTTCGCCGCCGGTGCTCTCGCGGCGGCATGCTCGTCTGGCGGCAGCAGTGCCGCCAGCAGCCCGTCTGCCTCGGCATCAGGCACCTCATCAGCCAGCACGACAAGCCTCTCCCAGGTCACCCTGCACGTCGGGGACCAGGCCGGCTCGGGCTCAGAGGCCCTGCTCACCGCAGCCGGGCTGATCAGCAAGCTGCCGTTCAAGGTCTCCTGGTCCGACTTCACCTCAGGGCCGCCGATGCTGCAGGCCATGGGGGCCGGCGCGATCGACATCGGCGGCGTCGGCGATGCGCCGCCGGTCTTCGCCGCCGCGGGCGGCGAGAAGGTCGCCATCGTCGGCGCCCTGCAGGCCAATCCGCTCGGATCGGCGCTCCTGGTGCCGAAGGGGTCCGCGATCCACTCCGTGGCCGAGCTGCGCGGCAAGAAGATAGCCGTGGCCGAGGGCAGCTCTGCTGACTATCACCTGCTGGCCGTGCTGAAGAAGGCGGGGCTGACCGTCAAGGACGTGACGGTCGTGAACCTGCAGCCCGCCCAGGCCGAAGCCGCCTTCGCGTCCGGCGCTGTCGACGCCTGGGACGTCTGGTCCCCCTATATCGAGCAGGCCGAGGCCCAGCATGGCGCGAGAGTCCTGGTCAACGGGACCTCCATCGGCACGACCTACTCCTTCGAGGTCGCCTCCCGCGACGCGCTCGCGGACCCGGCGAAGGCCGCCGCCATCCGCGCGTACCTCAGGCTGCTCGACCAGGCGCACGCCTGGGCCGCGACGCACCAGTCATCGTGGGCCAGCGTCTGGGCCAAGGCCACCGGCCTGCCGGACAGTGTCATGACCGATGCGGCCAAGGACTCCGTGGCCACCGCCGTGCCCATTACCCCCGCGGTCGTCAGCTCTGAGCAGCAGATCGCGAACGCGTTCTCTTCGGCCGGCCTCATCCCCGCTCACGTGGACTTCGCGAAGTTCTCCGACACCAGCTTCAACAACGCCGTGGGAGGGTCGTCATGACGCTTAAATTCCACTGGTTCCTGCCGACCTCCGGTGACGGCAGGGCCATCGTCGGCCGCGGCCACAGCATCCCGCTGCGCGGCGGCGCGGGCGGGCCCGGGCGGCCGCGCGGCGCCCGCTCGGCGACCCGGCCGCCGGATATCGGCTACCTGGCCCAGGTGGCCCGCTCTGCCGAGCAGCTGGGATTCGAGGGTGTCCTCACTCCTACCGGTACCTGGTGCGAGGACGCGTGGCTGGTCACGGCGGCGCTGATCAGCCAGACGCAGCGGCTGAAGTTCCTCGTCGCGTTCCGGCCGGGGCTCACGTCGCCCACGCTGGCAGCGCAGATGGCAGCGACTTACCAGCGCATCTCCCGCGGCCGCCTGCTGCTGAACGTCGTGACCGGCGGCCAGGCCGACGAGCAGCGCCGGTTCGGCGACCACCTGTCGCATGATGAGCGGTACGCCCGGACCGGCGAGTTCCTCGACATCATCCGCGGCGCGTGGCGCGGGGAGCCCTACGACCTCGACGGCAAGTACTACCAGGTCAGCGGGGCGACGGTGATGGTGCCGCCGGAACCGGTGCCCGCCTTGTACTTCGGCGGCTCGTCGGCGGCCGCGGGCCCGGTAGCCGCCCGCTACGTGGACGTCTACCTGACCTGGGGCGAGCCGCCGCACCAGGTCGCCGAGAAGATCGCCTGGCTGCGCGCTCTCGCCCAGGCCGAAGGCAGGACATTGCGGTTCGGCATCCGCCTGCACGTCATCAGCCGCGACCGCGAGCAGGACGCGTGGGCGGAGGCCGACCGGATGCTCGAGGACCTCGATCCAGCCGAGATCGTCACCGCGCAGCAGGTTCTCGGCCAGAGCGAATCCGTCGGCCAGGAGCGGATGCGGGCCCTGCACACCGGCTACCGTCGCAGCGGCAGCGCCGCGGACCTGGAGATCTACCCGAATCTCTGGGCCGGAGTAGGCCTGGTCCGCGGCGGCGCCGGGACCGCGCTGGTCGGCAGCCACGAGCAGGTGGCCGACCGGATCGAGGAATACGCCTCGCTCGGCATCGAGGAGTTCATCTTCTCCGGCTACCCCCATCTGGAGGAGGCGTACTGGTTCGGCGAGGGGGTACTGCCGGAGCTGCGCAGGCGCGGCGCCCTCGGCAGCGCCGCGGCGGCCCGGCCCGTCCTCGCGACGGCCTAGCCGCCTCGCGCCGGGCACCGCCGCCCCCGGCCGCCTTGCCCGTGATCCTGTTCCCCGCACCGGCTCTGCCCGGCGGAGCGAAACAGTTCGCTCCGCCGGACAGGCCTGTCCATGCTGGCGCCGGAGGAGCCTTGCGTTTCGTCGTAATCGCCGCAAACCCCCGCTGGCGCCCTTTCCGCCCGAGCTACCGCTTGCGACGGCCGGACGGTCCCACGCCCGGAACCGGGCGGCCGTCTTCGAGGTAGAGGGGGACGGCGGCGCGCACCGCCCGGGCCACCCGCCGCCGGACCGGGCCGCTGAGCAGTTTCAGGGCCTCCGGCAGCGGCACGATCTTGTGCGCGGCGATCTCAGCGGCCTGCAGCGTGATCCCGGCGAGCACGCTGTCGTCCAGGGCCCCGCAGTCGAACAGGAACCGGATGCCGCCAGGCCGGCCCGGACGCCGCTTGCGGAAGTCGACGCAGGCCAGAGTGCCGCGCTGGACGTCAAGGCCGCATTCCTCGCGGACCTCGCGGCGGCACCCCTCCCAGGGCGTCTCCCCGTCGGCCTCCATCTCGCCGCCGGGAATCGTCCAGCCCGACTTGTAGGTCGGCTTCAGGATCAGCAGCCGGGATTTGCGGTCGAAGATCATGGCCCCGGCCGAAGCGGGAACAGCCGGGATGATCCGCTCCTGCTCCTCATGATTCGCACTGGCCACGACGGCCAATCTACGTTCTCGCGGCTGCGCGGGCGGCCGGTGTCCGTTCTGTGCGCAGCTGCCTGTGTCGGCCTGTCCTTTCTGCGAGGATCGCAGTAAGGCGCCACAGAAATGGCGGATTCAGACTGCTGGGGGGAAGCAAATGGCCGGAAATCAGCTCCCGTCGATTCAGTACGTAGTTCAGCTGATGCTCGAGAACCGCTCGTTCGATCACATGCTGGGATTCCTGTACGCCGGCTCGGGCAATGTCTCGCCGGCTGGCCAGCCCTTTGAGGGGCTGACGGGCAGCGAGTCGAATACCGACGCCAGCGGCAATACGGTGACGGTTTACCAGATCGACCCGACGGCGGCCGGCGCCTACTTTATGCCCGGCGCCGACCCGGGCGAGGGATACGCCAATACCAACGTGCAGCTGTTCGGCAGCGGCAGACCGCCGGTCCCGGCGGTGGCCGCCAATGGCGGCTTCATCACTAACTATGCCGACGCCATCAGCTACGACCAGCGTTCGGGCCGCAGCGTGCAGGCCGGCACCACCCCCTCCGACATCATGGGCGTGTTCCCGCCGACGGCGCTGCCGGTGCTCTCAGGCCTCGCGGCCGGTTTCGCCGTCTGCGACCAGTGGTTCAGCTCGGTGCCCACCGAGACCTTCCCGAACCGGGCTTTCGCCTGCGCGGCGACGAGCCAGGGGCACATGAACGACGGCACGGCATCTTTCACGGTGCAGAGCATCTTCGGCCTGATGACAGCGCACAGCCTGAGCTGGAAGATCTACGGCTACGACGAGCCGCCGCTGACCCGCAAGGATTTCCCGGATACCACGAGCGCGCCTGACTCCTGCTTCGGGCTGTTCGCTGACTTCCAGTCGGACGCCGCCGCGGGCACGCTGCCGCAGTACTCGTTCCTGGAGCCGAGCTGGGGATCGGCGGGTAACAGCCAGCATCCCAACTACGACGTCTCGCTCGGCGAGAAGCTCATCCAGGACGTGTACAACGCCTTGCGTAACGGGCCCGGCTGGGATCAGACTCTGCTGTTCATCACCTACGACGAGCACGGCGGGCTCTATGACCACGTGCCGCCGCCGGCCGGCGCTACGCCGCCGGATGCTACGCCTGGCGAATTCGGATTCGACTTCACCAGGTTCGGGATACGCGTCCCCGTGGTTCTGGTTTCGCCCCTCATTCCGGCCGGCACAGTCTTCCGGGTTCCGGCCGGATCGGTGCCGCTCGACCACACTTCCGTGCTGAAGACCATCGAGACGCGCTGGGGGCTGCCCCCGCTGACCGCGAGAGACGCCGCCGCTCCGGACGTCGGCGATGTGCTCAGCCTGACCACGGCGCGAACCGACGATCCGCTGGCCGGGGTGACGGCACCGGTCTCCGGCGGCGCCAACCCGGCCACGGCCGAGGTGTCGCACATCCAGATGATCAATGCCCAGCTGACCTCTCAGCTGCCGGTTCCGCTGAGCCAGCTGCGGAGCGCGCCGCTGCTGGAGCATCAGCAGACACCATCTGACTTCGACGCGTATGTCAGCGCGCGGACGGCCACCTGGCGCGCCGCCAGGGAGCAGGGCCACGCCCCCGCCTGACCGCACCGCACCGTCCGGCTGGGCCGCCCGCCAGGACCGGGTCAGGCCGGCGCGGCGGTCAGGCCGGGGCGGCGGCATTGCCGGCCCCGCCGCCGCTAGCGCCGGGACGAGAACGCTGATCCGGTCGCCGGGACGCAGGGAGATGCCGGCCTCGGGCAGGCACCGGGACCGGTTGCGCACCACCGAGACGGGCACGCAGCCGTCCGGCCAGGCAATGTCGCCCAGCCTCCGGCCGGCCGCGGGCGAGCCAGGGCCGATCGTGATCTCCACGACCTGATGACCGGTCACCGACGCAGGCGTTACCAGCCCGGGCGGCTCACCGTCCTGCCCGGCGGGGCCGTCCTGCCCGGCGGCACCCACCTGCCCGGCGGCACCGTCCTGGCCGGCGGCACCGTCCTGGCCGGCGGCACCGTCCTGGCCGGCGGCACCCACCTGCCTGTGGGCCCCGTCATGCGCGGCAGTATCGCGAGATTCCTGGCCGTCCTGCGGCCAGTCGACGGCCTGCTGCATCTCTTCGTTCCGCATGCGGGGGCCGGCCATCTCCTGCGCCACGGCAGCCAGTACCTGCTGGCTGGTGAGCCAGCCCCGCAGGACCTGGCTGTCGTCGGACATCACCGGCAGCCCGTCGCGGCCACTGCGGACTAGCTGACGCAGCGCATGAGCAATCGACTCGCTGGCGAAAAGCGCCTCCACGTCACCGCGGTGCGTGACGGGCCGACCAGCGCCGGCCAGTCGGGCGGCGCGGCACCGTCGGTCTGAGCGGCCGGGATCGCGAGCGGCGAACGGAACGTCCGCATCACCTGCGAGACATCGAGATCACGCATGACATCCGGCGGCGAGGCCCGGTCGATGTCGATGCCGCGGCGCAGCAGCTTGGTGGTGTAGATGGTGCCGTAGCTGACCGCCCGCCCGACGAAGTAGGAAATCGCGACGGCGAGCATCACCGGCAGCGTGAGCAGCAGATCGCCGGTCAGCTCGATCACGCTCGCGAGCGAGGTCAGCGGTGCCCTGGCCGCCGACGCGAACACCGCGCCCATCGCGACGACCGCGTAGAGGGCAGGCGGTCCGGCCGCCGGGCCGAGAAGGTGGCCCGCGATGTCCCCGAACGCCGCGCCTGAGGTGGCGCCGACGAACAAGGAGGGCGCGAACACTCCGCCGGAGCCGCCGATTCCGAGAGTGAGACTGGAAGCGATCATCTTCCCGGCGGCCAGCACGATCAGGAACCACAAGGCGTAGCCGCCCGCCACGGATTTTTCCAGCACCGGGTAGCCCAGCCCGTACATCTGCGGCAGCGCCAGCAGCACGAGTCCGAGCAGTACTCCGCCGACCGCCGGCCGGGCCCACTCAGGGCGGCCCTTCCACACCCGGTCGCACAGATCCTCGGTGGCGTAGAGAATCTTCGCGAACGCCTGCCCGATCAGGGCCGCGACCACCGCGAGCAGGGCGACCAGGAGGTAGCTGCTGATCCCGTGCACGGCGCTGCCGAGGAACTGCTGGGCGATCAGGTCGGCCACCATCGCCGACACCACGACCGCGGAGATCGCCTCGATGGCGAACTCCCGCAGGATCAGCTCGATCCCGAAGCAGACCCCAGCGATCGGCATGTTGAACGTCGCGGCAATCCCGGCGCCTGCGCCGCAGGCCACCAGAACGCGCATCCGGTCTTCGGGCAGCCGCACCCACTGCCCGAGGCTCGAGGCCAGCGCCGAGCCGATCTGCACGATCGGCCCCTCCCGGCCGACTGACCCGCCCGTGCCGATGGTCAGCGCCGAGGCCAGCGCCTTGACCAGGCTCACCTGGGGCCGGATCCGCCCGCCGTTCTCCGCGACGGCGATCATCACCTCGGGCACGCCGTGCCCGCGCGCCTCGCCCGCGTACCAGTAGATAAGCGGGCCATAGAGCAGGCCGCCCACGACGGGGATCACGACGAAGAAACCCAGTCCGAGCCAGGGCAGGTGGGAGCTGCCCACGTAGCCGTTCTGGCCGAACTTGATATGCCCTGTCGCCAGCCAGGTGACGAAGTAGATGAGATAGCGGAAGCCGACCGCGGCCAGGCCCGCGCCGGCGCCGACGACGGCGGCAATGGCGAACAGCCCCGAGCGCGACCCGCGCAGCCATCCGCCCGCCCGCACCCATGCGCGGGCTGCGGGGCGCGCCGCCGCCCCGGCGTTCGCGTCCATGATCAGGCCCCCCCGGCCATGTTCAGGCCCCCTGGTCACAGTCAGGCCTCCGGGCTCATCCTCGGGCTACGGCCAGCGGGCAGCACGCTCACGGGACACTCTCATGCGGGAAAATACCGGCCAGACGGCCCCGCTGCGGCGGGGCTTCGCCGGGCCTGGTCTCACCATGGGTTTATCCGCACCTGGGCGGCCGTCCCGTAGCCCTCGCCAACCGTCTCGACCAGCGCCATCAGCGCCTTGGCTGCCGCGGCCAGCTGGTCGCTGGGCAGGTCGAGCTGGCCCAGCACGCGCCTGAGCTCAGACCGGCGCCAGTCCAGGCCCTTCGCGACGATCTCCCGGCCGCTCGGCGTCAGGGTCAGGGTCACCACGCTGCGGTTAGCCGGCTCGCTGCCCCGGATCACATACCCGGCCGCCACCATCCGTTCAGCCAGCCGGGTCACCGCGGACGGCTTCAGGCCCAGTGCCGCCGCCACCCGGGCGGAACGAGCGGTTCCGAGATCATCTAGAACCGCCAGCATGCGGAACTGGGGCATGGTAACCGCGCCGTTCAGGACGTCCATGCTGCGCAGCGCCAGGCCTACCAGGACGCGCGTCGCAATCTGGAAGGTCTCAACCACTTCGGGGGGCGGACCGGCCAGGTCAGCGGTGGCAGGCGCAGATGATTCCATGAAGAAAGTATTTTAGGTGATAAAGCTTGCGCCTGCAATGAAGGCCGGGCGGCCCGGAGCACCGTATTTGCCCGGTTTACCTGCGACGCCAGCCGGCCCGGATCCTGGCGCAAATGTACCGGCTGCGCCTTCCGGGGTCCTCTGATGACCACTGCACGAAAGGGCACGCACGCAAGTGCCATGGCGTGTCTACGGCAGTCCTGGCACATCCATGGCCGTCCGGCCCGCGGCGCCGCCGAGAGCCGAGGGCTGGTACTCCGCCCAGACGGGCAGATGATCGGATGCCCGGCGGGCGAGCGCAGAATCCAGGACCCGGTGCGCACGCAGCGCGCCGAGCATCCCGGCCGTGACCCGGATCGCGTCGATCCGCCGCCAGATGCCCCGCGCGCCATAGGGATCGTCCGGGTGGTGCCCGGCGGTCGGCTGCCAGGGCGCGCGCAGCGCCGCGGCCGCGTCGTACAGGCCGCCGGCCCACAACACATCGCCGGGCGCCCGGTCAGCCCAGTGCCGCCGCTGCCCGCGTGCGTCGTAATCCCATGCGCACTGATAGATCATTGCCTCGAACCATGGCGCGTCCGCGAACGGGTCATGCGGCTCGTACAGCACCCACTCGCCTGCGGCCTCGTCGAGGACCCGGTCGGCGCACTCGGTGTTCCAGTCCGCGCCCACGACGACCGGCGGGCCGCCGGGAGACCCGGTCAGCGCGGCGACGAGGCGCTCGTTCTGGTCGGCGCGCAGCCGCCGGCCGAACGGGGTGGCGTGATGCGCGGCGTGGCGGACGAGCGGGCCGCCGACATCCAGCGTCACGCACGCCAGCGAATGCCAGAAGTCACCCGCGCCGTAGCTGCGCAGCGAGCCGGGGACCGGCTCGATTCCGTCGCGCCACATCAGTCCGACGTGGAAATCCCGGCCGCCGATTCCGACCGCCGCCTGGTTCCGGCCGCCGCCGGCGGCCGGAACCAGGCAGTTCATCCCGGCATCCGCGGCCAGTTGGCGCAGCCGCTCGGCGGCCACTTCCGGCGCGGGAGCCCGGATCTCCTGAACCGCGAGGATGTCAGCGTCCATCTCGCGGATGGTCTCCGCCACCAGCTGGTAGTGCTCGCGACCGGCGGGCCCGTGGTCCTCGAACAGGTACAGCGTGTTGTAGCTGCCTGCCCGCACCAGATCCGGCAGCCTGCGCTCGACGCTCATGTACCGTCAGCTCCCGCCCGGGCCTGGCCGCCCGCGCCCTCAGCCGACCGGGCAGCCCCGGCCGCCGCGGGCCAGGCCGGAATTGCGGCTGACCTCCAGGCACGACTCGCTGACGGCCTGGAAGGCGCGGGCCGGGATCTGCTTGAGCAGGGACACCAGGGCATCTGGCCATTGCGGGTAGGCAGTTCCCTGGAAGAACCAGTTGCTGCCGTTGTCGGCGAGGATCAGCCCGTAGTGCTGCATCTCGGTCAGCACGGCCTTGGCGTCCCGGCAGTACGGCGCGCTGCTCCGGCAGAACCGGGCCACCCGGAAGCTCGCCTTGAGCCGGAATCTGGCGCCCATCGGCGGCAGGTTCGGATCCGAGCCTGACCCGGCCGCGTGGCGGGCAGGCCAGATGAACGCTGACCGGGTGCGCGCGGCGGTAAACCGGATCGCGTGCCGGATCGGCGAGCCCGTCCGGACCGCCGCCTGAACCTGGCTGAAGTTCAGCAGCCCCGGCAGGATAGGCAGGCCCGCCGCGTCGGCAGAGGTCCAGCCGGCGGGGCGCAGCGCATTGGACCTCAGGTTCCAGATCGCGCCGGAGCCGGCCGTCGGCCCTCTGGTCGCGTAGCGCGCGTCCCAGAGCTCATACAGCCGGCACGTGTCCTTGTTGATCATGATCGCGTGCCGGTCACCCGCGGCGTCCCGGCCGCCCTCGATCCTGGTGCCAGGGCCGAACGGATACGGGCCCTTGTTGCTCTGGCTGGCGTACTCGAACCGGATGTGCAACAGCGGATGGCCGCTGGTGACCACGTTGTAGGGGATGCCATAGGGATAACCGCCCGGATCCGGGCCGAAATCCGGATGCAGGAAGGTGGCCGCCGAGTCCATGCTGGCCAGCCACGCAGCGCTGTGCGGGCTGACCGGCAGCCGCGAGATGTCAGTGTTCCAGACGTTGTCCGCGGGGAACATCGGGCACCGCGGAGCGCCCGGCGCGGTCGTCCCGGCGGGTGGCGGGGCCGCGGGTGCCGGAGAAGGCACCGGCGACGGCGACTGGACCGGGGTCACAGCCGCGGCGGCGGGCACTGCGGCGTCGTCAGCCTCGGTCCGCGCAGCGGTCAGGTGCACCGCGGTCCGGAGCATCACGGTCCGGTGCGCGTGATGACCGGCAGAAGGACGGCGCGCAGTACCAGGCTGCAGCAGGAGCGCAATGACGGCGCCGAGTGCCGCGGCGATGGCCAGCGGCACCAGAACAGCCGGTCGATGAGCGCGGCGGTGGTGGCTGAGTCTGTGCATCGCGGACATCTTGGCACGTTCGCCGGCAGCGGAGGGCGTAAACGGGGCTAGAGTGACGGGCCATGGCGGCACGGCCACTGGGCGAGATGGTGGACGCGGGCTGGGCCCGCGAGCTGGAGCCGGTCAGCGGGCAGATCAGCCGGATGGGCGACTTCCTGCGCGCCGAGGTCGCGGCCGGCCGCCGCTATCTCCCGGCGGGTGATCAGGTGCTGCGCGCGTTCCGCCAGCCGTTCGCCGATGTGCGGGTGCTGATCGTCGGCCAGGACCCGTACCCGACGCCCGGCCACCCGGTGGGCCTGAGCTTCTCGGTGGCGCCGGACGTGCGGCGGCTGCCGCCGAGCCTGGTCAACATCTTCCGCGAGTACGCCAGCGACCTCGGCTGCCCGCCGCCGGCAAACGGCGACCTGAGCCCCTGGACTGACCGCGGCATCATGCTCCTGAACAGGGTCCTGACCGTCCAGCCCGGCAAGCCGGCCTCCCACCGGGGCAAGGGCTGGGAAGAGGTCACCGAGCAGGCCATCCGGGCCCTCGCCCGCCGCGGCGGGCTGGTGGCCATCTTGTGGGGGCGGGACGCGGGCAGCCTCGAGCCGCTGCTGGCGCCGGTGCCGTGCGTGGTATCCGCGCACCCGAGCCCCTACTCGGCCGACCGCGGTTTCTTCGGCTCCCGCCCGTTCAGCCGGGCCAACGCCCTGCTCGAGCAGGAAGGCGCGGAGCCGGTGGACTGGAAGCTGCCGTAGCCGGCCCGGCGATGCGCGACAGGAAGTCCGGCTCGCGGCCGCGCATCGCGGTGGTGGGCAGCTGCAACCTCGACACCGTCGTCTACACCGGCCGCCTGCCCGCGGCGGGCGAGACCGTGGCGGGCCACCGGGTGCTCCAGGTGCCCGGCGGCAAGGGCGCCAACCAGGCCATCGCCGTGGCCAGGGCGGGCGCCGCGGTCACGATGATCGGGGCCGTCGGCGACGACGCGGCCGGCGCGGACCTGCGCGCGGCTCTGCAGGAGGCCGGGGCCGACACCGCGGGGCTGCGGGTCAGCTCCGCGCCGACCGGCTCGGCGCATATCACCGTCGACAGCTCGGGCGCCAACGCCATCGTCATCGTGGCCGGCGCGAACGCGGAGGTCACGGCGCTGACGCACGCTGACCAGGATGTCATTGCCCGCAGCGACGTCCTGCTGCTCCAGCTTGAGCTGCCGATGCCGGTCGTCGCGGCCGCCGCAGCGGCCGGGCGCCGGGCCGGCACGAGGGTCGTGCTCACGCCCGCCCCGGCCCGGCCGCTGCCGGGCGGCCTGCTCAGCGACGTCGACCTGCTGGTCGCGAACGAGCCCGAGGCCAGCCAGCTGACCGGGCTGACGGCCAGCCCGGCCGTCCTGGCGGCGCTGCTGGAGCAGGTGCCCGAAGTCGTTATCACCCTCGGCGCGGCCGGCTGCCGCTACGGGCGGCGCTCAGGCGCGCGCATCGCCGTGCCCGCGCCGGTCGTGCCTGTCATCGACACCACGGCGGCGGGGGACACGTTCTGCGGCGCCCTCGCGGTGGCCCTGGCCGAGGGCAGGCCCGCGGGGCAGGCACTGCGCTGGGCCACCAGCGCCGCGGCCCTGTCGGTCCAGCGGGCGGGGGCCAGCCCCTCGATGCCCGGCCGGGCGCAGATTGACGCTTTCGCCGCGCTGCAGTCCGCCGGGGAGGGCTAGAGCCGGCCGCCGGCGATCACGCGGCGCGGGCGGCAGGCGGACGCGCGAGCGAGCCCGGCGGCGGCTGCCGCGTAAAGTCGGCGTTGGCTGGGCCGCGCCGGGAGGAGAGCAGGCAGGCCGGAACCGACCGACCGGGAGATGGTGGATGGCGCAACTGCTGGCGAGCGAGCTGCCGCTGCTGGTGACCCTCAAGGGCACCGTGGTTCCGCTGGTCGGGCGGGCGCGGGTCTACGCCTGCGGCATCACTCCCTACGACGTCACGCACCTGGGTCATGCCGCTGCGTTCGTGTGGATCGACACCCTGGGACGGGTGCTGCAGAGCACCGGCGCCGACGTGACGGTATGCCGCAATGTCACCGACGTGGACGATGTCCTGCTGGCCGCGGCCGGCCGCGCGGGCTCGCCTTATGACCGGTTCGCCGCGATCCAGCAGTTCCGCTTCGACCAGGACATGGCCGCCCTCGGCGTTCGAGCGCCCGGGCTGCAGCCACGAGCGCACTCTCACATCGGCCAGGTGATCGCTCTCGCGGCCGGCCTGCTGGCCCGCGGCGCCGCCTACGAGCGCGACGGCCAGGTGTATTTCCGCGGCGCGGCCGTGGCCGGACGGCCGGCGGACCGGGATGAGGCGCTCAGGCTGGCCGAAGAGTACGGGGACCGCCCGGCTGACCCGGCCAGGGACGACCCGTTCGACGTGCCCGTCTGGCAGTCCTCGCGGGCCGGCGAGCCCGCCTGGGCCAGCCCGTGGGGCCCCGGCCGGCCGGGCTGGCACAGCGAGTGCGCCGCGATGGCGGTCGATACATTCGGCCCGACGGTAGACGTGCAGGCCGGCGGCGGTGACTTGCGCTTCCCGCATCACGCTTACCAGGCAGCCATGGCCGAGGCGCTGTCGGGCGTCCTTCCCTTCGCCCGGACCCGGCTGCAGGTGGGCGTGGTTCATACGGCGGGCCAGAAAATGGCCAAATCCGCCGGCAATCTGGTGCTGGTCAGTGACCTGCTCGGCCGTTACCCGGCGGCCGCGCTGCGGCTGCTGATCCTCGATCGCCGGTGGGACCAGGACTGGGAATACGACCCGGCGGCCCTCGACGCGGCCGCCGGGCGGCTGGAGCGGCTCGAATCCGCCGCCGGGCGCACCGCCCGGATGACGCCCGGACGCGACGGCGCCGGCCTGGACGCGGCCCGCCGCGCGCTGGCCAGCGACCTCGACGTGCCGGCTGCCCTGGCGATCGCCGAGGAGACAGGCGGGCAGGCGGCCAGGGACCTCGGCTCGGTACTGGGGCTCTGGTAAGGGCGGCGCTCAGGCAGGGGCGGCGCTCAGCCGGCCGAGCCCTGGGTCAGCAGGGACGATCAGGAAGGCAGCGGCAGAACATGACAGAGCAGATCCCGGTCATCGACCTTGAGGTTGCCCTCGGCGCTGATGCCCCGCAGCAGGTGCTCGAGGCGGTCCGGAAGGCAGCCGAGCAGGTCGGGGTGATCCAGGTGGTCAATCACGGCGTGCCCGAGAACCTGCTCGCGGACTTCAGCGAGCGGATGGGCCGGGTACTCAGCCTGCCCCCGGCGCAGAAGGCGCGCCTGGCCAGCCCTGGCGGCCATCCCTACCGCGGCTGGCGCCAGTGGCCGGACGACTTCGGCCGGCTCGAGCTCGAGCGGTATAACGTCGCGCAATTCGACAAGCCGGCCGATGCGCAGGCCGCAGGCGTCCTCGCTGAGCACGCCGGGCTTTACGGCCATCCGAACGTCTGGCCTGCTGATGACGGCGGGCTGCGCAAGGCCGCGCTGGGCATGATCGAGGCGTCGGGGCAGCTCGCCCAGCGCGTGCTGGACCTGTACGCCCGTGCGCTCGCCGTGCCGGCCGGGACCTTCGCGCTGGGGCCGCTGCCGCACCTGCGGCTCACGACGAACGACTACCCGGCCTGGGCCTACCCGGACTCCGGCCGTGACGAGGACAAGCTCCTGCTGCTGGAGCACGCCGACGACTCAGCGCTGACGATCCTCGCCCAGCAAGGTGACTACCCCGGGCTGCAGGTCCAGCTGCCCGACGGCAGCTGGACGCCGGTCCCGGTCATTCCCGGCGCCCTGCAGGCTTTCTCCGGAATGCTGCTGGCCCGGTGGACGGCGGGCCGGCTGCGGGCCGTGCGTCACCGCGTAGTCGCCGGCGGCACCATGACCCGGCGGTCGACGGCGGTCTTCTGTTATCCCGGACTGGAGCGGGTGGTCGAGCCGCTGGAGCCGTTCGCGGCAGGCGCCAGTGCCGGCGCCGGGCCCGTGACAGTCTTCGATCACGTCCGGCGCCGGGTCGAGGACTACCTGGCCGAATACGGGCGGCCCGAGCAGCTCGCCGCATGGCGCGAAGGCAGGGCTTACGTCGCCGACCTGTCGTCGTCTTCGGCGGGACAGTAGCGCCTGCGGCAGGCGGGTCAGCGGGCGAATTCCGCGCGCACCCCGAGCAGCCGCACCGGACGGTCGCCGGCGAACAGGTCAAGGGCGGCCAGGGCAGCCTGCTCGATCGCCGCCGGGTCCGCGCCTGGCTCGGCCAGCGGACGGCCGTGCGTGCTGGTGAAGAACGGCGCGTAGCGCACCTTGACCACGACGCGCTCCGCGGGCCTGTCTTCCGCCGCGACATCGGCGGCGACCAGGCGTGCCAGTCGCGCCACCTCGCCGCGGACCTGCGCCCAGTCGGCCAGGTCCTGCTGGAAGGTGATCTCCCGGCCGCGTGACCGGGGCCGGTAAGGCACGGCGGTGACCGGTGACGGGTCGAGACCGCGGGCGGTCTGGACCAGCCACGGACCGGTCGCCGGGCCCATCTGGCCGGCCAGCGCGCGCGGATCGGCGGCGGCGAGTTCCGCGACGGTGCTGATGCCCAGGCGAGCGAGACGGGCCGCGGTTTTGGACCCGATGCCCCAGAGCGCGCCGGTGGGCCGGCCGCCGAGTACCTCCAGCCAGTTCTGGTGGGTCAGCCGGAAGACGCCCGCCGGCTTGCCGAAGCCGGCGGCCAGCTTTGCCTGGAGCTTGTTCTGCCCGATGCCGACGGTGGCGTCCAGGTCAGTCACGGCGCGGATCCTCCCGGCGATCTGCCGGGCCAGCGCCTCCGGATCGGCAGTGTCGACGGCCAGGAAGGCCTCGTCCCAGCCGGCCACCTCCAGCACCGCGTCGAATTCCCGCAGCGTGGCCATGACCGCGGCGGAGGCCGTCTCGTAGGCCGGCCGGTCGACAGGCAGGAATACCGCCTCCGGGCAGCGCCGGGCCGCCGTGCGCAGCGCCATGCCCGAGCGCACCCCGTAGGCGCGGGCCTCATAGGAAGCGGTGCTGACGACGCCGCGCTCAGCCGGGTCGCCGGCGCCGCCGACCACCACCGGGCGGCCGCGCAGCTCAGGATGGCGCAGTACCTCGACCGCCGCGATGAACTGGTCAAGGTCGACGTGCAGCACCCACCTGGTCACGCTCCAGTCTCTCTCCGCGCGGGGCCGGCCGGCGGCGGCGCCCCGGTGCTCGCCCCGGCCGCCTGCAGCCCGCACGCCCGGCGGTCTTTCGGCTGATGCCCGCACGCCCGGCGGCTTTGCCGCACGCAGGCGATCCCTTTCCCCTGACGCCCGGATGCCCGGCGGCCGGTTCGCTCGCCTGACGCTCCCGCACCGGTTTATGGCACGGCGGTGATAATAAGAGATGGGGATTATGTAACGCCGGGCTTAAAATAGGGGACATGGCTGCTGACCAAGGACCGCATCCGGCCGCGGGGCCGCAGGTGCCTGCGAGCGCAGCCGCGCTTATCGCGCGGCTGGGCGGGGAGATCAGGGCAGAACTGGAACGGCGGCTCGAGCCGCTGGGGATCGGCCCGCGGGAGTTCCGGCTGCTCGAGGCGCTGGCGCCGACGCATGGCGTGTCGCAGCGCGCCCTGGGCATGGCAGTGGGCATCCACCCGAACCGGATGGTCTCTCTGGTCGACCAGCTCGAGGAGCGGGGACTGATCCAGCGCAGGCAGCATCCTTCCGACCGGCGGGCTCACGCGCTGGCCATGACGACTGACGGCCTGCGCCTGCTCGGACAGGCGCTGGGGATCGCCGCCTCCGTCGATGCGAGCCTGTGCGCGGAGCTGGACGCCACGCAGCGGCGCCAGCTGGTGGCCCTGCTCAGCCGGCTTCGCGCTGCGTGACAACCGCTCCCCGGTGCGTTGACACCCGAGTGGCGGATCACCTAGATTCGCTGTGTTCGTTAATAGAACCTATGTTCGCGTGGCGCACGAAGGCGCGCGCAAACGGCCGGCCGTCGTCCGGCTGGGGCTGGCCGGCCGGCTGACGAGGGAGCGCCCGTGGCTTTCCTGGACGAAGCAATCTGGCGCGGCAAGGTCTTCAGCGGCGGATGGAAGCAGGCGGTCGGCGGGGAGGCCGCGGTCGTGGAGCCCGCCACCGGCACCGAGATCGGCCGGGTCGGGATCGCGTCGGCGGCCGATGTCGCCGCGGCCACTGCCACGGCAGCCGCGGCGCAGCCCGCCTGGGCGGCGCTCCCGCATACCCAGCGTTCGGCGATCTTGCGCAAGGCCGGCGATATCTGGCTCGCCCATGCGGCGGAGATCGAGGAATGGAGCGTCCGCGAGGGCGGGAAGATCCCGCCTGCCGCTCAGTTCGAGACGCACGTGGCCACCGAGGAGATCTTCGAGGCGGCGACGCTCCCGTCCCGCCCTTACGGCGAGCTGCTGCCGGCCGAGTCACCGCACCTGAGCTTCGCCGAGCGGGTGCCCGTGGGCGTGGTCGGCGTGATCGCGCCCTTCAACTTCCCGCAGATCCTGGCCATCCGCTCGGTGGCCCCGGCCCTCGCGCTGGGCAATGCCGTCGTCCTGAAGCCCGATCCCCGCACGGCGGTCTGCGGCGGAGTCGTCCTCGCCAGGGTGCTGGCGGAGGCGGGCCTGCCCGGGGGCCTGCTGCATGTCCTGCCGGGCGGCCCGCAAGCCGGCGAGGCGCTGGTCACCGATCCGCTGGTGCCGGTCATCTCGTTTACCGGCTCGACCGCCGCGGGCCGCCGCGTCGGGGCGCTCGGCGGCCAGCATCTCAAGCGAGTCCACCTTGAGCTGGGCGGCAACTCGGCGCTGATCGTCCTGGACGACGCCGACCTCGACCTGGCCGCCTCCGCCGGCGCCTGGGGTTCCTTCCTGCACCAGGGCCAGATCTGCATGACGACCGGCCGCCATCTGGTGCACGAGGCGGTCTACGAGGACTACGTCAGCCGGCTGGCGGACAAGGCCGCTCACCTGCCGGTGGGCGACCCGGCCTCCGGGCAGGTCGCCCTCGGGCCGATCATCGACGCCCGCCAGCGCGACAAGGTTCATGCCCTGGTGACCGGCAGCGTGCAGGCCGGCGCCCGGCTGGCGGCCGGGGGCACCTTCGAGGGCCTGTTTTACCAGCCCACCGTGCTCGCTGACGTCGCCCCGGCGATGCCGGCCTACGCCAGCGAGGTGTTCGGGCCGGTCGCCCCGGTCGTGCGCTTCGCGACGGCCGACGAGGCCGCCAAGCTCGCCGCGGACTCCGAGTACGGCCTGTCCCTGGGCATTCTCACCAGGGACGTGATGCGCGGTCTCGATCTTGCCCGCCGCATCCCGACCGGGATCGTGCACATCAATGATCAGACCGTCGATGACGCGCCTAACACGCCGTTCGGCGGCGTCGGCGCTTCCGGTACCGGCGCGCGCTTCGGCGGCACCGCCAACCTCGACGCCTTCACCGACACCCGCTGGGTCACCGTCCGCGCGGACATCGCCCCGTACCCCTTCTGAGCATCCCGCGGCTGCAGATGCGCACCCAGGTAGGCATTGTCGGAGCCGGGCCGGGCGGCCTCCTGCTGTCCCACCTTCTGGCGCTGCGGGGCATCGACTCCGTCGTAGTGGAAAACCGCAGCCGCGCCTACTGCGAGGCCCGGCAGCGGGCTGGCGTACTAGAGGACGGCAGCGTCCGGCTGCTGCGCAAGGCAGGGCTGGCCGCCCGGCTGAACGCCGAAGGGCTCGAGCACGGCGGCATCTACCTGCAGTTCGATGGTGAGCGCCAGCACATCGACTTCCGCGAGCTGACCGGCCGGACGGTCATGGTGTATGCGCAGACCGAGGTGGTCAAGGATCTCATCGCGCGGCGGCTCGCCGACCAAGGCCAGGTCGAGTTCGAGGTAACCGGCGCGCAGGTATCCGGGCTGGACACCGACCAGCCGGTGCTGCGCTATATCAGCGCGGACGGCACGCGGCGCGAGGTCAGCTGCGCGGCCATCGCCGGGTGCGACGGCTTCCACGGAATCTGCCGGCCGGCGATCCCGGCGGGAGTGCTGTCGGTCTGGAAACGGGAGTACCCGTTCGCCTGGCTGGGCGTCCTGGCCGACGTACCGCCCTCCACCGACGAGCTCATCTACGCCCATCATCAGCGCGGATTCGCCCTGCACAGCCTGCGCAGCCCGGCCGTCAGCCGCCTCTACCTGCAGGTCGATCCGGCCGAGAACATCGCCGGCTGGCCGGACGACCGGATCTGGGCAGAACTGCAGCAGCGCGTCATGCTCCCCGGGCAGGACCTCAAGGAAGGCCGGATCCTGGAGAAGGGCATTACCCCGATGCGCAGTTTCGTCAGCTCGCCGATGCGCTACGGGCGGCTGTTCCTGGCCGGGGACGCCGCGCATATCGTGCCGCCCACCGGGGCCAAGGGCCTCAATCTCGCGCTCGCGGATGTGGCGGTGCTCGCCCCGGCCCTCGACGGCCTGCTCCACGGCGACCCGCGGCTGGCGGATGCCTATTCCGCCACCTGCCTGGCCCGGGTCTGGCGGTCGACCCACTTTTCCTGGTGGATGACGTCGATGCTGCACAAGATCCCCGGCGCCGATGACATGGAGGCCCAGCTCCAGCTCGCCCAGCTGCGCTACGTTACTGCCTCGCGCGCCGCCGCGACCTCCCTCGCCGAGAACTACACCGGATACCGGCCGGCGGCGGACTGGCCGGCACTCAGAGGATGTTGACCGCGCGGGCGATCACCAGAGCGACGGTAATGATCGAGATGATCGACTGGAGCATCATCGCGATCTTCGCCCACCGTGACAGCGGCATGACATCGGTGGGGCTGAATGCCGCGGCGTTGGTGAACGACAGGTACAGGTAGTCCCCGAACATCGGCTCCCACTCGGGCGGGGCCATTTCCGGGCTTACCATCTGCACGAACTGGAAGTCCGGGTACAGGTGCGTCGCATTGGCCCTGGCGACCGGGCCGCCCCGGTCGAATTCCCAGTACCACATGCCGAAGACGATGATGTTGGTGAGCCAGATCGCGCCGCCGGTCAGGATCAGCTGGGGGGCCTTGAGCGTCGCGGTGCCGTTGACGATGCCCAGCACGAGCACGCCGGCGGACCAGGCATTGGCCAGGCTGAGCAGCGCGACGAGGGTCAGGCTCAGCACCCTGGTCAGCCGGGACTGGCGGCTGATCCGGCGCGGATTCGCCATCAGCAGCACGACGCCGAGCACGATCTGCAAGGTCGGCAGCAGCCAGCCCGGCCGCAGCACGAACTGGTCAGGCACCCCGGACTGCAGCGTAATCGCGACGACGATGGCCAGCGTCACCTGCCAGCGGGCCTCGCCGTTGGTGGCCCGCTTCCATGCGGGGGTGACCCGGTGCCCGGCGCCCTGCGCAACGCGGCCGACCGGAGCGACAAAGCCCTCCAGCTGGCCGAGCCGGTCATGCAGTGCCCGGATGCCCGCCAGCACCCGGTCAGTCTCGGCCGCGCGCGCGCCGCCGGCCGTCGGCGCGCCGTCCGCCGCCGGGACGCTGTCAGCCGCCGCGATCTCCCCGTCAGCGGCCGGAATACCGTCCGTCGCAGAAACATCAGCCGCACAGGTACCGTCAGCCGCAGGGACGCTGCCGGCACCGTGGGCGCTGTCAGCCCTGTGCCCGCTGCCAGCACGGTGCGGCGGTGGCTGCTGGTTGCCGCCGGCCTCGCGGCTTCCGTTCTCGATGAGCTCTCCTGCTTTCGCTCGCACCCTCGTGACCTGTCGCCTCGCCGTATGGCGACGTCAGCTGCTTCGCACGGCTGATGGCCGCCACCGTACCTCGCGCCCGGACCGAGGGGTACCGTTGAGGCGCATGGCCGGTGTCGGCTGCGTTCTCATGACGCGTCCGCTCCTGGCAGCCGCCGCCCCGGACCTTGGTGGCCCGTCTCATGCCGGTCACGATGTGCCACCAGGGAGTTTGCCCGTGCGATCGTCCCGAGCAGTTACTGCCGCGCCGTGGCAGCTGCCACGCCCTGCTGCGACCGGCCCCGAGCCGAGACGCGGCAGCGAATACGCTCAGCTGTCTCGCCTGATCAGGCAGGCGGGACTGCTTGAACGGCGCCCGCGCTACTACGTCTGGAAGATCGCGCTGACGCTAGCCGCCCTGGCCGCCGGATGGACAGCCTTCGTGCTCCTGGGTAACTCGTGGTGGCAGCTGGCGGTCGCAGCGTTCCTGGCCGCGATGTTCACCCAGCTCGGATTCCTGGGTCACGACGCGGGGCACCGGCAGATCTTCGGATCCCGGCGGGCCAGCTACGTGCTGGGAATCCTGCTGGGCAACCTCGGCATCGGCCTGAGCTACGGCTGGTGGGTGGAAAAGCATCACCGCCACCACGCCCACCCCAATCAGGAAGGCGCCGATCCGGACATCGACATCTCCGTCTTCGCGTTCAGCCCGGCTCAGGCACGCGCGGGCGCCGGACTGACCCGGCTGGCCTTCCGGTTCCAGGCCTACCTGTTCTTTCCCATGCTGCTGCTGGAGGCAATCAGCCTGCACGTGGCGAGCATCCGGGCGCTGATCAGCCCCGGGTCACGGCACCGAGCCGCAGAGGCTCTGCTGCTCGCCGCTCACATCGGCTGTTACCTGACTGTCGTCCTGCTGGTGCTGTCCCCGGTCAAAGCCGTGGCCTTCATCCTCGTGCAGCAGGGCCTGTTCGGGCTGTACCTCGGTTCCTCGTTCGCCCCCAACCACAAGGGCATGGCCGTCCTGGACGAGGACGACCGCAGTGACTTCCTTTACCGGCAGGTTGTCACCTCGCGCAACGTCCGGGGCGGCCCGCTTACCGACTTCGCGCTCGGCGGCCTCAACTACCAGATCGAGCACCACCTTTTCCCGTCCATGCCCCGGCCTAATCTGCGCCGCTCCCAGGCGCTGATCAGCAGCTTCTGCCAGCAGCGCCAGCTGCCGTACTGCCAGACCAGCCTGGTCGGCTCCTATGTCCAGGCGCTGCGGTACCTGAATGAAGTCGGCGGCCAGGCCCTTCCTGGCGGCGCCGCGGCCTGAGCGCGGCCGCCGCACGGCCGCTAAGCTGCGCAAAGGCGCCGCTCCGGCCGGCGTCCAGGGCAGGGACAGCTGGCGCGCGGCAGCGGGCGGGCCTGGTCCCGAGGGGGCGAGCGGGCATGTATTTCCTCGGCGGCGGCGCGATCTTCATCGTCTTGGTGCTCGTCCTGGTGGTGATCGCGTCACGGCGCATGCGCCGCCGCTAGCGCCCGGCTGAACGCACGCGAAGCCCGGCTGACCGCTCGTCATGCCGGCTGCCATGCGGGCAGACGGCACGGCTACGAAGCGGCGACGGCAGCTTCGATGGCCCGGGCCTGCGCAGGCACCGGGATGCCGGCGACCAGAACGGTCGGCGTCGCGGAGACGCCAAGAGCCGTTGCTCTCGCGGTCACGTACGGCGGCCAGTCCAGGTAGCGGCCGGCGCCCACGCAGGGGGTGAAGGAGGCAGCAGGCAGGCCCGCCGCGATCCCCAGCTCAATGAGCTCGTCGTCGGTAAGGCCGGGGCCGCCCTCGGGCGGCTGATTGCTGAACAGCGCGGCGGCGTACTCGAGGAACTTGCCGCCGTCGGCGGCGCAGCCTGACGCCGCCGCCGCCCTGGAGGAGTAGCGGGTCGTCGACGCCTCATCCAGGAACGACATGGGGTGGTAGCGCACGCTGATCTGGCCGCCGGTGACCATGGACCGCAGCGACGCCCCGGCGTCCTGCTCGAACTTGCGGCAGTACGGGCACAGGAAGTCGATGAAGGCGTCGACGGCGATCGCGCCGTCGCCGATCACGATCGCGTCGCCGTCCTGGGTAGCGCCCGCCGGGATGCTGGCCGGCGCGCCGAGGTCGCTCATGAGCCCTCCGCAGCTCTCGGAAGCAAACATGCCGCCGGACTTGCGCCCGGTTCTCCTGACGCTACGCTGCCGCTCCCGGCGCCTTCATCTGGCCCGCTCCCGGCGCCTCCATCCGGGTCGTTCCTGAGCGGTGACAGGCCGGTCCTGCCTGGCTGTTTGGGAGTTCTTCTGGCGGGAAGCCGAAGGTTCTTGCTAGCGGGTGACCCAGCAGGTTGCCAGCAGGCCCCCAGCGATGTCCGGGCCGGAGAGGCTGGAGCGTTGAGCCAGAACCAGACGGGAACCGTCACCACGAAGGTACCGGCGCGCCTTGACCGCTTGCCCTGGTCGCGGTGGCACTGGATGATCATCATCGGGAGCGGCCCTTTCGTTCGCGCCCTGGTGGTTCTTCCTCTTCCGGTTCCTGACCGGATTCGGCATCGGCGGCGAGTATGCGGCCATCAACTCGGCCATTGACGAGCTGATCCCCAGCCGGCACCGCGGGCGCATCAACATCATCATCAACGGCACCTACTGGGCGGGGGCGGCCGCCGGGGCCCTGATCACCGTGCCCGCGACCAACGACCTGCCCGTCAACGTCGGCTGGCGGGTGTGCTTCGCGTTCGGCGTCATCCTCGGCCTGGTCATCCTGTCAGGAACATGGTCTTGGCGATCGTCACGAAGCCGATCGTCTTGCGCTGGCGGATGGTGATCGACCGGCGCGGCTCGGTGAGCTTGGTGCCGGTCTCGTGCTCTACCCAAGACGGACGATCCTGGGTTTCTCGCTGTACATCGGGCAGGCGTTCCTCTACAACGCGATCACCTTCGGGTACGCGCAGATCCTGGCCCAGTTCTTCCACGTGACGACCGATCCCGGCTACTACTTCGCGGTCAACGCCGCGGGCAACCTGATCGGCCCGCTGGTGCTCGGCGGCCTGTTCGACTCCATCGGCCGGATCCCCATGATCGCGGGCACCTACATCCTGTCGGGGCGACCCTCATGATCCTGGCCGGCATCGTGGAGATCTTCCTCGGGGCCAAGGCCGAGCGGCAGAGCCTTGGGGACATTGCCCAGCCGCTGACCGCCGAGGACCCGGGCATGACGCCGCGCGGGCAGGCCCAGACCGCCACCTAGCCGCAGCCATCTAGCCAGCCTCAGCCAACCGCAGGCCGCACGCAGGCCAGAACCCGAGGGATAGAACTCAAGAACACCGCTTTCCGTGACCATGACCTGATTCCGCGCCGCTGCAGCAAGGACGGCGAGAATATCTCGCCCGCCCTGGCGTGGTCTGGCGTGCCGGTACTTTTTCCACCTGTACGCACTGTCCGAGCCGGTCTCGCTGCCCGAACGGCGGCTCCGCCGATGACGTGCACGCCGCGGTCAAGCCGCTGGAACTGGCCAGCGGCACGATCGTGGGCCTGTACGAGCGCTGAGCAACGCGGGCGGCCCGGCCTGGCGCGCCTGGCCGGGCCGCCCGGCGCCCCCGTGCTCACCCTCGGCTGCCGGCCAGCGCGCCCTGCACACCGCGGACGGCCTCGGCGACCGGCTTGAGCGCGCCGGACTCGGGCAGGTCGGCCGGATCTGGCGGCTGCCGGTCAGCCCGCACGGCGGCCGCGATCGCGCGCAGCGCCCCGGCGAGTTCCGCGACCGGGGCGGCCGACCGCGACGCCGAGTCGTGCTCGACCGCGACGGCTGTCGCGGTGACCGCGTCCATGACCTGCTCAAGCGCGATCACGGCCGGCCACCAGGCGGTGGCACGGCGGCTGACTGACGGCGGCTCGGACATCGTGCGCTGGAATTCGGCCCGCAGGTCGGAGAGCGCGCGGTAGGCCTGCCGGCGCTCACTTTCCCCCCGCCAGCACGCCGAGACGACGGCGCACTGACGGCCGGCGGCATCCCGGCGCCTGCGCCGGCCGCCGGCGGGCGAGCCGAGACGAGCCGCCGGGCCGAGGCGGCCGCGGGCCGAGGCGGGAGAACTGCGCGACCCTGAGAAGGAAGGTCATTACTGATGCGTGTCACCGCTGCCCGGCTGACCGGCTACGGCCAGCCGCCGCACACCGAGGAATGGCACCAGACCGAGCCATTCGACGAGGGGCACCTGAGCGTGCCCGCCGATCAGGAGCGCGGCTCACCGGCCGGCATTACCCGGCTGAGATCGACCGGCGGTCGGACATCGCCCGGTACCTGCCGCCGCACCGCTTCCCGGCGGACCGGGACGCGCTGCTGGGGTACCTCGAGGGAACGGACGCGCCCGACGAAGTGGCGGACGCCATCGCCGCGCTGCCCGCGGATCGCTCGTTCGCGACGGTGGGCGACGTGGCGCGCGCGCTCGGTATACCAACGGAGCACTAATGTAGCTGCCCCCGGCGCGGCTGAGCGGGAAATTTGTGACCCACCTGACACGCGGGAATTTTGTGCCGCGACGAGTATCGCGCCTCGCGCTGGGCAGCGGACAACGGCATACGCGGCTGCTACGACGGCCGCACCGCTGTTTTTCGCACATGGCGAGGTGTCTTGATGGCCGCTTCTGACGTCCGCTCCGACTGGTGGTCGCTCGCCGCATGCCAGTCGGCGGATCCGGAAATATTCTTCCCGATCTCCTCGCTCGGAGCGGGCGCGCGCGAAGTGGCCAGGGCCAAGGCCGTCTGCGGGCAGTGCCAGGTGCAGGCGCAGTGCCTGTCCTACGCGCTGGCGTCTCGCCAGGTGCACGGCGTCTGGGGCGGCACTACCGACGAGGAGCGGCAGCTGCTGCGCGACCGCAACGAGGCGCAGAAGGCCTCCGCCGCCTAGCTGGCCAGTTACGTCAGGCCCGCACGGTCACGCGGACGCGGGCCCAGGAGTTGTTGGCGTATCTCTTCGGATTCCACAGCTGGGCTGGTGACTCTGGCTGCAGGGCGGCGGCACTGTCCCAGGCACGGGCGAGGATCTCGGTCTCGCCGGGCCGCAGTTCAGCGGTGAGGCGCCACTGCCGCCACGCCCAGGGACCGGCCTCCTCCCCCAGCTCGGCCTGCCGCCAGCGGCGGCCGCCGTCGACGGACATGTCCACGCGCGGGACGCGGCGGTCGTCGCCGGCGAGGGCGTACCCGGTGATCTCGGTAGGTCCGGCGGGCAGGGTGACGCCGTCACCGGGCAGAGAATATCGGAATTGACCGCCACCGAGCCGTCGGACAGCCGGCCGCGGGCGCCGGTGCAGCGCTCGCCGAGCGAGTACCCGTCCAGCAGGGGCCCGTCCTCGCAGGTGTAAGCGCGGATGCCGCCGCCCACCTCGACGATCATGGCGGCCTGGTCGCCCTCGCCGACGTGCTGTCGGCGGCAGGCGCACGCGCCGCCGCGGCGCACGCGGCCTTCGCCGCTCCTGACGTGTCGGGCATGGCCGAGCCGCCCCAGCCCTACGGCAGCCATACCGAGTTATCAGCTAGGCGGACTTAGCGGCCGCCTGGCCGCCTGCGGCCACGGCTAGCTCATCCAGGCCTCTGGCCAGGGCCTCACGGCCATCGGGGGTCATCGTCTCGAGCAAGTTGGCGAGCGCGGCCCTGCGCCGTCCCCGGACCCACTCCGCCAGCCGACGGCCCGATTCGGCCGGCAGCAGCACGATCTCACGCCGGCAGGCAGAGTCGCGATCACGAGTAATCAGGCCGGCCTGCTCCATCCTGTCGCACAACCTGCTCGTCGCGGAGGCTGAGGCACTGACCGCGGTGGCGAGCTGGCTCAGGTTCAGACGGCCAGCCCGGTCGATGATCATCAGTGCGCGCAGCTGCGCCTGCGGGATCACGGCTCCGATCTCTTCCGCAGCTCGCTCGCACGCCTCGATCAGCGCGCCGAGCCCGCGCTCAGCCAGGTCAAGCTCAATCTGGCCTGTCTCGGACTCATCCGGCAACCCATGCATGGTCCTCACGTTCACACCAAGCATGATGCCGGGTCTGTGACGAGGGAACAGGGTCTAAAGTCCCGCCGCGCCAGGGCGGCTGACCTGATGCCCTCCTCGGGGCACTGGAGATACGGCCAAATCAGGGCTCCCGGGACTGCCAGGACCGCCCTGTCACTGGTCTCGGAGCGGCATACCGCCGCTCCCGCGGAACGTCTCATGAGCGCTCGGCGACTTTCCTGTCAGCAGCGTGCGTCCTTCAGCGACGCCGCCAGGCCCTTCCGGCGGGCCCGGCGCTGCTGACGGGGGATGTCGCAGCACCTCCCCACTTCTTCAGCAATCGTCTTTCCTGCACACGGATTCGCAAACAGCTTTAGCCGACTTTAGTTTGCTCCTTCGCACCGGGCACTCAGGCACCCCGGGAGCCCAGCGCCGGTCAGCGGCCAGTGCGCCCTGGCCCTCGGGGCACCGGCCCTCACGCACCCGGCACGGCACTCAGCGCACCTGCGCGTTCTCGTCAGCGCCTGGCGCCGATCCTCCCGCAGGTCTGGCCTGGGCGGCCTCAGGACCTGGCTGATCGGGCGCAGGAACAGCGGGTCCTGCAGGAACCGCATCCTCGGCCGATGGCGGCATCGCGGGAGTGCCCGCCGTAGTGCTTGCCGTCCCCACGCTGTTCCCTGCCACGCTGCTCTCTGGCACGCCGAGCAGGTCCTGGAAGAGCGCCCGGTAATGCAGCATCGCCTGCCTTAGCTCTTCTGTAGAGGCGGCACCGGAACTGGCGCGCTGCGCGAACGCCGACGCCAGCCGGTAATGGTCCAGCGTGGCCGCGTGCTCGACGGACAGGTCCGCTGCCATCTGATTGGGGTCGTCGGTCGGGTAACCGCGTTCCCGCATTACCGTAATCACCAGCGCATGCGCCTCGACCGTCGCCGGTCCGGGGGTTTCGACGAACTGTTCCTGGACGAGCGCCCAGCGCTCGGCATACCGGGTCCGCGCGGCGGGATCCAGCGGCCTGATGTCCAGATCGCGCACCCGCCGCTCGCGTGCGGCGAGTTCTGTCTCCGCCTGCCGCCGGCTCTCGTGCTGTTCCACAGCCCGGTTATATTCCGGCCCGAACCGCTCCTGCAGCTTGCGCCGGCGGCTCCTGGCTGTCTGGGCTGCTGCGACGACGATGACGATCACGATGACAATGGCGGCAATTGTCCCAGCGGACATGGCGGCCTCCCGGGGGCGGGGATTAGGACGCCCCCGGACTCCCCCGCAGCCGCCTAATCAAACAGGCGCCGCTGGCCGCAGACGCCCGGTTCCGGCTGTTTCACCGCCGGCAGAGAGGTCCGCCACCGGTCACATTTCCCCCGAAGATGCACCTTTTGCACACTCCGCGATTGCGGGACTGCGCAGCCGCTTTTCGCCCTCGTCCCTGCTGGCCGCACAGCAGGCCGCATTCCCTGGCCGCCCGATCAGCGCCCCCTCCGCTCGGCTGCCGAACGCCCGCAGGAAGTCAGGCCGCCTTCACGGCAGCCACGTTGACTGACCGTAGTGGCCGCACGATATCGTGAACCGCTAAAAGGGGATGTATATGCGCCTCGACGGGGTGTATCTACCATGGTGAACGGACAGTCGATATACGACGACGGCGTGCTCCAGATCATGCGCGCCGACGATCCGCCGCGGCTCACTGTCCGCGGCGAGATTGACGAGAGTACCTATCCCGGCCTGATGGGGGCGCTCCGGACGGTCGCCGACGGTCCCGCCGAACTCCACGTTGACCTGGCCGGAGTCGCTTACTGCGACCTGGCAGGGCTTCGGGCCATCGTGGATATGACGTCCGCCCGTGATGGCGGCGCCGGCCGTTACGTCATCCTGCACAACGTTCCGGCCCAGCTGCAGACGGTGCTGGCGATCGTGGGCTGGAATGCCACGCCGGGCCTGTGCGTGACGGGACGCGCAGGAGCCGACGGCCACGCCCGCGAGACGCAGGCCGACGTTCTGTATCAGGCCCAGCCGCGCCGCCAGGACCGGATGGAGGCTTGATGTCCACCGACAGTCCCCAGCAGTGCGGGCCTGAGCGGGGCGTCGCGCCGGCTATCCGATTTGAGCACCTGGCCTGCGTCTACGACAGTGACCGGGAGTTCCTGGAGATGGCGGTGCCGTTCCTGGAGGCAGGCCTGTCGGCCGGGCGCCCCGTGCTGGCCGTGACCACGGCGGCCAACCTGGAGCTGATCGGCGACACGCTCGGCACACGCGGGTCCGAGGTGGACTACGCCGAGTCCGCGTTCTTCGGCCGCCGGCCGCCGCAGCGGATCGCGGCATTCCACCGTTACTGGCAACAGCGAGCAGGCGCCGGCGGCGGCCGGATCGCGATCCTTGCCGAGCCGGTGTGGACCGGCCGTCCCGCCCGTGACGTGACGGCGTGGGCCCGGATGGAATCGGCGCTGAACGTGGCGCTGGCCGACACCACGATCTCGATGATCTGCCCGTACGACAGCAGGAACGCCGACCCGGCCATCGTCGCCGGGGCTCGCGCGACCCACCCGGCGGCTATCGACGGCACCCGGGTCACCGCGAGCGCGGATTATGCCGACCCGGAGGACTTCGCGCTCGCCTGCGAGGACCCGCCGCTGGCGCAGCCGCCCGACGGCGCCACCAGCTATTACTTCAACGGCTACCTGCGCGGCCTGCGCCAGTATGTCGCCAGCCGCGCCGCCGCCCATGGCCTGCCGCCCGAACGCGCGGCCCTGCTAGTCCAGGCGGCCGCCGAGGCGGCCAGCTACCTCAAGCACCAGGCGAGCGGGACTGCCGCCGTGCGCATCTGGGAACAGCCCGGTACCGTTGTGGTCGACTTCCGCCAGGAACATTCCCCGGCCGCCGATCCTTTCCTCGGCCTCCGCCCGGCCACCCTGCGCCCCCGGCCGGGCGACGGCCTCTGGCTGACGGCCCAGCTCTGCGAGCGGACCGAGATCCGCACGGTAGACGGCACAACCACCATCCGGCTGCACGTGCCCAGCCGCCACAATCAGGAACCCATCATCGCCGCCTGACCAGGACCCGGCCGCCGACATCTTCCTGCGCGAGGTCCAGGGCATCTGGCCGGAGGTGGCTCCTTACCTGGACGCCAGGGTGCTCGACGGCGCGCAGGCTGAATCTGCCCGGCCAGCCGGACGCGCTGGCCGCACTGGCCAGTTCCGGCCGTGAGCTCCCCCGGCTGGCCGCCGCCCCCGTCCGGGTCTCGCTCAGCAAGCCCGCCGCAGAGGAGGTGCTCGCTGCAGCGGGTCACCGCTAGCGCTATCCGAGCCACCTGCTGGGACGCGGCTCGAAGGCGCCGGCCAGGGCCTCCTGAGCCTGATGTTCCAGGGCGCGAGCCCGGTCCGCGTCCTGCTCGTAGAGGATGCCGAAGCTGAACGCGTTCTCCCCCGCCAGGCCGGCGGCGATAGCCAGATCCCGCACCGTGGAGCGTGCCACCACGCTGTCGTGGTGGTCACCGAGCACCGACTGGACTTCCTTCATGCGCGTGGCGAGGCGCGCGGCATCCCGACCGAACGCGGCGCTCGCGGCCTCGGCGGCGTACCGGGCATCCTTGGCCGCCTTGCGGGTCTCGTGCAGGGCCGCGTCCCTGGCCGGTCCGGCCGGGGTCTCCCAGGCGCGGCGCATGCGGGTCCGGACCCGGCGGCGCGCACGGCGGACCGCGGCCGGGATCAGCTTCGCCGCGGGCAGGCGGGCGTCCGGGGCGAGCGGCGGATCAGCGAGCAGCGTGTCTAGACCCGACAGCAGGGTGAGATAGCGGTCTGAGTTCAGCGCCGCCAGCACAGCCTCGCGAGCCGCGGCCTCCACCGGGGCGAAATGCTCGCGCAGCCGCGCCGACGCGGGCCCGAGCACCAGCTCGGCGGGCAGCTGGTCCAGGTCGGACTGCAGCCGGGCAGCCAGGACCTCGGCGTCGCGGGCCGCGCCGAGCACGCTGCCCAGCCATGTCAGCTCAGCGCTGAGCTGCCGGGTACGGGCACGCAGCAGCACCGTGTCGAACGATCTGAGCGTGGCGCGCAGCCGGCGGCCCGCCACGCGCATCTTGTGGACCGAGTCCGCCTGGTCCCGGCGGACCTGCGGATCCAGGGCCGTCAGCGCCGCAACCTGCGCCGCGGCGTAAGCGAGGGCGACATCCGCCGCAGGCGAGCGCGGCGAAAGCTCCGGCGGGCTGGTCTCGGGCGGCAGCTGCCCGGCCAGGGCCCGCTCGAGCTTGGCCTGACGGCCCGAGGGGTGCAGCCCGCCGTGGCGCAGGCGCTTATCTACCGCGTTCAGCAGCCGGGTATCGCCGCCGGTCAGCTCGACCTCGACCTCATTCCACCGGGACAGCGCAGCGGCTTCTCCCATCGCCTCCGCCGAGACCTCATCGACGGCGACCTCAGCCAGCGACGCCCCGGTGTCGTCCAGCAGCACCCGGAGCCGGCGCGTCGTGGTGATCAGCGCCACCGGCCGCAGCTCGCCACCGCGGGCCTGCGCGCGTACCAGGGCGGCCAGCTCGGCGGGTACCTTGCGGACGGCCCGGCCGAGCGGCAGCCGGATCTCGGTACGGGAATCAGGCCCCGCGGGCAGTTTCAGGTGCCAGCCGGCATCGGTGCCGCCGCGACGGCGGCGCAGCGTGATGCCGCCCCGGATCAGGCGCAGGTCGGCGGTGTCGAAATACTCGGCCCGCAGCGTCTGCTCCGCAGGCTCCTCTTGCGCTGCGACCATCGGCAGCTCGGCGAGGTCCGGCAGCGGGGCACCTGGCTCCGCCTCGTACTTGCGCTCTGTCTCGGTGACCTCGGTTGCCATGCCGGATGCCTACCCACCGTCTCATTGCTGATGCGGGGCCGTTCCCGCCGGGCCCGCCGGCGCGGGCGGCCCCGGCGGGCAGTTCCCGCAGACTAGTCCCCCTGCGAGCCTGCTAAGGGGCGAGCTCGCCATCGGGCTTGCCCGGCACCGCTTTCCCGACCCGCGAGACGCGCGGCGGCTTGCCGTCGTCTTCGCGCTCCACGCCCGCCACCTGGGTCGTGTGGGCTTTGTCGGAATCGGTCTGCGCCGAGGGACCGTTCAGCAGGTCGCTGACAGCCTGGCCTGGCCGGGCTGCGGCCGCAAGGCCCGCAGCTGGGCGCCTGCGCATGCCACAGCTTGTTCCCCTACCACGCCGGCGGCCGCCTCACTCCCCGGCACCCAGTGCCCACGGGGCAGGGTTGGCCGGGCCGCCTGCGGGTAGCCGCAGCGACATGGCCACAATCACCGAGATGAGCAGCAGGCTCGCAGACCAGGCACGAACCCAGCGCGACCGTTATGCCGGAGGCGCAGACCGGCCGCTGGGCGGTTACATCGCCACGATGAGCTTCTACTCAGCGCTGGTGGGCTCGCTGGCCGCCGCCGCCCGGCTCAGCCACCGCGAGCTTCCCGACTGGGTGTCGCCGCTGGATGTCGTCCTCGGCGCGGCGGCCACGCACAAGCTGAGCAGGCTGCCGGCCAAGGATTCGGTGACCAGCCCGCTGCGGGCCCCGTTCACCTCCTGCGCGGGTGTCTCCGGGCCTGCCGAACTGCAGGAGGAAGTACGCGGGCACGGGGCCCAGAAGACCATCGGCGAGCTGGTGAACTGCCCGTTCTGCACGAGCGTCTGGATCGCCACCGGGCTGACTGCCGGACTGGTCTTCGCCCCTCGCGCCACCCGGCTGGTGACCGCCATGCAGAGTTCCCTGGCCGGCGCCGACTTGCTTCACTTCGGTCACGCGCTGCTGGAACAGGCGGCGGAACACTGAACGGCTCCCCGCACGCCGTCGTCACCAATGACGACGGGATTGAGAGCGAGGGCCTGCGCCGGCTCGCCCGCGCGGCCGTCGGCGCAGGGTGCGATGTCGTGATTGCCGCCCCCGACCACGAGGCGTCCGGCAGCAGCGCGTCGATCACCGCCGTGCGCAAGGACGGGCGGGTGCTGCTTGAGCGCAGGAAACTCGCTGACCTGGAAGACGTCCCCGGGTACGCGCTCCCGGCCGTGCCCGCGTTCATCGCGTTCACGGCTGTCCGCAAGGCCTTCGGCGCTCAGCCGGACCTTCTGCTGTCCGGAATCAACTTCGGGCCGAATACCGGCCGGGCCGTGCTGCACTCCGGGACCGTCGGGGCCGCCATGACCGCAGCAGCGGCCGGGGTGCGCGCCGCCGCCTTCTCGCTCGACGCCCATCCGGGCTCCCAGCCGCCGCAGTGGGACACGGCGGAGGCTGTCGCCGCGCAGGTTATCCCGCTGCTGCGCGACCTTCCGCCCGGCCAGGTGCTGAACGTCAATATCCCCAACGTGCCGCCCGCCGAACTGCGCGGCATACGGCAGGGCCCCCTTGCCGAGTTCGGCGCCGTGCAGATCAACATCGTCGAGGCAGCACAGGACTACCTGCAGGTGACAATGTCCGCGCCGGCGGGCGGGCCGGCACCGGGAAGCGACTCGGCACTGCTCGCTGACGGCTATGCGGCCGTGACCGTGGTGCAGCCGCTGTGCGAGCCGCCGGCCTCCTGGCTGCCCTGGTCCTCCTCCGCAGGGGCTTAGGCGTCAGGAGGCAGGCGGCGCGAGATCGGGAAGGCAAACCAGAGGCCGCCGAACAGGACCTGAACGCCGAGACCGGCCACCCGCAGTTCCTGAAGCAATTCCGCCAGGTTTGCGATCATCGCGCTGCGCCTGTGACTCATGCCGCGGGTCCGCAGATCCTTCTGCCGCCAACTGCCGCCTCCTCCCGGGGGATTCGCAGCCTACGGCTACCTGTCCGCCGGCAGAAATATCGGTCGCCCGGCTGACGGGACCTGCTGCGTCCTGGCAGCTAGCGGGCGCGGGCGCCGCGCTGGACAGCAGCCGCAGGCCCGCGGGCGGGGCCTTTTCTGCGGTAACAGGTTTGGACCGAGGCACTTCAGGTAGTGAAGAGACAGTTCCGTGCGCCCTGGCGGGGCGCCCCCCCGCGCACCGCCGGGACGGCAACAAGCTCCGCCTACCTGGACTTGCCGGACATCACCCCCACCGAGGAAGGCCATGCCGGAGCTGAATCAGCTACCGCCCAGGGAGCGCCCGGTGGTCGCCGACGCCCCCGCCATCGAGGACATCAGCGCCGCCGTCTACGTCATCCCCACCGGCGCGGCCGAGTCGATGGCGCGTGCTGTGCGCAACATCGGCCGCGGCGGCGTCGCGGCGATGGCCATCTCGGCGGTGGATATCGCGCTCTGGGACCTCAAGGCGCGGCTGATCGGCCGCCCGGTCGCCGACCTGCTCGGACACGCCCGCCAGCACGTCCCCATCTACGGCAGCGGCGGGTTTACCAGCTATGACGAGCATCAGACCAGTGAGCAGCTGTCCGGCTGGGTCGACAAGAACCGCATTCCGCGCGTCAAGATCAAGATCGGCGGGTCGTGGGGCAGCAACGAGCACCGCGACCTTGAGCGCGTCGAGCTGGCTCGCGAGGTCATTGGCCCCGATACCGAGCTGTACGTGGACGCGAATGGCGGCTACACGACCGGGCAGGCGGTCCGGGTAGCCCGGCAGCTCGACGACTACGGTGTCACCTGGTTCGAGGAGCCTGTGTCCTCCCAGGACGTAGCTGGCCTGGCCGCGATCCGGCTGCAGGTCGCACCGGACGTCGCGGCAGGCGAGTACAGCTGGTCGCTGGCGGACTCGGCCCGGCTGCTGGAGGGCGGCGCGGTGGACTGCCTCCAGCTGGACGTGACCCGCTGCGGAGGCATCACGGAGTTCCTGCGCGGAGCGGCACTCGCCGCGGCGCACAGCATGCAGGTCTCCGGGCACTGTGCGCCCAGCCTGCACGCCCACCCCGCCGCGGCCGCACCTGCGCCATGTCGAGTACTTCCACGACCATCAGCGCATCGAGCAGCTGCTGTTCGACGGGGCGCTCGACCCGCACGGCGGGGTGCTGACCCCGGACTCGGGACGACCGGGTCTGGGATTGCAGCTGCGGACGGCGGACGAGAGCAGTACCGGCAGGCGTGACAAGCGCCGCGCGGTTCAGAGCCTGCCAGCGCAGCCGCGCCGGCCCGCCCGCATCGGAGGAAGCAACATGAAAACCGCGACCAGCCTCACGTTAATTGCCATCGGCGCCATCTTCGCCTTTGCCATCACCAGCCATCCGAGCTGGCTCAACCTTCAGGTGGCCGGCCTGGTGGTGATGGCGACCGGGGTGGCCGGGCTCCTGCTGCCCCGCCGCGGGCGCGGCTGGCTGCGCCGGCGGGTCGTGGTGCGCAAGGGCAGCGACGGGCCTGTCGTCGGCCACGTCGACGAGGAGCGCTATCCGTCTTACGTCATGCTCAACCCGGCGGCCCTGGACAGCGTGCAGCCTGACCCGGTGACCGCCGCCGCCGAAGAAGACCCGGCGACCATCCCGGAGCCGGGCGGCGAGGAACCGGCTGAATGGGAGATCCACCACGATGACTCCCGGTCCGCCGGCCTCGTGGAGCACAACGGAGTCCCGACGGGCGGCTCGGAAATGGTCACAGAAGTCTTCGAGGAGTAATCAGGCGGCCACCCTTGAGCGGGCGCCAAGGGCCACCCGAGGGCAATCCGGTGATATCGAGCTATACCGCGAATGAACTTCGTGCTGCCGGGTAGCGGATGCGCCTGACCGGATGATCCGCCAGTGACATCTCCGGCCGCCAGGTCCCGGATCGCCGTGCCGCCGAGAACAGGAGGACCCGGATCGCCGTGCCGCCGAGAACAGGAGGAACAGCCGCCATGAGCGCCGCGACAGTCCAGACTGCGCCCGACAGGTCCGCCGACGGGACCGCGGAGCGCTTCGAGGACGCGCTGGCTCACTTCCGGCAGCTGCATTCGGCGGCGAACCGCCTGACTCGTAACCAGGCCGACGCCGAGGACCTGGTTCAGGAAACCTACGCCAGGGCGTACGCCTCGTTCCATCAGTACAAAGACGGAACTAACCTCCGGGCCTGGCTCAACCGGATCCTGACTAATACCTTCATCAGCAGCTACCGCAGGAAGCAGCGCGAGCCGCTGCTGACGACCACCGGCGTCGAGGACTGGCAGCTGGCCCGGGCCCAGGCGCACACGGCGGGCGGCCTGCCTTCGGCCGAGGAACTCGCGCTGGCGCACATGCCGGACGCGGACGTGATGCAGGCCCTGCGCCAGCTGCCGGAGGACTTCCGGATGGCCGTGTACCTCGCCGACGTCGAAGGCTTCGGCTACCGGGAGATCGCCAGCATCATGCACTGCCCGCTGGGCACCGTGATGTCCCGGCTGCACCGCAGCCGGGGCCGGCTCCGGGAGCTGCTCGAGGCGGGACCAGACCCGGCGGGCAGGACCGGCAGAGCCCGCCGCCGCTGATCAGTGACCGCCCGCTGATCAGTGACCGCTGACGGCAGCACCCAGGGATCAGAAAGGCAGGCGCGCGTTGAGCGACGACACCGTGCACGGGGCTCAGCGCTTTCCGCTGTACGTGCTGCGCGACTACGCGCTGATCGCCGACGGCGAGCGCGGCGCGCTGATCGGCCCGCGCGGCGACATCGTCTGGATGTGCGCGCCGCAATGGCACAGCGATGCGGTGTTCTCCACGCTGATCGGCGGTGACGGCATCTACGCCACCACTCCGACCGACCGGTTCGTCTGGGGCGGCTACTACGAGGAAGACACGCTGATCTGGCACAGCCGCTGGGTCACCCGAAACCGGAATCATCGAGTGCAGTGAGGCGCTGGCCTTCCCCGCCGAGCCGGGCCGGCTGGTCATGCTGCGCCAGGTCGCCGCCCGGCAGGGAACGGCGCACGTGCAGGTGACACTCGACCCGCGCGCCGGATTCGGCCCCCACAGCCTGCGCTCTGTGCACCGCGACGACCACGGTGCCTGGACTGGCCGGGCATGCGATCTGCACCTGCGCTGGTCCGGCGACGCCAGCGACGCCAGAATCCGCCGGGCCAGCGGCCAGGGGTCGCGGCTGGAGATGATCCTGACCGTGCCGCCCGGCGAGACCCGGGATCTGGTGCTGGAGATTTCAGACCAGGCGCTGCCCGACGAGCCGGCCAGCGCCGGCCGGCTATGGCCGGCTACCCGTGCCCAGTGGGAGCAGACGGCGCCTGCTCTGGAAAACACGCTGGCCCCGCGCGACGCACGCCAGGCCCATGTAGTGCTGCGCGGCATGACCAGCTCCACCGGCGCGATGGTCGCCGCGGCTACTACGAGCCTGCCGGAACGGGCTGAGCAGGGCCGTAATTACGACTACCGGTACGCCTGGATCCGGAATCAGTGCTACGCCGGGCAGGCTGCCGCGGCCGCCGGCAGCCACGACCTGCTCGACGGCGCCGTGCGTTTCGTGTCCGGGCGGCTGCTGGCCGACGGGCCCAAAGCTTGCCCCTGCCTACACCGTGGATGGCGGCCCGGTGCCTGACCAGCGGGAGCTGAAGCTGCCCGGCTATCCCGGCGGCTTCGACCTCGTCGGGAACTGGGTGAACCAGCAATTCCAGCTGGACGCGTTCGGCGAGGCGCTGCTGCTGCTCGCCGACGCGGCCCGGCGGGACCGGCTGGATTCCGATAGCTGGCGGGCGACGGAGATCGCCGCGGACGCGATTGCCCAGCGCTGGCAGGAATCAGACGCGGGCATCTGGGAGATCGACAACCAGCCGTGGACGCACAGCCGGCTCACGTGCGTAGCCGGGCTGCGCGCCGGGGCCCGCAGCGCCACGTCCCAGCCGCAGGCCACGCAGTGGTCCGGGCTGGCCGACACCATCCTCGCGGACACCGCCGCGCCCGCAGTGCATCCGTCCGGGCGGTGGCAGCGCTCTCCCGGTGACGAGCGGCTGGATGCGGCGCTGCTGCAGCCGCCGGTTCGCGGCACACTGACCGCCGACGATCCCCGCACCGCCGAGACCCTGCGCGCCTACGCCGCCGAGCTGACGCAAGACGGCTACGCCTACCGGTTCCGCCAGGACGAGCGCCCGCTCGGCAAGGCCGAGGGCGCCTTCCTGCTCTGCGGCTTCTACATGGCCCTCGCCCGGCAGCAGCAGGGCGAGGAGCTGGACGCCACCCGGTGGTTCGAGCGCACCCGGGCCGCCCGCGGGACCCCGGGGCTGTACTCCGAGGAATATGACGTGTCCGAGCGTCAGATGAGAGGCAATCTCCCGCAGGCGTTCGTGCACGCTCTCATGCTCGAATGCGCCGCTCGCCTGGCCCGGCCCTGGGGCGAGCAGTAAACCCGGATCACCTCCAGCTCCGAGACCCCCGAAAAAGAAGGGCATGACATGACCCAGACAGTGGTAATCACCGGCGCCAGCGCCGGCATCGGGCGCGCGACCGCGAAGCTCTTCGGCCAGCGGGGCGCTAATGTGGCCCTGATCGCCCGCGGTCAGACTGGCCTGGACGGCGCGGCGGGAGACGTCGAGGATGCCGGCGGCAAGGCGCTGGCGATCCCGGCGGACGTGTCTGACTACGGGCAGCTGGAAGACGCGGCCCGGCAGGCGGAGGACTTCTTCGGACCCATTGACGTCTGGGTCAATGTCGCCTTCACGTCAGTGTTCGCGCCCTTCGCGGAAATCTCGCCCGAGGAGTTCCGCCGGGTCACCGAGGTTGCCTACCTCGGCTTCGTGTACGGCACGATGGTGGCCCTGGCCAGGATGCGGCCCCGCGAGCAGGGCACGATCGTCCAGGTCGGTTCGGCGCTCGGCTCCCGCAGCATCCCGCTGCAGTCGGCCTACTGCGGCGCCAAGCACGCCATCAACGGATTCACCGAGTCGGTGCGCTGCGAGCTGCTGCACGACCACTCCGGCATCTGCATCACGATCGCGCAGGTGCCCGCGGTCAACACCCCGCAGTTCTCCTGGGTGCGTTCCAAGCTGCCCCGCCACCCCCAGCCGGTGCCCCCGATCTACGACCCGGAGGTCGCGGCGCGCGGCGTGCTCTACGCCGCCGATCACCCCGCCAGGAAGCAGTACTGGGTCGGCGCGACGACGGCCGCGACCATCGCGGCGAACAAGTTCGTCCCGGCGCTGCTCGACCGCTACCTGGCCCGGACCGGCTTCAACTCTCAGCAGACCGACCAGCAGGTGGAGGCCGGGCGGCCGGACAACCTCTGGGATGCTCTCGACGGGCCCGGCGGCCATGACTTCGGCGCGCACGGTATCTTCGACAACCGGTCCCACGCCCGCAGCGTGCAGGTGTGGCTCGACCAGCGTCCGCGGCTGGTTTTCGGCGTGGCCGGGGCGGCAATCGCCGGCGCAGTGCTGGCGGGAAAGCGGGTCGCGTCCAGGTGAGCTCGGTTAGCCCGCGGCGGCTGGAGATCTTCCAGGCCGCCCGGGCCTGCTACGGCCTGGCGCTGCTCACCGTGCCGGGGCCGCTGATCACGGCGTGCACCGGGCGGCCGGCCAGCGGCCGGGCCCGCAATGTGGCCCGGATCCTCGGCGCCCGTCATGTCCTTCAGGCCGCGCTCACGGCCGGAGCCGGCCCGGATCCAGCCTGGCTTGCGAGCGGGGCGGCCGTCGACGTCAGCCACGCCGCGTCGATGGTCGGGCTCGCCGCCATCAGCCGGCCCATCCGGCGGGCTCCCCTGACGGACGCGGTGATCGAGACCGCGATCGCCGCAACCGGCCTGGCTTTCGCGCGTCAGCTGGCCGGCAAAGCCTGGTAGGGCCGGGCCGTCCGCGGTGGCGGCTGCCGCGTTAGCCGCGGCGACTGGCTTCGTCGCCGGCGTTGGCGACGATGGCAGCCAGGGGCGGGATCACCATGGCGACCACGGACATGATCACCGCGGCTGTGACCGAGTAGATCCGCACGAAGGCCCAGGCCGCGACCACCAGCGCGAGGCACACTGCCATCAGCGTGAAATATGCACGATTACGTCTCATGGTCCTCCGTTTCCTGACTCCGCCGCGGGGCTGGCAGGGGCCTACCCGGCGAGCGGCGTTCCCGGGCCGCTGCCCGGCTCCGCGGCATGAGCTCCCTGCCGCGGCCTGCGCCAGGGAGCTCATGCCTGCGCAGGCCGAGCCGGATACGGCCAGCGCCTTAGCCCATAACAGCGAGCGCATGTGTGAGATGCCCGGAGCGGGGCAGTTCACAGCGACTGACGCTGCCTGCCCCCTTGGCCGGCCCCCGCCGCTGCGGCATTGTCCCCAGGAGCCTTCGTGCGTGCCCCGGTCATCGTTCTGGTCGCCGCCCAGCGCGGCCGCCCGAGGCGGCCGTAATGCCGCGCGATATCGACACGCGCGCGCAGGCAGACCGGGACGCCGGCACTGAGCACCAGGACGCCACCGGGCCGGGGGACGACCCGGCGGCGCACGCGAACGCGCAGGCCCGCGAGGACGCGGCCGCTCGGCGCGACGCGCAGCTGCAAAGCGGCGCCGACCGGGTCCAGGAGGGCACTGATCGCATGCGGCGGGGCGCCGGCCAGATGCAGGACGCCGGCAGCTCCGGTGAGCTGCGCGAAGGCGCCGACCAGGTCAGCCAGGGCGCGGACCAGGTGCAAGAGGGCTCCGACCGGATGCAGCAGGCCGTGGACGCCGCCGCCGCGATCGCTGAGGAGACCGGCGGCCTCGGGCGCCCGGCCGGCCGGTGAACAGGCGCTCGCCCTTCTTCATCGGAATGATGGCCGCCGCCGGAGTAGCGGTCACCTACGGACTGGCCGAGCTGATCATCCGGGCGAGGTCAGTGCTGATGCTGATCGGGCTGGCGCTGTTCATCGCGGCGGGCCTCGATCCGGGCGTGAACTGGCTCACCCGCCGCCAACTGCCGAGATGGGCGGCCGTGATCGTGATCCTGCTGGCCGTGGCGGGGATCGTCGGCAGCTTCTTTGCCTCGGCGATACCGCCGCTGGCCGCTCAGGCCACTGCCCTGGCCCATGAACTGCCGCACTACCTGCATTCGGTCCAGGATCACAATTCCCAGCTCGGCCGGCTCAACGCCAGGTATCACGTCCAGCAGCGCCTGACGAGCTTGCTGTCCAGCAAGGGCAGCGCGCTGATCGGCGGCGTCCTCGGCGCCGGGGCGCTGGTGCTCAGCGCGGCCACATCGATGCTGATCGTGATCGTCCTGACCGTCTACTTTCTCGCCGCCCTGCCCCGGGTCAAGCTGTTCGTCTACCGGCTCGCGCCCCAGTCCCGCCGCGCCCGCGTCATCCTGATCGGCGACGAGATCTTCACCAGGGTCGGCGGCTACATGCTGGGGAACCTGCTGACATCGGCCATCGCGGGTATCGGCACCTACCTGTGGCTCATCATCTTCGGCGTTCCTTACCCGGTCCTGCTGGGGCTGCTGGTCGCCCTGCTCGACCTGGTCCCGGTCATCGGCTCGACTATCGGCGGCGCGATCGTCTCGCTTGTGGCGCTGACCGTCTCGCTTCCGGTCGCTCTGGCCACGGTCGGCTTCTACGTGGCCCACCGGCTGGCGGAAGACTACCTGATCGTGCCCAGGATCATGGGCCGCACGGTCCAGGTGCCGGCCGTTGTCACCGTGGTCGCCGTGCTGCTCGGCGCCGCGACGTGCACGTCCACCGGCATCGTGTCGCCTTGTCCAGATGCTCGAACATCTGGATCTTGCCCTGGGCCGGCGAGACCAGCACCGGGCGGCCGCCCTGTGCGATGACCGCTTCCCACGGCTGCTGCAGTTCTGCCTGCTCAGTTCCCTCTGCTGCGGCAAGAAAGGCCACCGTCGCGGAGTTCAGCGGGTTTCCCATTGTCCGTCGCTCCCTTCAGCAGCAATAAGCGTGCCGATTACGGCACGGCTTACTGCCCTACCCAGGCTGCTGAGACCAAACGGTGGGTGCCTTTTGCTGTTGGCAGCCCCCGCGGTGGGCCGGGGGGTGTGGTGGTGGTTGGGCCAGGCCACCTCCCGTGCCGGTTGGGGAGGCGGCCTGGTGGTCTTGGGGTCAGGCGGCGAGGGCGGGCTCGGGGTCGAGGATCCGGTGCCGCAGGTAGGCCAGGGCGTGGGCCAGCAGCCGGGACACGTGCATCTGGGAGATCCCCAGCTGCGCGCCGATCTGGGCCTGGGTCATGTCGCCGTAGAACCGCATCAGCAGGATCTTCTGCTCCCGGCGGGGCAGCTCGCCCCAGTGCGCGGCCAGCGCCTGCATGTCCAGGGCGTGCTCCACGCCCGGGTCCTCCTCGCCCAGCACGTCCGCCAGGCCCGCAGCGTCGGGCCGGTCCGACAGCGGCGCGTCCAGCGACGCCGGCGCGAGCACCAGGTCCGCCCGCCGTGCCTCCCGGATCTGCGCCTCGCTCACCCCGCACCGCGCGGCCAGGTCACCGTCCGAGGGGCCCCGGCCCAGCTCCTGCGTCAGCTCCCTGGTCGCCTTGCGGACCTCCAGCACCAGCTCCTGCACCGACCGCTCCACGTGCACCTGCCACCGCTTATCCCGGAAATGCCGCTTGATCTCCCCCGAGATGCACGGCTGCGCGTACGCCGCCAGGCTCCCCCCGACCTGCGGGTCGAAATTATTGATCGCCTTCAGCAGGCCCACGTACCCGACCTGCATCAGGTCCTCCGCCGGCTCGGGACTGCGCCGGTACCGCGCCGCGCACGCCCGCACCAGCCCCCGGTGCCGGGCCACCAGCACCTCGCACGCCGCCGCCCGCCGGCCATCCGCCCGCGGCAGCGACCGCACCAGTACCAGCAGCTCGCGGTCCTCAAGCCCCGGCAGCTCCCGGGCCAGCCCCGCCGGAGCCCCCGAAGCATTCTCCGCAGAAAGAGTTTCCATGCAGAAAGACTCTCACGCGATCCACCACATGGCAACCCTTGCCCCCCCCCGAAGACTTCCTTCACGACAACAGTTCACCCACCCGACGTCGCGCCCCTGCCCTCAGCCTGCGCGCACGCCGCACCGCGCCCAGCCCGGCCGGGCCCGCGGCCCATCGCAGGTCTGGCCCGTACTCCGCCAGGTTCTCAGCGCCGCGGAGGCGCAGGAGCTGGGCGACAAATTGGCGGTGGGCAAAAAGTCCGCTCCGACGCGGCCGTACCCGCACAGTCCCGCCAGCCCCGGCGTGCTGAAGAGCGCGGGACCGGCGCTGGCCGCAGCCGACAGACTGCGCGCCAGCGGCCGCGGGCAGTCCTGAGGTCGATTCCCCTCCTCGGCCCGGCCAGCTCAGCTGACGGGCCGGAGATCTGCCGGACCAGACGACAGCGCCGCCGGCCACTGGCGACGCTGTCGCCGCAGCGGGCCGGCGAGACAGCGAAGCCGCGAGAGCGCAGTCAGTGACGCCGGGCCTGTTTCACCACCGCTGCCCGGGTAGCAGCAGCAGATCGCGGCAGTTCCGGACAGCCTGCCGCATGCCCCCGCCGGGCCACCTTTGTGCAGTGGGCACGAGCTTTCTGCATAGGCACGAGTGACTGACCGGAGATGCCGATGACCTTGCCCGCCCGCCAGCAGCGGGTTCTCGACCAGATCGAAGTGACTCTGCAGGCCCGCGATCCCCGGCTGATGTCGCTGTTCGCGACTTTCGCCCGGCTGACCTGGCACGAGGCGATGCCCACGACAGAACAACTCGGGGCACGGCTGTCAGGGATGCTGCGGCCCGTATTGCTGATCCCGGCGCTGCTGGTAGCAATGGTGAGCATCGCCCTGCTCGCTTCCTTTACCACCGCCACCCCGCATTGCCCGGCCACGCCGGTCAGCCGGGCCGTACACGAGCTGGCAGATCGGCAACTGCCACCCGGACGGCAGCAAGCCCGTTCACGGCATTAAGACCGTTAACGTCGGCAGGGGCTCTCGCTCTTTGGCGACCGGGCGCTGAGGCCCGCGTCAATTCCCGCCGGCGGCGTCAATGGGGCTTCCCGGCGTCGCCGCGCGCGAGTTCCGCGAGGCCGCGGGCCAGCGCCTCGCGGCCGCCTGCGCTCATGGAATCCAGTACCTCGCCGAGGGCGGCCCGGCGCCGCGTCCGCACCCAGTCAGCGAGCCTGCGGCCGGGCCTGGGTCGAGTGCAGGACAATCTCACGGCGGCTTACCTCAGCGCGGTCACGCGTCAGCAGGTCCGCAAGCTGCATCCGCTCGCAGAGCCGGCTCGTGGCAGAAGCGGAGGCCGTCAGCGCCGCCGCAAGCTGGCTGAGATTGAGGCCGCCCGCCTTGCCAATGATCATCAGCGCCCGCGGATACCGTCCCGAGCTCGTCGACGGGTCGCTCGCATGCCTCGAGCAGGACGCTAAGTCCCGTCTCCGCGGAACCCACGTCTAGCTGGCTGCCCGTGCCCTGACGCGGCGGCCATCTCGTGTCCCATCCTCGGTCCTGGCGAATGCGCCCGGCGGGCCGGCCGGCGTCCGTGCCAGTCACCGAGCCAGTCACCAGCCAGTGCGAGTGCGCTTGTGGCGGTACCTGTCCGCAGAACCCGAGCCTATGCACGCCAGAGTAAGACGGTCGCCATCATGGCAGGTGGCCCAGACGCGCTCAGGGCAGAACTCAGGCGCAGAACGGGTGACAGCAACTCGCTAGCGCTCGTTCCATGGCATGTCCTCGAGGGCGGACGCCCGAGGCAGAAAGGGGTCAGGCGGCCGGGACAGCCTTGGCGTGCAGCCGCTCGCGCTGCGGTTCCACCGTGTACTTCGGGTCCCGCGCCGATGCGCGTCCCGCCTCGAAGATCCCGAACCGGGTCAGGGCCGAGGCGGCCAGCAGCGCCGCCCCTGACAGTGCCGCGGCCGGCCGGCTGCGCCCGGCCAGCACGGCGCCCGCCAGCCCCGCCGCGGTCAGCACCTCGCCGGCTTCCATCAGCCGGCCGGCCAGGCCCTTCTGGTATGGCTCGGCTGCCGCGCCGAGCCGGCGCAGCAGCAGGCTCTTGGCGGTGAGCTCGGCCGCGGCCCCCACGACCGCGAACCGCACAGCCGGGCCCGCGTGCGCGGACGGGACGGCCAGCATCCCGAGGCCCCCGGCGGCGGTAGCCGCGGAGCCGGCGAACACGTAAGGCATTTCCCGGTGCCCCTGATGCCAGGCAGGCACGGCGGTGTCACACAGCAGCGCCGCGGTATACGTGGCGACGCCTGTGCCGAGCACCCCCGCGCTCACGGTGGCCACGGCTCCGGCCGCGGGCAGCCGGCCAGTCAGCGCCGAGCCGGCCGCGGCGAAGGCGGCCGGGCTGTAGGCCGCCAGCAGCCAGGAGCCCACGCTCATCGGCGAGGTCACCTTGAACACGCGCAGCATGTTCACGAACCGGGCCGGGCGGCCAAGGTCATTGACCAGGGCGGCCATCGACAGCCCGATCGCGCCCGCCGCGCCGGTCTTCGCGACGCGGGCCAGCTCGCGGTTGCCGGTCAGGTGAGCGCACGCGGCCAGCGCCGACGATGCGCCCGCCAGGCCGCCGAGAAACAGGTAGCCGGGGATATCCGGCGCCGCCCACGCCACTTCCTTCAGGACCGGACGGCCGTAATACGAATCGAAGGTGGCCTTCGGCACCATCGGCTGCTCGCCGCCGCGGCGCCGTTCGCGCGGCCTGCCGTTACTGGTCGCGGTCATGGCCGTGACCGCCCGCCGCCCAGGGACGCGGCCAGCGCGCCGACGGCCAGCGCGGCGGCCGCCGTGGCCACGTGCCGCCACATCCGCGGCAGATCCCGGGTCGTGTCGACCGGATCCGGCGGGAGCCCGTAGACCTCAGGCTCGTCGAGCAGCAGGAAGAACGCCCCGCCGCCGCCGACTCCGTCGTCGGGATCGTCGAGGTACAGGCGTGCGCCCGCGACCCCGGCGTCCTGCAGGTCGGTGACCCGCTGCTGGGCCCGCTGCCTGAGCTCGTCCAGCGGGCCGAACTGGATGGACTCGGTCGGGCAGGCCTTGGCGCAGGCCGGCTCCAGCCCGTCACCGATCCGGTCGTAGCACAGCGTGCACTTCCAGGCCCGGCCGTCGTCCTTGCGGCGCTCGATCACGCCGAACGGGCACGCCGAGACGCAGTAGCCGCATCCGTTGCACACGTCGGACTGGACGACCACCGTGCCGAACTCCGTGCGCATCAGCGCGCCGGTGGGACACACATCCAGGCAGGCCGCCTCGGTGCAGTGCTTGCATACGTCGCTGGACATCAGCCAGCGCGAGCCGTCGAAATCCGGCTGCAGCGGGGCGGACTGCTGCGGGGCGGACGGCAGATCGTGAGCGTCGCCGGGACGCCCGATCTGCTCGATGAACGCCACGTGCCGCCAGGTCGAGGCACCGAGGCTGACCGTGTTGTCGTAGGACATGCCGGTGAGCGACAGCCCGTCTTCGGGCACCGCGTTCCACTCTTTGCAGGCCACCTCGCAGGCCTTGCAGCCAATGCAGACTGAGGTGTCGGTGAAAAACCCCATCCTGGGCGGATGATCGGCGTGCCCGGCCCGCGCCGCCGGGTCAGGGCCGCCGGTCATGCCAGCGAGGCTCAGCGGCTGCGCAGCGTCGGTGCTCACCTCAGGTCTCCTTCCCCGTCTCGCTCGTGATGCCGGCCCGGTCCTGGTACTGGCGGACAAGCTCGCGCAGCGCAGGCCCGCGCGGCCGGCGGCCAGGCTGGATGTCGCACGCCAGGGCCTTGACCTCCTGGATGTGCACGTTCGGGTCCAGCGCCAGATGCGCGAGCTCGTTGGCGGCGTCCCCGCTGGTGTAACCGTTAGGGCCCCAGTGGTAGGGCAGCCCGATCTGGTGCAGCTGCCTGCCGCCGACCGTGAGCGGCCTGATCCGGCGGGTCACCATCACCCGCGCCTCGATGGCACTGCGCGCGCTGACGATCGTCGCCCAGCCCATGTGGTCGAGCCCGCGCTCGGCGGCCAGTTCCGGCGACACCTCGCAGAAGAACGCCGGCTGCAGCTCGGACAGATACGGCAGGAACCGCGACATGCCGCCCGCGGTGTGATGCTCGGTCAGGCGGTAAGTCGTCGCCACGTAAGGAAAGACCTCGGAGCCCGGCTGGCCGCCGCTCGGCTGGAAGCGGTCCTCCGGGTGCTCGATGAGCTGACGCACCGGGTTGCGCTGCTGGCCGTAGAGCAGGTTCGGCACCGGCGATTCCTGCGGCTCGTAGTGCACCGGCAGCGGGCCGTCCACCAGCCCGGCCGGGGCGAACAGCCAGGCCTTGCCGTCGGCCTGCATGATGAACGGATCGGTGCCCGAGATCGCCGCCACGCCGGTCGCGCCTTCGGGCGGCCGGTAGGAAGGCTCCCGGTCGGGAATGAAGTCCGGGATGTCATGCCCGGTCCACCGGCCGGTTTCCGCATCCCACCAGACCAGCGCCTTGCGCTCGCTCCACGGCTTGCCGGCCGGGTCAGCGGAGGCCCGGTTGTAGAGGATGCGCCGGTTCGCCGGCCACGCCCAGCCCCACTCCGGCGCCACCCAGTTCTGCTCGCGGCCGGGCTTGCGGCGGGCCGCCTGGTTCACGCCGTCGGCGCGCACGCCGCAGTAGATCCAGCAGCCGCACGCCGTCGATCCGTCGCTTTCGAGCTGAGTGTAAGCCGACAGCGGCTTGCCGTCTGCGTCCCAGCCGTTGACCTCCGCCAGGACCGCGTCCGCGTCCGGCTCGGCCAGTGCTCCCTCCACCGGGTAGTCCCAGGTGAGGTCGAGCACCGGCCGGTCCATCTCGTCGGCCGATCCGGCCAGCTTCGCCCTGATGCGCCGTCCCAGGTGGTAGGTGAACCACAGGTCGCTGCGGGCGTCACCGGACGGCTCGACCGCCGTGTGATGCCACTGCAGCATGCGCTGGGTGTTGGTGAAGCTGCCGGACTTCTCGGTGTGCGCGGCGGCCGGCATGAAGAACACCTCGGTCTTGATGTCCTCGGTGCGCATCTCGCCGGTCTCGATCTCCGGGCCGTCCTTCCACCACGTGGCGCTCTCGATCATCACCAGGTCGCGCACCACCAGCCAGTCCAGGTTGGCCATGCCCATCCGCTGCATCCGGGCGTTGGCCGAGCCGACTGCCGGGTTCTGCCCGAACAGGAAGTAGCCCTTGCAGGCGCCCGCCATCTGGGCGACGACCGTCTCGTAGGTGCTGTGGCTGCCGGTCAGCCGCGGCAGGTAGTCGTAGCAGAAGTCGTTGTCCGCCGTGGCCGCGTCGCCCCACCACGCCTTCAGCAGGCTCACCATGTAGTCGCGCGTGTTCGCCCAGAAGCCCTTCTCGGTCCGCTCGGACTCGACGTAGGTGTCGAGGTCGTCGTTGCTGCTGGCGTGCGGCATCGGGAGGTAGCCCGGCAGCAGGTCGAACAGCGTCGGGATGTCGGTGGATCCCTGGATGGAGGCGTGCCCGCGCAGGGCCAGGATCCCGCCGCCCGGACGTCCTATGTTGCCGAGCAGCGCCTGCAGGATGGCCGCGGTCCTGATGTACTGCACGCCCACCGAATGCTGGGTCCATCCGACGCTGTACACGAACGCGGTGGTCCGGTCCGGGCCCGAGTTCTCGGTGATGAGCCGGCAGACCTCGGCGAAGGACTCGGCCGGCACGCCGGTGACCTGGGCGACAGCCTCGGCCGTGTAGCGGGCGAAATGCCGCTTCAGGACCTGGAAGACGCACCGCGGGTGCTGCAGCGTCTCGTCGGTATCGGCCGACGGATGGGCCCGGGCGCCGCCGGACCCGTGCGCCTCGCCGCGCGCGGCCTCGCGGACCGCCCGTGACGGGCGGCCGGCGCCGCGCTGGCCGCTGGCCGGCCGCACGTCCGAGCCCTGGTAGCGCCATTTCTCGAAGTCGTAGGCGCGCTCCTCGCGGTCCAGGCCGGAGAACACCCCGTCGAGGTCCTCACTGTCGGTGAAGTCCTGCGTCAGGATCGTCGCGGCGTTGGTGTAGGCCACCACGTAGTCGCAGAAGTACTTCTCATTGCTCAGTACGTAGTTGATCAGGCCGCCGAGAAACGCGATATCCGCTCCGGCCCGGATCGGCACGTGCAGGTCTGCCAACGCGCTGGTCCGGGTGAACCGCGGATCGACATGGATCACCTTCGCGCCGCGGGCCTTGGCTTCCATCACCCACTGGAACCCGACCGGATGGCACTCGGCCATGTTCGAGCCCTCGATCAGGATGCAGTCGGAATTCGCCAGATCCTGCTGGAAGGTGGTCGCGCCGCCGCGGCCGAAGCTAGTCCCCAGACCGGGGACGGTGGAGGAGTGTCATATCCGGGCCTGGTTCTCGATCTGGATAGCGCCGAGCGCGGTGAACAGCTTCTTGATGAGGTAATTTTCCTCGTTGTCCAGCGTCGCGCCGCCCAGGCTCGCGAAGCCCATCGTGCGGCGGGTCCGCACGCCGTCCTGCTCCCACTGCCAGCCGTCCCGCCGCGCCGCGATCACCCGGTCAGCGATCATGTCCATCGCCGTGTCCAGGTCCAGGTACTCCCAGTAGCCGCCGCCGGGCGGCCGGTACAGAACCCGGTACTCACGGCCGGTGCCGGTCGTCAGCTGCAGGCTCGCGGACCCCTTCGGGCACAGGCGGCCGCGGCTGACCGGCGAATCCGGGTCGCCCTCGATCTGGGTGACCTTGCCGTCGCTCACGTAGACGTTCTGGCCGCAGCCCACCGCGCAGAACGGGCAGACCGACTTGACCACGCTGTCGGCCTCGGCCGTCCGGGGCCTGAGCTCATCGGTGCGCCTGCTTTTGGCCGCGGCGCCGAGCCCCAGCGGATCGCTGCCGGTTAGCTGCCGGTAGACCGGCCAGGAAGCCAGCCAGGTCCGGTGGCCCATCAGCGTCCCCTTCCGGTCTCGCCCGCGCCGCGCCCGCTGCCGTAAGCCGCGCAGATGCCGACGCGGCAGAGATCTAGACCAGCGTAAGCCAGGCCCGCGGCCGGGGGTCGGCGGGGTGGTGTCACCGTCAGCCCTCGCGCAGCCGCGGCAGGACCTGGCCCGCGTAGAACTCGAAGAATCCCTCGTAGTCCGGGCCCACCTGGCCGATGTAGACCTCGTCGAAGCCCGCGCCGCTGTAGGCGCGGACACCTTCTACGTGGACGGCCGGGCCGGGCCCGCACGGTGCGCTGATCCTGTCCTCGGACACGAGGTCGGCGAGCTGCCCGAAGTGGCGCGGCAGCGGGAGCAGCTGGGCCGCCTCGCCGGGGATCTCGTCGTTGGACCACAGCCGGTGCATGGTCTTGCGGGCCTGCATTTCGTCGGTTCCCCAGCAGACCTTCAGGCCGCCCTGGGCCGGCCGGTCCCCGCCGCCGGATTCCCGGTAGAGCCGGACGAAGTCCGCGTTCGGCTGCACGCACCTGTAACCGTCGGCCAGCCGTGCCGCCAGCTTGATCGCCTTCTCCCCGAACCCGGACATGTAAATGGGCGGGGGACCTCCGGAGTGGAGTAAAGGCGCGCGGTGTCCACGGTGTAGTGCTCGCCGTGATGGGTGACGAGGTGACCGCCGAGCAGCTCCCTGATCACGTGCACGGCCTCTTCGAGCATCTCAAGCCGCTCCTCGGCCAGCTTCGCCTGCGGGATCAGCTCGCCCGGCTCGCGCTCCTCGGAGGAAAGAAAGTATCCGTACCTGGTCATCGTCTTCGTCCTCTCGTGCGCGGGCGCCCCTCGGGCGGCGAGCGGCCCCGTTGCCTCCTCGGGGCTCTGCCTCGCCGGTGCCCTGCCCCCGTCGGCGCGCTGCCCCGTCGGCGACTGGCCGCCGGTACGCAGCGCCGCACTCCCCCCCCCGCTGGCGGTCTTATTCGGGCTTGCTCGTGCTTGCACGGGGCTTGCCGGGGCTCGCTCAGGCGGCCCGCACCAGGACTGCCCGGCCTTCGCGCAGGCGTTCACCTGCCGGGCGCACGGGCAGCGGTAAAGGCGATCGGCGGCCCGGCATCACCGGCCGTGCCGGACTGGAGGAAGGCTCATGAAGATCGCCCTGGTCGCCGAGCATCTGAGCACTGAGCTGGCGCCCGGAGCCGGGCCTTATCCCGGCGACCCGGCGCTGCGCGTGCTGGCGCTGGCCCGCACGCTGGGCGCGCTCGGCCAGAGCGTCACCGTCTACTGCCGGCAGGATGCCGCCGGTCAGGACGACGCGGAACGGGTCACCCGGACCGAGCTGTGCTCCGGCGTCACCGTGGAGCCGGTCCCGGCGCCCCGCCGGCCAGGGCGCGGCGGGGACGCGATGGTTCCCGACATTGCCCTCTTTGCCGACCATCTCGCCGCGCGGTGGCGCCGCGACGCGCCCGACGTCGTGCACGCGCACTGGTGGTCCAGCGGGCTCATCGCACTAGCCGCCGCGCGCGACCTCAGCGTCCCGGTCGTGCAGACATTCCAGTCGCTCGGCAGCGGCCCCCGCGGCGCCGACGGCCCGCAGCCGCCGTGCGGCTGCGCGCGGGTGCGGCTGGAGGCAGCGATCGGCCGCTGCGCCGACGTGGTACTGGCCGGGAACGCCGACGAGGCGGCCGCGCTGGGCCGGCTGGGCGTTCCGCAGTCCTCGGTGCGGATCGTGCCGTCCGGCGTCGACACTGAGCATTTCCGGCCCGCGGGCAAGGCCGCCGAGCGCGACCGGCCGCCCCGGCTGCTGGTGGTCGCTCCCCCGGCCGAGCCGCAGGCCGTCGCGCCGGTAATCCGGGCCCTGGCCCTCGTGCCGGAAGCCGAGCTTCTGCTGGCGGGCGGCGACGGCGCACATCCGGCGCTGGCGCAGCTCGCGGCGCGCCTGAAGGCGGCGCACCGGGTCAGCTGCACCGGGCCGGCCAGCCTCGCGGCGATGCCGCCCATCATGCGGTCGGCCGACGCGCTCGTGACCTTTACCACGGCCGACGGCTTCGCCATGGTGCCCCTGGAGGCGATGGCATGCGGACTGCCCGTGCTGGCCGCGCTGGCCGTGCCGCACCTCGTCGCAGATCAGGTCCGAAGCTCGTTCCAGTCACACTGAGGTGCTGGAACATATGCGCAGCAGCCCCGACACCACGGTCAAGGCCGGCATCCACGCGCTGCTCGAGCTCCTGACCATGCACCTGGGACCCGATCAGCTCATCGTCGCGGCGCGGGTGGCGCTGAGCGACGAGATAAGCGCCAACCGGACCGAGGACCTGGCCGACGACATTGACAAGCGGCTGGCCGAGACGCTGCCGGTAGTCCCGACGGTGTTCATCGATCCGACCCAGCGGTCAGCCAGCTCGCCCAGCCGCAGCCCTCGCTAGCGGCGGGGATGCCGCCATCCTGGCCAGCTTCTCCGGAAGACGGCGCGGCCCCGGAGCGGCACTGCGTGTGAGAGCGGCACGATAACCAGCATCGACGTTACCGGCAATCGCGACAATCTAGGCGGTGTCGTGACGACATGACCATGCCAAAATTTTACCAAGAGGCGGATTCAACCGGTCAACGCAACACCGGGTTGTTCGTATGGGTCGCACAGTAGCTGGTCGAGCGCCTCAGCGGGTGTTCGCCAGGCGAGGCGTTTGCGGGGTCGACTGTTGAGTTGTGCGGCGAC
>JBKQMG010000196.1:0-17727 GCA_052146815.1 Streptosporangiaceae bacterium | reverse complement strand
ACATCCCGTTCACGCCGCGGGCCAAGAAGGTCCTGGAGCTCTCGCTGCGCGAGGCGCTGCAGCTTGGGCACAACTACATCGGCACCGAGCACATCCTGCTCGGCCTGATCCGCGAGGGCGAGGGCGTCGCCGCCCAGGTCCTGGTCCGCCTCGGCGCCGACCTGAACCGGGTCCGCCAGCAGGTGATCCAGCTGGTCCAGGGCGAAATGGGCGAGGACGTGCTTGCCCCCGGCGGGGAAGGGCAGCGCCCGGGCGGCGGCCCCCGCGGGGCGGGCAGGATGCCGGCCGAGTTCGTCAGCCGGCTGCGGTCGGTCGAGTCGCGCCTGTCGGCGGTCGAGCGCCGGGTGGGCACCGGACCTGATCAGGGCGAGATCGGCCGTCGCATCGGGCAGGTCCGGCGCGAGAAGGAAGCCGCCATCGACGTCCAGGATTTCGAGCGCGCGGCAGCGCTGCGCGATTCCGAACGGCAACTGCTGGCCGAGAAGGCCGCCAGTCAGGAGGAATGGGCGGCCACGCACGCTGACCTGCCTGCCCTCGGCGAGCAGATCAAGGAACTGGCCAGCGAGGTGGAGCGCCTGCGCGGGCTGCTGCGCGAGCGGGGCATTGACCCGCAGGACGGCGTGGCGTAATCCGGAGCATTCAGCGTCATAGGTCCCTGCGGCCTAGCGTCACCAGGCCCTGAAGAGCCGCCCCGCGCGGGTGCCTTGCGGCGAGGCGGCTGGATTTGCCCCGGTCAGCAGTGGTCTCATGCTCACGTGCCTGCCGGTCATCGCCTCTACCAGGACCTGGCCCCCTGGTGGCCGCTGATCTCGCCGCCGGAGGAATACGCGCGCGAAGCCCTGTTCGTGATCAAGGCGGTCGGGCTGGCCTCGGGTCCCGTCCGGGACGTCCTGGAGCTGGGCAGCGGCGGCGGTCATCTGGCCAGCCATCTGCGGGACCACTTCAGCATGACGCTCGCCGACCTGTCTGAGGACATGCTCGGGCAGTCGCGCCCGCTGAACCCCGGCTGCGAGCACCTGGCGGGCGACATGCGCACGATGCGCCTCGGCCGGACCTTCGACGCCGTGCTTGTCCACGACGCGGTGGACTACATGACCACCGAAGAGGATCTCACGCAGGTCATCGGGACGGCGTTCGCGCACTGCCGTCCCGGCGGCGTGGCCGTCCTCGTGCCCGACAGCATCACCGAGACCTTTCAGCCGGGCACCGGCTACGGCGGCAGCGACGACGCCGACGGGCGCGGCGCGCGCTTCCTGGAATGGGCCTTCGATCCTGATCCGGAAGACACCTGGACCGTGGCGCAGTACGCGTTCATGCTCCGCGACGCCCGCGGCTCCGTCCAGGTCGTCCACGAAGCCCACCACCTGGGGCTGTTCCCGCGCGAAACCTGGCGCCGCCTCCTGGCCGAACGCGGCTTCGACGCTCAGGTCATGACCGAGGTCATCCCGGGGGAGCAGATGCCGCGCGTCCTGTTTGTCGGCCGCAGACCCGCAGGCTGACCCCGTGGTGGCTGAGCGTGGTCGGCCTGGCAGCAGGGCCGCGACGCCCGCCCCGGCCCCGATGCATCTCTCTGACCTGCATCTTTCACCGAAATCAGGACAAGATGCGGTTTCACCATGCACCGTAGATACGGGCATGGAGGTCCAAACAGCCCATTACGTCACTCTGGTCCCGTCACTCTCAGCAAGGAGGCGCCCCTGGCCCACCGGTCATGTCCGTCCGACGAAGGAGACAAATGCCGTACCGCGTATCAATCATCGTGATGTCCATCGCTCTGGCCTGCGTGGCGTTCGCCGCCGGAACCGCCCAGGCCGCGACCCACTCAGTCCGGCGCCCGCTCCGCTCTCTCGCGTATGAGTTCGCCCTCCACCAGCGCGGCAAATGGTACTGCTGGGGTGGCGCCGGCCCCTCGTGCTACGACTGCTCCGGCCTGGTCTCCGCCGCCTACCGCCATGCGCACATCTGGCTGGGCCGCACGACCTACGACATGCTCGCCAGCGGCCGGCTCATCCGGGTCAGACACCCCCGGCGCGGCGACCTGGCCTTTTACGGCACCGGGCATGTGGAGCTCTACGACCGAGGGCACTACACCTTCGGCGCGCACGACACTGGCTCCCGGATCGGCTTCCTCCGGTTCAATTCCTACTGGCACCCCACCGCCTACTACCGCGTCAGGACCGGCCGGGGGTAACGCCCAGCCGGGCAGCCCGCCAGGGGCGGTGCTTGCGCCGGTAGGCTGGCGGGCTCGTCATGAATCCTTCCCAGCAGCGCACGCTCGCCGGCGTTCAGGCCGAGCTGAGCCGGGTCATCCGCTACGACGATCACTCGATCGTGCACGGCAAGTGGATCAGGCAGCGCTACGACTGCGGCTGCTTCCCCGGCTACGCGCCAGCGCGGACGGCTACTGTCGCGACCGCCTGGCACGAGGCCGGCCATGCGGTGGCCGCGCTGGTGGTGGGGGCCCGGTTCAGCTCGGCCAGCATTCACCACGGCCGCCAGAGCGAGGGGCGGGTGCACGGCATCCGGGGAGCTTCTGAGCGGGCGTTCGTCATCGACGCGGCCGGGCAGATTGCCGAACGGCTGATGAACTGGACCATGCTGGAAAGTGACGAGGAACTGCGCCGCTGGCTCCCGGAGTGGAAAGGAGACGGCGGCGACGCCAGGCACTTCCGTCGTTCACTGAGCGCGCGATTCGGCACCGACGAATTCAGTGCCTGGCGCTACAGCGAGGCAATGCTGACGCCGCGGCGGCTCACTATCCGCGCGGTCGCCAGGGCGCTTCTCGTTTATCCCCGCCACCTGCCGTATGAAGTCGTGGCGGCGATCGCCAATCTGGCATGATGAGAACTGATGAGCAGCTCGAGATCTCCCCGTTTCCCGGTCACCGTCACGCGTCTTCCGGTGATTCGCTGCCAGGTCTGCCAGCGCGGTATCCCGTGCAGATCTGGTGAGGCGAGCGCCGTCCTGACCGAGCATTACCGTCGCGAGCATCCGGACGTTCTCGCCGAGGCCGCTCAGCGCCCGTCCTGAGCAACCGGCGGGCCGTCCTGAGCAAAGCCTGCGGTTCTATCAGGCATGCCGCAGGACCGTGCTGCTGGCCAGAACCGGGCCCAGGCCAGCGGCGGAGCTGCGCTGATCAGGGGCGCCCGCGACGCCACTGCGGCTTGCGCTTGCCGAGGAACGCGCGCATTCCCTCACGCGCGTCCGGCAGCTGGCTGGTGGCCGCCATGACCTCGATGGCGTAGGCATAGGCCTTCGGCTGGTCCAGGTCGATCTGGGCGTAGAGGGCCTGCTTGCCGATGCCCTTGCTTTCCGCGGATCCGCGCGTCACCCGGTCGATCAGGTCCGCCGTCGCCGAGTCGAGCTGGCCGGCCGGGACGACCCGGTTGACCAGCCCCCAGTCCAGCGCGGTCTGCGCGTCGATGACGTCGCCGGACAGGGCCATCTCCGCGGCCCGTTTCCTGCCGACGTTCCTGGCGATCGCCACCATGGGAGTGTGGCAGAACCAGCCGCCCTTCCCGCCTGGCGCGGCGAAACCGGCCTCCTCGCTGGCAACGGCCAGGTCAGCGGACGCGACCAGCTGGCAGCCGGCCGCGGTGGCCAGCCCGTGCACCCGGGCCACCACTGGCTGGGGGACCTGCTGCATCAGCGTCATCAGCTCAGTGCAGGTCATCAGGAGCGAGCGAACGGCCGCCAGGTCGGCGTCCGCCACGTCGGCGAAGTCATGCCCGGCGCAGAACGCCGTGCCGTTGCCGGCGAGGACGATGCCGAGGGCATCGGTGGCCCCGAGGGCGCGAAACGCCGTGATCAGCTCGCGCATGTGCGCCAGGGACAGCGCGTTGCGCCGCTGCGGCCGGTTCATTGTCACGGTGGCGAAGTCGCCGGACCGCTCGACCAGGATGTGCTCGTACTCCATGGCGGCCTCCTCCTGACCGCAGCCTACGCTGGCCGCTGCCGCGGGCCGAGTCGCCAGCGGTGCCCGGCGGCTACCCGAAGGCGGGATGCGGGTACTCCGGCGAACGACGCTGGAAGGAGTGGATGCGCGGGTTCTGAATGACTCCGCCGCGGATTTCGATCGCCCGCCGGATCGTATCGCTGGCCTCCCATGCCTGCGGGCCGGCCAGTACCGAGCGCAGGTGCGGGAGCAGCGCCTCGCTGATCTCCCAGGTGGCGGAGTCCCACAGGTGCGACGGGCTGTGGTCCACGCCGTAGTAGCGGACGTTGTCGCCTACCGTCAGCATGGGCTCGGTGAACGAGGTGGGCCGGGCCCAGCTGAATCCCATGCCCTCGTCGCACGAGACGTCGACGATGAGGCTGCCGGGAGCAAAAGACTTCAGTTCCTCGCCGGTCACGAATATCAGGGGCGCGTCGGTGTCCTGCAGCACGCAGTTGACCACGATGTCGTGCTCGGCGAGGAAGGCGGCCATGGGGACGGTGCCATCCCCGCAGAGCGCATGACAGCGGCTGGCGTCGGCGGCGTCCTGCTCGAACTGCACCATCCGGGCCGAGTGGATCGGCGAGCCGACGGCATTGACCCGCCGGTGGGTCAGGACATCGACGTCGGTCACGCCGTGGGCGTTCAGCGCCGTCACCGCGCCTCGTGCGGTGGCCCCGAAGCTGATGACGGCCGCTCGCAGCCGGCGGCCGTACTCGCCGGTCGTCCCGATGAGCTCCAGGGCATGCAGCACCGAGCAGTAGCCGGCCAGCTCGTTGTTCTTGTGGAAAACATGCAGGCTGAAGGAGCCGTCCCTGGCCCAGTAGTTCATGGCCTCGAAGGCGATGAGCGTGAGCCGCCGGTCGATGCTCAGCTGAGTGATCTGCCGGTCCTGGACGCAGTGCGGCCAGCCCCACAGCACCTGGCCTTCCCGCATCATCGCGACATCCTCAGGCTGCGGCTTGGGCAGCAGGATGACGTCGCATTCCGCGAGAAGCTGCGCGCGGCTGCGCAGGCCGGCGACCCGGGGCGCCAGCCGCTCGTCCGATACCCCGAAACCCTCGCCGTAGCCGCGCTCAAGGTAGATGCGCTGCCGCAGATCGGCGTCAATCCGCTCGATGTGCTGCGGGTGAATCGCCAGCCGGCGCTCATGCTCCTTGCGTGAACGCGAGATGATTCCGAGGCTGAGCAGATCCACGAGCGCTCCCTTGCTTAGATCCTGTGCAGCACAGCGGCGGTCCGCCGGAGCGCTGCGAAGACTGCCTTCTTCCCCTCCCGCCGCGGCGCCGCAGCGGGAGGGGAAGATGAGCGTTCGTTCGCTGACAGCGCTCGCTATGGCGAGGGACACCGCCGATCCTATGGCCGCCGTTCAAATGGCCGCCCTCCCCGGCACCGCCGGAACCGGCCTTGGTCAAAGGATCAGGGTGTTACCGATGTACTGACCAGTGCCATCCCCGCCGAGCCGCTCGCGGCTTACACCGGATTCACCGAAATCATCGCGGCGCTGAATTCAGCGGGGACTTATCTCCCGCTCCGGTGGTCGGCGTACGCGGCTTTCCTGCTGATCGTCGCGCTGTCGGTGCAAACATGGAGCTGTTCTTCGATCTGGTCTACGTCTTCGCGGTGACCCAGCTGTCGGGATACCTGCTGCAGAACCGCAGCGCGGGTGGCGCGCTGAAGACGGGCCTGCTGCTGGCGATGGTGTGGCTGCTGTGGGCTTACACGACCTGGGTGACCAACTGGCTGGATCCCGGCCGGATCCCGCTGCGGCTGCTGCTGCTGGCCCTGATGCGGGCGGCATCGCGACCGGGGACGCCCGGATCCTGCTGTGGGCCGGCGCGGTGGCCGTGGACCTGGCCGGCGGCGCGGTCGGCTTCTCCACGCCGGGCCGGCGACAATCGAGTCGTGACTGAGGATGGCTACCTGCTGGACAATCAGCAGGAGGAGGCCGGGGTGCGGCTCGGCGCGCTGGCGGCAATCTTCGATCCGTGGACATTCCGCCACCTCGATGCCCTCGGCGTCGGCCCGGGCTGGCGCTGCTGGGAGGTAGGGGCCGGCGGCCTGTCGGTGCCGCGCTGGCTGGCGGAGCGGGCCGGGCCGTCCGGCCGGGTGCTGGCCACCGACATCGACACCTCATGGCTGGCCGATGCCGCGGACGGAGCGGGCGGTGCAGGCAGCGCCGAGGTCCGCCGTCACGACATCGCCGCCGATGAGCCGCCCGCTGAGGTCTTCGACCTGGTGCACGCCAGGCTGGTGCTCGTGCACGTGGCCGACCGTGACCGGGCGCTGCGGTCGATGATCAGCGTGCTGCGGCCGGGCGGCTGGCTGCTGGTCGAGGACGCCGACCCCGCGCTGCAGCCGCTCATCTGCCCGGACGAATACGGTCCCGAGCAGCGGCTGGCCAACAAGCTCCGCTCCGGCTTCCGGCAGCTCATGGCCGGGCGCGGCGCCGATCTCAGCTACGGGCGCCGGCTGCCGCGGCTGCTGCGCGCGGCCGGCCTGGAGGAAGTCACCGCTGACGGCTTCTTCCCGGTGACGTCGCCGGCCTGCGACGTGCTCGAGGCGGCCACGCTGCGGCAGATCAGCGCGCGGCTGATCGCCGCCGGGCTCGCGACGGCCGCAGAGATCGCCGCGCACCTGGCGAGCGTCAAGGCGGGCCGGCTGGATCTGGCCACGGCTCCGATGATCTCAGCGTGGGGCCATCGCGCGGAAAATGGCCGTTGACGGACCTATCGCGGTGGGCGGGAAGCTGCAGTTCCGCCAGCGGTAAAGATATGGTAACGACTCCATTCTGGCCCATCCGCGGTCCGCTGCATTCCGAATCAGGTGCATCACATTGGTGCGCAGGAACACGCTGAACCTGAGCGGCGGGAGCATCGCGGCCTTTCGACTGGCGCGTGCGTCCCGATGCGGGACGGCATTCTCCTGCCTACCAGCAGGGACGTAATCAGCCGTCCCGGAAAGGACGAATCGTGTCTTCTGACGATCGCGCGAGAGCGGCTGCAGAGCCAGGAGCAGGCGACCCGGAGCGCCGCGCAGAGCTGTCCAGGCGCAGCGTGCTGCGGGGCGCGGCCGGCACCGGGGTGGCCGGCCTGGCCGCGGGCGCGCTGCTCAGCGGCGTAGCCGGCCCGGCACTGGCCGCGAGCACCGGACATGAGCCCCGCGCGGGTCATCCGGCGGCTGGCCACGCCGCCGGCGACGACAGTGACGCCCCCGGCGAGGACGCGCGCGACGTCGTCGTGCATGTGCGGGACGCGCGCTCGGGAGAAATGGACGTGTTCTCGGGCACCAGCCACACCCGGCTGCGGGACCGGGATCTGGCCGCGCGGCTGGTCCGCGCCACGACGACGCAGCGAGGTTAAGCCATGTCATCGCATCGCGAGGCACCGGAGATCTCCCAGGACCCGGTCGCCGACAGTACTGATCTGTACGCTTTCGTCAGCCCGGACCGGCCCAGCACCGTGACGCTGATCGCCAACTACGTTCCGCTGCAGGAGCCCGCCGGCGGGCCAAATTTTTATGAATTCGGCGACAATGTGCTGTACGAGATTCATATTGACAATAACGGCGACGGCCAGGCCGAGATCACCTATCAGTTCCAGTTCACCACGCAGCTGGCAGATCCCGGCACTTTCCTTTACAACACCGGCCCGATCCGCTCGCTCAGCAGCCCGAACTGGAACCGCCGCCAGCATTACTCGATCACCAGGGTCGAGCACGGCCGGTCCCGGCTGATCGCCCGGCACCTGCCCTGCCCGCCCTGCAACATCGGGCCGCTGTCCACCCCCGACTACAAGAAACTCTGCGAGGCGGCCGTCCGGGACCTGCCCGGCGGCATGCGCTCCTTCGCCGGCCAGCGGGCCGAGGGCTTCTACGTGGACCTGGGCTCCATCTTCGACCTGGCCAACCTGCGGCCTTTCCAGCAGCTGCACAACCAGTACGGCATGCACATCTTCACCAAGCCGGCGCTGGGCGTGAACACCACCAACGGCCTCAACGTGCACTCGATCGCCCTGCAGATCCCGAAGGCGGACCTGCTGCGCCGGGGCGCGCACGGCGTCGACGACCCGCGCTCGGTCATCGGGGTGTGGACCACGGCCAGCCGCCAGCGCGTCCGGATCTGGGACGCCGACCGCGGCGAGGACCTCGCCAGCGGCCCCTACCGGCAGGTGTCGCGCCTGGGCAACCCGCTCGTCAATGAGGTCCTGATCCCGCTCGGCAAGAAGGACCGGTGGAACACGCTGCCGCCGTCGGACGACAAGCGGTTCGCCTCGTACTTCACCGCCCCCGAGCTGTCCGCGCTGCTGCCCGGCCTGTACCCCGGCGTCTTCCCCCATCTGGAGAAGCTGGTGAAGTCGGGGAAGCCGCGGGCCGACATCGAGGCCATTTTGCTGACCGGCATCCCGGCGGGCCTGATCCCCGGTTTCCAGAACAGCACCGGCTCGGTGCTGGCCGACATGCTGCGGCTCAACACGGCCATCGCGCCGACCAGGAAACCGAGCAGCCTCGGCGTCCTCGGCGACGACCTGGCCGGGTACCCGAACGGGCGGCGCGTCTTCGACGATGTCGTCACGATCGAGCTTCGGGCCCTGGCCGGCGTCACCTACCCCCTGGTGGACAAGAAGTACGTGCCGGACAAGGCAGCGAGCCTGGTCACCGACGGGCTCACGCCCGCCAGCGTGTCCTCGCGATACCTCGGCGCGTTCCCTTACCTGGGCGTCCCCTACAGCGGCTTTGACGAGAAAGAGCTCTGATGGAGCGGGAGCACGCGGTGGCTAGCACCGCCGGGCCAGGGGCTGCCGGCCGCCAGGCCGCCGGGCCCGGCGCTGCTGGACACGCTGCTGCCGGGCACGAGGCGGCCGGGCACCGGCACGGTCCGACCGCGCCTGGCACGGTCATCCTCAGCCTCGGGCCGGGCGTCGGCGCCCTGGTCATCCAGGTGCCTGCTCACCTGAACGGCGCCGAGATCGAGATCAGCCGGGATGACGACAGCGCATCGCGCCGGACTCACTCGCAAGTCAGGGAGCGGCCGGCGCCGGGCGGCTCGCGGTTCGCCGCGGTGTACCCGGACCTGCCCGCCGGGCGTTACACCATCTGGCGTGACCACGATGCGCCAGCCGGCACAGTCACCGTGACCGGCGCAGAGGTGGCGCGCTTCGACTGGCCGCAAGCTCACTGATCCGCGAGCTCACTGGTCCGCGAGCTCACTGGTCCGCGGCTCGCCGGCCGGCCGCCACCTGCGCGGACCGGCCGGCGAGGCAGCCAGCCGCGAGGTGCGCGGCAGCGGTGTGCCGGAGCACCAGCCGGCCGCGCGGATCGGCCGGCGAGCGCGCGCTGCCGGGGCCTAGTAAGCTAGTGGGGCTCCCGGCCTCTCAGCCGGGGACTCCTGGCCTCACCGCCGGCACCCAAATTCCGGGCGCCGGCGGTGGCCCGGTGCGGCGGAGTAGCTCAGTCAGGCAGAGCAAGCGGCTCATAATCGCTGTGTCGCCGGTTCAAGTCCGGCCTCCGCTACGACCCGTCAGAATGACCGCCCGGCGGTTATCCTGACGGCGGCGCGTGCCTGGTACGGCAGCGCCGCCGCGAGGCGGCGGGAATACCGCGGCCGCTTTGCGCGCTCGCATGGCAGCAGCTGAGGCGCTAGCCTTCGCTGCGACAAGAATGTCCGCACGAAAGAAAGGCACTCCCTAGTGGCTGCGACAGATGTCAGGCCGAAGATCACCCTGGCCTGCCAGGAGTGCAAGCACCGTAACTACATCACGCGCAAGAACCGGCGCAACGACCCGGACCGGGTCGAGCTGAGCAAGTACTGCCCGAACTGCCGTAAGCACCAGCCGCATCGCGAGACTCGCTAACGCAGCCTAGAGCAGGTAGCTGAGCGCCGGCCAGCCCGTCGGCGCCAGCGCGCCGGCGGCAGGCCGTGCCCCGCGCCCGGCAGGTCATCTGATCGCTTCCGACGGCTGGAGCCGCATGGCCATCAATCATGAGTACCTGGGCCGCAAGTACCCCGCGAGCGAGCCTTACGAGGTCAGCCGGGTCAAGATTGCGGAGTTCGCCGACGCTATCGGCGATCCCAGTGCGCTCTACCGGGACCGAAGCGCTGCCCGGGCGGCCGGCTACCCGGACGTGATCGCGCCCCCCACCTTCCCGGTCGTCCTCAGCATGTCGGCCGCCGGCCGCGCCGTGATGGACCCGGGGCTCGGGCTGAACTACGCCATGGTGGTGCACGGGGAGCAGCGTTTCGAGTACTCCCGGCCCATCACCGCGGGCGACGTGCTGACCGCTGAGGTCACCATCTCCGACATCAGGGCGGCGGGCCGGAACGTGCTGCTGACCACCACGACGCAGATCCGGACGGTCGGCGGGGAGCATGTCTGCACCGCCCATTCCACCCTCGCCGAGCGAGGAGGTGCGCAGTGACCGCGGCTGAGAACACGACGGCTGAGACTGCGACGGCCGAGAGCCAGACGGGCGAGAGCCAGCAGGCGGCGCCGGCCGCGCAGGATGAGGTCACCTACGCCGGCGTTCAGGCAGGCGCCGAGGTGGCACCGGTCACCTACCCCGTGAACCGGCTGAGCCTGGTCAAGTACTGCGGGGCGTCGGGCGACTTCAACTTCATTCACTGGAACGAGCGGATCGCGAAGTCCGTCGGCCTGCCGGACGTCATCGCGCACGGCATGTTCACGATGGCGCAGGCCGGCCGGTACGTCACCGACTGGGCCGGCCCGCGGGCTGTCCTGGTCGAGTTCGGGGTCAGGTTCTCCTCGCCGGTGGTCGTACCCGACGACGACACTGGCGCGACGATCGAGGTCAGCGGGCTGATCGAGGAGAAACTCGACGATAACCGCGTGATGCTGGCGCTCACGGCCAGGGCGGCCGGCACCAAGGTGCTGACCCGGGCCCGCGCCGTGGTGCGCCTGCCCTGAGAGGGGCGCGCTGACCATGACGGTGGCCGCCGGCAAGCAGACGACGCTGGCCGGCTACACCACGCTGCGGCTCGGCGGTCCGGCCGCGCGGTTCATCGAGGCCGGGCGCGACGAGCAGCTGGTCGGCGCGGTCCGGGAAGCAGACCGGGCTACCGAGCCGGTCCTGGTTCTCGGCGGCGGCAGCAACCTGGTCGTCGCTGACGCCGGCTTTCCCGGCACGGTGGTGCACGTCGCGACCCGCGGCGTGACCATCACCGGTCCCGGCGACGGCGTGAGCGTGCAGGCGGCGGCGGGCGAAGACTGGGACGCGCTCGTCGAGCACTGCATCAGCGAGGGGCTGTCGGGCCTGGAGTGCCTGTCCGGCATTCCCGGCCTGGCCGGCGCCACGCCCATTCAGAACGTCGGCGCCTACGGTCACGAGGTCGCCGAGACGATCACCGCCGTCCGCGCCTACGACCGGCTGCTGGACCTGGTCGTCGAGCTGGCCAATGCGGACTGCGGCTTCGGCTACCGCACGAGCGCGTTCAAGAGGCGCTCGGGACGACCCGGCACCGCCATGGACCCGGCCGCCGCCACCGGCCGTTTTGTCGTGCTCGGCGTCACCTTCCGGCTCAGCCGCGACCCGCTGTCCGCGCCGGTCAGCTACGGCGAGCTGGCCAGGACCCTCGGCGTCGCCGTCGGCGGCCGGGTACCCCTCGCGGACGCGCGCGCCGCCGTGCTCCGCCTGCGCCGCGGCAAGGGGATGGTGCTGGACCCCGATGACCCCGATACCCGCAGCGCGGGCTCCTTTTTCACTAACCCGGTACTGAGCCCGCGGCAGTTCGCCGACCTCGAGCGGCGCGTCGCCGCCAGAGCCGCGAGCGCGGACCAGGCCCCGCCGGTCCCGCAGTTCGCCTCCGACGGCGGCCAGGTCAAGGTGCCGGCCGCCTGGCTGATCGAGCAGGCGGGCTTCCGCAAGGGCTATCCGCCTGGCGGCAGCGCGCGCATCTCGTCCAAGCACACCCTGGCGCTGATAAATCCGGGCGGTGCCAGCACGGCCAGCCTGGTGGCGCTGGCCGCCGAGATCAGGGACGGCGTACGCGCGGCCTTCGGGGTCGAGCTGGCCGCCGAGCCCGTACTGGTCGGCACCGGGCTCTGATCGGCACTGGGTACCGGTCGGGTCCAGGTTCCGGTCGGCACCGGGTTCTGATCGGCACCGGAGGCTGAGTGCCGGACTTCCGGCGCACGGACGGGTTAGGCCCGGTCCGTAGCCCGGGCTCGTTTCCGGCGGCCCGTGCTCGCGTCCGTGCTGGCCGCCATCGCCCTGGCCGCACCCCGGCGGGCTAAGCCGAGCTGACCGCGCTGGCGGCGCGCGGGCCAGGCTCGCCGGATCGGTCAGCGCCGCCCGGAAAGCCGCACTGCAGCCACTGATCGATTCCGGCCAGCAGCCGGGCCCTGACTTCAGCCGGGGCCACTGAGCCGCGCACCGACATCCGCGCGAGGTCGGCCAGGTCGGCGTCCGGCAGGCCATGCGCGCTGCGGGCCAGCTCGTACTGCGCGGTGAGCCGGTGGCCGAACAGCAGCGGATCGTCGGCCCCGAGGGCGATGCGCACCCCCGCGCCGAGCAGAGCCGGCAGCGGGACGTCCGCGGGGGCAGCCGCGACGCCCAGGGCCACATTCGACGTCGGGCAGATTTCAAGTGTGATGCCGCTCGCTGCTATCCGCTCCGCCAGCAGCGGGTCCCGCGCCGCGGCGACGCCATGGCCGATCCGGCTGGCGTGCAGGTCATCAAGGCAGGACCGGACACTGGCCGGGCCGGCCAGCTCGCCGCCGTGCGGCACTGCGATCAGCCCGGCCCGGGCGGCAATCCTGAAGGCAGGCGCGAAATCGGCCGCGGCTCCCCGGCGCTCGTCGTTGGACAGGCCGAAGCCGATCACGCCGCGGCCGGCGTAGCGGGCGGCGAGCCGGGCCAGCGTCCGGGCCTCCAGCGGATGCTTGGTGCGGTTGGCGGCGATGATGATGCCGATGCCCACCCCGGCCGCCGCCGTGGCGGCCGCGGCCGCCTCGAGTACCAGTTCCACCGCCGGCGTCAGGCCGCCGAACCGGCCCGCGTAACCGGACGGATCGACCTGCAGCTCCAGCCAGCCCGACCCCTCTGCCCGGTCATCCTGCGCCGCCTCCAGGAAAAGACGGTGCACGTCCGCCTCGGTGCGGATCACCGAGCGGGCGATGTCATAGAGCCGCTGGAACCGGAACCAGCCGCGCTCGTCGTTCCCGTCCAACCGCGGCGGCCAGTCCGCGACAAGGGCCTCAGGCAGATGCGTCCCGTGCCTGCGCGCCAGCTCGACCAGCGTCGAATGCCGCATCGAGCCGGTCAGGTGCAGATGCAGGTGCGCTTTCGGGAGCTGGTCGAGCGGCCGTGCCATCAGGACAGTGTGACACCCCGGCGGAGGCGCCGCGCCTCAGCGGGCCTGCTCGAGCAGCTTCCCGAGCCGGGTGATCCCCTCCTCGAGATCGGCGTCACCGAGCGCGCAGGACAGCCGGAAGTAGCCGGGCGTGCCGAAGGCCTCGCCGGGGACCACGGCCACGTCCGCCTCGTCCAGCAGCAGCTCGGCGAGCTCCACCGAGGTCTGCGGCCGCTTGCCAGCGAGCTCCTTGCCGAGCACGCCCTTGACCGAGGGGTAGCAGTAGAACGCCCCCTCGGGGAGCGGGCAGACCACGCCGGGCACCTCGTTCAGCATGCGGGTCATGAGGCTGCGACGCCGGTCGAACGCCGCGCGCATCTCGGCTACCGCGGAAAGGTCACCGGACACCGCGGCGAGCGCGGCGGCCTGGGCCACGTTGCAGACGTTGGAGGTCGCATGCGACTGGAGGTTCGCGGCCGCCTTGACCACGTCGGCCGGCCCGATCATCCAGCCCACCCGCCAGCCGGTCATCGCGTAGGTCTTGGCGACGCCGTTCAGGATGACGCAGCGGTCGGTGATCTCAGGCGCCACCGCGGGCATCGACACGAACCGCGCGTCGCCGTAGACAAGATGCTCGTAGATCTCGTCGGTCACGACCCAGATGCCCTTCGCGACGGCCCAGCGGCCGATGGCCGCGACCTCCTCCGGCGGGTAGACGGCGCCGGTCGGGTTCGAGGGCGAGACGAACACCAGCATCTTGGTGGCGTCTGTGCAGTGTGCCTCCAGCTGCTCAGCCGACACGCGGTAGCCGGAATTCTCGTCGGTGGGCACGGTGACGGTCCGGCCTCCCGCCAGTGCGATCGACTCCGGGTACGTCGTCCAGTAGGGCGTGGGCAGCAGCACTTCGTCGCCCGGATCCAGCAGGGTGGCGAAAGCCTCGTAGACGGCCTGCTTGCCGCCGTTGGTGATCAGCACCTGGGCGGCCGGGACCTGCACGCCGGAGTCGCGCGCGGTCTTGGCCGCCACCGCCTCGCGCAGCTCGGGCAGGCCCGCCGCGGGCGTGTAGTGCTGGAAGCGAGGTACGGAGCAGGCCGCCACCGCAGCCTCGACGATGTAGCCGGGCGTAGGGAAGTCCGGTTCGCCGGCGCCGAAGCCGATGACCGGCCGGCCTGCCGCCTTCAGTGCCTTGGCCTTGGCGTCAACCGCGAGGGTCGCGGACTCGGTGATGCCGGCGACGCGGGCGGAGATTCTGTTCTGTGAGGAACCCATGGGATCTATCGTGGCACTTTCCGGCGGCGCGGGTGGCCAGCTGTGCCGCTGCGGGCCAGGACTTGACCCGGCTGGCGGCGGTTTGGCTTCTTGTCTTTTGCCTGTCTTCGCCGGTGGTTCGACGGCGGGGCCGCCGGCAACGTAGACTTCAGCAACTGGTGGCCGTCCACCAGGTGGCCCGTGCATGCCCGCGCGGACCTTTAGGGCAGTAGCTCAATTGGCTAGAGTCCCGGTCTCCAAAACCGGCGGTTGGGGGTTCGAGTCCCTCCTGCCCTGCGAGTGCGGCCTGTGAATAGCAGGCAGATGACGGCGTCAGCCGGCAAGTGATCAGCACTGCTCAGGTGAGGAAATGGCAACTCAGACACGTGGCTCGGCGCCAGAGAAGTCCCCGGGGCCCGGCCGCCCGCAGGTGCGGGAGCGGACGACGCCTGCGCTGTTCCTCCGGCAGGTGGTCGCGGAGCTGCGCAAGGTCATCTGGCCCACGCGCAAGGAGCTTGTCACCTACACGACGGTCGCGCTCGTGTTCATCCTGGTCATGGTGGCCATCGTGACCAGCCTGGACTATGGCTTCACGAAGCTGGTGTTTGCCGTCTTCGGCTGAACGCCGCAGTAGCTGAGTACTGATACATGCGCTGAGGGTGGCAGCATGATCACAGGAATACGTACGCGCGAACCGCGGGTCGGCCGTTACCACCGGCAGCGGCGCGTACGCAGAGCAGGGAGAAAGAGTAACCGTGTCCGAGTCCGAACTCCAGGTCGGCCCACAGTCGGCTGAGCGTCCCATCGACGGCGAGCCCGGCGCTGAGGGCGGGTCGGCTGACGCCGCGGCCGGCAGCACCGGCAACGGTGATCTCGCCCTGGCCGCCGCCGCGGCCGGCACCGCCCTGCCTGGTGACAGCGCCGCGGGTGACAGCGCCGCGGGTGACAGCGCCGCGGACCAGAGCGCTGCCGCTGACACGACCGCTGCTGATGACAGTGCCGAGGACGACGCCGACGATGACATCGCCAGCGAGGCCGACGAGATCGCCAGCGAGGTGCCGTCCGATGACGAGGCGCTGAGTGAGCTTGCGGCCGGCGGCGGCGAGACGGCCGGCGGTGAGACTGCCGCTGAGGCGGAGACTGCGAGCGGCGAGAGCGCTGAGGGCGCGGCCGGTGATGCTGGCGACGGCGAGAGCGCCGAGGACGAGGAAGAGCCCGACCCCGTCGCGACGTTCAAGTCGGAGCTGCGGCGGCTGCCTGGCGACTGGTACGTCGTGCACTCGTATGCGGGCTATGAGAACCGGGTCAGGACCAACCTGGAGAGCCGGACGCAGTCCCTCAACATGGAGGACTTCATCTACCAGATCGAGGTCCCCACTCATGAGGTGATCGAGGTCAAGGGCGGCAAGCGCCAGCAGGTGCAGGAAAAGGTCCTGCCCGGCTACATCCTCGTCCGGATGGACCTCACGGACGAGTCCTGGGCTGCGGTCCGCAACACCCCGGGCGTCACCGGCTTCGTCGGGCTGTCGAGCAAGCCGTCGCCGCTCAGCCTGGAGGAAGTCGCCACGCTCCTCGCGCCGGTGCCCGAGGAGAAGGCGATCAAGAAGGCGGAGACCATGCGCGCGGCCGCCGTGGACTTCGAGATCGGCCAGTCCGTTACTGTAATGGACGGTCCGTTTGCCACGCTCCCGGCTACCGTGAGCGAGATCAACCCCGATACTCAGAAGCTCAAGGTGCTCGTGTCCATCTTCGGACGCGAGACGCCAGTGGAGCTGTCCTTCGATCAGGTCAGCAAGATCTGACGTTCCGTAGCGAACACGGTCCACAGCGAACACGGTCCACAGCGAACAGCGAACACAGTTAGGTAAGGACTTCAGAGCAATGCCTCCCAGGAAGAAGAAGGTTGCCGCGCTCGTCAAGGTGCAGCTGAATGCGGGTCAGGCGACCCCGGCTCCGCCGGTAGGCACGGCGCTCGGCCCGCACGGCGTCAACATCATGGACTTCGTGAAGCAGTACAACGCCGCGACCGACGCCCAGCGCGGCAACGTAATCCCCGTGGAGATCACCATCTACGAGGACCGGACGTTCTCCTTCATCACCAAGACGCCGCCAGCGCCTGAGCTGATCAAGAAGGCCGCCGGGGTGCAGAAGGGCAGCGGGGAGCCGCACAAGACCAAGGCCGGCTCGATGACGATGGCCCAGGTGCGCGAGATCGCCGAGGCGAAGATGCCGGACCTGAACGCCACCACGGTCGAGGCGGCCGAGAAGATCATCGCCGGGACGGCCCGGTCGATGGGCATCAGCGTCGTCGGCTGATCGCCGGCGTCGCGGCAGACCGCGGGCAGATCCGCGGCATAACCGGCGCCCGCCCGGCGTTATCTGCCCGGGCAGGATGTGCCGGGGCGAGGTGCCCCGGCGAGTGGCAGGGCCAGCGCTGGCCCGAATGACCACGACCTCCGAGTAAGAGATGGAGACAGGAAATGAAGCGCAGCAAGGCATACCGCAAGGCTGAAGAGCTCGTCGAGCCGGTTCAGCTGTACAGCCCCACCGAGGCGGTGGAGCTGGCGAGGAAGACTTCCACCACCAAGTTCGACCCGACTGTCGAGGTCGCGCTGCGGCTCGGCGTCGACCCGCGCAAGGCCGACCAGATGGTCCGGGGCACGGTCAACCTGCCGCACGGGACGGGCAAGACAGCCCGCGTGCTGGCGTTCGCGACCGGTGAGCGGGCCGAGGAAGCCCGCGCCGCGGGTGCTGACTACGTCGGCGCGGATGACCTCATCGAGCGCATCCAGGGCGGGTTCCTCGACTTTGATGCGGTCGTCGCGACCCCTGACCTGATGGGCAAGGTTGGCCGGCTCGGCCGGGTTCTCGGCCCGCGCGGCCTGATGCCGAATCCCAAGACCGGCACCGTCACGGTCAATGTCGGCAAGGCTGTGTCCGACATCAAGGGCGGCAAGATCGAGTTCCGGGTAGACCGGCACGGCAACCTGCACTTCGTGATCGGCAAGGCCTCGTTCACTGACCGGGCGCTGGTGGAGAACTACGCGGCGGCGATCGAGGAGGTCGTCCGGCTCAAGCCGTCCGCGGCCAAGGGCCGTTACCTGAGGAAGATCACCGTCGCCACCACGATGGGGCCGGGAATCCAGGTCGACCCGAACGTGACCCGCGGCATCGCCGACGAATTCGCGGAGGCGGCGGGCAGCTGATCCAGGCTGGCCGGCGAGGCGGCCGGCCCTGT
>JBKQMG010000195.1:0-2842 GCA_052146815.1 Streptosporangiaceae bacterium | reverse complement strand
GTGTGTCACGAACGTTTGAGGAGGTCGATGTAGGTAGAACTCCATAAAGCGGTGCTGTGCGAGAGATGGAGGCTTGTTGGCCCTCCGGCGTCGGCCCTGCGGGGGTTGGCGTCAAACCGCCCCGATGCTGCGTTGGCTGAAGACCGTCGTGGTGAGCGTTCGGGGAAAAGGCTGGGCTTGACCCGGTCAGGTAGGGATCAGGAAGACGTTCCAGAAAGCGCTCGGCCTTTGTTCTGGGTCGGGCGTGCGTTGTTGAGGCGTCGAAAAGGTTTAGATGGCATCGAAATCGGAGGTCCTGCTTCATCCTCCGAGACGAGTCTGGCGGGGTCCCGTGTTCCTGGCCAGGTGGTGCCCGGCGTGGAGACGGCGTGAGCCTGGTCTGCGGCTCTTGCACGGAACGTGAGAAGGCGAGCGCTGGAAGCGGCCGTCCGGGCCTGCGGGTCAGTTCGACGGGCGGCGAGAGGGAGCGTGCTGACGGCGGAAACCGGAGGCATTGAGTACCGGTTGAGACGCTCGCTGGCGGACCGGCCCGTAGTAGTGGTGAAGCGCCTGCTGCTGGGGTGGGTGTGGAGCGAAGGGGCCGGCTGATCAGGTGAGAGAAGTTTGACCAACCAGCCTTGGCTGGGAGGAGTTGAATCGATGGACGAACCAAGCCCGAAGCAGAAGTCGTTTGCGATCCCGAAGCGGTTGGTGTGGGAGGCGTGGCGGCAGGTCAGGGCGAACAAGGGAGCCCCTGGGGTGGACGGGGAGACGCTGGACGCGTTCGAGGCCGATCTGAAGAACAACCTGTTCAAGGTCTGGAATCGGATGTCGTCTGGGACGTGGTTCCCGCCGCCAGTGCGGGCGGTGCAGATCCCGAAGCCGCATGACAGCGGTTACCGGATGTTGGGCGTGCCGACGGTCGCTGACCGGGTCGCGCAAACGGTCGTGGCGATGGTGTTGGAGCCGCTGGTCGAACCGAGGTTCGTGGCGGATTCCTTCGGCTATCGGCCGGGTGTGTCGGCTCATGATGCGCTGGAGGCATGCCGGCGACGGTGCTGGAAGTACGACTGGGTGATCGATCTCGACGTCCAGAAGTTCTTCGACGAAGTCCCTTGGGACCTCGTCCTCAAAGCGGTCGAGACGGTCTGCCCGGAACGCTGGGTGCTGTTGTACGTGCGGCGCTGGTTGGCCGCGCCGTTGCAGCATCCGGACGGCACCCTTGAGCAGCGCACGCGGGGCACTGCGCAGGGATCGGCAGTCTCGCCGGTCCTTGCGAACCTGTTCATGCACTACGCGTTCGATCTCTGGATGCGCCGGACCTATCCGGCGTGCCCGTTCGAACGCTACGCCGACGACGCGGTCGTGCATTGCACGACCCGGTTTGAGGCGGACATGGTGCTGGCCGGGATCACCGCGCGGATGAAGGAGCTGGGGCTCAGGCTGCACCCGGATAAAACGCGGATCGTCTATTGCAAAGACGGTAAGCGCCGGGGACAGCACGAGCACACCAGCTTCACCTTTCTCGGCTACCAGTTCCGGCCGAGACAGGCGCAGAACAGGACCAGCGGCAAAACGTTCACCGCGTTCCTGCCTGCGATCAGCCCGCAAGCGCTCAAAGCCAAAGGTGAGCGGCTCCGCGAACTGCGGATCCATCACCAGACCGGCATGACGCTCGATGATCTGGCGAGGTGGTTGAACCCCATCGTCGCTGGATGGATGGACTACTACGGGCGGTATCACCGCTCAGCGCTCTATCCCCTCCTGCAGCGCGTCAGCCTCTACCTGAGGCGCTGGGCTGCGAAGAAATACAAACGACTGCGGACCTTCAAACGGTTCAAACGATGGTGGACAGGTCTGCTCGCACGCGAGCCGACCCTGTTCGCTCATTGGCGATGGATCCGCGCGTTCTAGCAACAGGGCCGATCAGAAGAGCCCGGTGACGGGAGACTGTCACGCCGGGATCTGTGGGAGCCGGGGGCTGCAACGCCCCCGGCCACCCGACCGAGGGGCAATGTGAGCGGGTGGCCCCCGGGCGCAGGGGCGGCCGTTCCGATCCGGCAGCGACGAGCCGTCTGAATTTTGGGCGTCCCGCACTGCCGCTTCCTGGCCGCCCATCGCGGAAGCAGTCATCTGGCTGGATAGCTGCTTCAGCGGACGAAGCAGGCACGTGCCCGGGGACGCGGACGGGTCAGGGGTGGAATGGCCCCTCGTTGATGGTTTTGACGATCTGGCCCGGAGCGGAGCGCCAGATCGCGGTTGCCGGCCAGCCGCCGCGCTCGAAGAGCGTAGGGATCGGGATGACGAACACGTTGTTGATGACGTCCCCGGTCGCGCTGAGTGGGGGTAGCCGCTTGGTTCCGTTGCGGGTGGCCGGGAATGTGAGGGTTACGGTCGCTACGCCGGCCGGGACGATCCCGTCCATCACGCTCGGTCTGGGCGGCTTACCGCCCCCTCCGCCGCCGAGCTGTCCGCCCTGCCGGATCATCGGCAGGGTCTCGTTGATGCCGCCACGGCCACCGCTGGCGAATTCGCTGAACAGGGATACACCTTCGTGGACGCTTGAGGTCTCGAGGTTGTAGCGGCCGACCGCGAATTCGGCGTCACCGTATCGCCGGGTGGCGGCCCGTTCCGCCGGTGGGACCGTCGGTAGCCCGGCGCGGAGCGCGGCGACCGTCAGTCGGTAGCAGCGGTCAGCCGCTGCCTGGGACAGCGGCGGATGTCCGAGGCCGCCTTCGGGCACTAGGTAGTACGTGCTCCCGTCGATGACGCGGACACGACGGACGTAACGCACGTAGATCTGTTCGCCTTGGAAGAAACCGCCGACGTAGAGGCCGGCGGGGAGGCGATCGGCAGAAGTCGC
>JBKQMG010000194.1:0-98080 GCA_052146815.1 Streptosporangiaceae bacterium | reverse complement strand
CTCGCATGAGAAAACCTCCAGGTAGCCGGATGTCCCCGGCACAGGGCGTGCGCGGAACAGACCGATGTCAGTTGCTGTCATCAGCATAACAGGGATGTCAGCCCCTGCCATCATCTACGATCGCGGCGGCCATCGGGCACATCAGGCAGGCGGCGGCGCTCACCGGCCGACCGCCCATCGCGCCAGCTGAGGTGCCGCGGTAGCGGCCGCGAGGGCACTGCGCGAGCATGCGCGCAGATGACAGGGTTTCATGACTGTCCTTCACGGTCGGTCAGCGACGTCATGGCGAGGCCAGGAGCTGGCCGGGGCGCCAGAGAGCAACGGCTGGCCGGTGAGCTGCAAGTAGAGATGAGTACGCCCCGCAAGGCTCATCATGGAATCGTCCGGCGGCTCCGGCCATCGGGACGAACCTCATGTTCCCCTGTGACAGCCCGGCGCGGCTCAGGGTTTGCCCTAGGCACCCGGGACGTGTGCTGCGCTAATATCCGCGCAGGCAGAGGCAGCCGTTCTCTCCAGCTGGAAGCATGCGGACCCGGACCCTTACCTCGGCGCGCGCTGGCCGCACGTCCACTGGCACTCGGCGTCAGCCGAGCTGTCGGCCGACGGTCTGAGTCCGGGGAGCGGACGCCTGTGCCTCACCCGCGTGCGGCCAGGCGGGCCAGGCTAAGCGCCGTCAGCCCGGCCCGCGCCAGGCACAGCGGGGCGTACACACGGCGATCGAGTCGCGAGAATGTCTTCGACGCTGACGAAGGTGACACCAGCCGGGTCCGGCCGGCTAGGCCCAGGGCGCCTCGCCCCGCGAGGACACCAGCGACCCCCGCTACGCCACGCCTGCGCAGCGCCGGCCGCCGCGCTGGCTAGCCGGCCACCAGCGCGCCTGCTGTGGCCAGGGCCCCGCTCGCCGCGAAGCACAGTGCCGGGCCGGCATTTCCCCCGCTCCGATCACTGCGTCGGCCAGGGTCCGCCGATCCCGCAGCGGCCATGCGGAGCCGGCGCCCCACGCCGCGTGCAGTACTGCCAGCGCGAGCAAGGAAGCGCTGGCGGTGACGGCCGCGCCCCGGCGAATGAGCACGCGCCGACACTATCGCGCGCCGGTGAGCGCAGCTATCGCCCGAGAATGCCGCCAGAGCGACGGCGTTTCCGGCTGTCTTTACCGGACGCCTTTTCGTGGTCTGCGTACCAGGGCGGCAGCTCTGACGGGATTTGCTCCATGCACTTGATCGACAGGCTCGGCAAGGGCCAGCGGGTCATCATCGTCGTCGCCCTCGGGCTGGTCCTGTGGACGGTCGGGAGCTACCTGGTCAGCCTCGGCGGCCCGAGGTCCGGCTGGTATGCCTACTCGCCGGCGACCTCCGCGCTATACGCTCCCGGTACCGGGCTTGCCGCCTGGCTGCGCCTGGTCATCTGGCTGGCCCTGATCGGACTGTGGGCCGTGGCAGCCCTAAGAGTCCTGCGGCCGCCGGCGGCGGATTCCGCTTCCGGGTGACGGGGGCGCAGCGCAGCGCCGGTATAGGCGCGCTGCGGGCGTATAAATCGGCTTATGACTTTCCTGACTCATCGCGGCGCCGGGGCCGGCCTTTCAGTACGCCGGGCACCAGATGCATGTCCTCGCGGGCGATGCAGGCCGGCCTGCTGGGCTTGCGGCGATTGGAGATTACCATTCCCGCTCGTTTCGCCGGTCCGGTCCCCCCGCGCGCACGACGAATTCGATGAGGCCATCTACGTCCTGCGCGGCCGCCTGCTGGTCAGCGGAGACGGCGAGCCGCAGGAAGCCCGCGATGGGTCGATGTTCGTTGCTCCCCGGGGTCCAGCGGCACGGCTTCAGCAACCCTGATGACACCGTCGTCCTGGTGCTAGGAGTCTGGGCTCCGGCCGAACCGGCTATCGCCTTCATGCCGAGATCGGCGCTGCCATGTCCGCCAGCAAGCCACCGGACCCTGACGAGATCCGCGAGATATACACCAGCCACCCCAGCCTGCTCCTGCCCTGACGAAGGCATTCCACCTCGTCAGGGCAGGGCGCGGCCGCAGGCAGCGGGTGACCGCTGCGGGCGCCCAGCGTGGCGCGCGGTCACCGGCTGGCGGCCGCCGACCGCGCGGCCCGGATGCCGCGCGTCGCGCTGACCGCGGCGGCACCGATCGCGAGCAGGACCATCGGGAGATAGGCAGCCAGCGGCCAGCGCTGGTGGTAGCCGCCGTAGTGCGGTGCCCAGAGGCAGAGACCCACTGCGGCGATGCTGCTGGCGACGCCGGCCAGGCCCATGGCAACGGCCGCGACACCCGCCGCCCGGACAGCCAGGCCGACGGCCGGCCCGCCGGGGTGCAGCCTGCGCAGAGCCAGCGCCGGCCCGGCGGCGCAGGCGCCCCCGGCGGCGAATCCGAGGACGATGACGACCAGGAACCACCACGGGCCGAAACCGTGCGGGTGGGCGACGAGGCTCACGACGTCGACCAGTACGGTCAGGTAGACCACGGGCGCGATGAGCGGCAAAAGCAGGTACGCCACGTCTCGCGGACTGTGCTCGCGATAGGCGCGGCGGATCATCAGCAGCCACAGCGGCAGGCCGCCGGCGGCGACGGCGAGCACTGAGACCAGAAGGGCCCCGTCGAAGATCCAGTACGACCACCCGACGAGGGGATGGCCGGCCGGCCTCAGGCCCTGCGCCTGGGTCAGCTGAGCGAATACCAGCGACAGCCCGGTCAGGACCGTCCATGCCACCAGGACCACGGCCAGGCTCGCCCGCATCCGCGCGGGACGGTCGTGCAGCTGCTGCGCCGGCCAGACCCACGCGGGGATTAGCAGTCCCGCGAGGCTGGCGACCGTGCGCAGGTCAGCGCCAGAATCCTCCAGCAGGGCTTCCACTTCATCGCCGTAACGGGCCCGCCACGAGGGCGGGTAGAGAGCGAGCGTCATGCGGGCCAGCGCGCTGGACGACCCGGCGCGCGGGGTCGGCGTGTCACTCATGCCCCTGCCCAACCGTAGTGAGTGCGCAGGCGCTCCCGTGCCACGAACGCGACCTGATTCATCCGCTCGCTCTGCACGGCGAGCGCCTCGGCCCCCGCCGCCGTGAGGCGGTACGGTCGGCGGCGGTCCTCGGATTCGAGCGGCTCGATGAGGCCGCGCGACTCCAGTCGCGCGATCACCGCATACAGCGTTCCGGCGCTGAGCCGGACGCCCATGGTGTCGGCGACATCCTGCGTGATGGCATAGCCGTGCTTCGGCTCGCCGGCCAGGCTGGCCAGCACCAGCAACGGCGGGTCGGCCCAGCGATCCAGTCGGTCTGTCATGTCACTCCCCCAGCTCTCAGGGCGCTCACCCGGCAAACTCTCATGCCCGACGCTATACCGTAGGCCGCTATACCGCAAGCCGCTCTATTGTCGCGCAGGCGGAGGCGGGCCCGGATTACCGGCGCCCCAGGCCATCCGCGAGCTGCCGCTGGCCGGCCAGGCGGGCGGATGGGCGGGTGGATGGATGGATGGATGCTGGTCCGGGCCAGGGCGCTGGTCATGTGTACCGCTTCGATCAGCCTTCGGCTTCCGCGCTCGTGGCTGTTTCGATTATATGTTTGAATGGCGTCATGCTTGCAGCGCTGACCCCTGTGACTAGTCATCCCGTCGTCGCCGCCCTGCTCGGCCTCGGGGCAGCGGCACTGGCGGCCGTGGTGGTGGCCATGGCCTGGAGTGTGCACGTCCGCCAGATCCGGCTCGCCGAGCAGCTCGCCCGCCGTCAGCTGATCGTGACAGCCGAGGCAGGTAATGCAGCCCTGTCGGCCAACGGGCACGGCGGCCCTCCGCCCGTTGCCGAGCTCGACGAGGACGCCAGCGCGGGACCAGCCTCGCTCGTGGTCATCGACGGGCCGCAGACCGTAGTGACCGGGCAGCAGGCCCGCTACCGGGTCCGGCCGTCGGGCAGCAAGGTGGTGGCGTGGGCAGCCGGCGGCGGCTCGGTCGCACAGGCGCCCGACCCGGCTCATCCCGACGAGCTGCTCCTCATCGCCGACCAGCCGGGCGACCTGACGGTGAGCGTGCGAGTGCGCGACGGCCTCACCGAGCGCCGGGGAACGAAGGCCGTCACCGCCGTGCCCGAGGCGCCGGCCCCCTGGCCGCCGTTCACGCTGCGGATCTTCCTGCACGGGTGGGGACTCGTCGTGGTGGCCGTGCTGATCATCGGGTTCGCCGGCGCCCTCGATGCCCTGGGCAACCTCACCTCCTCCGACTTCATCGCGCTGGTCGCTCCGCTCGCCGCCCTGCTCGGCGTGCTCGCCGTCGCACGGGGAACGGGCGATGCGAGCAGCCGCCCCGGCCACGGCCCTGGGCCCGGCGGATCCTGAGCCCGGTTAGCGGCGCACCGGGCGGGTACCTGGGTCCGATCCCGCTCCCGGCGCTCATCGCGCCTGCGGTACCGGGCGCCAGCAGTAACGCCCCGCGGCAGCCGCGTGAGCCGAATAGAGTTCGTGATGGTATTCGCCGTGCTCGGCTTCATCGCTCGCCGCGTGGCCCGCCGCCGGGTTCGCCGTGGCCTGGGGCGGCCCCGGCGCGCAGGCCGCTGACAGCGGCGAGCGTCTTATTCCAGGAAGCGGTCCTCCGGCAATTGCGCCGATGATGGCGTTAAGTCCGGCCTGTGAATGAACCCCGCGTTATTTCTGCCCGGCAGAGCCCGGGCCATCAGCGGCATCAGCATGCTGCGCCCGCGCAGGACGTTTGAGGGGTCTGCGGCCGGGTTAAGACGTGAGGAACTTAGCTCTCATGTGGCCGGATTCACGAACGGCCCGTAGTCACTGGAGCTGCGGGCGCGCACGATGACAACATGCCGCCGACCGGACGCCGGGAAATTTCCGGCAATACCGCCTGAGATCGTGCAGTCAGCGTATTGCGATGATAGGCGAGCCGGAACTGCACTACCTGCCCGCCGTCGTCTCGGCAGTTCACTTAGACCTTTGAGGGGGCCATGACAGTCAGCGCTACTGGCGGCCGGTCGAGGAACCTGATCCTGGCGGCGATGATCTTCGCCGTCTCGATGACCTTCATCGACCAGACCATCGTGTCCATCGCAGCGCCCCAGATCCAGCACGAGCTCGGCCTGAGCAGCACAGGGGTGCAATGGGCGATCAACGCCTACCTGCTGTCGCTGGCCGCGCTCTTCGCCTTCGGCGGCCGCCTGGCCGACACCGTCGGCCACCGGAAGATGGTGACGCTCGGCGTCGTGGTGTTCGCCGGCGCATCGGCGATGTGCGGCCTTACCCCCAAGGGGAGCTTCGCCGAAGCGTGGATTGTCACCTTCCGGGTCATCCAGGGCGCGGGCGGGGCGATCATGTTCCCGGCGGCGCTGGCGATCGTCGTGCAGACGTTCGCGCTGCGCGAGCGCGGGCGGGCCCTGGCGATCTTCTTCGGCATCGCCGGCGGCCTTACCGCGGTCGGCCCGGTCCTCGGCGGCTATCTCACCGAATGGACTTGGCGGGCGATCTTCTGGGTGAACATCCCGGTCGCCCTCATCGCCCTGATCCTGATCGCCGTGTCCAGGCCGGTCACCGACCACCGGCCCGCCCGGATGGACTACCGGGGCCTGGTGCTGATCGCGTCGGGCGTCGCCCTCAGCGTGTTCGGCTTCCAGCAGTCGGCGATCTGGGGCTGGAGCAATCCCGCCACCGGGGCGTGCATCGCCGCCGGAGCCGCGCTCCTGGTGCTGTTCTACTTCGTCGAGGCCCGTACCCCGGCGCCGCTCATGCAGGTGCGCATCTTCCGCATCCGGCCATTCCTGGTGGAGAACCTCGTCCTCGGCGTCACCAACCTGGTGTTCATACCCGTCTTCTTCTTCGCCAGCGAGTACGCCCAGATCGCGCTCGGAAAGTCTTCATCCGAGTCCGGCATTCTGCTTTTGTACTTTTTCATCGGATTCGTGATTGCGGCCCAGATTGGCGGCCGCATGCTCGACCGGGGCGGCGCCAAACGGCCAGTCGTGATCGGCTGCGCCCTCGGCGCCGTGGGATTCTTCCTGTGGGCCGGCAAGGTCACCGGGCTGAGCTTCTCCACCCAGCAGTGGTACATCATCCTCGCCGGAGCCGGCATGGGCTTCATGCTCGGCCCGGCCAGCACTGACGCCGTGAACCGCGCCTCCAGGCTGTCCTACGGCGAGGCCACCGGCATCACCCAGACCGTCCGTAACTACGCGGCCAGCCTGGGCCTGGCGATCCTCGGCACCGTCCTGATCACGCAGATGCGCAGCAAGGTCACCACCTCGCTGATCTCCCGGGGCGTGCCCGCCGGGCGGGCTGGCACCGAGGCCTCTGGCGTCTCCCAGTCCCACAGCGGCAGCGTCTCGTCGATTCCGCATTTCATCCGGCTCGACTTCGCCTACGCCACCCAGACCGTCCTGTACGTGATGGCCGTGATCATGGCCGTGGCGGCTGTCGTGGCGCTGCTCGGCCTCCGGCAGGGCGTGCAGGAGGACACTGCCGCAGCCGGCGCGGTCCCCGGCAGCAGGCCGGAGCCCGACCACGCGGGCACCGGCGCTCCTACATACGGCACTGACGGCGCTCCCATGCTGGGGCCTGACGGCCCTGTGCCGGGAACTGACGGCCACAGGCCGGGAACTGACAGCCCCGTGCCGGGGCCGGAGGCGCCGCGCCAGGCCTAGCCAGTTTCAGTTGATCATGGTTTTGTGGCCGACACATCGAGAAGGACGCGGCGCTCGAGCGCCGCTTCCAGCCCGTGCTGGTCGACGAGCCATCCGTCGAGGACGCGGTGTCCATCCTGCGCGGCTGCGCGAGCGCCTTGAGGTGTTCCACGGAGTGAAGATCTCCGACAGTGCCCTGGTCAGCGCCGTGACCCTCAGTCATCGCTACATTTCCGGCCGGTTCCTGCCGGACAAGGCGATCGATCTGGTCGACGAGGCGTGCGCGATGATCCGCACCGAGATCGACTCGATGCCGGCCGAGCTGGACGAGCTCCCCCGCCGGGTGCAGGCGGCGTGCGAGGAGATGGAGCAGGTCAGGCAGGAGGCCGAGCAGGTCCTCGACGACGGACGGCTCACCGACGCCCAGGCCGTACGGTGGATTTCCGGAACGCCGTCATCATCATGACGTCCAACATCGGGTCCGAATACCTCCTGGACGGCGCGTCACCGGACGGCGAGATCAAGCCCGACGCGCGCGAGGGCGTCATGGCGGAGCTGCGCGGTCCCGGCTGGCGGATCGGCAGATGAGGCTGGAGGTGACTGAAGAAGCCCGGCGCCTTATCCCGAGCAGGGCTTTGATCCGGTCTACGGGGCGCGTTTCCTGCGCCGGTTCATCGCCAGGGAAGTGGAGACGAGGATCGGCCGCGCGCTGCTGGCCGGGGATGCCCGTGATGGCGCCGTGATCCGGATCGGATATGCGGGCGGCGAGCCTTCCGTCAGCTATCAGAATCCGGACTGACAAAGGCGGCGCCTAACATGGCAGACGTGGTGGTCACCTGTCCGAAATGCGGACGCCGGAACCGGGTTCCGGCCGCTGCCGCGGGCACGCCCCGCTGCGGCAAATTGCCATAAGCCGCTGCCGTGGATCGTCGATGCCGGCGACGCCGACCTCACCGAGATCGCCGAGCAGGCGTCGGTCCCGGTCCTGGTCGACCTGTGGGCGCCGTGGTGCGGCCCGTGCCGGATGGTGAGTCCCGCGCTGGCGCAGCTGGCGACCGAGATGGCGGGCACGATCAAGCTGGTGAAGGTCAACGTGGACGACTCGCCGAGGCTGCAGCAGCGTTTCGGGGTGCAGTCGATCGCGACCCTGATGGTGCTGCGCCACGGTCAGGTCATCGCCCGCGAAGCCGGCGCGCGGCCGTCTCCGGCCCTGCGGGACTGGGTGCAAGGCGCCCTTTCTGCCTCCGCCTGAGGACCATGGCGCCGGTTACCCAGCCGGGTCTTCCGGCGGCGGCTCCCCCTTCCGCGGCCCGTTTCCGGGTGACAGGAAGGGGAGAGCCGCGCCGGCATGCCCGTCAGGCAGTCGCCTCAGTGACTGCCTTCATATTTGGCGAGGACTTCCGCGGGAATGCGGCCGCGATCGGAGAGGGTGATCCCGTTCTCGCGGGCCCATGCTCGCACTGCGGCACTGTTGTTCCGGCCGCCGGCAGCGCGCGGGGTGCGCCGCCTCGAACCGCTGCCGGAAACGCGCCGTGCTGCCGCCGCGAAGGGCTCCAGATCCTGCGCGAGCTTATCCCGGTTCTTCTTCCCGAGGTCGATCTCCCAGGCTTGCCCGTCAAGCCCGAAGGCAACGGTCTCCGCGCCCTCGGTGCCATCAATATCGTCGGTAACGGTGACTATCGTCTGCTTGGCCATGCAAAGATCGTCCAGGCTCGCGCGCAAAGTGTCAAAACGGCTCGCTGTCCCGGTGGTGAGCGCCGTCGCGGCTCGTCCCGGCCACTGGCAGCTGAGCCCGCTTTCACGGTTACCCAGCGCCGCCGGGAGAGCACTCCGGTCCGCGAGCGGCTAGCGTCCGTTGTCATCAGCAACCAGTAGCGCTGCGCCGTTCCGCAGACGCCGCACTGCGCAGGCCAGATTACCGCCAGGTCCCCTGAAGACGGCCTTATTGCACATCATTGCCTGTTAATGGTGCGGCGCCAATAGCGACACCGGTACTGGGCGGGGAAATAGTGGCAGGACGCTGCCCCGGCCCGCATACTGCTGAGGGCCAGCTATTTCTCATTCCATTGACGCACACCAAGAGGTGAAAAGATGGGCGTTATCCGACTGCGCACCGGGCTGACAATGCTTGCGCTCATTACAGTGACACTCTCGGCGCCGGCCGCTGCCCTCGCGGCGTCCGGCCGGTCCGCTGTGACCGCAGCAGGCTCGGTCTCGCCAGGATCTTCGCCCGCTGCCCGCGCCGCGGCCTCGCCGGGGTCTATCACGGTGACCACTTTGGGGAGTTCCGGAACGGGCTCGCTGCGGGCGGCGCTGAGGCGCTCAAACGCCCGGCCGCCCGGAAAGCCGGCGACCGTTGACTTCAGGGTCCGCGGCACCATCACGCTGACCGCGGCGCTGCCGGTCATCTCCCGGAAAGTGACCATCAACGGAGAATCGGCGCCGGGTTACGTCAGCGGCGGCCCGCCCGTGGTCGAGATCAACTTCAACTCTCGTGCTGGCCTGGATTTCGCGCCGGGATCCAGCGGCTCGCAGCTCCTCGGCGTGGCCGTGGACAATGCCAGCGGAAGCGGCGTCCGCCTGCAGTCCAGCGCGGTGACGCTCAACAGCGACTACATCGGCCTGAACCTGGCCGGGACAGTGGCCGGCAACGGCGGTCCCGGCGTGTACCTGGAACCGGGGTCGTCGCGGAACCGGATCGGGCGCAATCCGTCCGGTGTCTCGGGCACTGTCGCGAACGTGATCTCCGGGAACGGCGGCAGCGGCATCGTGATCCTGAGCTCATCACGCAACACGGTGGCCGCCAACCGCATCGGCACGAACACGGCTGGCTCGTCGGCCATCGGCAACCATGGCGACGGCATCTCGATCCACGGCCGCTCTGCCCGCAACGAGATCGGCGGCACCGAGTTCGTCAACACCGCCACCGGGAAGGCCAACAACCCGACGGGCAGCAAGGGCACCGTCACCCCGGTCTTCGTGGTGCCGCCGCTGGGGAACCTGATATCCGGTAATGCGCAAAATGGCGTGTCGATTACCGCCGGGGCACGGGATAATACTCTGAACGGCAATTTCATCGGCACGACGGCCACCGGAGACGCAGCGCTCGGCAACGCGGGTGACGGCGTCCGGATCGAAGGCGCAAACCGTAATTCGCTTATCGGCTGCCGGTTCGTCAACAACCCGTTCGTCTATTACAACGTCGTCAGCGGCAACGGCGGGGACGGCCTGCGCATTACCGGCTCAGACCACACGACGGTGCAGGGAAACTTCTTCGGCATCGGCGCCAACAACACGGCCGTCGTCGGCAACCGCGAGAACGGCATCCGGGTCGACGGCTCATCCGCGAGCACCCAGGTGGGCGGCGTGATCCCGCTGGGCAACGTGTCCGCCGGGAACGGCGAGAACGGTATCGATGTCGCGGGCACCGCCCGCGGGTTCATCACGTTCAACACCTTCGGCGGCCTGCTCGCCTTCAAGGGCGCCGCGCCCAACGGCCGCGACGGGCTGCTGATCACCTCTACCGGGGGCGACAACCTGGCCCGGACCAACGTGTTCTCCGGGAATGCCAGAAACGGCATCGAGGTGGCCGGCAGCGCCCGCGGCGTGACGATCGACCCGGACATCGCGGGCCTGACCACTAACGGCGGCGCCGCACTGCCCAACGGCGGGGACGGGGTGCTGATCGACGGCCATGCCCATCGCAATGTCGTCGGCGGCACGCGCCGCTCGGTCATCCCGCAGGACACGTTCTCCGGGAACAAGGGCTACGGCCTGGCCATCATCGGCCGCGCGCACGACAACCGGGTCTTCGGGTCTTTCATCGGCACAGAGATTTTCGGCGCCCGGGCGCTCGGCAACGGGAAGGGCGGCGTCCTGTTCGGGGGCGGCGCCTACCGCAATCACCTCGGCGACGCCCGGTCCAGGCCGTCTAACCTGATCAGCGGCAACACCGGAAATGGGGTGACGCTGCGGGCGGGCACGCGCAGGAACACGGTCATCGGCAACTACATCGGCCTGAACCGGCTCGGGCAGCCCCTGCCCAGCACCGGCCGCCCCATCGTGAACGCCGGACGGCGCAATATCGTCCGGGGCAACCGCACGCGAGCCTGACGACCGAATCGCGGCTTCCCGGGATCTGGGCAGCGTGCTCCAGATCCCGGGGACCCTGGCACCTGCCTGCCGCAAGCCCGGCCACCGTGCTGTTCGCGAGCAACGGGCAGGCGATCGCCGGCCTGGAGGCTCACCTGCGCGAGGAGCCCGCCGCGCCCCGCCCGTAAGCCCGGGCGCGCCCGCTAGATGTAGGCGCGCACGGCCAGGGAAAGGTGACGCGGGTGTACCGCACATCACATGTGCAAGGGCGGCTGCCGATGCTAGAATTCCCTATTAATTAGAGCGATATAATTATTATTCCCCTGCTGGACTCCGCGGGGAGGACCTGGTGACACTGCCTGACTTCCTGGTGATCGGCGCGCCGAAGGCGGGCACGACGGCCCTCCACTCGGCCCTCAGCCGGCATCCCCAGCTCCACATGTCTGCGGTCAAGGAACCGAAGTTCTTCCTGACTGACGGCCCCCCGCCGCGACGGGGCGGCGGTCCTGGCGACATCCAGACCTACCGCGAGCACGTCTGGCGGCAGGCTGACTACGAGGCCCTGTTCAGCGCCGCCCCGGCCGGCGCCCTCTGCGGCGAGGCCACGCCGTTCTACCTCCATGATCTGGGCGCCCAGCAGCGTATCCACGACCTGATCCCGCAGGCCAGGCTGATTGTCATCGTCCGCGATCCGGTCGAGCGCGTGCATTCCAACTGGACGCACCTGTGGTCCGCGGGCCTCGAGCCCATCGGCGATGTGGTCCGGGCGTGCGCTGCCGAGCCGCAGCGCGTCGTGGACGGCTGGAGTGCCTTCTGGCATTACGTCGGCCTCGGCAAGTACGGCGAGCAGCTGCAGCACCTCTACACGCTCTTCCCGCGTGACCAGGTCCTGGTGCTGCGCTACCGCGACATCGTCGACTCGCCGGCCGAGGCTCTCGACCTGATCTGCGCCTTCCTCGACGTCAAGCAGGGGATCCTCACCGAGCTCCCGCGCGAGAACGTCACCGCGCACCCGGACCGGACGCTGACCTATCTCGCGGTGTCCAGGGCCCTGCGGGCCGGCGCCGCCGTCGGGCGGCACCTTCCGGGCGCCCTCGGCGCCGCCATCACCGATCCGCTCGAGCGGATCCTGCAGCAGAAAGGCCGCCAGCGCCAGCCGCTTACCTGGGAGCAGCGTCAGCAGCTCATCCCCTATTTCGTGGACGACGTGCGACTGCTCGAGACCGTGACTGACTCTGACTTCGCCGACTGGCTGCAGCCGCGGCCGGCCGACCGGTCCGGCGGCCTGGTCGGCAGCAGGCCTGCGGGCCAGCGGCAGGCCAGGAACGGCCGGGTCAGGCCGTAGCTGCGGTCAGGCAGCAGGGGCGGCGGGCGGTAAGGCAGCCGCAGTCAGGGCAGCAGCCGCGCCTAGCGCAGTTCCGTGCGCAGCTCGTGCGCCTCGTCGGCGCGGGTCATCTCGTAGTACAGACGGTGCCTGCCGTCCGGGAGCGGCAGGATGTCCAGGTAACGGAGCCCGGCGCGGCGGTACGGGGACACGGCGAGCGGAGTGCTGCCCTGGGGCACCAGGGCCGTCGGCTCGGCGCCGGTCGCCATGCCGGTGAGCTCCTCGTAGTTCTGCGCCGCGGTGGCCCGGCCGTCATAGCTGGCCATGATCGTGCCGTCCAGGAAAGACACGGAGGTCACTCGCGTGCCGCGGGAATCCCAGAAGCCGGGCCTGCCGCTGAGGGCCGTGCCCTGCCAGGTCCAGTCGATGCCGTCCGGGCTGGTCGCGTAATCGGTCACCATCTGGTCGGTCTCGCCGGGGTTGTCCAGCGGATGGCAGGACGCCCAGAGCTGCCAGCGGGCATCGCGGTATCTGATGACCGGGTCCTTGACGCCGGTCTTGGCGTCGCCGGGCAGCACGACCCGGCTGTCACGCGCCTCGAAGCTGCCGGGGTCGGCGGCCTCCATCATCTCGATGCGCCAGTGCTTGGTTCCCGGGGTCGCGCAACTCACGTAGAGCCGCCAGGTGCCCTCGGGGGCGCGGACCAGAGCCGGCCGCTCGAGCGACTCGGTGTCGAACTCGTCCTTGCGCAGCGTGAGAATCGTCTCGAAGTTCTCGCCGTCCGCGGATCTGCCGACCGCCACCGCGTATCCGCGGCCGCGGCCCAGCGGGCGGCGCAGCCGGTAGGCGAGGTAAATCTGGCCATCCGCGTAAGCCGCGCTTGGCGCGCCAGCCCAGTAACCGGGTGCACTCACGGGCGGCGGAACGGCGACGACGGAGCGGCTGGGCTCCGGGAGGAAAGCGTCCAACGCTGTCTCCGTATCCACTTCACCTACATATATATAGGGACAATAGACAATAACATGCACCCCGCCGCGACACCTGCGACACACGGTTCAGCTGCGACGGATGCGGCGCGGTAGTCGGCCTATTCCACGGCACACCCGACCTCGGCAGGGTAGCGCGACCGAGCCCGGCCGCGCGCACGGCCTGACCGCAGACGGCCGGCCGAATCTGCCGCCCGGCCTTCGCCGCCGTACCCGGCGCCAGGCGTGACAGGTGAGAAGCAGAGCCCGCCGGGTAGCGCAATAAATGCCGCCGTGATGGCCGTAACGACCCCGGCCAAGCAGGCGAGGGCAAGTTGCTCGCCACATCACGCGGTTTGCTTGATATAGTTTGCGGAGAGAATAACATCAGGAGGACACATGAATGACGCCCGAGCTTTCGGCCAGGACCTGCAAGAGCAGGTCCTGAGCCAGGTCCGCAAGGGCCAGGAGTCGGTGACGAGCGCGGTGCGCACGTGGGCCATGGCGGCTCACGCTGTGCAGCCGCAGATTCCCGGCCTGTCCGCCCCCGCCGCGCACCTGCCCGCACTGACGCAGGTCCTGCCGAGCCCGATGACTGTGGTCATGGGAGCTTTCGACCTTGCCGAGGAAATGCTGGCGACCCAGCGGAAACTCGTCGAGCGGCTGGTTGGCGCTGCCACTGAGCGTGCTCTGGACGCTGAGCCGATCGTGATCGACTCTGCAGCAGTAGCCCCCGAGCCACAGAGCGCGGTCGTGGAGCGGCCGGCTGCGGCGGCGCAGGTGGCCGTGCCCTCCGCGGCGGTTGTCGAGAAGCCGGCGCCCGCTCAGGTTGCTGTGCAGGCACCGTCCGCACTGCAGCGGCCCGTAGCCCCGGCGCAGCCTGCGGTAACCACGCCACGGGCACCGGTCACCAGCACGCCGGCGGCCAGCGCGCCTGCCCCGGCACCAGCCGCACGGCCCGAGCCGGTCGCCAAGCCAGCTGACGCCGTCAAGCCAGCTGAGGCCGTCAAGCCAGCGGCAGCCCAGAAGCCGGCCGAGGCCGTCAGGCCAGCTGAGGCCGAGAAGCCGGTCACCACCGAGGCGACTGCCCGGAAGACGCCGGCCGGCGCGCAGGCGACCACTGCCGGGCAGACGACAGCCGCGCGCAAGACCGCCCCGCGCAAGCCGGCCGCAGCCAGGAAGCCGGCGACCACGAGGAAGCCTGCCGCGGCGAGCAAGCCTGCGGCAGCGCGAGGCAGCGCTGGCGCCGAGGGATCGGGTTCCGCCGCCAAGGACGCGTGAGAGCAACGCGCCGGCTAGCGATGGGCGCCGCCACGCCTGCCGCCAGAGGGCTGCGGTGATGATCGCGGAGGATTGCCAGCCGTCGCGACTGAGAATCCTCCGCGTTCGTGCAAACGGCGCCCGTTTTACCTGCTGACGACGGCGGTGAGTCCGGCAGCGTACAAAACGACACCAGCAGCAGCTTCGGGGCTGAACATCGCAGAATGACGTCATGCCCCCTGATTCCCGATTACGATACGGCAGCGTGAGTGAGCTGAGCCCGGATGGCGAGCCGCGACCGAGCGGTGAGCTGCCCCCCAGGCCGAAGCCGACCGCACCGCACGGGCCCGTGCAGCGGGACGGCGATCCGACGGTGCGCGCTGCCGACCGGGACGACTCACAGGGGCAAGGGCAGCCGGGCGACCTGTTCCGGCCGAGGACACGGGTCCCCTACCAGAGTCAGGACGCACAGCTCAGCCAGAGCCGGGATGCCCAGCTCAGCGATCCCGTTCCGGACACCGCACAGCTCCCGCGATACCGCGAGCCGCTCCCCGAACGCAGCGTGACGCCGCCTGACCGGCGCGGATTTCCTCCCCAGCGCGACGACGCGTTCGCCTGGCGTGGCAATGCTCTTCCGGCTCCCCCGCCCGCCGAGCCGATCCCAGGCCGGGGCGACGCACCGCCCAGCCGGGGCGACCCGCTCCCGAGCCGGGGCGACCCGCTCCCGAGCCGGAGCGACCCGCTCGCGAGCCGGAGCGACCCGCTCCCTGGCCGCGGGGACGTGCCGGAAGGCGGCGAGTTGCTGCCCAGGCGGACCGGCCGTACCAGGCCGAGGGGCCGGCATCGCAGTCCGCACCGGCTCACCGTGGCCTCGGACGCGCCCTCGCTGGTGCTCGCCGTGCCCGGTGCCGCGACCGACGCCACGGCCGCCCTCGCCGGGGAGGTCGCGAGCGCCGTCCAGCTTTCCTGTCCGGGGGTAGATGTCCGCATCGGCTTCATGACCGGCGAGAGCGATTCGCTCGACGTCGCGCTGGAATTCCAGGACGCGCCCGCCAGCGAGATCGATCTGCGGGCCGTCGTCGTGCCGCTATTGGTGGGCCCGCATCCGGCACTGGACGCCCAGCTCGCCGAGCTGGTGAGCCGGGCTGCCGACCCGGTGATGCTCGCCTCCCACCTCGGGCCGCATCCGCTGCTCGCAGAGGCGCTTCATGACCGCCTGGCTGACGCCGGGCTGGCCCGGGCCGGACGTGCGCGGGGACTGAGCATCGTGACCGGCGTGAACGGGATCCTTGTGCTGGCCGACCGCGGGGATGAGGCCATCAAGGAAGCTGGAGTCACCGCGGTACTGCTCGCGGCGCGGCTTGCCGTCCCGGCGGTGCCCGCATCGCTGGGCGACGCCGCGAGCGTCTCAACGGCGCTGACCCGACTGCGCGAGACCGGCGCCTCACGTCCTGCCATCTCCCTCTGCGTCATCGGCCCGGAGGCCCAGCCGCAGGAGATGAAAGCCATCCGCTCGATGCTGGACGCGCCGAGTGCGCCGCCCATCGGGGCCCACCCGGCGATCGCCCAGCTGATCGCGATCCGCTACGGCGCCGCGCTGGCCCGCCTCGCGATGGCAAGCTCGGCAGGCTGACGGCCGCCCGCATCGCTGCGCCAGCCGGGCGCGCTCCGGCGGGGTGGTCCGGCGGCTGCGTCGTACGCCCGCGTGCACCTGCGGCTGATGTCCGGCGGGCCTCCGCCGTCTCAGGGCGCGAGCCGCCCGGATCCTGGCAGCCGGGACAGGGTCGTCACGGTCTCGTAGTCCTTGCCGGGTCCGGTTGCCGTCCAGTGTTCCCGGAGCAGGTTCCCCGCGAGCACCCGCCAGCTAACCGCGTAACGATCGCGGCCGCAGGAATGACCGGCCTGCCAGCAGCCGGAGCCCAGGTCCAGGCGGTAAAACTCGCGTCCGTCACCGAAACGCACGTCCGCCGAGCCGTCCGGCCGGCCCCGGTAGATCAGCGCACGGCTGGCGGTCCCGGCGTAGTCGCCGAATAGCAGCTCGCCGTGCTCGGCGTAGCGGAGCTCCGCGCACCAGCGCGACGCCGCGTCCTTCGTTGCCGCCCCTCCCCCGGCGCGCCGGCCGGTACCGGGCGCTGGGACGAACTGGCCTTCACCGGTGAACCTGCCGGTGACTCCTGCGCGACGGTCGGTCAGCCGGCGGTCCAGGCGCCAGCGGCCGAGCAGCAGCTCCAGAGTGTCGGCGACCAGCCGGTCTGCCCGGCCCTGCGGCTGCCCGCCCGCCTGTTCCCCGCCCTGCAGTTGCCGGCCCCGAAGCCCATGCCCCGAAAGCCCATCACCAGGAACGCTATGACCAGCCGAAACGGTCATGGTGCTGACTGCCGTCTAGAACAGTCGGCAGGCCCTTGGTAGGGTCCGACCTGATCCGCCCGCATCGCATGTACTCTCGCCTCGAGGGAGACCCCACCTTATGTCGCAATCAGTTCCGCTGCGAAGGCCGCTCCCGCTGGTGCTCGCAGACCTCATTCCTGGCACGCTGGTCCGGGACGTTTTGCTGGTGGTCGGCGCCGCCGGATTCGTCGGCCTGCTGGCCCAGATCTCGATTCACCTGTCCTTCACCCCGGTTCCGATCACGGCCCAGACGCTGGGCGTGCTGCTCGCGGGCGCGGCCCTCGGCTGGCGGCGCGCCGCCCTCGCGATGGCGCTGTACGCGGTAGCCGGCGTTGCCGGCGTGCCCTGGTTCGCAGATCACAGCAGCGGATATGCGAGCGCCTCGTTCGGTTACGTCATCGGCTTCTTCCTCGCCGCCGTCCTGTGCGGCGCGCTGGCCGAGCGCGGCGCGGACCGCTCGGTGGTCAAGTCGCTGCCGGCCATGCTCGGCGGGGAAGTCGTGCTGTACGCGGCGGGGCTGACCTGGCTGGCGCTCGATCTGCATCTGGGGGCCGCGGCCACGATCAAAGACGGCCTGACGCCGTTCCTCGTGGGCGATCTCGTCAAAGCCGCGATCGCCGCGGCGCTGCTGCCCGCGGCCTGGCGGCTGGCGAGCGGACGGTCGCGCCACCGCGACGACCTGTCCTGACCGTCGGCGCCCCCGCCGCTGGCTAATGGGCAGACCGGCCGCCCGGCGGCCTGCCTGACCGGCCATTGACCCTCCCTGTGCCGCCGGACCGGTTGTGCGCAATCATCCGCAAACAACCTCCGCGCGGACTGCGCGATGCGGCCAGCTGGCGCCGGGCAGGCCTCACGGGCGGCGAGCGGCGGGGACCCGCGCTCGACGGCGGCAGCCAGTAAGCTGGTAGCTGATAGCACGCGATTGACTACTAAGAGTAGTCAATCGGCGGAGGGAAATGCAGGGTGACTTCCGAAGACGTGTGACGGACGCCGTGTTACCGGAACACGACGGTCTTGCCGCCGTTGAGCAGTACCCGGCGCTCGGCATGCCACCGGACGGCGCGGGCCAGCGCCAGGCACTCGGTATCGCGCCCGACCGCCATGAGGTCGGCGGGGCCTTGCGCATGATCAACCCTGGCCACTTCCTGCTCGATGATGGGCCCTTCGTCCAGATCGCTGGTGACATAGTGCGCGGTGGCGCCGATGAGCTTCACCCCGCGGGCGTGGGCCTGGTGGTAGGGCCGGGCGCCCTTGAATCCCGGCAGGAACGAGTGGTGGATGTTGATGACCCTACCCTCCAGCTTGCGGCAGAAGTCGTCGGAGAGCACTTGCATGTACCGGGCAAGCACCACCAGGTCCGCGCGGTAATGCTCGACCAGCGTGAGGATTTCCGCCTCCTGCCGGGTCCGCGTCTGCGGCGTGACCGGCAGATGGTGGTAGTCGATGCCGTGGGTCTGGGTCAGCGGCCGCAGGTCAGAGTGGTTGGACGCGACCGCGGCGATCTCGATGGGCAGCAGGCCGGACCGGTGCCGGTACAGCAGGTCGTTAAGGCAGTGCCCGGCCTTCGACACCAGGATCAGCACGCGCGGCCGCACGCCGGTATCGAACAGGCCCCAGTCGAGATCAAGGTCGGCGGCGAGCCCGGTGAAAGCGGCCCGCAGGCCGTCGAGGCTGCCGTCAGGGCGGCTGGCGTCCGCGGTGAACTGGACGCGCATGAAAAACCGTCCCGTAATGGGATCGCCGTACTGCTGGCTTTCCACGATGTTGCCGCCGCGCGCCGCCAGCAGGCCCGAGACCGCGGCCACGATTCCCGGGCCGTCGGGGCAGGACAGGGTGAGGACGTACTCCGTCACAGGCGATTCTCCCGCTCAGTGCTAACCAGTTCAGTGTCAAGCAGATCAGTGTCAGCCAGATCCGAGTTAACCCGATCCGGCTTCACGAGTATGCGGGCGGCGGGCCTGCGGCTCTCCGGCAGGCTGGCTGCAGGGCCTGCTGCCCTCTCGTCCCCGGCCCCCGCAACACCCCATACTGCTGCTGTGACCTCCGGCGAGCCAGGCACCTTCGAGCTGGGAACAGACGGGCCGACCACGATTCTCGTCGGGGTGGACGGCTCGGTTACCTCCCTGCGCGCCGCCTGGTACGCCGCCGGAATGGCACGGCGGCAGAAGTCGCGTGTCGTCGCCGTCTACGTCGGATCGCTGGCCTCGCTGTCCGCCGCCGCGCCGAATGCCGGCGCGATCGCCGCGGCGCGCGCTGCCGCGTTCGACGAGTACGCCGCTGATCTGCGCCGCCGGGCCGAACAGGGGGCCAGGGAACTCGGCATCGCGATGACGTTCGTCGCGACGAGCGGGGATCCCTACCTCGAGATCTGCCGTCTCGCCGGGGAAGTCCGCGCCGACGCGATCTTCGTCGGGGCGTCGACCAAGACCGGCCACCGGCTCGTGGGCTCGCTGGCCATCCGCCTCGTCCGGGCCGGCAAATGGCCGGTGACCGTCGTCCCCTGAGCCCGCCCGTATCACCAGCACCGTCCTGTCGGTGGACGGCGGGTACTTCTGACCTCTGCCGAGGGCCCGATAGCGTGCGGGCATGGATCTCGGCCTGCGCGGCAACCGCGCTCTGATCACCGGCGGCAGCCGCGGCATCGGCTACGCCATCGCTGACGCCCTTGCCGCCGAGGGAACGGCCGTCGGCCTGGTGGCCCGTGACCCCCGAGGTCTCGCCGCTGCCGCCGGGCGCCTCCGCCGGCACGGCGCCCTGGTCGCGACCGCGAGCGCCGACGTGACTGACACTGCCGCCCTCGGCGGAGCCGTCAGCGCCATCGCAGCTGAACTCGGCGGCCTGGAACATCTGGTGGCTAACGCCGGCGGCACAGTGGGCGGGAACCTGGCTGATTCTGCTCCCGGTGATCTCGCGGCCACCTTCGCCCTTAATGCCGGGCACGCCGCCGAGCTGATCCGGGCAGGGCTGCCGTACCTGCGCGCGGCGGGCGGCGGCTCGGTGGTGATCGTGTCGTCCATCACCGGCATGCGCCCGGCCCCGCGGACCAATTACGCCGTCGCGAAGGCCGCGGAGATCCACCTGGCCGCGACCGCCGCCGAGGAACTGGCCGCTGACAACATCCGGGTGAATGCGGTGAGCCCCGGCTCCATCCTCTTCCCCGGCGGTTCCTGGGAGACCTTCCAGAAAGAAAACCCCGAGGGCTTCGCCGCCTTCCTCGAGACGCAGTTTCCCCTCGGACGGCTCGGGCGGCCCGGAGAAGTCGGCGACGTGGTGGCGTTCCTGCTCTCCCGCCGCGCCTCGTGGGTGACCGGCGCTAACGTCGTCGTGGACGGCGCCCAGCGTTACCCGAGCGCCCGCAGTTTCCCCCGGCGGCAGGCCGGGAGCGCCGGAAACGCCGCCGGGGCCTGAGCCGCAGGCGAGCCCTCCGCTGCACCTCCGGCTGTTCGGGCCTGCTGCGCCCGGCCGGATCGCGGGCGGGCCCGTCAATGCGGGCGACGACGCCGACGCGATCACGGTGGGGGAACAGACACACTGCCGTCGCCATACGCCGTAGCCGTCGCCGGTCCCGGTGGGCAAGTCAGGCGACAGCCGCGCGCATCGCGAGCCGGGCCGGGCCGCCGGCTGGTTGCTCCGATACGGTCATGAGGTGCGCAAATACGAGCCGGACGTCCTGGTAATCGGCGCCGGCGTGGCCGGCCTGACCGCGGGCGTCTGCCTGGCCAGAACCGGGCTGAGGGTAATCCTCGCCACCGAGGCGACGCCGCAGCAGACGACATCGGCGGTGGCCGGAGCGATCTGGGGCCCGCATCTGGTCGGCATGGACGACCGGGTGATCCGGTGGTCGCGGGTGACGCTCGCACAGTTCCGGGAGATCGCCGGCACCCCGGCGGCGGGTGTGCACCTGGCCAGCGGCATCGACGCCTACCGGCTGCCGCAGCCGGCGGCGCCGCCGTGGACCGAGGACGTCGGCGAGCGCGAGCCCTGCGACGGCGCGCTCCCGGCCGGCTACGCCTCCGGCTGGCGCTTCACCGCGCCGGTGATTACCATGCCCGTCTACCTGGATTACCTGCTGGAAATGTTCGTGCGGGCCGGCGGACGGCTGCGATCCGGCGGCTGCTTTGCCTCGCTGGCCGCTGCTGCTGATCAGTCAGCCGCACCGGTGATCGTGAACTGCGCGGGAATCGGCGCCCGCGATCTCGTTCCGGACCCGGCCATGGTGCCGGTCCGCGGCCAGGTCGTCGTGACCGCCAATCCCGGAATTACCGACTTCTTCATCGGCCACGGCGAGCAGCCCGGCGAAGTCACCTATCTGTTCCCGCATGACGGCACCGTCGTCCTCGGCGGTACGGAGATCGCCGGCGACTGGAGCCTGGAGCCCGATCCGGATACCGCGACGAGCATCCTGGCCGCCTGCACGGCGATCGAGCCGCGGCTGCGCGGCGCGGCCGTGCTGGCGCACCGGGTGGGGCTGCGGCCCGTTCGCCCCCGGGTGCGGCTAGAGGCTGAGGGCATCAGCGACGGCCGCCGCGTCGTGCACAACTACGGGCATGGCGGCGCCGGGATCACGCTCTCCTGGGGCTGCGCCGTTGACGTGACGGAGCAGGTGCTCTGCTCCTTCGGCTAGCGGCAGGCAGCCCCCTCAGACCGCAGTCCCGGCTGCCTGCAGGCGACCGGGCCCGCCGCAGCACGCGCTGCCCGAGGGTCAGAAGCCGGGGAAGACCGCCCGCAGCCGGTCCAGGTCCGCGGGGCTCGCCGCGACGCCCGCTGGCGTGTGGTCGGGGTCCAGCCGCCCGTATGCCAGCCGCAGCAGGGCCTCGGCGGGCATGAAGACCTCCGCCGTGTCCGCGCCGGCCGGCTCTGCGGCCGCGCCCTCACCCGGCCAGTCGGTCATGGTGACGGCATCCGCCGCGACGAGGAGGTAATCGCGCTGTGGGTCGGTCGTGCGGATCCGGGCCCGCAGCGGCGGGTCCTGCGGCTTGCCCAGGCGCGGGCCGAGGAACTGCGGGACATTGTCGATCAGCAGGGCGACCGCGTCCGGCGCGACGACCGCGCCATGATCGGTGAATACCGCGACGTCCCAGGTGTGCACGGCGTGCTCGCCGAGGCGCAGCCGGATAACCCCCACGCTGTCGAGATCCATCCCGAGGAACGGCATCCTGATCGCCGCGAGCTGCTCGTCACCGAGCTGCTCAAGCGCCTCGACATACTGCCCGTCGACGGCCAGTGCGTCCGCCGCCTGCTCATCCGGGCCCTTGGCGTTCCACTTATCCCAGATCGGCGGGAACCCGTCCCGGCTGACGGGCTCGGCCTGGCCGAGCGCGCTGGGCAGCATCAGCAGCGCGATCTCAGCGCCGCTGCCGACGTGCGAGAGCACCTGGGCGACGCTCCAGTCCCGGCAGTAAGACTGCGCCCGCAGGTCTTCCGGGCTAAGCGGCCTGACCAGGTCGGAAAGACGCTCATGCGAATGGCGCAGGGCGGCGATCCAGGCTCGGGCGTCGGATTCCATCAATGACTCCGTTTCTGCGGACGTGTTGCCGACATTAGAGCAGCAGCCGCGCCAGGCCCCGCCGCCGGCCTCATGCCGCCCCGGCCCGTAGGGTTGCGGCAATGAGAATCGGTTTCGGTGCGCCGGTGTCCGGCGCCTGGGCAACCCCCGAGAATCTCGCTTCCTTCGCCAGCCGCGCCGAGCAGGCCGGCTACGCGTCACTGTGGAGCTTCCAGCGGCTGCTGATTCCCGCCGGCTCGAGCATGGATCCGGTATACCAGAGCGTTCTTGATCCGATGCTCGCGCTGTCCTACGCGGCGTCGGCCACCTCGCGGATCAGGCTCGGTGTCGCGATCGTCAACATGCCGTTCGTGTCCCCGGGTTATCTCGCCAAGCAGGCCGCCACGCTGGACGTACTCTCCGCCGGCCGTCACGACCTGGGCCTCGGCATCGGCTGGATGCCGGAGGAGTTCACCCTGACCGGCGCCTCGATGGCCCGCCGCGGCGCGCGCGCCGCCGAGTATGTCGCGGTCCTGCGCAGCCTCTGGGCCGCGGGCGCCGGCGAGTTCGACGGCGAGTTCTACCAGGTGCCGCGGGGCACGCAGGCCCCCAAGCCCGTCCAGCCCGGCGGGCCGCCGGTGCTGCTCGGCGGCATGGCGCAGTCGGCGCTCGAGCGCATCGGCCGGATCGCCGACGGGTGGATCACCGCGAGCAGGACCGACTTGTCCAAGATCGCCGGCGCGATCCAGGTCATCCGGACGGCTGCGTCGGACGCGGGACGGGACCCGGGCGCCCTGCGGATCATCTGCCGCGGGGTGGTGCGGGCAGGCTCCGCGGCCGAAGACCCCGACGGCGGGCGCCGACTGCTGTCGGGCAGCTTCGACCAGATCCGCGCGGACACCCAGTGGCTCGAGGAGCAGGGTGTCACCGAGGTTTTCTATGACCTGAACTGGGATCCGCAGATAGGCGCGCCGGACGCCGATCCGGCCGCGGCGGCCAGGCGCGCCGGCGAGATCCTCGAGGCCCTCGCCCCGGCGGCCTAGCCGATCGAGGACGGTGCGCCGCGTACCGGCCGCGGGCGCGCCGGGCTCAGCCGGCGGCTGAGCCACTCCAGGCACTGCGGCAGCTCCCGGCCCCAGGTGCCGTAGTTATGGCCGCCCTGCGGCGGGACCAGCGAATAGCCCTGCATAGGCGGATGGATCAGCCGCAGGAACCCGCGGGTCCCCCGGTAGATCCCTTCTGCCCGGCTCGCGGTGGCCAGGACCGAGACCGGCGGAGCCGGCAGGTGCCGCAGCCGCCAGTCCAGGTTGTTCTCCTCCCGGTAGGCACGGCTGCGCCCGTACAGCTGCCCGGTCATGCTGTCGGTCAGCGCCTGGTAGTAGCCGGACATCGCGACCGCCGAGGAGAACTGGTAGGGGTTCATCATGGCGAGCTTCGCGGCGCAGTAGCCGCCGGTGGAGTACCCGAGCGCCGCCCAGCCGGACGGCCCGGCCTGCACCCGGAAGTTCTGCTCGATGGCCTGCGGGACGTCCTCGCCGAAGAACGACTCCACCTGCGGGCCCGCCGGGATGTTGGTGCATTCGGTGTCACGCGGGAGGGCCACGGAGACATTCATCATCACGTAGATGGCCGGCCGGATCTTGCCGCCGGCCGTGAGCCGGGCCGCGGTAGCCGGCAGCGCGAGGAACTTGACGATGCTCCAGGTCGCGTTCGGGTAGCCGGTCAGCGCGAGCACCACCGGGAACCGGGCCCGGGCGTAGGCCGGCTGGAAATACTGCGGCGGCAGGTACACCAGGGAACTGCCGGTGCTGATACCGGTGCGGGCGCCCCGGATCGTGACCTGGAGCACCTCGCCGACCGATCTGACTGCGCGGCCGACGCCGCCGCCGAGGGCCAGGCCCCCCGCGACGCCGAGCTTCGTGCCCGTGTGATGCGCCGCGTAATAGCGCGGCGATTTCGCGGCGAGCCGCCCGTCGATCGCCTCCGGCAGCACCGAGCTGCCGCCCGGAACCGGCCCGAGATCAGTCCCGGTGACTGTGACGAGCCGTCGCGGCACGGCGCCGCCGCCGCCAGCCGCGGCCACGGGCACTGAGCCGCCGCCGAAGAGCGCCGACCAGGAGCTGAAGAACATGAAATAGCCATTGACGTAGGCCAGAAGGGCAATGACGGCCAGTACCTGGCTGACGGCCACCAGGCTCAGCCGGGCCAGCACCGGGCCGGGCCGCTGCGCGGCGAGCCGGGGCCAGAGCCAGGCCATCGCCGCGACGCCGGCGATGGCCGCTGCGATGACCAGGTCAATGAACAGCCTGCTGGTGAGTCCCATGATCTAGCTCGCCGCCGCCGCGGGACCAAGCTGCCGCCCGATCCAGTCGGTCGCCGCCGCGGACGGCCACGCGCCGGCGGCAGGGCCGGCGGAGAAGACGCGCATCGGCGGCCGGGCCAGCGCCGCCCACGGACGGGCCGCCCCGGCGAACAGCACCGAGACGCGCTGCATCGGCCGGTGCCGGGCCAGCCACTGCAGGTTGTCCTGCAGCCGCAGCCGCGCGCTGCCCGGCCCGGCGGGTCCGGGGGGCGCCTGGTAGCCGGCCGCCGGCAGCGCGGCGGCGGAGAACGTCTGCGCATCGTTCAGGGCCAGCTGAAGCGCACAGTATCCGCCGGAGGAGCCGGCGAGCAGCGCCCAGTCACCTGACACCGGCCCGGCCGCGTGATAAGCGGAATCGATCACGTGCGGGAGATCCTCCGAGAACCATGTGGCCGCCTGCGCGGCGCCGGGGATATTGAGGCAGCCCTGAGCCCCGCCGATCCGGGCGGGAAGCATCACGATGATCAGCGGCCGCAGCCGTCCGGCGGCCATCTGAGCCGTCGCCATGGCCGCGAACTGCTCGGCGTCTGGCCCCGCCGCGCCGCCGGCGAGCCGGTCGGACAGCACCACCGCGACCGGCAGGGGCCGGGCGGCGGAGGCGGCGCTGTATCTGGCCGGCAGGAGAACGTAGCCGGTCACGGTGAGCCCGGACACGGCGCCGTGCAGGCGCACCGTCTGGAGCCGCGCGGCCCGCGCCTTGCTGTGTCGCCCGGAAACCGGCACGACGCGGGTGCGCCGGACCGTGAGCGGCGGCATCGATGCGACGCCGGCGCCGCGCTGCTGAGCCGCCACGATCGCTGCCCGGCCGGTGCCCGCGCCGAAGAGGTCTGACCACGAGGAATAGAAGTCAGCCGACCGGTTGACCACGACGAAGATCAGGCCGAGCACAATCAGCTCAAGGCCGCCCAGGTAGGCGAGCCGGGCCAGGACGGCGCGAAGGCTGCGGCCCGCCAGCCGGGGCCACAGCCAGATCACTCCTGTCAGCAGGCAGGTGGCGGCCACGGCCAGCACTGCGACCAGGGTGGGGCTCGTCAGCCCCATTCAGGTGCTTCTGGTCGCTTCACCCTGCCGAGGTTAGCCGGGCGCCATGACCAGACTATGACAGCCAGGCAATGGCCTCGCCATCGAAACCACCGTCACCGAGCCAGAGCGAACGCTCAGAGGTCTTGCGGTGCCAGCCGCTCCGGCCCAGCGTGCGGCCGGTATGCGCCGCTCAGCGGCCGAGGCCCTGCTGATGGGCGATCGCCGCCGCCTCGGTTCTCGTCCCGGCGCCGAGCTTGGCCATGATGTTGGACACATGCACGCTGGCGGTCTTGCTGGCGATGAACAGCGCGGCGCCGATTTCCCTGTTCGTCTGCCCGGCCGTCAGCAGCCGCAGCACCTCAAGCTCACGCTCGGTCAGCGACGCCAGCGGGCCGCGGCCGGCAGATCCGTGACCGGCTCCCAGACGCGCCCGGCGGCCCAGATCCGCCAGCGCGGCCCGCAGCGGCGCCGCACCGAGTTGGTCGGCGGCAGCCGCGGCCAGGCGCCACTCCCGCTGCGCCGCCTCCCTCTCCCCCGCCTCAGCGAGGGACTCGGCCAGCCGCCACCGGGACCGGGCGCTCTCGTAAACAAACCCGGGCCTGAAGATGTCGACGACTGCCTGCCAGGCCGTCGGATCGTTGGCGCCGCTGGCGCGCAGCCATTCCGCCTCGGCCCGGGCCAGCCAGCCGCTGCCCTCGATGCCGAGCACGAACCCCGGCCGGTGCGGATACGCGCCGCCTGCGCGGGCCACGGCCAGCATCGAACGGGCCGCTTCCACGGCGGCCTCAGCGCCCCTGGAATCGCCCGCGGACCGGGCGAGCCGCGCCTGGTCGGCCAGCGCGCCGATGCCCGTGGCGGCGGCCCTGATCACCTGCGGGCCGTAGGTCCCCCCCATCCAGCGATCGACGGCGCGAATCGTCGCCTCCGCCTCGGCGGCGGCCGTGACCGTATCTCCCCCCCAGTGCGCGTGCTCAGCCAGCAGCCCGCGGGCAATGTAGGCGGTGAACGCGTCGCTGGCGATGAACGGCTCCAGCCAGACGCGGCGGTCCTCGACGCCGGGGGCGCCACGGGCGACGGCCAGGAACAGGGCCATGGCCGACAGCCGGGCCTCGGCGGCGACCGTGACGCGGACGGCGAAGCCATCGGCGATCTGCTGGGCGTGATCCCATGAGCCGTCCGCGTAGTGCAGCAGGTAATGCAGGTACTGCAGCTCCAGGCCGTACGGCGCCAGCCCCAGGCCTGCCTGCCGCGCCCGGGCGGTGCCATCGTGCGCAGGCCCGGCTGCTCCGTCCAGATCACCGCGCTCCAGCTGCATCCGGCCCAGCTGGAACGCCGCGCGCAGCTCGACGCCGAGCACGTTCGCCTCCCGGGCCTGGCGGTGGGCCGTCGTGAAGAGGCCAACCGCGCCGGGGACATCACCTGCCTGCTCGCTGATAACGCCGAGCGTCACCAGGGCATCGGCCTCCGCCCACGACGCTCGGGCCGCTTTCGCCGCCGCGCGCGCCTGCTCCGCGCGCTGGCGGGCTGGCTCAAGGTCGGGCATGCCCAGAAGGGTGCGGGCGTGCGTGGCCAGGGCCCGCGCCCGCTCCCACCTCGGCGGCTGCTCGGGCAGCGCTTCGACAGCTGCCTGCGCCGCGGCGCGGGCGGCATCGTCTTCGTCGATGTCCAGCAGGAAGTAGCCAAGCCGCTCGTTCGCCCGGCACACCAGCGCGGGGTCGGCCTGTCTGCCGAGGAAGCCGATCAGGCGCCGCAGCCGCGCCACAGCGCGCACGAGATCACCGCTGTCGGCGGCGCTGACCGCCGACCGGAAGACCAGCTCGCCATTTGTGACGCCCCCGAGCTCCTCCGGATCGCTGACCCGGTCCCAGAGCGACAGCGCCTGGTCGTAGAGCTGGTGGGCGTCCGCCGGCGCGGCCAGGCGTTCTGCCTCCTGGCCGGCCAGGACCGACGCGGCGAACGCGCCCGGTATGTCGTGGCTGGCCAGGCAGTGATGCGCGAGCTCGGCCGCGGTGCCCGGCACATCGGCCGCGCGGCGCGCGTCAGCGAGCAGCTCGGCCAGCCGCGCGTGCAGCCGGGTGCGCTCGCCGGGCAGCAGGTCCGCATAGATGGCCTCACGCAGCAAAGCATGCCGGAACGCGTAGCCGTGCGGCCCGTCGGGCACCAGCAGCTGATGCGCCACCGCCTCGCGCACGGCCTCCTCGTAGGTGGTCTCGTCCAGGCCCGAGGCCGTCATCACCAGCTCGTCATCGACCTGGCGGCCGGTGACCGCCGCGGTCCTGAGCACCTGCTGCGCGGACGGCGATAGCTCCTCCATCCGGGCCAGCAGCAAGTCGGCCAGGCCGGCCGGCAGCTCCGAGGCCGCCGGCGATGCGGCGAGCAGCTCCTCGGCGTAGTACGCGTTGCCCTCGGCCCGCCTGATGATCTGCCCGAGCGCGGCCGCCCGCAGCGGCTGCCTGGCCAGCGCCGTCAGGTGCTCGGCCATGGCTTCATCGGCGAGCGGGCCGAGGTGGACGGCAGTCACGCTGGGCAGCCTGAGCAGCTCGCCCACGACCGGGCGGAGCGGGTGCCGGCGGTGCATATCGTCGCTGCGGTAAGTGAGCGCGATCGCCAGCCGCTCGGAGTGCAGCACCCGGCTCAGGAACGTCACCAGGTCCCTGGTCGACCGGTCGGCCCAGTGCAGATCCTCCAGGATCAGCAGGACCGGGCTGGCCTCGGCGAGTTCCGCCAGCAGGCCCAGCACAGCGCCGAAAAGCTGCTGCTGCACCAGCCCGGGCGTATCGCCGCCGCCAGCGGTCTGGCTCTCGCGGCGATCGGGCAGCAGCCGGGACAGGACCGGGCGGGCAGCAATCGCGTCCCGCAGCGGGCTGGCCGGCTCCGGGCCGGTCACCGCCTCGCGCAGCGCGTCTGCGAGCGGGAGGTAAGGGACGGTATCGGCCAGCTCGGCGCAGCGCCCCGACAGCACCGCGAATCCCTCGCTGCGGGCCGTCGCGCCGAGTTCGGTGACCAGGCGGGTCTTGCCCACCCCCGCGTCACCGCTGACCAGCATGACGACGGGCTGGCCGGCGGCTGCCTCGGCCAGGAGCCTGGACAGCAGGCCGAGTTCGGCGGACCTGCCCACCAGAGAATCGCGCGGCACATGGAGCACCAGCCGATTATCCCGGGGACTACGACACTTTCATCCGGGCGCCTGCACCTCGGGTCAAGCACGATCACCCCGGCGGGACGCGGAAATACCGGGGCGGGTGTGAGGCCAGTCTGCCGACGGAACACTGCGACGAACGCGCTGGCTGACTCGTAGCTCACCTGGCGCGCAACTTCTCCGCCGGCTCGCCGTGGCCCGCTCCTCGTCCGGTATCCGCACGTCGATCGCTGTCATCGCGACCGGCTGCAGCAGCTGACGCGACACAGGGCCGGCCGGAGGTAAAGGGCCAGCATCGTGGCTGCGCCCGCCGATAGGGTCTCGTGCTCCACGCCGGCCGGAACCCAGAGCGCCCTGGTGGGCGGCAGGTACCAGGACCCCGCACGCGTACGGACCGTGAGGACCCCGCTTGCGGTCCAGGCCAGCTGGTGATCGGGATGCGCGTGCCAGTCGAAGGCCGCGCCTGCTGACATGGGACAGTAACGACTATGACAGCGGCCGCGGGATCCGGGTCCGCGGCCACGTATTGTCCGTCCCGCGACACGGGATGGCAGCGTCATGTTCCTTCGCTCTCCCTGCAGAACAAGGTCCTGGCCGAGGCGTTCCGGCTCCTCCGGCCAGGAGGCGTGCTCACCTGCTCAGATAGCCTGGCGAGCGACGAGCTGCATCACTTCCACGCAGGGTGACACACCTACAATCCGGTGGAGCCGTCTTCCCTGCTTAGCCGCCTGCAGGTGATTGAGCGTCCTTAGTCCCTGGCCTGCGCGGTCTTGCGGTTATTGGCCTTCTCCAGAGCGGCGGCGAGCTCCTTCTTCGTCATGGAGGAGCGGCCCTTGACGCCGAGCCGCCGGGCCAGTTCCAGCAGGTGCTCCTTGCTCGCGCTGGCGTCGAGGCCGCCGAAGCTCTCACCGGAGGCGTGACGCGACTGGGCTGACTGCTCATCCGACGGGCCCTTCGCGCCGCCCGGCTTGGGCTCCCAGCGGTCGCCGACCTTCTCGAAGCCGTGTTTCAGCGCGCCGTACGCTGTCCGGTGCGACCGCTCGCCCTCGCCGTGCTCCTGCACGGCCGAGTCGTGTGCCGCGGTCCACGTGTCCTGGGCTTTCTTCGGTGAGCGCCGCAGCGTCGACGGCAGCTCCTCGCGTCCTGGCATCGCTCCCACCTCCGTGCTGGCCCGGCCAGGCCGCTCATGGCCAGGCCGGGCCGGCCGCTGTCGGCCATCCTGAGCAGCTACCCCGATGGCGCCCGGTCATCCGTCAGCGGGCAGCAGCACCGGGCGCCTGCTCCGCTGGCCTGGCACAATCACGACCATGGCCCATCACCATGTCCCCGCAAGATCGGCCGGCTCGATCCTCAGCGTCGGCTCAGCCGGCTCGATCCTGTCGATCGGCTCAGCCGGCTCGATCCTGTCCATCGGCTCAGCCGGCTCGATCCTGTCCATCGGCTCAGCCGGCTCGGTCCTGTCGGTCGGGTCGCTGGCCTCAGCCTTGTCGGTCAGCTCGGCGATGAGCCTCGGGTCGATACTGTCGGGATTTTCTCGCTGGTCGATCCGGGCGTGGCGGGGCCGTCCGCAGCGCGGCGGTCAGAACTGAGCGGGTCACGGCTGAGCGGGCCGCCGCCGGGCGCGCGAGGGCTGGGCCGCCGGAGGCTGAGTGCGTCAAGGCTGAGCGCGACCGCGAGGACTACCGCGGCGGACAGCGCGGCTCCGCCCACGGTGTCGGTGAAGTAGTGCAATCGCAGGGCTACGAGCGCGACCGCGACCGCTGCCGCCGCGGCCAGGGCAGCGATCGCGAGGACCCCGCGGGCAAGACCCGGCAGCCGGGACCGCGGCGGGCTGACCAGCAGAATGGCGATGGTGCAGGCCAGCGCGGTCACGCCGGTGGTGTGACCGCTGGGGTAGCTCAGGCCGCCGGCCAGCGTCCGGTCGACCAGTGGCTTGAGCACGAACTCGGTGAGAGCGCTGGCCACCGGAACCGACACCGCGGCGAGTAGTGCTCCTTTCCACCTGCGCATCACGAGGCAGCACGCGACGACCACGACGGTCGCCACAAGCACCGGGATCGGATCACCGGCATCGACCAGGTGGCCGAGGACTGCCGGGTGGCTGCCGAGGGCCGCCTGCAGGCGACCGTCGACCGCCGCGTCCAGCGAGCTCGGCCGCGTCTGGTGCGCAAACCACACGGCCAGCACCGCGACCACGGCCACGCAGGCACCGAGGACACCGAGGGCGGCCCGCCGGGCAGCCGGCAGCAGCAGCGGGGAGCCTGCCAGGGATCGGAGGCGATCCACTAGCCGACCTCTCATGCGCCGCATCGGGCCATCTTAGGCAAGATCGGGGCCTATCCCGTCGGCGCGGCGCGCCACCGCGATGAGCGCCTGGCCCAGCGGGGCGTCGACGATCAGCCGGGCCAGCGCGTCACCGCGGGTCTTCCCCTGGTTGATGATCGCGACGGGGATCGCGAGCTTCGCGGCCTGGCGGACGAACCGGTACCCGGACATGACAGTCAGCGACGATCCGAGGACGAGCAGCATGCCCGCCCGCTCCACCAGCGTGTAGCACTCGCCGACGCGAGGGCGCGGTACGTTCTCCCCGAAGAACACGACATCGGGCTTCAGCAGCCCCCCGCAGCTCACGCACCCGACGACCTCGAACCCGGCCGTCTGCTCATCGGTCAGCACCGCGTCGCCGTCGGGGCTGATGCTGGCCGCGTGCGCCTCCCAGCCGGGGTTCGCCGCGCGCAGCCGGCGATCGAGTTCCGCGCGGGAGGTCCGCTCTCCGCAGCCGAGACACAGGACGCGGTCCAGGCCCCCGTGCAGCTCCACGACCTCGCGCGCGCCGGCGGCCTGATGCAGGCCGTCGATGTTCTGAGTGATGATAGCGGTCACCAGGCCGCGGCGCTCAAGCTCGGCCACCGCGCGATGACCCGCATTCGGGACGGCCCGGGCGATATGCCGCCAGCCCTGGTGGCTGCGGGCCCAGTACCGCTGACGCGCCGCAGCGGTCGCGGTAAAGGTCTCATAGGTCATCGGCTCGGCCCGCCGCGCCAGGCCGCTCGGGCCCCGGTAGTCCGGAATCCCGGACTCGGTGGAGAGCCCGGCGCCGCTGAGGATCACCACGCCGCCGGCGGTGACCAGGTCAGCCAGGACCGCGAGCGAGTCTGCGCTCGGGCCGGCGGCCGCCGCAGGCGAGGCGGCCTGCGCCCCCTGAGCCTGCCCTGCCTGAATCAGCTCCGCCTGAATCAGATCTGCCTGGGTCACCTCTTCATGCTGCCTGACGGCCGCCCGTGCCCGCGCCGCCGGGCCGGCCCGGTGTGATCGAATGGCGGGCGGCGAAGGAGGGTGCCGTGCGGGTGATCGTGGTGGGGTCAGGGGTGGTGGGAGCCAGCTGCGCCTACACCGCCAGCTGCCTTGGCGCGGACGTGGTGATGGTCGAGGCCGGGCTGCCGGGCCAGGCGACCGCGGCCGGCGCGGGCATCGTGTCCCCGTGGGCATCCCACGCCGACGATCCGCTCTGGTATGCCTTTGCTGCCGCGGCCGCGCGTGACTATCCGCGCCTGATCGGGGAGCTCGCCGCGGCCGGCGCGGGTGACGCCGGGTACCGGCAGGTCGGCGCCCTTTACCTCGCTGACTGCGACGACGACGTCCAGCGGGTCAGGCGGCGGCTGCTGGAACGCCGCGCCGCCGCCCCGGAGATAGGCGACATCCGGGTGCTGGCGCAGGCTGAGGCCCGCGAGCTTTTCCCGCCGCTGCGCGCGGAGACCACTGCCGCAGCCCCGGGCGACGGCACTGCCCCGCGGGACGGAACTGCCGTCTACGTCAGCGGGGCGGCCCGGGTCGACGGCCGGCTGCTCGCCGCCGCCCTGCTCCGGGCGGCGGGGGCCAGAGGAGCCGTCACGGTCGCCGGCACCGCCCGGCTCGCCTGCCGCCTCGGCCGCGCCGCCGGCGTGGTCGTGAACGGGCAGCTCATCGAGGCCGACGCCGTGGTCGCCGCGGCCGGCGCATGGACCAGGGCTTTCGCGGAGCCCGCCGGAGTTACCGTCGCCGTCTCACCGCAGCGGGGGCAGATCGCCCACTTCTCGCTTGCCCCCGCTGATACGAGCCGCTGGCCCGTGGTGCTGCCGGCCGGAGATCATTACCTGCTGGCGTTCGACGACTCCAGGGTCGTGGCGGGCGCCACCAGGGAGACTGGCTCGGGCTTCGACTACCGCGTGACGCCTGGCGGCCTGGCCGAGGTGCTCGAGCACGCACTGGCCGTAGCACCGGGCCTGGCGGCCGCCACGTACCTCGAGACCAGGGTGGGATTCCGGCCGGCTGGCCCGGACAGCCTGCCGCTGCTCGGCCCGGTGGCCGGTGTGGACGGCCTGATCGTGGCCACTGGCCTCGGCGCCACCGGCCTGACCATGGGTCCCTACGCCGGCGCCAGCGCCGCCCGGGCGGCGCTGGGCCTGCCGCAGCCGATTGACCTCGCGCCTTTCGACCCGCTTCGTGAGCGCCGCTGCTAGTGCCGAGGCGGCTCGGGGGCGCCTGCGCCTGCACCCGGCGAGCCGCCGGCCACCTCGTAGGACCACAGCTCGCTGCTGACGCCGACGGGTCCAGGCGCTGGGCCGCCGCTACGCTCGGCCGCTGAGCGGTGCCCTTGCCCGAACGCCGGCGAGTTCAGCCACGCCTGGAAGGACGCCTCATCCCGCCACCGCGTCACCACAAGCCAGGTGGTCCGCTCATCGGCGGGCTTCAGCAGCTCGAAGCCCTCGAAGCCGTCCTGGCTGTCGACCGCGCCGGCGCGTGCGGCGAACCGGCGCGCTAGCTCATCGCCGCTATCCGGCGGCACTGTTATCGCGTTGATCTTCACCACGGTCATAGGCCCGATCATGCCAGCCCCGCGGCGTCGGCGGCCGGCGGGGCTCAATCTGGCGCGCCGGCATCGCCGCGCCGCTGTTAGGGACGCAGTCGCATCCGCGACCGTGGTTCGAGGTGGGCTCAATGCTGGCTCTGGATCTGCCGGACGGCGCCCTCGGCGGTGTCCTGGCCTGGTACTCGATCATCCATATCCCGCAAGAGCGGCTGCCGGAGACCTTCGCTGAGTTCTGCCGGGTGCTGGCTCCGGGCGGGTCTGGTGCAGCTGGCGTTCCAGGCAGGCGACGAGTTTCGGCACCTGACAGAGGCACTCGGTCACCCGGTCTCGCTGGACTTTCACCGGCGGCAGCCGGACCGTGTCGCCGGGCTGCTGGAACAGGCCGGGCTGGTGGTCCGTGCCCGGCTGCCGCGTGAGCCTGATGGCGACGGCGACTTCCCCGAAAAGACGCAGCAGGCCTTCCTGCTGGCCGGTGAAAGCCGGCACCGCCCGACTGATCCGCCTGCGCCATGCCGAGTCACGCAACGTGGTCAGGCAGCAGGCTGGCGCCCTGCCTGCCGCGCGCCTGACCGGCAGCGCCCGCAGGAAGGCCGCCGTCATCGCGGGCCTGCTGCGTGACGAGCACGCCGGGATGATCTATGCCAGCAGCGCCGTCCGGTCCCGGCAGACAGCCGCCATCATCGCCGGGCAGCTTGACCTGGAGGTCACACGTGATACCCGCCCCTCTGCGAGGTGGCTCTCGGCAGCCAGGAAGGCGCTACCGACCCAGCGACCCGCCTGCTCGCAGCCCAGGTGCTGAAAGCCTGGCTCGTGCCGGCCCTATGGGGAGCCCCGCTTCCGCATGCCGTCGCCTTCCCCCTCACCCGCGAGGGTGGACGCTGGCACGCTCAATGGCCAGCGAGCGCGCTGCCCGTCGCGCCAGCCGACCAGCCCTGATCTGCCGGCCGCGAGCCTGGCACACTGGCATCTGCTTGATGCCACTGAGAAAGTTAGGCCGCAGGCAGCGCGGCTCGCCGCCCAGGGCCAGGTCGGGCATCCGGGTGGCCAGGGCATCGAAGAGGAGCCGCAGCTCCAGGGCGGCGAGATGGCGGCCCAGGCAGAAATGCGGGCCGCCGCCGCCGAAGCCCACCTGCGGATCGGGATCGCGGGTGATGCTGATCTCAGGTGCTGCGCCAGCGGCCACGCTCAATCACCTCCGTGCCAGTTCTGCGCCTGTCCGCCGGCCCGGTGGTACGTTTTCCCGCGTATGCGGTCCCGCGGCCGGGCCGCCCGGCGAAGCGACAGGATGCCGACATGACTGACGATACGGCCATCTCTTACGAGGCAGCGCTGCCCGGCACGCCTGTCCTCTCCTCTTCCGGCACTGAGATCGGCCGGCTCGAGCATGTGCTGGAGGTGCCCGAACTCGACGTGTTCGACGGCCTGGTGATCGCGACCTCCGCGGGACTGCGCTTCATCGACGCCGACCGGGTCCAGCGGATCACGAGGAGCTCGATCCAGTGCAGCGTCGACGACTCGCAGGCCTCGGCGCTGCCGCCGCCTGAAGGGCCGCCGGTGTACCGGGTCGACGCGCTCGCCGATTCCGGCCATAACCTGCACGACACCCTCGGCCGGATATTCGGGCGCCCGCACTGGAAGCGCGAGCACGAGTAGACCCCGCCCCGCCCCGCCGCGGGCCCGGCAGCGCCGGGCCCGCGGCTGCGCCGATGGCGGGCGAGGCCAGCCGCCGGCACGGGTCAGCGGCGCCGCAGCGATGCGCTGCTCAGGGCGGGCGGCTCGTAGCCGCCGTCAGCCGGGTTGACGTTGGTGCCGGGCGGCACGATCTCGTCGATCTTGTCGAGAATCTCGTCCGGCAGGACCACGTCGGCCGCGCCGAGCTGGCCCTCCAGATGCTCCATCGTCCGCGGGCCGACGATCGCGGCGGTGACCGCCGGATGGCGGAGCACGAAGGCCAGCGAAAGGTCCACCAGCGACAGGCCAGCCTCGTTCGCGACCAGCACCAGCTTTTCCACGGCCTCGAGCTTGGCCTGATTCGCCGGCAGGCTGAGGTCAAACCGCTGCGGCAGCCGCTGGGCCCGGCCGCTGGACAGCATGTCGCTGCCCTTGCGGTACTTGCCTGACAGCCAGCCGCCCGCGAGCGGGCTCCACGGGATGACGCCCAATTGGTACTGCTGGCAGACCGGGAGCACCTCGGCCTCCACGCCGCGGACCAGGATGGAGTAGGGGGGCTGCTCGCAGACGAAGCGCTCCCGGCCGCGGCGCTGCGCCACCCACTGGGCCTCGACGATCTGCGACGGCGGGAACGTCGAGCTGCCGGCATACAAGATCTTGCCCGCCCTGGTCAGGTCGGTGAGCGCGCCGAGGGTCTCGTCGATGCTGGCGGTCTCGTCTGGCCGGTGAATCTGGTAGAGGTCGATGTAATCGGTGCCCAGCCGCCGCAGGCTGTTCTCGCACTCCCGGATCAGCCAGCGCCGCGAGTTGCCCCGCTCGTTGGCGTCCTCGCCCATCGCGGCGTGCGCCTTAGTCGCGAGCACCACGTTGTCGCGCCGGCCCGCGGTGAGGGCCTGGCCGACGATCTCCTCCGACTCGCCGCTGGAGTAAACGTCGGCGGTGTCGATGAAGTTGATGCCCGCGTCGAGCGCGCGGTGAATGATCCGGATCGACTGGTCATGGTCCTGATTGCCCCAGGCGCCGAACATCATCGCTCCCAGACAGAGCGGACTGACCTTCACGCCGGTGCTGCCAAGTACTCGCATCTCCATGCTTTCCACCCTAACGACGCCTGCAGTGCCGTCGGATTGTCGGACCCCGGTCCTACAGTCTGTGCTGGCGCCGTCGACGCAGCCCGGCGCCGGCTCACGGCAGGCAGCGTTCATCACACACCTGACACCCGTCGACCCACGGAGGATCACATGGCCGGATCCCAGCAGGCAGCACCAGCGGACGCTACGGGAACGCCAGCTGAGCACACCGCGACCGGTGAGCGCGCCGACCTGCGGGCCGCGCTGGCGAAGCAGCGGTACTTCCTCCGCTTCACTCTTCGCGACCTCACCGACGAGCAGGCCGCCCGGCGCACGACAGTCAGCGAACTGTGCCTGGGCGGGCTGGTCAAGCACGTGACCGCCACCGAGCGGCAGTGGATGAGATTTATCCGGGAGGGCCCGTCGGCGATGGCCTGGCCCGGCGATGCGGCGGCCGGCGATGCGGGCGCCGGCGATGCGGCGGCCGGCGACTGGTCAGCGCGGTTCTGCATGCTGCCGGGCGAGACAGTAGCCGGCCTGCTCGCGGACTACGAGCAGGTAGCGCACGAGACCGAGGGACTGCTGGCGACGCTGCCCGACCTGGACGCCGCGCATCCGCTGCCCGATGCTCCGTGGTTCGAGCGCGGGGCGCGCTGGTCAGCCCGGCGGGTCATCCTGCACGTGATCGCCGAAACCGCGCAGCACGCCGGGCATGCCGACATCATCCGCGAGGCCCTGGACGGCGCGAAGTCAATGGGTTAGCACTGCCGGCAGCGGGTGAGTACGATCAGTGCATGAGCCGCGACCCCCGCCGCAGCGCCCCACAGGCGAGCGCGACGCCAGCGGCGACGCGTCACTCTTCCGTGGTGCCCGACCGGCCCGTCCTGGACGGTATCGAGGACAAGTGGTCACATCGGTGGGAAGAGGCACGTGTAGTACAAGTTTGACCGGACCCGCGGGCGCGATGGCGTCTTCGCGATCGACACTCCCCCGCTCACCGTCAGCGGCTCCCTGCACCTCGGGCACGTTTTCTCGTTCACTCACACCGACACGGTGGCCCGGTTCTGGCGGATGCGCGGCAAGTCCGTCTTCTACCCGATCGGCTGGGACGACAACGGGCTGCCCACCGAACGACGGGTGCAGAACTATTTCGGCGTCCGCTGTGATCCCGAGCTCGCTTACCAGCCCGGCCTGACGCCGCCGGGGCCGCGGCCCGACGGCAAGGCCATGCCGCCGCGCGATCAGCTGCCGGTGTCGCGGCGGAATTTCGTCGAATTCTGCCTGCAGCTCACCGGCCTCGACGAGCAGGCCTACGAAGAGGCCTGGCGCCGGCTCGGCCTGTCCGTCGACTGGGACACCAGGTACCAGACCATCGACGAGCGCTCGCGGACCGTCTCCCAGCGAGCCTTCCTGCGCAACCTGGCCCGCGGCGAGGCGTACTCGGCGCAGGGCCCGGCGCTGTGGGACGTGACGTTCAGGACGGCGGTGGCCCAGGCTGAGCTTGAGGAACGGGAGGTGCCCGGCGCGTACTGGCGGATCGCGTTCCCGCTCGACACCCAGTCCGCCGGCCCGCCGGACCGCGGCCCCCGGGACAGCAGGCCCGGGGACAGCAGGCCCGGGGACAGCGGCTCCCGGGACACCCGGCCCCGGGAGGGCGGCGAGGGTGCGGGGGCCGAGCTGGTGGTCGCGACCACCAGGCCGGAACTGCTGGCTGCCTGCGTGGCGCTGGTCGCTCATCCCGACGACGCGCGGTACGCGGGCCTGATCGGGACCATGGCGCGGACACCGCTGTTCGGCGCGGTGGTGCCGGTGCTCGCTCACCGGCTGGCAGACCCCGCGAAGGGGACTGGCCTCGTCATGGTCTGCACGTTCGGCGATACCACCGACGTCATCTGGTGGCGCGAGCTGCAGCTCGCGACCCGACCCGTCATCGGGCGCGACGGCAGGATGGCCGGCGAGATCCCGGCCTGGATCAGCGCCAAGGACGGGCAGCGCGCCTACCAGCAGCTGGCGGGCCAGACGGCGAAGGCAGCCAGAGAGACGATGACCGGGCTGCTGCGCGAGGCCGGGGCGCTGCGCGGCGACCCGGAGCCGATGACGCACCCGGTGAAGTTCTACGAGAAGGGCGACCGGCCGCTGGAAATCGTGACGACCCGCCAGTGGTACATCAGGAACGGCGGCCGGGATCCGGAGCTGCGCGAGACGCTGCAGCGCCGGGGCCGGGAGCTGGCCTGGCACCCGCCGCACATGCTGTCCCGGTACGAGAACTGGGTCGGCGGCCTCGCGGGCGACTGGCTGATCAGCAGGCAGCGCTTCTTCGGCGTGCCGATCCCGGTCTGGTACCCGGTCGGCGACGACGGGCAGCCGCGGCTGGACTCCCCTGTTGCCGCCCCGGACCAGATGCTGCCGGTCGACCCGGCCGCCGATGTGCCGCCCGGCTACCAGGAAGACCAGCGAGGCAGGCCCGGCGGCTTCACCGCGGACCCCGATGTGATGGACACCTGGGCGACGGCGTCGCTCACCCCGCAGATCGCCGGCGGCTGGAGCATCGATGACGACCTGTTCGGCCGGGTGTTCCCGATGGACATGCGGCCGCAGGCGCACGAGATCATCAGGACCTGGCTGTTCTACGCGGTGCTGCGTTCGCATCTTGAACACCGGAGGCTCCCGTGGCGGCACGTGGCCATCTCCGGCTGGATCCTCGACCCGGACCGCAAGAAGATGTCCAAGTCGGCCGGCAACGTGGTGACGCCGATGGACATGCTGCGCGATTACGGCTCGGACGCGGTTCGCTACTGGGCGGCCAGCGCGCGCCTGGGCGTCGACACGGCCTTCGACCCGGCGCAGCTGAAGATCGGCCGGCGGCTGGCGGTGAAGATCCTCAACGCGAGCAAGTTCGTGCTCGGCATAGGCGCGGCCGCCGGGGCGGGCCTGATCACCGAGCCGCTCGACCGCGCCCTGCTGCACCGGCTCGCCGGGGTGGCTGAGCAGTGCAGCACCGCCTTCGAGTCCTACGATCACGCGCTGGCGCTGGAGCTGACCGAGCGGTTCTTCTGGCTGTTCTGCGACGACTACCTGGAGCTGGTGAAGCCCAGGGCCTACGGCGAGCAGGGCGAGGCTGCGGCCGGGTCAGCCATCGCCACGCTACGCACCGCGCTGCTGACGGTGCTGCGGCTTTTTGCGCCATTCCTGCCTTTCGTGACGGAGGAGGCCTGGTCCTGGCGCCAGCCTGGCCAGGACGGCTCTGTTCACCTGGCCGCCTGGCCCGACGCGGCCGAACTGCGGGCACTCGGCGGCCCGGACGACGCCGCACTCGACGCGGCCTCGGCGGCGATCGCGTCGATCAGGAAGGCAAAATCGCAGGCGCAGCTGCCGATGCGGGCCCCGGTGCGGCGCCTGTCGGCGAGCGGGCCCGCGGATCAGCTTGACGCGCTGGCCGCCGTGCTGCGCGACGTGCGGCTGGCGGGCCGGGTCGAGGCCGTGGACCTGCATCCGGCCGGCGGCCCTGACACGCGGCTGGAGGTCACGATCTGAGCGGGCGGCGCGCCGCTGGCGGGCTGCCCGCGATCAGCGGTCCGCGGGGGCAGCGGGGTAGTCTCACGGCATGGACAAGGTGCAGCTTTCCGAAGACGAATGGCGGGAACGGCTTACCCCGGAGCAGTACGAAGTGCTGCGGCAGGCCGGCACCGAGGCGCCGTTCCGGGGCGAGTACACCGACACGAAGACTGAGGGCGTCTACCGGTGCCGTGCGTGCGGCGCTGCGCTGTTCCGGTCGGACGCCAAATTCGAGTCGCACTGCGGCTGGCCGAGCTTCTACCAGCCCACCGAGAACGACGCGGTGATCTTGCTGGAGGACCGGTCGCTCGGCCCGACGCGGACTGAGGTACGGTGCGCGAACTGCAACTCCCACCTCGGCCACGTCTTCGAAGGCGAGGGATACGACGTGCCGACCGACCAGCGGTGGTGCATCAACTCGATCTCGCTGACGCTGGAGCCGGCCCGCGCCGCTGACGGCCAGGCCTGACCCGATGGCCAGCCTGCCCGCGGGCCAGCCGGAGCCCGGCCTGCGGCTGATCAGGTCCGCGGAGCTGTCCGGCGCGACGGCGCAGACCACGGGGATGATCCGTTCGGCCGCGATCTCCGGCGACCTGGTGGGGGCCACGTCACTGTGGATGGGCCGTACGGTGCTGCCGCCGCTGGTCTCCTCCGGCGACCACCATCACGGCGAGTCCGAGACGGGGATCTTCGTGGTGTCGGGGCAGCCGGTATTCGTCTTCCGCGATCCCGCCTCGGGCGAGCTGGTCCGGCTGCAGACGGAGCCCGGCGACTACGTCTGGGTCCCGCCGCACGCACCGCACCGGGAGGAGAACCCGTCGCCCGCCGAGGACGCGGTCGTGGTGATCGCCCGGTCCACCCAGGAAGCGATCGTGGTGAACCTCACCGGGCTGTGAGCCGGCTCGCTAGTCGGGCAGCGTGCCCGCGCGGATCAGCGCGTCAGGGCCGAGCTCGTCCAGCCGCGCATGACCGGACAGCCGCATGGTCAGCTCGAAATCGGCGCGCAGCGTCCGCAGCACGTGCCGGACCCCCGCCTCCCCGGCCATGCCCAGGCCGTAGGCGTAGGGCCGTCCGATCAGGACGGCCCTGGCCCCGAGGGCCAGCGCCTTCAGCATGTCGGCGCCGCCCCGGATGCCGCTGTCGAAAAGCACGCTGAGCTGGTCGCCGACCGCGGCGGCGATGGCGGGCAGGGCTTCGAGCGAGCCGACAGCCCCGTCGACCTGACGGCCGCCGTGATTGGACACGATGATCCCGTCAATTCCGGCCTGCGCGGCGCGCCGGGCGTCGGCCACGCACTGGATGCCCTTGAGCACGATCGGGCCGTCCCAGTTCTCCCGGGCAAACGGCAGATCATCCCAGGTCAGCGACGGGTTGCCGAATATCTGCGTCCAACGGAGGATGGCCGCGCCCGGGTCGGCCCGGGCGGTGTCAGCCAGGCCCGCCTGGAATGCCGGGTCGGTGAGGTAGTTCTGCACTCCGATGCCGCGCAGGAACGGCAGGAAGGCATGGTCGAGGTCGCGCGGGCGCCAGGCCAGCAGCCGGGTATCGAGCGTGATCACCAGGACGCTGTAGCCGGACGCCCTGGCCCTGGCCATGAAACTGGCGGCCACCGGCCGTTCCTTCGGCCAGTAGAGCTGGAACCAGCGATGGCCGTCGCCGGCGGCAGCTGCGACATCCTCCATGGACGCGGACGCGGCGTTGCTGAGGATCATGGGGATCCCGAGGCCGGCGGCGGCCCTGGCGACGGCCAGCTCGCCGTCCGGGTGCGCGATGCCGAGCACGCCCACCGGCGCCAGCAGCATCGGGACCGGCAGCGACGCGCCGAGCACGGTGCTGGCGTAAGACGGCTTGCTGACGTCAGTCAGCATCCTCGGCACGATCCGCCAGCGCCGGAATGCCGCGAGGTTCTCCCTGGCCGTGTCTCCTGAGCCGGCGCTGCCGGCGATGTAGCCGTGCGCCTGCGGGGACAGCCGGGCCCGGGCCGCGGCCTCCAGCTCCGCCAGGTCCGTGGGCAGCGCCGGAACGGTCCCGGCCAGCCCGCTCAGGTAGATCTCGTCCTGGTAGGCCTCCAGCGGCTGATCCAAGGCTGCCTCCTGCGTCTGGTCCGCGCGCCGACCCTCACTGTAACGGTCGCTGCCGGTCCGGCCCTGGCCTGCGCTCCTGACCTGAGCGGCGCAGGCACAATGGCGGCATGCCACGTGCCAACGACAAGGTCGCCGCGCTGCTGCGCGAGTACGCCGAACTGATCCAGATCACCGGCGGCGACATGTTCCGGACGCGCAATTACGAGAAGGCCGCCAGGGCGGTCGCCGGGCATGCCGCGGATGTCACGGCGCTCAGCCCGGCGCAGCTGCGGCAGATACCGGGCGTCGGCAAGTCGATCGCGGACAAGATCACTGAGTTCACCGCGACCGGCGCGATCAAGGCGCTGGAGGAGCGGCGGGCGGAAGTTCCCGCCGGGGTCCGGGACCTGACCAGGATCCCCGCGCTCGGGCCGAAACGGGCGCTGCAGCTGTACTCCGAGCTCCAGATCAGCTCGGTGAGCGAGCTGACCGAGGCGATCAACGCCGGCCGGCTGGCGGGCCTGCGGGGATTCGGCGCCAAGAGCGAGCAGAAACTGCTCCGGGGCATCGAGCTGATGGAAAGCACGGGCCGGCGCGTGCTGCTGGACGTCGCCGACGACCTCGCCGCCCGGGTCGTCGCCGCGGTGAGCGCGGCGCCCGGCTGCCTGCGGTGTGCGCACGCGGGCTCCCTGCGCCGGTTCCGGGAGACCGTCGGCGACGTGGACGTGCTCGCCGCGGCGCAGGACTCAGCGCCGCTGATGGCCGCGCTCACCGGGCTGCCGGGAGTGACCGACGTGATCGGCAGCGGGGACACCAAGACGTCGGTCCGCGCCGACGGAGGGCTGCAGGTGGACTTGCGGGTGGTCCCGCTGGATTCCTGGGGCGCTGCCCTGCAGTACTTCACCGGCTCGCAGGCCCACAACGTGCGGGTCCGCGAGATCGCCGTCCGGCAGAAGCTGAAGCTGTCCGAATACGGGCTGTTCGACGCGGTCAGCGGCGAGCTGATCGTCTCCCGGACCGAGGAAGAGGTCTACCACCGGCTCGGCATGTCCTTCGTGCCGCCGCCGCTGCGCGAGGACACCGGCGAGGTGCAGGCGGCGCTGCGCGGCGAGCTCCCGGTCCTGGTCACCGACGCCGGCATCCGCGGTGACCTGCACACCCACACCGATCTCACCGACGGCGTGGCCTCGCTGGCCGACATGGTGGCGACCGCTCGCGCCCGAGGTTACTCCTACTACGCCATCACCGATCACGCGCCGAACCTGTTCATGCAGCGGATGACCAGCGAGAAGATGCTCGCCCAGCGCGAGCAGGTGCGCCAGATGGAAGCCAGGCTGGCGCGCGACGGCGGCGCGCCGATGACCCTGCTGCACGGGACCGAGCTGAACATCGCGCCGGACGGCACCGTGGACTGGCCGGCGGAGTTCCTGGACGCCTTCGACATCTGCGTGGCGTCGGTGCACTCCCATTTCGATCAGTCCCGCCCGGACATGACCCGTCGGTTCGTCGCCGCCTGCGAGAACCCGCAGGTGAACGTCATCGGCCATCCCACCGCCCGCAAGATCGGCAGGCGGCCGCCGGTCGACGTGGACTTCGCCGAGTTCTTCCGCGCGTGCGCCCGGACCGGCACCGCGCTGGAGATCAACTCCCATCCCGCCCGGCTAGACCTGCCCGCCGAGCACATCAAGGCGGCCAGGGACGCCGGGGTGATGTTCTCGATCGACAGCGACGCGCACTCCACCGTCCACCTGGGCTATCTGCGGTACGGAGTGGGCACGGCGCAGCGCGGCTGGCTGACCGCCGAGAGCGTGATCAACACCTGGCCGCTGCCCCGGCTGCAGGAGTTCCTGCGCAAGAACCGTTAAATGCCTCAGCAGGGAGCTGACCATGGACGATCCTTACGATCTCGAGCGCTTCGCCGCCGCTCAGGACGCCGGCGGCAGCTACCGCCAGGCCGTCGCCGAGCTGCGGCGCGGCAGCAAGACGGGCCACTGGATCTGGTTCGTCTTCCCGCAGATCGCCGGCCTCGGGCGGAGCGCGACCTCGAGGAAGTTCGCCATTTCGTCGCTGAAGGAGGCCCGGGCTTACCTGCGGCATCCGGTCCTCGGGCCGCGGCTGGCCGAATGCGCCCGCATCGTCGCGGACACGCAGGACCGGACTGCCGAGCAGATCTTCGGCGGCCTTGACGCGCAGAAGCTGCGGTCGTCGATGACGCTGTTCCTGCGCGCTGATCCTGACGAGCCGGCCTTCGGCGAGGTGCTGGGCAAGTATTTCGACGGCCTGCCCGACGACGCCACCGATGCGCTGCTGTGAGCCGCCTGCGCGGCTCAGCCTGCTTGCGAGATCCACGGGACGGGCCGTCCGCTAGTGCTGCTCCACGGCGGCCTGATAACGATTGACCTGACGTTCGGGCGGCTGATCCCGGTGCTGGCGCGACTATCAGGTGATCGCCGTCGAACTGCAGGGACATGGGCGCACCGCCGACATCGACCGGCCGATGGCGATCGAGACCCTGGCCGATGACGTGGTGACGCTGCTCGGCCCGCGCGCCGGGGCCTTGAACGGAACCCGGTTCTCTGACTAACGTCAGAGAATATGAGCCGTCCCGCCACCGAGGCTGAGGCAGTCCGCGAGTTCAACCGCTTCTACACCCGGGCCATCGGGGTGCTCACCGACCGCTACCTGGGCCAGGCCCGGCCGCTGGCGGAGTCCAGGCTCCTGTTCGAGATCGGCGCGAGCGGGGCGGGCGGCGCAGCCGTCCGGGAACTGCGCAGCCGGCTTGACCTGGACTCCGGGTACCTCAGCCGGCTCCTCGGCTCGCTGCAGGCGGCGGGCCTGGTGCGAATGCGGTCGCGGCCGGGCGACGAGCGGGCCAGGATCGCCGAGCTCACCGCCGAGGGCCGCGCGGACCTGGCGGATCTCAATGAGCGCGCCACCGCCGTCGCCGCGGGCCTGCTGGCCCCGCTGACCGCGCGGCAGCGCGAGGACATGATCAGCGCCATGGAGATCGTGCAGCGCCGGCTGCGGCTGGCCTCGATCAGCATCGAGGCCGCCGGCCCGGCCGCACCGGCCGCCCGGTGGTGCCTGGCGCAGTATGCGGCCGAGATCAGCGGGCTCTTCCCCGGCGGCTTCGATCCCTCGGCGCTGGTCGCGCCGGCGAAGGTGACCGGCGCCGCCGGGGTGTTCCTGATCGCCCGCGAGCAGCACCGGCCGGTGGGCTGCGGGGCCGCTGCGACGCTCTCGCCCGGCGTCGGCGAGGTCCGCCATCTCTGGGTCGACGCCAGCGTCCGGCGGCTCGGGCTCGGCCGCCGCCTGCTGCGCGAACTGGAACAGCACGCCGCGGCCAGGGACCTGCGGATCCTGCGGCTCGACACCAACGAGGTGCTCACCGAGGCGATCACCATGTACCGGGCCAGCGGGTACCGCGAGATCCCGCCTTACAACCGCAATCCCTACGCCCATCACTGGTTCGAGAAGGAAATCCCCGCCCCCGGCATCCCGGACGATCCAGCCGGCGTCAGCCGCGACGTGACCTGATCGCAGCCGCTGCCCCATCGCAGCGCTACCCGACCGCAGCGCGGCCTGACCCCGTGCGGCCTGACTCCGTAAGGCCTGACCGCGCGGGTTCCCGGCGGCCGGTCAGGTCTGCGGCCGGCGGCGCAGCGCCGGGAACAGCGGGCCCGGACCCGGCTCACGCGGGGCCACCCGCACCTTGCAGTCGACGACAAGCGCCCCGTCCGGGCCGACGAGGATCGGGTTGAGATCCAGCTCGACCAGCTCGGGAACTTCCTCCGCGATTCGGGCGACCTGCTCGAGTACCGCCACGAGCGCCTGCCGGTCCACCTTGGGCGCGCCGCGGTACCCGTCGAGCAGCGGCGCCGCGCGCAGCGAGGAGACGAGCGCGTCGGCGGCGCCTGGCTCCAGCGGCGGGACGGCGAAAGCGCGGTCGCCGAGCAGGTCAGTGAGCACGCCGCCGAGGCCCGCCATGACCACCGGGCCGAACTCGGGATCGGAGGCGAGGCCGACGATCGCCTCTACGCCGGGCGCCGCCATCGGCTGGATCACCGCGCCGCCCATCTGCGCGCCGAGCCGGGCCGCCATCGCCGCGAACGCGGCCCGTACCGCCTCGGCGCTGTCGAGGCCGAGGACGACGCCGCCGACGTCGGTCTTGTGCACGACGCCGCCGGACCGGGCCTTCAGCACGACGGGGAACCCGGTGGCCTCGGCTGCCGCGGCCGCCTCGTCCGCGGCCACCGCGCCGCGGGTGGGCAGCACTGGCAGGCCGCACGCGGCCAGCAGCCTGGCTCCCTCGTCCAGGGCCAGCCAGCCGCCGGCCGGGCTGCTCGCGAGCTTCGCGGCGATCATCTCGCTGATGGCCGGCTGATCGGACAGCTGGCCCGGTTCCTCGGCTGCGGCCAGCGGGCGGCCGCGCCACTGCGCGTACCGGCAGACGTGCGCGAGGGCGGCTGCAACCCGCTCCGGCGAGGGCACCTGCGCCACCTCGGGCGCGCCGCTCGCGCCGATCGGGGCGCCGCCCTCGACGGCACAGACAACCACTGGCTTGGCCGCGCTGCGGGCGGCGTGCGCGACGGTCTCGCGCACCTGCGCCGCCGAGATCGCCGGGGTCTCGATGACGACGACGATCACGGCGTCGATCGCGTCGTCGGCGAGGACGATGTCCAGCGCGCCCGCCAGCATCCCCGCGGTCCCGTCGGCGGTGAGATCGACGGGGTTGGCGGCCGCGGCGGCGGGGACGAGCACCTCGCCCAGGGCCTGCTGAGTCTGCGGCCGCAGTTCCGGGACGGTGAGCTCGCCGCTCTCGCACGCGTCCGCGGCGAGGATGAGCGGTCCGCCGGAGTTCCCGACGAGCGCGATGCGGCGCCCGGCCGGCAGCGGCGCGGCCAGCAGGATGGCGGAGACGTCGAGGAGTTCCTCGAGACGGTCGACCTTGATGACGCCGGCGCTCTCCAGCAGGGCCGCGACGGTGACTTCCGGCGTCGCGGCCGCCGCCGTGTGCGAGCGGGCTCCCCGGGCGCCGGCCGAGGTCCGGCCGGCTTTGAGCGCCACGATGGGCTTCGACGCGCCGACCCGCCGGGCGATGCGGGCGAACTTGCGGGGGTTGCCCAGCGATTCCAGGTAGAGCGCGATCACCGAGGTCCGGTCGTCGTCCTCGAAGAAGCACAGGAGATCGTTCGGGCTCACGTCAAGCTTGTTGCCGATCGAGACGAAGGCGGAAAGCCCCAGCCCGGCGGCACGGGTCTGCTCGCCGAGGACGACCCCCACGGCACCGGACTGCGAGACGAGCGCCAGTCGGCCGGGCAGCGGGTCGAGCGCGGCGAAGGTGGCGTTCATCCGGATCTGCGGATCGGTGCTGATGACGCCGAGGCAGTTGGGGCCGACGATCCGGATGCCGTGCCGGCGGGCGATGGCGAGCAGTTCCGTCTCGACCGCGGCGCCGGAGCGGCCGGTCTCGCCGAAGCCCGCGGTGATGATGGTGACGGCACGCACGCCGATCGAGGCGGCTTCCTCCAGCACGCCAGGAACGGCTGCGGCCGGGACGGCGATGATGGCCAGGTCGATCGGCTCGGGAACCGACAGCAGCGCCGAGTACGCGGGAACCCCGCAGACCGCCCGCGCGGCCGGGTTGACCGGGTAGACCGTGCCGGAAAAGTCGCCGACGAGCAGCGACCGGACTACCTCGTGGCCGGTGTTGCCTGGGTGACGTCCCGCTCCGACGACCGCGATGGACCGAGGCCGGAGGATCGCGGCGATGCTGGCGACCTCCGCGATGGCCTCCCGCTGGTCGCAGGAGGCGCGGTACTGCGGCGTCGGCCGCAGGTCGATCTCGACGCAGACCGTGGCCGCGTCGCTGTGCCGGGCGCAGTGCAGGCCGGTCGCCGCGAACATCTCGATCAGCTCCGGGTTCTGCACCATGACCTCGGCGAGGAAGCGCAGGATGCCCATCGCCCGCGCGTACTCGGCCAGGGTCTCGAACAGCAGGGTCGCGACACCGTGCCGCTGGTAGGTGTCGGTGATGATGAAGCTGGCTTCGGCCGCCGGCACCGCGGTGTCGAGCCGCTCGTAGCTCGCCAGCCCGACCATCTGATCGGAGACGACGGCGACGAAGGCCATCCTGGTGTCGTAGTCCGCCTCGGTGAACCGCGCCGCGTCGGCGAGGCTGAGCGCGGGCCGGGCCAGCAGCGCGTGCCGGTGCAGGCTGCCGGGCGATACCGCGCCGTGCAGGCTGACCAGGGCCTGCGCGTCGCCGGGCAGGATCGGCCGGATGACGACCGTCTCCCCGTTCCTCAGCAGCCCGTCGAACTCCCACGCCGCGGGGTATCCAGTCGGCCGGACCCGGTCCCGGACGGAAGCTTCCACAGTGGTCATTGCAACCTCCGTGCGCGATAGTCGCGCGGGCGCCGCGTGGGGCGCCAGGGCCCGAGGTCCCGAAGTGGGTCAGCCGGGCCGCGACCGGCAGAAAGCCGGCTCGTTGACCGCCCAGCAGGGCGTATCCCCGGCCGCCCAGCGGTCGAGGCTGGCCGCGAAGACCTCGCCGGTCCGGCGGAACATGACCTCGGTGAGCCCGCCGACATGCGGCGTGGCGATCACCTGCGGGTGGCGGAGCAGCGCTGACCCCGGATCGGCGGGCTCGGTCGCGTGCACGTCCAGCCCGGCCCCGCCGACCTGGCCGGACTCCAGCGCCGCCAGCAGGGCTGGCTCGTCCGCCAGGCCGCCGCGTGCCACGTTCACGAACATCGCGCCGGGCCGCATCGCGCCGAACTCGGCGGCGCCGAACATGCCCGCCGTGCCGCTGTCGTACATGGCGCAGCAGACCACGGCGTCGGCCTCGCCCAGCAGATCCTGCAGGCGGCCGGGCCCCGCGACCTGGTCCACGCCGGGCGGCCCGCCGAGCTCGGGATGAGCCCGTATCCCCAGCAGCCGGGTGCCGAACGGCGCCAGCCGCTGGGCCGCCGCCGCGCCGATGGCGCCGAGGCCGACGATCAGCACGGTGGCGCCGAGCAGCGAGCCGCCCGTAGGCCGGGCTTCCCAGCGGCCCTGCGCCAGCGCCGCCTGCGCCGCGGGCAGCCGCCTGACCAGGGCGAGCAGATGCAGGATGGCAATCTCCGCGACGCTGTCGGCATTGCCGCCGGCATCACCGGGGACCCGGCAGACCCACACTCCGAGCTCGGTCGCCCGGCCGACGTCGACCTTCTCCAGGCCGACCCCGTACTGGTGCACGAGGCCGAACCGGCCAGCCTACAGCACGGCGGCATCGATCGGGGCGCCGAACGGGCATACCGCGTCGATCGCGTCCAGATGGTAGGCCACCTTGCCTGGCGGGCAGGACGTGATCTCCCAGCCCGGCAGCACCGGCCCGAGATCAGCCCAGGACAGCTCGGCGGTAAAGCGCTCGCGGCAGAAAAGGACCCGGCGCACTGCCGTCATGCGCTTGCTGCCGTCACACCGATCACTGCCACCGCAGGAGTCGCTGCCGTGACGGAAGTCACGGCGATCATGCAGGTCACTGCGGTCACGGCAGGGCGTCGAGCAGCTCGCGGACCGGCTTGCGGCGGCCGGTGTAGAACGGGATCTCGACCCTGGTGTGCAGCCGCGCCCGGGCGCCGCGCAGGTGCCGCATCAGGTCCACGATCCGGTGCAGCTCGTCGGCCTCGAAGGCGAGCATCCACTCGTAGTCGTTGAGCGCGAAGCAGGAGACCGTGTTGGCGCGCACGTCGGGGTACTCGCGGGCCATCATGCCGTGCTCGGTGAGCATCGCGCGGCGCTCGGCGTCGTCCAGCAGGTACCACTCATAGGACCGCACGAACGGGTACACGCAGACGTAGGCCCGCGGATCCTCCCCGGCCATGAACGCCGGGATGTGGCTCTTGTTGAACTCGGCCGGCCGGTGCAGCGCCATCGCCGACCAGACCGGCTCGCTGACCCGGCCGAGGCCGGTGCGGCGGAACCGCGCGTACATCTCCTGCAGGTCGTCGGGAGACGGCGCGACCCACCAGAACATGTAGTCGGCGTCGGCCCGCAGCCCCTGGACGTCGTAGCAGCCCCGGGTCACGACGCCCTTGCCCGCGGCCTGCTCCAGCAGGGCGTCCAGCTCGGCGGCGCGGGCGTCGCGGCCCTGGCCGCCGGCGCCCGACCAGCTCTCATCGCGCGCGGCGTCGTCGCGCAGCCGGAAGACCGACCACATGGTGTAGCGGATGAGCTCGTTCAGGTCTCGTGCCTTCGGGCGCTCCCCGCGCTGCGCGGCCTGATCCGCAGCCTCCGGGGAGCCTTGCCCGCCGATGTCAGCAGCCATGCCCCCATTCTCCCGCATGACCGCCAGCACCCGGACCCGCCCCGGCCCCGGCCCCGGCAAACAGCGTGCGTGTTCATCCACTGCTGCTGTGGCGACAGTGGAGCTGCTGGGGCGACAGTGGATAGGCACACACGCTGCTCGGAGCCCCCGAGCGCGGGAACGGCAGGCGTCAGTTGGCCGCGGTGTCGGGAACGCCGGTCCCGCAGACGCGGATCGCCTCCCCGTACAGCAGCTGCTTATGCGCGGCGAGGGCGCGCCGGTCCTTGCCGGCCAGCGCCTTGGCCAGCAGCACCGCGTCGGCGATCACCTGGTCCCCGGCGGCGGCCCGGTGGGCGATTCCCGCGGCCATGGCGTCGGGCGCGCCGTACCGGCGGCCGGTCAGGATTGCCTCCTGGGCGGTGCGGCGGGGCAGCTTCGTGGCGATCACGGCGTACATCGCCGGGGTGAGCGGCAGCCCGAGGTCGGCTTCGGGCAGGCACCAGTAGCCCCGGTCCTCGCGCATGATGACAAAGTCGTGCGCGGCCGCGAGCATGGCCCCGGCCGCGAACGCGTGCCCGTTCACGGCGGCGACCGTGACCGCCGGGAAGCCGAGCAGCCGCCCGAAGAGCCGGTGCACGTCGGACAGGAAGCCGGTCGCCTCCGGGCCGATTGATCCCAGCCACTCCAGGTCGAGGCCGTTGGAGTAAAACTTGTCCGCGCCGGTGGTGACCAGCGCGGCCGGGCCGTCGCTGGCTTCCACCCGGTCCAGCGCCGCGCTGAACTCCCCGAGCCAGTCCTTGCTGAAGCAGTTCTCGCCGTCGCGCATGTGCAGGATCCATACGTCGCCGTCGGTCTCCAGGTCGATCACGGACGCCTCCCGGTCACGGCCGCAGGGGCCGGCTGGCTACCGGACTCCGCTGGCTCCGGCCGGGCCGGTCCCGCTCGGGCCGGCCTCGTTCATCCTGGCACCATCGCGGCTCGCGGCCGTCTCAAAGTAGGCCAGTACCTGATCGGCCGCCTGCCGCGCGGTGGCGATGCAGGCGGGGATGCCAAGACCGTCGTAGGCGGCCCCGCAGACTGCCAGGCCGGGCTGACCGGCGACGCCCGCCCGGATCCGGGCTACCCGCTCCAGGTGGCCGACGTTGTACTGCGGCAGCCCGCCGCCCCAGCGCGTGACCCGCACGGCGGCCGGCTCGCCGCGCACGCCGGTCGCGGCGGCAAGCTCGTCGGCGGCCAAGCGGGCCAGCTCGCCGTCGTCGCGCTGCAGCAGTGCTTCCTCCCCGATCCGGCCGACGGAGGCACGCACGATCTGCATCGCGCCGGCCGTGCCCCCGCCGTTCGCCGGCCGCAGCAGATGCGGCCACTTGATGCTGCTGAACGTCACGGCCTTCACCGCGTGCCCGTCCACGGCCGGGACCAGGTACCCGCTGCCGGCCGGCAGACCGGGAAATGCCGCCGCGGGATAGGCGAGCGTGACGACCGCCATGCTGGCGTAAGGAATCTCGGCCAGCGCCGCGGCGGCACCGGCCGCGGCGGGCACGCCGCCGAGCAGGCGCCCGGCCGGCCGGGCCGGCACGGCCAGGATGACCGCGTCGGCCTCGAGCTGCTCCGGCGCCCGGGCCGAGCCGATGGTCAGCCGCCAGCCGCCGGGCGTGCGGGCGAGCTCGCGGACCATCGCGCCGGTCCGGATCTTCGCCGCCGAGGCGTCGGCGAGGACCGGCGGCAGGGTGCCGAGACCGCCGGCCAGGGTGGTGAACACCGGGGCCGACCGCCCGGAGCCCGGCTCGCCGCCCGCCCGGCCGGTACCCGGCCCGCCGCCGGTGCTGCCCCGCGCCGGGGCAGTTCCCTGCGCCGGGGGCGCCGGGAGCAGCGCGGCGGCCGCCTCGGACAGGCCCGCGTGCCGCCGTGACTCGGCGGCGAGGCCCGGCAGGGTGGCCTCGAAGGAAAGCTCCTCGGAGCGGCCGGCGTAGACGCCGCCGAGGAGCGGGTCGACCAGCCGGTCGACCACCTCCTGGCCGAGCCGGGCGGCTACGCAGGCGGTGACCGACACATCACCCGCGCGGTCGGTGGCGGGCAGCTGGAGATCCTGCCCGGCCCTGGTCACGCCCCCAGCCGACAGGATGCCGCTGCGCGCCAGCTCCCCGAGGTCGGCGGGCACGCCCATCATCTGCCGCCGGGGCAGCGGCCGCAGCTGGCCGCGGGTCCAGATGTTCGCCGCGGTCGTGCCCGGCTGGACCAGCTCCCCGGCCAGGCCGACCTCGGTAATCAGCCCGGTGCCTTCCGGCCGCCGGGCGAGCAGCGCCTCGGCGCCCTCGTCGACGCTGATCCCGGCTACCTCGGACACGGCGAGCTTGCCGCCCAGGCGCGATGATCCCTCCAGCACGGTCACCGTAAGGCCCCGGTCGCGCAGGAAGAACGCCGCCGCCAGGCCCGCGATGCCGCCGCCGACGATCACGACGCTGGCCGGGTCCCGCTCCGCCGGCCCGCGCTCTGCCGCGTCCCGCCCCAGTCGATTGCTCATGTTCCTACCCTGCCGTAGACGAGATGCAGCAGCGCGGCCACGCTCCGGTAAGGGTCGCGGCCGCCCGCTGCCCGCTCGGCGGCGAGCAGCGGCGCCAGCTGGTCCGCGCCCGGCGCCGGCTCGTCCCGGTGGTCAGTGAAGACCCGTACCCCGAACCATGCGGTGCGCTGCCAGCCGAGCGGTTCCATGACCAGGTCGATATCCGCGGGCGCATGCGCGCGGGCGGATAGGCCCAGCCTGTTGACATAGTCCTTGCTATCAAATGCCGCGAGCGCTCCGGGCCAGTTCCCCTGCAGGCCGTCGCGCATGGCCAGGGCCAGGCCGTTGCGCACCAGCAGCGAGATCGCCCCGTCCGGCGCTGCCACCTGCGCGAGCGCGCGCAGCATGGGCCCGGTGCGGGCCAGGTACATCAGCACGCCGTGACACAGGACCAGGTCGAAGGGGCCCGCCGCCAGCTGCGGGGCGTGCTCGCCGTCGCCTTCGATGAGGGTGACCCGGCGGGCTACCGCGGCGGGCTCGGCGGCCAGCGCCCCGGCAAACCGGGACAGCAGCCGGGCAGAGGAGTCGATGCCCGTCACCTGGTGCCCGGCCCTGGCCAGGTACAGCGCCTGCGTTCCCTGCCCGCAGCCCACATCCAGCACGCGAGCCGGGCGGCCGGACCCCTGCGGCCTCCCGGCCAGCTGCGGCAGGCTGGCGATCTGGTCCCGGAGCACCTCCTGGCGGACCACATCCCGCAGCCTCCCGAGCACCCCGATCCAGCGCTGCACGGCCGCATCGAACGTCACAGATCACCCTTCCGCATCAGTTTCGGCCGGGCCGGAACCCGGCAGGCCCGGCCGGCGTCCGAGCGGCATGAACATTACCGGCGGGCCACGCAGTGCCCGCGGCACGAAGCGCAGTACCGTCCTGGCCGCCGCCGCATTGCTGGGCGGCGCCGGCCTGCTCCTGGTGGCCGGCTGCTCCAGCGGCTCAGCTTCCTCCTCCAGTCTCTCTGCCTCTCACGGTTCCGGGCAGGCTGCGCACGCGGGCGTCAGCGTGAACGGCGCTGCGGCAGCCCCCAGGGTCCCGGCCGCTTCGGGCAGCTTCGGGCCCGAGAAGTCGGCGAGCCAGTCCGCGCGGCTGCTGCTGTCCAGCCAGAGCATCATCTTCACCGCGAACATGACGGTGCGCTCGCCGGACGTCAGCAAGGCCGCGGCCAAGGTCACGACGCTCGTCCAGAGCGCCGGCGGCTATATCTCCGCCGAGCAGGCCCTGAACAATCCCGGTGACTCCGCCGGACCGCAGGTCAGCCTGACCCTGAAGATCCCGGTGGCGAGGTACCAGTCCGCGCTGACGGCCCTGGCCGCCGCCCTCGGACGGCAGCTTTCGCTGACGACACAGGCCACGAACGTGACCCAGCAGGTCGCCGACGTGAGCAGCCGGGTCGCCTCCCAGCAGGCGGCCATCGCGCAACTGCGCGCGCTGCTGCGCCACGCCGGGTCGGTCGGACAGCTACTCAGCGTGCAGGACCAGATCAACGCCGACGAGTCGGCGCTGGAGGCGCTGCTGGCCCAGCAGCGGGCTCTTGCGCACGAGACCACCTACGGCACCGTGTCTGTGCTGCTGGTAAGTACGCACCGCCATGTCGTCAAGAAGCACCGGAACAAGAGCGCAGCCGGCTTCCTGGGCGGCCTGTCCCGCGGCTGGCGCGCCTTCACGCTCGCCGTGAGCTGGGTGCTGACTGCCATCGGCGCAGTGCTCCCGTTCGCCGTCATCGCCGCCGCCCTGGCCGCTCTCGGCTACGCGGCGCGGCGCCGCCTGCTGCGCCGCCGGGCCCGGCCGAGCGCCACCTGAACGTGAGGCCCAGCGCGAGTGCTGACCGGAGGCGGGCGGCCGCGCCCCCTGGCCTAGTCGGTGGAGTGCAGGTGCGGCACCCGGGCCGACTCGGTATGCACCAGGTCGGTGAGCAGGGCAAGCACGTCAGGGTCGGTTTCCGGCAGCACGCCGTGGCCGAGGTTGAAGATGTGGGCCTCAGCGGTCCGGCCGCGGTTGAGCACGTCCCTGGCCCGCTGGGCGACGACCTCCCACGGGGCGAGCAGGATGGCCGGATCCAGGTTGCCCTGCAGCGCCTTGCCGGGCTCCACCCGGCGGACAGCCTCGTCCAGCGGAACCCGCCAGTCCACTCCGACGACCTCGGCGCCCGCCTCGCCCATCAGCCCGAGGAGCTCGCCGGTGCCGACGCCGAAGTGAATGCGCGGCACCCCGGTGTCGGCGAGGGCGTCGAAGATCCGCTTGCTGTGCGGCAGCACGGCCTGCCGGTAGTCGTCCGGGTCTACCGTCCCGGCCCAGGAGTCGAACAGCTGGACAGCGGACGCGCCGGCATCGATCTGCACGCGCAGGAAGGTGATCGTGATGTCGGTGAGCCGCTCCAGCAGCGCATGCCAGAGCTCGGGGTTCCCGTACATCATCGACTTGGTCTTGTCGAAGCTCTTCGACGGCCCGCCGTCGATGAGGTAACAGGCGAGCGTGAACGGGCCCCCGGCGAAACCGATCAGCGGGGTCTCCCCCAGCTCGGCGACCAGGGACCTGACCGCCTCGGCGACGAACGAGACGTCCGGCGGCTCGAGGGCACGCAGCCGCTGCACGTCCATCGGCAGCCGCACCGGCTGCTCGATCACCGGGCCGACGCCCGGCCTGATGTCCACGCCGACCCCGACGGCGCGCAGCGGAACGACGATATCGCTGAACAGGATGGCCGCGTCCACGCCGTACCTGCGCACCGGCTGCAGGGTGATCTCAGCGATCAGGTCGGGCGTGGCGCAGGCCTCGAGCATGCCGGTGCCCGCCCTGGCGGCCCGGTATTCCGGCAGCGACCGTCCCGCCTGGCGCATATACCAGACAGGTGTGTACGGAACGGACTGGCGTCGGCAGGCCCGCACGAACGCCGACTCTGCGGTCTGTGCATTCACATGACGGATCTTCTCATACCACCGCTCGCACGCCACCGACGTGCGGCAATAGTCGTCGGGCCGGTGCAGCTCGGCAGTGCTCACGGCCGTCTGTGGCGGCGGCCGGAGAGCCCCGCGCGCCCGGCCGCAGGGAAGACCGGAGCCGACCCTAGCGGCAAACGGGCCGATGACACGCCGCACCAGATCCGCGAACACCGGACATGGCCGTGCCAGCATCAAGGTGAGCCTGGTGCAATCGCGCCAGCCAGGCCCGGATGCGCCGGCAGCGAGGAGCCCGCAGATGATCGAGACGATCCGGCACTGCCGCGACTGCGGCTGCGACCGGCTCTTCGAACTGCACCACCCTGAGCCAGGCGGCTGCCCCGACTACCTGGACGGGGAGTGCGCCGAATGGTCCTGCACCTCGTGCGGAGCCGGCCTGCTCGTCGGTTTTTCCCTGTTCGCATACGAGCCAGCGGAGATCTCGGACCTGCGCGACCGGGTGGCATGACGCCAGCGTGCGCAAGCCGCGTGCCCCGGCAATGAGGCCCGCGGCCGACCGCGCAGCAGGAGGCGCCATGGATTCCGAGACCCTGTTCCGCGCGGCCGTCACAGAGATCGAAGCCGGGATAGCCGAGGTTGTCCGCGAGCGCCCCGAAATAGTCTTCGAGGACGAGCCGCCGCCCCGGCGGCTGGCGCCGCACGCTGCGGCAATTGCCGCGACGGCGCATGAGGGGGAAACTGAGATCGGCTGGGGCAAGTTCGTCCTGCTCTACGACCCAGCGGGGCAGGCATCCTGGTCAGGCCGGTTTCGCATCATCGCGTACTTCCGCGCTGAGCTCGAGCCGGAGATAGCGGCCGATCCGCTGATCGGCGAGGTCGGGTGGAGCTGGCTGACCGAGGCGCTGGACGCCCGGGCAGCCGGGTACGCGGGCAGCAGCGGGACGGTAACCAGAGTGGTGACGGAGGGGTTCGGCACGAAGCGAGACGAGCCGGTGTCAACCGGATTCGAGCTGCGGGCTTCCTGGTCCCCCGCGGTCGGGGCTGACGGCTGCCCCGAGCTGAGCGCGCACGTTGCCGCCTGGTCCGACGCACTGTGCGCCGCCTCGGGGCTGCCGCCCCTGGCAGCGGGGGTCGCCGCGCTGCGGCCGCCGCACCGGCGGCGGCGCCCGTGACCGCACCGCAGACCGATTCCGGGTCCGGCCGCGACCAGCAGACGGCAGCCGTCGCCCGCGCGGATGCCGGTGACACCGCAGGCGCTGCCGAGACCGCCTGCGCCGGCGAGAACGCAGGCGCCGGGCAGAGCGCGGACGCTGCTGAGACTGCCGGCGCCAGCGAGGCCGCCCCAGAGCGGGTAGCCGTGCCGCTGCTCGAGCCACGGGAGGGCCTGCCGCCGCTGATCGTGACCAGCGAAGCGCTGGATGCGGCCGTTCGCGCGCTCGCGGCGGGCGACGGTCCCGTCGCGGTCGACGCCGAGCGCGCGTCCGGCTTCCGTTACGGCCACCGCGCCTTCCTGGTTCAGCTGCGCCGCGGCGGTGCGGGCACCGTGCTGCTCGACCCTGTCGCCTGTCCCGACCTGTCCGGCCTCGATGCTGCCCTGGCCGACACCGAGGCCGTCCTGCATGCGGCCTCGCAGGATCTGCCCTGCCTGGCCGAGCTGGGCTACCGGCCGCGGCACCTTTTCGACACTGAGCTGGCCGGGCGGCTGCTGGGCTATCCGCGGGTGGGCCTCGGCACCCTGGTAGAGACCGTGCTCGGCCTCAGCCTCGAGAAGAGCCACTCCGCGGCGGACTGGTCGACCCGGCCGCTGCCCGAGGAATGGCTGCGCTACGCCGCCCTCGACGTCGAGGTGCTGGTCGAACTGCGCGATGAGCTGGCCCGGGAGCTCCAGGAACAGGGCAAGGATGAATGGGCGCGGCAGGAGTTCGCCGCCATCCTGGCCGCCAAGCCGCCCGGGCCGCGCACCGATCCCTGGCGCCGTACCTCCGGCATTCACCGGGTCCGCAACAGGCGGGGCCTCGCCGTGGTCCGCGAGCTCTGGCAGGAGCGTGACAAGATCGCCCGGCGGCGCGACCTGTCGCCGACCAGGGTGCTGCCCGATGCCGCCATCGTGGCGGCCGCCAGGTCACTGCCCGCCAATCCCGAGGAGCTGGCGGCCGCCCCCGGGTTCTCCGGCCGCAATGCCCGCAGGCACGCGACTGAGTGGCTGGCGGCGATCCGGCGCGCCCGGGCACTGTCCGATCGCGACCTGCCGGATGCGTCGGCGCCGCCCAGTGACGGGCCGCCCCCCGCCCATCGCTGGCAGGAACGCGATCCGGCGGCCGCGCAGCGCCTGACCGCGGTCCGGACCGTCGTCGCGGCCCTCGCCGACTCCTCCGGCCTGCCCGCGGAGAACCTGCTGCAGCCCGATGCCGTGCGGCGCCTGTCCTGGCAGCCGCCCGGCCCGGTCAGCGCCGATACCGTCGCCGCCGACCTGGCCGGCTACGGCGCCAGGCCCTGGCAGACCGAACTCACTGCCATGCCGATCGCCCGGGCGCTGCTGCGCATCCTGGAGAAGGAAGAAGCGGAGTAACCCTCCCGCCTGCAGCCCGGCGGAGGCAGCCGAAGTCCGGGCTATCAGGCCGTCTTGCGCAGGGTCCGGCGGTCGCAGGGCAGCGAGGAGCCTGCCCGGACGATGCCCGCACATGGCCCCTGATCGTCCGGGCTGCCGGTGAAGACATTGAAGATCACTTCACAGTCGCAGCAGATGCCGCCCCGGTTCTGCAGTCGCCGGACGAGGCCCGCGGCCCGCGGCGCCATGAGGTCCCGCCACCGGATTGTCCACCGGTGCGTCCCGTCGCAGCCGAACTCGCTGATCATCCGGAGCAGGTAGCAGCGCAGGCACTCCCGCTCCCCCGGGCCGGTTAAGCGCCGGGACAGCGCGGCAAGCTCGTTCTCCACGTCCTCGGCCGGGTTGCTGGACATGCGGCTGGCTCCTTCTGTCGATGTGAGCGGATAGCTGATATTTACACCGGGCTGCCGACACTTCGGCTCGTGCTGACGACGGGCTGGCGTGCCCGGGGTGTGTGCGGATTTCTGCCAGTGCCCCGGCGCCGGACGGAGAGACAATGGCGTCGTGAGCGATATGGCGTGGGACGTGCTCGGCACTCCGGTCGGCTCGCTGGCGGTGGGCTGCAGCAGCAAGGGGGTGGCCCGCGTGCGATTCGGTCCCGAGCCGGTCCCCGGACCTGCTGAGGTGGCCCGCACGGGCTCGGCTGCCGCTGGCGGAGCCGCACCGGCAGTCGGTCAGGGCAGTGCGCAGGAGTGCCTGAGAGCTGCCCGCGCGCAGCTCGCCGAGTACCTGTCCGGCCGGCGCCGTGTCTTCGACCTCCCGCTGGACTGGAGCGCGGTATCCCCGCTGCAGCGGAAGGTTCTGGGCGCGCTGTATGAAACCGTCAGGTACGGCCAGACGGTCACCTACGGCGAGCTGGCCCGGCGCAGCGGCGCACTGGCCGACGCCGAGCTCCCGGCCAGGGCCGTCGGCCAGGTCATGGGGGCCAACCCGATCCCGGTGATCGTCCCCTGCCATCGCGTGGTGGCCAGCGACGGGCTCGGCGGCTACAGCGGCGGAACCAGGCTCGAGGTCAAGCGCTGGCTGCTGATCCTGGAGGGGGCGCTGCCGCCGACCCTGGACTGGGAGCCCGCCGCCCGGGCGCAGTAAGGCCCGACAAGAACAGCGGACCGCTAGGCGGACGCCGGGTGATGCTGCTCGGCGGCGATCAGGCGGCCGCCTGCGGTGTGCAGGACCCAGAACGCGCCCTTGCGCAGGGACGGGCCCGCGGGCACGGGCGAGCCAAGGCGCGTGCAGACCGCCTGGAGCAGAACGGGCAGGTTCTCGCGGTGCGTGCAGATCACGGTGGGCTGGCCTCCGGCCGCGATCGCCGAAGCACGGGCGGCGGCCTCCTGCGACCGGTCGGCATGATTGGCGGTGAACAGCGGCTCAAGCTCGATCGTCGCGCCCGTCCGCGCCGCGAACGGCACGACGGTCGCGACGCAGCGCTCGGCGACCGAGCTGATTACCCTGGCGGGACCGTAACAGGCCATCAGGCGGCCCAGAGCCTCGGCGTCGGCGGTGCCGGCCGGGTCGAGCGGCCGCGCCAGTTCCTCGCCCGCCCAGTCGCTCTTGCTGCCGGCAGACGCGTGCCGGACCAGGATCAGCGGCACGGTCTGCGCCGGCGCGGCGGCCCAGGCCGCGAGGATCGACCGGTCATGCTCGTAGCTGAGCCGGTCCATGGCCGCCGGCAGCGGCAGCCACTGAAGCTCGTCCACCTCGTGGTTGGGAACGAAGGCGGAGCGCGCTTCCCGCGAAGCGGCCACCCAGTAGTCGACTCGCTTGGGCTGCGAGTTGCGCTGATAAGTCGAGTAGCTCAGCGGGCGGCCGAGGATGACCGGCAGCCCCGTCTCCTCCTGCACCTCGCGCACCGCGGTCTCGAGCACGTGCTCGCCGGGCTCGCATTTCCCTTTGGGGAAGGTCCAGTCGCCATAGCGGCGCCTGGAGATCAGGGCCACCTGGAGGCCGTCCGGACCGGGCGCCCAGACCACAGCGCCCGCCGCGCGAATCAATCGGGACGGCGGCGAGTCACGCATTGGCCGCCCGGGCCTGCCGCGCCCGTACCAGCAGGTCCTGGATGTCATGCAGCGGAGCGCCGGAGGCCTCGAGGTGGTGGCGGGTCCACGTTCCGTCGCCCGCCAGCCACCACGAGGCCGTGGACGGGTCCATCGCGAGGTCGATGAGGCCGCGCAGCTCGGCCTGGTGCGCCGGGTTGGTCACCCGTACCAGGAGCTCGACCCGGCGGTCCAGGTTCCGGTGCATCAGGTCCGCGCTGCCCATCCAGACATCACCCGGCGATTCCTCCTCGCCGGTGCCGAAGGCGTAGATCCGGGAGTGCTCCAGGAACCTGCCGACCACGCTGCGGACCCGGATGGTCTCAGAAAGGCCCGGAACGCCCGGCCGCAGCGAGCAGATCCCGCGGACCCACAGGTCGATGGGCACGCCCGCCTGCGATGTCCGGTACAGCGAGTCGATGATCTTCTCATCGATGATCGCGTTGCATTTCATCTGGATCCGGGCGGGCAGGCCGTCGCGGCTGCGCCGCGCCTGCTCCTCGATCTGCTCGAGCAGGCCGGACCGCAGCCCGGTCGGCGCGACGAGCAGCCGCCCGTAGTCGGTCTTCTGGCTGTACCCGGTCAGGTGGTTGAACAGGTCGGTGACGTCCTCGCCGACCGTCTGATCCGAGGTAAGCAGGCCGAAGTCCTCATACAGCCGGGCGGTCTTGGGATGGTAGTTGCCGGTGCCGATGTGGCAGAACCGGCGCAGCGACCCGCCATCCTCCTCGCGGACGACCAGCACCATCTTGCAGTGCGTCTTCAGGCCGACGAAGCCGTAGACGACGTGGCAGCCGGCTTCCTCTAGCTTGCGCGCCCAGCCGATGTTCGCGCGCTCGTCCCCGCGGGCCTTGATCTCGACGACCACCACAACCTGCTTGCCGGCCTCGGCCGCGTCGATCAGCGCATCGACGATCTCGGAGTCGCCGCTGGTCCGGTACAGCGTGTGCTTGATCGCCAGCACCCGCGGATCGGCCGCCGCGGACACGACCAGGCGCTGCACGCTGGCGGTGAAGGAGTCGTAGGGCAGGTGCACCAGCACGTCGTGGTCGGACAGCGCGGCGAAGACGCTGGTGTCCTGCGGCAGGGCGGTCTCTGACGGCACGAACGGCGGATACTTGAGCGCTGGCCGGTCCAGGTCGGCGAGGACGGACACGCCAGACAGGTCCAGCGGTCCGGTCACCCGGTAGACGGCGCGGTAATCGACGCCAAGCTCGGTGACGAGCCTGTCGAGGACGTCGTCGGAGATGGAATCCTCGACCTCGAGGCGGACGGCGGGCTCGAAACGGCGCCGCATGAGCTCGCGCTCCAGCGACTGCAGCAGATCCTCGGTGACGTCCTCGTCGATCTCGAGGTCACGGATGCGGGTAACCCGGAACGCGTAATGCTCGATGACCTCGAGCCCGACGAACAGCTCGCCGAGATGCGCGGCAATCAGGTCCTCGAGCGGAACGAACCTGTTGCGGGCCACCGTGAGGAACCTGGGCAGCAGCGGCGGGACCTTGACCCGCGCGAAGATGGTCGCTCCCGTGCGCGGATCGGCGATCGTGACCGCCAGGCTGAGGGACAGCCCGGAGATGAACGGGAAAGGATGCGCGGGGTCGACGGCCAGCGGCGTGAGCACCGGGTAGATCCGCTCGCGGAACAGGCTCTGCATGTCCGCCTGCTCCTGCGGCGACAGTTCCTTCCAGCGCAGGACCTCGATTCCCTCCCGGGCGAGCGCCGGGACGAGGGCTTCGGTGAAGCACCGCGCATGCCGGACCGACAGGCCGCGGGCTAGTTCGAGGGTGTTCTCCAGAACCTCCCGGGGCGGGCGCCCGGTCGCGCTCTCCACCGGCAGCCCGGTGGCCATCCGGCGGATCCGCCCCGCCACCCGCACCATGAAGAACTCATCCAGCGCGCTGGCGAAGATCGAGACGAACCTCACCCGCTCCAGCAGCGGGACGTGCTCGTCCTCGGCGAGCTCCAGCACCCGCTCGGCGAACCGCAGCCAGCTGTCCTCCCGGTCCAGGAAGCGGTACGCCGGAAGCTCCGCCGCCGCGCTGCGGGCGGCATCGGCGCGGTCGCCGTGGCTGGCAGGCGCCAGGCGCCGGGCGGCCGCCTGGCGCCCCCTCTCGGCTGCCTTGCGGTCGCGCTCCGCGGCGGCCTGACGCTCAGCCTGAGCCAGCTGCTGCAACTCATCGCCGCGCCCGGCCCGGGCCTGCGTCCCTGGCCCGTTCAGTGCGGCCTTGCCCTGTGCGACGTGGCCCCGCCCGGCCTGGTCCCGTGCGGCCTGGTCTTGCGCGGCCTGGTCCCGCCCGGCGGAGGCGTGCGTGCTGGCGGCCGCCGCCGCGCCGCTATCCCGGTTGTTCGCCTCTCCGGCCGCCTGGCGCTCCCGTTCCGCCACCCGCGTACGGGCTCGTGCGGCCGCACGGGCATGCTGAGCGGCGCGGCTCTTGGACCCGTTGCCGTCCTTGGCATCTGACTTCGTCCTGCGGGCGGATTGCCCGGTGGCCTTGGGACTCGCAGGCCGTCGCCGGCCGTCGGTAGTGTCCCGCGTGGTTGTCTCCTGCGCCGCGCTGGCCTTCGCGGTGCCCTGGCTGGCCCCGCTGGCATCGGCGGCGCCGTGTCCAGCATCCGCCAGCCTCGCCGCCTCGGCGTCCCGCTCGCGGTCAGTGCCGCCGATCAGGGTGCGCTCGGCTGCCGCGAACCCCAGGCGGGCCGCGCGCGGCCCTGCGCCGCCCTGGACGAGATCACCTGCCTGGGCCGCTCCCGTGCGTGGCACGGGCTGCAGCTGGCCTACCGGGTGCTCCGACTGATCCCGGTTAAGCATGTGGCCCGCGTCCTTTCCCTGATCCGCACTTACGGTCAGCATCCACGCCGAGCGCCCGCATTGCGCCCCCGCACTGCGCACTCGCACGTAAACGGCCTCGCCGGAGGCCATGTCGCCAATTGTCCCCAGTGCCACGGCGATCAAGCACGCGGGGGCCGCCGCGTACTGCGATCGTTGAGTAAATATCTGACCTTGTCTAGGGAGACAGAGGGTGAACCAGCGGGTGAAAATGCGGTCTAAGCGGGGTTTTCGGCCAGGGCTGACCGAAAACCCCGCCGCGGTGCATGGTGCCTTGCGAAGCAGGGCAGGTCCGGGGAAGATCGAGCGCCGGGGCGACACCACGCACAGATCCGGCGTCCCTGAGCCGAACGGAGACTCTCATGCGCATTGGCACGTCCCAGGCTGAGCCGACCGGGCCAGATGCGCTGGGCACGCTCCGCGACGAGCTGCAGCGCGCGGCCGACGACGGGTTCAGTTCAGCCTGGATGTCCAACATCTTCGGCCTCGACGCGCTCACCGCGCTGGCCGTGGCGGGGAGCCAGGTCCCCGGCATCGGGCTGGGCACGGCCGTCGTGCCGACTTATCCCCGCCATCCGGCCGTGCTGGCGCAGCAGACGCTGACGACCGCTACGGCGGTGGGCGGCCGGCTGGTCCTCGGCATCGGCCTGTCCCACAAGATCGTCATCGACGATATGTACGGCTACAGCTTCGACCGGCCTGCGCGGCACATGAGCGAGTACCTGTCCATCCTGCTGCCCCTGCTCGACGGCCAGCCGGCCTCCTTCACCGGGGAGACGATGCGGGCCGCGATCGGCCTGTCGACCCCGCGGCCCGGCCGGGTCCCGGTCCTGCTCGCCGCGCTCGGACCGCAGATGCTGCGCCTGGCGGGCCAGCGCACGGACGGGACAGTGCTGTGGATGACCGGGCCGGCCACCGTCCGTGACTACATCGTCCCGACGATCCGGCAGGCGGCGCAGGAGGCCGGGCGGCCGGATCCGCGAGTGGTCTGCATTCTGCCGGTCTGCGTCACTGATGACCCGGACAGTGCCCGCAGCCGCGCGGCCAGGGTCTTCGAGATCTACGGGCAGCTGCCGTCATACCGGGCGATGCTCGACCGCGAGGGCGCACAGGGCCCCGGCGACGTCGCCATTACCGGCGACGAGGGCAGCGTCGAAGCGCAGATCAGGGCGCTGGAGGACGCGGGCGTCACCGACTTCGTGGCCGGGGAGTTCGCGCGCGGTGACGAGCAGCGGCGCACCCGCGACCTGCTCAAGAGGCTGGCCGGCTGAGAGGGGTCCGGCCTGGCGGGCCAGGCGAAGTACGGGCTCGGCTGGCTAAGCATGAGGGCTCGCCCGGCCGCCCTGGCCGGGCTACCGGGCCCTGATCTCGATCCGCGGCGAGCGGGCCGGCCGCAGCCACCGCAGCACGTCCAGCAGCTGGCGCCGCGGCAGGGCCGGGCCGGACCCCGAAAAAGAAACCGAAGCCGAAGGTTCCGGACGGGGTCCGGCCGTCGCCCTCCCGCTTGGCGCCGGGCCTGGCCACCCCGTGGTACCCGACCCGCGCCGTCCAGGGGCCGAACACCCGCGCCCAGCTCCGGCCGGACCGCTGGTAAACGGTACCGGGCGGCACCCGCCGCAACGGGCGGCCACCCGCCCTTCCTGGTGCGCGAGGGTCAGTGCATGCCGGGCGGGGGCGCGAGATCGGCGATCAGCGCGGGAAGCAGCCGCTCCTCCATAGCGGCCCGGCCCCTGGCGTGCATGAGCTCGGCAAGCTCGCTGTCCCACGGACTGGGCGCCTCCGGGCCCCGCAGCGGCTCGGCGCCTCCGGCGGCCAGGACGCTCGCATAGTCGGCGGCACTCATGAGCCAGGGAACAGCGCCAAGGCGCCGCATGGCCGTCGCGGTCGTCCGCAGGCCCGGCCAGTCGAAGTCGCTGTGCCAGCGGATCCGGGTCCCCGTCGCCACCGCGGCCTGCAGGAGCCGGTAGCAGGCGACGGACGGCTCGCCCTCGGTGCAGACGAGCGGCGCGCTGTCGGCGCCCAGCTGCCCGGCCGCCGCGCTCAGCACCGCGGGGGTCTGGCACACATGCAGATCGATAGCCAGCGGCAGGACCGGCGCTCCGGTCAGCTGACGCAGCGTCACGCGAAACGGCTCCCCGATGTCAGCGGCCTCGGTCAGCCAGCGGCCGAGCGGCTTGCCGACCGCGCGGACGTTAAGCACGAGCACCTGACTGGCCAGGTCGTCGGTGACGACACCCGCTGATGCCCACAGGGCCTGCTCGGCCTGGCGGCCGGACGCCGCCGGCACCCCGTCCCGGACGGCGAGGGCCCGCAGCGCAAGGCTGGCCAGCAACGTGCCGTCCAGGGCCTTGGCATCGCCGGTCGCCGTCTCCGCCAGGACCGGCAGCAGCATCGCCGGCTCATCGGTGCTGGCGGGCATCAGTTCCAGCACGGAGGTGACCTGGGCCAGGAGGTCCCCCTGACCGTGCCGCAGCAGGCGGGTGAGGGTGCCGTCCCTGGAGATCTCATCGAGCCAGCGGCGGTACCAGGCGGCGCTGGCCAGGCGGCCGCTGCGTGCGGCCGCCAGCGTGTTCTGGAAGCGCTCGACCTCCGACGCGCGCTCGGCGGCCAGGTCCCGGATCGGGCCGGCCAGGGCTTCCACCGCGTCCGTCAGCCCCGGCGCGATCCCGTCCCGGCGCAGCGCGGCCTGCACTTCGGGCAGCGGCACGCGGAGCGAGGTCCCGCGCCCGACCGGATGACCGAGCAGGTGCGCCGCCGCTGCCCGCTGCTCCGCGGTCGCCCCGACGAGCGTCACGGTGCCGTCGACGGGCTCGCCTCGTTCAAGCCGGACCCGGATGCGGTCTACCAGCCAGCCGAGTGCGGGGACGCCGAGAGTCTGCTGCAAGCGCTGCGGATCGGTAATGCCGGACACGGTTGCGTTCTACCCCCGCCGACGGGAAATGGCACGTTTGCGGCCAGGCGCCTCTTACCTCGCGCCGGGAAGCCTTTCCCCGGCCGTTCCGGTCAGCTGCTGCGCTGCGCGCTGTCCTCGGCGCGGGTGTGGCGGTGCAGATCGTCGCGGCTGGGCAGCTTCACCCGGGCGCCACGGCCAAGGGCGGTGCCGAGCGCCTGCTCGGCCGCCTCGATCCGCAGCCAGTCGGTGTAGCCGACCGGCCGGATGCCGCGGTCAGCGAGAAGCTGGTGGAACCGCGAGGACGCGTCCGAGTCCGGCACCGCCGCTGTCCCCAGCCCGGACTCCGGCGGCGCGTCGGGCCTGGGCATCCGGAGCAGCCCGGCCCTCGGCAGCTGCACGTCATCGGGCCCTGGTCCCCCGGCCAGGTCAGCCAGCAGCGAGCGGACGGTCTGCGCCGCGTCGGACTTGTTGGTGCCGATCACACCCGTAGGCCCGCGCTTGAGCCAGCCGGCAACGTACTCCCCCGGCAGCGGCTGGCCGTCCGCGCCGAGGACGCGGCCATCGGCGTTCGGCACCGTGCAGCTGCGCTCGTCGAACGGCAGCCCGGCCAGCGGCACGCTCTGGTAGCCGACGGACCGCAGCACCAGCTGCGCGTCCAGCGTCTCGTGCTCGCCAGTCCCGGTGAAATGGCCCTGGTCATCCAGCCTGGTGCGCTCCAGAGTCAGGCCGGTGACCTTTTCTGCGCCCAGAATTTCTACCGGCCGCAGCCAGAATCGCACGGTGAGGCGCCGCGGATGCCCCTGCGGCGCGCGGGATGCCCAGCCCGAGATCACCGTGTAGTTGCCGCGCACGTGCCGGTCGCTGGTCGCCAGCCGCGCGCTCTCGCCGGTCGGGTCGAAGGCGTCGAGGTCGTGCTCGCCCGGCCCTACCACCACGTCCACGCCGGCCAGCTCGCCGAGCTCGCGCAGCTCCTTGGTGGTGAACTTGGCCTGAGCCGGCCCGCGCCGGCCGATGACGTGCACCTCGCGGACCTTACTGGCCTCGAGGGCCTCGAGCACCGGCTGGGAGATGTCGGTCTCGCGCAGCTCGGCCGGGTCCTTGACCAGGATGCGGGCGACGTCGACGGCCACGTTGCCGACGCCGATCACGGCCACTGACTCGGCGTCCAGGCTGAACGCGGCCGGGTCGATATCGGGATGCCCGCAGTACCAGTTGACGAAGTCCGTCGCCGCGTAGCTGCCCGGCAGGTCCTCGCCGGCCACGCCGAGGCGCCGGTCCCGCATGGCACCGGTCGCGTACACCACCGCGTCGTAGCTGGCCAGCAGGTCGTCGCGGCTCACGTCGTCGCCGAGGTGAACGCCGCCGACGAAGCGGACCGCCCCGTGCTCCAGCACGCCCCGCAGGTAGTCGGCGATCGACTTGATCGACTTGTGGTCGGGCGCCACGCCGTAACGGACCAGCCCGTACGGGGTCTGCAGCCGGTCGATCACGTCCACCCGGATCACCACGGGCGGCTCCAGGGCCGCGCCCTGCTTGATCAGGGCCTCAGCGGTGTAGAGGCCGGCAGGCCCTGACCCGACGACGGCAACCTCGAGCGTCTTCATATCTGCGATTCTGTCCTAGTACCAAGTGCGCCGGGGTCAGCCTTGCCGCTCATGCGCCAGATCGGGCGTGCGGCGGGCCACCGCCTCAGTGATGGCCCTGGCCAGGTGCTGCGGGCTCAGGCCCTGGTCCTCGAGCAGCTCGGCACGCTCACCGTGCTCGAGGAACTCCTGCGCGAGACCGAAGGTCCGGACCGGCGTCTCCACATCCTGCTCGCGCAGCAGACGGCAGACCGCGTCGCCGAAGCCCCCGGCGACGCCGTTGTCCTCCACGGTCACGACCAGCCGGTAGCGGGCCGCCGCGGCGGCGATCTCCGGGTCGACCGGCTTGATCCAGCGCGGGTCGACGACGGTCACGCCGATGCCCTGGTCGGCCAGCCGCGCCGCGGCCTGCACGCAGGTGTCGGCCATCGCGCCGGCGCCGATCAGCAGCACGTCGTCGCCCGCGCCGGCTGCGGACTGCGCGAGCAGGTCGGCGCCGCCGAGCTTGCCGATCGCCTCGACCTCGGCGCCGACCTTGCCCTTGGGGAAGCGCAGCACGGTGGGGCCGTCACTGACGGCGACAGCCTCGTTCAGCAGCTCGGCGATCCGGGTCGCGTCGCGCGGCGCGGCGATCTTCAGCCCTGGCACGACCTGCAGGATCGATCCGTCCCACATGCCGTGGTGGCTGGCGCCGTCCGGACCGGTGACCCCCGCCCGGTCGAGGACGACCGTGACCGGCAGCCGGTGCATCGCCACGTCGAACAGCAGCTGGTCGAACGCCCGGTTCAGGAAGGTCGCGTACACCGCGACGACGGGGTGCATGCCGCCCATGGCCAGGCCCGCCGCGCTGGTCATCGCATGCTGCTCGGCGATGCCGACGTCGAAGACCCGGTCGGGGTAGGCGTAGGCGAATGCCGCCAGGCCGGTCGGGTGCAGCATCGCGGCGGTGATCGCCACGACGTCGGGGCGGCGGGTGCCGATCGCGAGCAGTTCCTCGCCGAACACCGTTGACCAGGTGCGCGGCGCGATGGCCGTGCCGATGACCGCGCTGACGGCCGGCGGGACCTGGTGCAGGCAGTCCTCGTCGTTCTCCTCGGCAAGGGCGTAGCCGAACCCCTTGCGGGTGATCACGTGCACCAGCACCGGGCCGCCGAAGTCGCGGGCCCGGCGCAGCGCGTGCTCGACGGCCTGCTCGTCGTGCCCGTCGACCGGCCCGAGGTATTTCAGGCCCAGGTCCTCGAACAGCACCTGCGGCTGGATGACGTCCTTCAGGCCCTTCTTCAGGCCGTGCAGCGTCTCATACAGCGGCGGCCCGACCAGCGGCGCACGCGACAGCGAGGTCTTGATGTAGTCGAGGACCTGCTCGTAACGCTGCGACACGCGCACCGTGGCCAGATGCTCGGCCAGGCCGCCGATCGTCGGCTGGTAGGAACGGCCATTGTCGTTCACGACGATGACGACCCGGCGGTCCTTCGACCCGGCGATATTGTTCAGCGCCTCCCAGGCCATCCCGCCGGTCAGGGCGCCGTCCCCGATGACCGCCACTACGCAGCGGTCGGTCTCGCCGCGCAGCTGATAGGCCTTCGCCAGGCCGTCGGCGTAGGACAGGCTGGTGGAGGCGTGCGAGTTCTCCATGACGTCATGGTCGGACTCGGTCCGGTTCGGGTAGCCCGAGATGCCGCCGCGCTGGCGCAGCCGGTCGAAGGACGACTGCCGGCCGGTCAGCAGCTTGTGCACGTACGACTGGTGCCCGGTGTCGAACACGATCCGGTCGACCGGGGAGTCGAAGACCCGGTGCAGGGCGATGGTGAGCTCCACGACGCCCAGGTTCGGCCCCAGGTGACCGCCGTTGCGCGAGACGGCCTGGATGAGGAAATCGCGGATTTCAGCCGCGAGCTGAGTCAGCTGATCAGCGCTGAGGTCCTTCACGTCGCGCGGACCGGAAATGGTCTCCAGCAGCGTCACCGTAGTGTTCCTCCGTTGTCGTCGACGGCCGCCGCGCGGTGGCATCCTCGATGCGATCGCCTGCGGCTACAGCCTGTGCCCACGTGGCTGCCGGGCGGTAGTGGTGATACCCGGCGGGACGCGCGAGAGTCATTCGAGTCTATTTCGGCTGGGGTGCCCGGGCGCCAGCGCCTCGCCCTCACGTCTGCGGCCGCATTTCGCGCCCTTGACGGGTGCCCGATTCCGGATGCTCGGTGTAGCGCACCCGTTAGCCCAGGCGTTACCAGTTCGAGGGGGGTAAGCCCGCCACGCGGCCAGGGCTCCTGCATCGCTGTGAGCAGGACCTGGCCGTAGTGGCGGTGACTCAATCTCTCGGCCGCTCCTTTCCCAGACCCGCTTGTTTCAGAATGCTCGCCTCGGTCCTCGGCTCAAGGTAGCGCCCGGCTGATCGGACGATCTCGCTGATCTTCATCGGCACAGGGTAAGGTCTCAGCGGGCGGGCTGGAGGGCCGCGGGAACATGAGCCGAGAGGCTGGCCGCGATATCGGCGGCGCGGCCGGCTGCCGCTGCCAGTGCTGCCGACGCCGAGGCCGGGAGGACCAGGCCGCGATCGGGCTGGCCGAGGCGGCCGCTGCGCGAAGCCCGGGCCGCGACCCGTTCGGCCAGCACCGCCCAGGCCGGCCAGCGGAACATCTCGGGCGTCGCCTGCGCCCCGGGCGGCCCGACAAAGAGGGCCCGCTCCCCGATCTGGCAAGCCAGGAAGGTCATGCCCTCCGCGATCCCGCGGTACAGATGCCCGACCGTCAGAAAGTCCTGCACCCTCGGCATGACCTCGTCGGGCTCAACCGGCAGGTGCGGCGGCGCGGAAGGCACGAAACCGACCGCGTCCGTCCGGGCCATGCCCTCGGGCCGCTCCAGGTAGAGGAAGTGGGTCAGCGCCGCCTCGCCGAACGGCAGCAGATCCAGCTGCACGCTCGGCGGAAAATAGTCGGAGCGCTGCGGGAAGTTCGGCCGGGCGAAGGTCGGCCCGGCGCCGATCGCGGACATCAGGTTGCAGACCAGGGTCAGGTGCAGCATCTCCTCGACGGCAATCCCGCGCAGGACCTGGCGCCAGCGGGCGACGGCTGCTGCCTGGGCCCCCGTGAGGCCCTCGTCGGCGTCCCGCTTCAGGCTGAACTCTGCGTACAGTTACTGGCACATGATCATGTGCTCCAGCTGCGCTGCCTCGGTCAGCAGATACCACAGGTGCTCACGGTTCTCGACGACAATCCTGGGCTCTGCCATGGGTCGCGCTCCGCTCAATGGTTCCTCGCCGGATAAGGGCTTACTAGATTACATAATTACACGACCGGTGACCCGTGCGCGGTACGACTGTCATGCCCTGGGCAGGAGCCGGAAGGCGATGAATCCCCGTGGCTCGCGCTGCAGCTGGTCGTAGTGCCTCGGATCGACGGCAGCGGCCTCGGGGACCGGGCGCGGCTCCAGCAGACGCTCCATGACGAAGCCGGCCTTGAAGATCTCCTCGCAGGTTGTCTCCAGCGGCGTCAGCCAGAACCGGACCGCCCAGCCCCGGGACCACGTCTCGCGCGTGACCCGCTCCTCGAAATAACTGCCGCCGTGCCGGAGCCAGTGGCCCGTCGGGTGCTGGCGCGACAGCACCAGGGCTCCGCCCGGCCGCAGCACCCGGCGCAGCTCCGCAAGCGCCGCCACCCGGTCGTCGACGTACTCGATAGCGAGGGCGCACAGCGCGAGGTCGACCGATGCCGACGGCAGCCAGCTGATCGGGTCACCGAGGTCCTGGACGTGAAACTCGCCTTCGGGGACCCGCTCACGGCAGATGTCCACCATGCGGGGACTCTGGTCGAAGCCCACCACCCCGGCGCCGCGGCGCACGAGCTCCTGCGCGTACAGGCCGGGTCCGCACGCGGCGTCGAGCACCCGCTTGCCAGCGACATCGCCCAGGAGCCCGAGGCAGGCCGGCCGGTCGTAGTAGGCGTTGAATAACCCCTTCTCGGCATGATCAAGGAACTCGTCAGCGAAGACTTCATACTGCGGGTCACGCCCCACTTGATCATCCACGCCGCCAATTATCCCATGGGCCGCCGGTTTCGGGCCCTCCTCATGATCCTTCCACCTGCTATTCGTGATCGGCGCCCCGCAGTCCAGCGACATGGGTGCCCATCTACTGCTGCTCTGGCGACAGTAGATGGGCACCCAGGTTGTTCGGTTTCCCTGGGCGGTCAGCTGACCGGGCGGGGAGCAGCGCGAGGCGGCGCCAGGCCGAGCGCAGGCACCGTCAGGGCGCGGCCGGCCAGCCAGCCGGTGATCAGCTGCGCGACGGCGACGATCAGCAGCGCGATCACCGGAATGGTCCAGCCGCCAGAGACGGCATGCAGATACCCGAGCAGCAGCGGCCCGGTGCTGGCGATCAGGTAGCCGATCCCCTGGGCGAAGGCCGACAGCGAGGCGGCGGTCACCGGGTCAGGGGCCCGCGCCATCGTGTAGAAGATGCCGAGGCCGAGGGTCGCGCCCTGGCCGAGGCCCAGCAGGAACATGAACGGCGCCGCCGCCGCGAGCGGGCCGAAGGCCGCGCCCGCGAGACCGCCGGCGGTGGCCAGCATCGACACGGCCGTGATCATCCGCTGGTCTCGGGCCCGGTGCGCCAGGACGGGCACCAGCATGGCAGTGACCGCGTTGCCGAGGTTCATCAGCGCCAGCAGGTCGCCGGCGTGCACCGCGCTCATCCCCCGGTCCCGGAACAGCGTCGGGAACCAGGACAGCGCGGCGTAGTAGGACAGGCTCTGCAGCCCCATGAACAAGGTGACCTGCCAGGCCAGCGGGTAGCGGGCCATGGACAGCACTCCGCGCCGGCGCGCCGGCAGTTCGGCTGCCGACCGGGCCGCCGCCGAGCGAGCCTCCGGCTGGCCGGAGGGCTGAGCCGGGGAGCGGGTTTCCCCCTGACCCGCGAGCTGGGCCGGCGGATCAGGCGCAAGCGCCTGCGGGCGGGACTGCGGCTCGGTTTCCGGCTCGACCACCGGGCCCGGCAGGGTCCGGTAGCGCAGCTGCGGTGCCCAGATGACCGCCGCCAGCAGCGCAGGCAGTGCCCACATGCCGAGCGTCACCCGGACGGCGAGGCCCGCGCCGCCCGCGGCCACGAACACCGGCACGGCGACCAGCGAGCCGAGGATCGCCCCGGCCGACAGCGCGCTCAGATACAGGCCGATCAGCAGGCCGGCCTGCTGCGGGCGGCGGCGCTTGATCAGGCTCGGCAGCAGCACGTTCATCAGCGCGATCGCCCCGCTGGCCACGATCGTGCCGGGGAAGAGCATCAGGTGCGGCGCGGCGCTGCGCAGCAGCAGGCCGGCCGCGAGCAGAACCAGGGCCGCGCCGAGCACCCGCTCCTCGCCGAAGGCCCGGCTCAGCGGGGCGGCGATGCCCGAGAAAACGCCGAAGCACAGCACCGGCACCGCGGCCAGCGCGGCCTCGGTCGCCGTCGAGATGTGCAGGGTGGCGGCGAGCTCGGGGAACACCGGCGGCAGGCTGGTGATCGCGGCCCGCAGGTTGAAGGCCAGCGCGATGATCGCGGCGAGCAGCAGCGCGACGTGCGCACCGCGCAGCCGGTGCAGACGGCCGCCGCCCAGCTGGCCTGGTGACGCGCCGCCCGTCCGGTCAGCAGGCCCAGCGCGCAGGCCGTCCCGGCCGCCGGGCGCCTGCTGCCCTGGCGCCTGGCGCCCCCGTGTCTGCCGCACCGGGCCGACGTTACCGGGTGACCGGACCAGTGCGGACAGGCCCGTGTGCCGGGCGGGACGGCAGCAAACCATGGTGGAATCGGAACGTGACGGAGCAACAGCCGGATATCACCGGCCTGCGGCAGAGCCTGGACGAGGTCGACAGCGGGATCGTCCGCCTGATCGCGCAGCGCAGCGAGGTGATCGCCGAGATTGCCCGCCTTAAGGAGGGCGGCACCTCGGCGATTCAGGACACCGACCGCGAGCGGCGGGTGCTGGACGGCGTGGAGAGCGTCGCCACCGAGCTTGGCGTCTCCGCCAGCCTGGTCCGCAGGATCTTCCGCGAGCTGATCGCCGACTCGGTGGCACAGCAGGCCCGGCACCTGACCGGCGACCACGGCGGAATGGTCCGGGTGGCCTTCCAGGGCGCCGCGCATGCCTACAGCGACGCCGCCGCGCAGAAGTACCTGGCCGCCCGCGGCCTGGACGGCGACCTGACGGGCTACCGCACGTTCCGCGAGGCCGCTGCCGCGCTGCTGGCCGGGGACGCGGATCTGGCCGTGCTCCCGATCGAGAACACCACGGCCGGGAGTATCAACGAGGTCTACGCTCTGCTGCGCGAGCACGAGCTGTTCGTCGTGGGCGAGGAGACCTGGAAGGTCGACCACTGCCTGGCCGCCGCGGCCGACGTGCCGGTGTCGGCGCTGACCCGGATCCTGTCGCACCCGCAGGGCCTCGAGCAGTGCGCCCAGTTCCTGCAGGCCCTGCCGAACGCCGCGGCGGAGCCTTACTACGACACCGCCGGCGCGATGCGGGCGGTGTCGGAGGCCGGCGATCCCGGCCTGGCTGCGATCGGCTCGGCGGAGGCTGCCGCCGCCAGCGGCCTGGTCGTCCTGCGCCACAACATCTCCGACAGCGCCGACAATTACACCCGGTTCGTGGTGCTGTCGCCCGCCGCCGCCGCGGTGGACGTGCGGATTCCGTGCAAGACCAGCCTGATCCTGGTGACCCGGCACGAGGAGGGCGCACTGCTGCGCTGCCTGGAGGTGCTGTCGGGCAGCGGCCATTCGATGACCAAGCTGGAGTCCCGGCCGCGGCCCGGCCGGCCGTGGGAGTACCTGTTCTTCCTGGACTTCGAGGGCAATGCCGCCGACCCGCGGACCGCGGCGACCCTGGACGAGCTGCGCTCGGCCGCCCTCTACATCAAGGTCCTCGGCAGCTACCCGGCCAAGGCGCTGCGCCACCGGGCCCGGCAGGGCGACCTGCCCGCCCGGCCGGGCAGTGAGTCGCCCGCGGACGCGCTCGAGGCCGTCGCGGCGGCCGGGCCGCCGCCCCGTAAGTCCCGGCAGTACCGCCTGGTGGACCGGGCCGCCCGGCAGGCCGACACCATCGTGCGGGTCGGCGACGTGCTCGTCGGCGGGGACGGGTTCGTGGTGATGGCCGGGCCGTGCTCGGTCGAGAGCAGCGAGCAGATCGGCGCCACAGCCAGGTTCGTGCGTGATCACGGCGCGCACGTGCTGCGCGGCGGCGTGTTCAAGCCGCGCACGTCGCCGTACGCGTTCCAGGGCCTGGGCTGGGACGGCCTGGATCTGCTGGTCACCGCCGGACGCGAAACGGGGCTCCCGGTGGTCACGGAGGTCATGGCCGTCGATCAGGTCCAGCGGATGGCCGGCGCCGCCGACATTCTGCAGGTCGGCGCGCGGAACATGCAGAACTTCGACCTGCTGCGCGAGCTGGGCAAGGTGGACCGGCCCGTGCTGCTCAAGCGCGGCCTGTCGAGCACGATCGAGGAGTGGCTGGCAGCCGCGGAGTACGTAGTCGCGCAGGGCAACCAGCAGGTCATCTTGTGCGAGCGGGGCATCAGGACGTTCGAGAGCGCCACCCGCAACACCCTTGACCTGTCCGCGGTCGTCGTGGTCCGGGAGCGGTCGCATCTGCCGGTCATCGTCGACCCGAGCCACGGGACGGGGCTGCGCCAGTATGTCGCGCCGATGGCCTGGGCCGCTCGCGCCGTCGGGGCGCACGGCCTGCTGATCGAGGTCCACCCGGCGCCGGAGCAGGCGCTGTCAGACGCCGATCAGAGCCTGTCGTTCGGCGAGTTCGACGCGATGATGCGCGGGCTGGCCGCGGTGCCGGGGCCGGCGAAGAGCGGGCGCCCGGCCGGGCCGCCCGCGGGCAACGGCGCGCGCAGTCCCGCGGTGTAGATCGGCCTGGCCGGCGGCGTGAGAACCGTGAGCAGGGCGGCCAGGGCCAGCACGGCGGCGAGGCCCGCGAGTTCCAGCCGCATCGCCCGCGGCGGTCCCTCACCTGGCCGCGGGCGGCAGCGGGCGGCCCAGATCCGGCCGGCCACGGCCAGGCCGGCCGTGACGGCGATGAGGACTGCCTTGACGATCAGGAACCGGCCGTAGGTGGTCGTCAGCAGCGAGCCGAGCGGCACGAGCAGCGCCGCGGAGATCAGCCCGGTGATCACGACGATCGCGAACAGCCACGCCGCGGCCGTGCCGTAGAAGCGGATCAGGCCCTGCATCGCCGCCGGGTCGGATCGCCAGCTCACCGCGGCGCGCAGGGTATAGAGCAGCATGCCGGCCCACAGCACCGCCGGCAGCAGATGACAGTAGGTGAGCAGGGCGCCCGCCGCCGGGATCATGCCCTCAGGGTGGGAGCGGAGCCCTTCGGCGGCCACCACCCCGAGCAGCGGGACCACGCTCCAGCCGGACTGCTGCAGCCGCAGCAGCAGCGCGGCGAGCGCGAAGCAGGCGACCTCGGCGGCCGCGATCAGGGCGGTGGCATTAGGCGGCAGGCCGAGGACGCGCGGCCGGGCCAGCCGCGCCGACAGGCCGGGGTCGGCGGCCGCGGTGACCAGGAGCAGCGCGCTGGCCGCCAGGCCGAGCAGGCTGCCGCGCAGCGCCCAGGGCGCCGGCAGCGCCGCCGGGCCAGGGGGTCCCTTGTACTGCCGGGCCAGGCCCCGGCCCGCCAGTCCGCCGAGCGCGACGGACAGCCCGGCCAGCAGCAGCCAGCGCGCGGCGCCGGTCAGCCACAGCCCGGCCGTAGACAGGGGCGCCGAGGACGGGACCGCGGCAGCCAGGACCGCAGACGACAGCATCACCGGCATGACAGTAGCGCCTGGCCGGCCTGGGCCCGCAGCGACCCGGGCCGCGCCGATCAGCGTTCGGCGAGCAGCGAGCGGAGCACGTACTGCATGATCCCGCCGTGCCGGTAGTACTCGGCCTCGCCCGGAGTGTCGATCCGCACGACCGCGCGGAACTCGCGGCCATCGGCGGTGACCGTGACCTCGCGCGGTGCCTGGCCCTCGTTCAGGGCCTCGATCCCGGTGACGTCGAACACCTCGTGCCCGCTCAGGCCGAGGGATTCGGCGTTCTCGCCGGGCCGGTACTGCAGCGGCAGCACGCCCATGCCGATCAGGTTGGAACGGTGAATCCGCTCGAACGACTCCACCAGCACCGCCCGGACGCCGAGCAGCGCCGTGCCCTTCGCCGCCCAGTCCCGCGACGAGCCGGAGCCGTATTCCTTGCCGCCGAGCACCAGCAGCGGGGTGCCTTCGGCCAGGTAGGCGCGAGATGCCTCGTAGATCGACGTCTGGGTGCCCTCGGGCAGCTTGATGGTGACGCTGCCCTCGGCGCCGGGCGCGAGCTGGTTGCGCAGCCGGATGTTGGCGAAGGTGCCGCGGATCATTACCTCGTGGTTGCCGCGCCGCGATCCGTAGGAGTTGAAGTCCCGCCGCGCGACGTCGTGGTCAGTCAGGTATTTCCCGGCCGGGCTGTCGGTCTTGATCGCGCCGGCCGGGGAGATGTGGTCGGTGGTGACCGAGTCGCCGAGCAGCGCCAGCACCCGCGCGCCGTGGATGTCGGTCACCGGGGCCGGCTCGGCGGGCATCCCGTCGAAGTACGGCGGCTTGCGCACGTAAGTGGAGTTCTCGTCCCAGGCGAAAACCTCGCCCGGTGGCACGTCAAGCTCCTGCCACCGCTCGTCGCCGGTGAACACGTCGGCGTAGTCACGGGTGAACATCTCGGCCGCGACCGCGCTGCGGACGATGCCGTCGATCTCCGCCGCGGCTGGCCACAGGTCGCGCAGGTAGACCGGGCTGCCGTCCGGCCGGCTGCCGAGCGGCTCGTGGTTCAGGTCGATGTCCATCGTCCCGGCCAGCGCGTAGGCGACCACCAGCGGCGGCGAGGCCAGGTAGTTCATCTTGACGTCCTGGTTGATCCGGCCCTCGAAGTTCCGGTTGCCGGACAGGACCGAGACCACGGCCAGGTCGTGGTCGGCCACCGCGGCGCTGATCGCCTCCGGCAGCGGGCCGGAGTTGCCGATGCAGGTCGTGCAGCCGTAGCCGACGAGGTTGAAGCCGAGCTTCTCCAGGTACGGGGTCAGGCCCGCGCGCTCGTAGTAGTCCATGACGACCTTGGAGCCCGGCGCGAGGGTGGTCTTCACCCACGGCTGGCGTTCCAGGCCGGCTTCCACCGCCTTCTTGGCGACCAGCGCGGCCCCGATCATCACCGACGGGTTGGAGGTGTTCGTGCAGGAGGTGATCGCGGCGATCACGACCGAGCCGTGGCTGATCTCGGTCTGCGTGCCGTCGTCCAGCGTCACCGGGACCGGCTCAGCGGGCAGGCTGCCGCCCCGCGCGGCGGCCGGAGGCGCGGCCGCGGCCGGGGTGCTCTCGGCGCGCTCGTCGGCGACCGGGTCGGACGCCGGGAACGTGCCGGCGATGTCATGGTCCAGGGTGTCGAGCTCGACATAGGAGCCGAGCGCGGTGCGGAACGCGGTCTTGGCGTCCGACAGCGCCACCCGGTCCTGCGGCCGCTTGGGTCCGGCCAGGGACGGCACGATCGTGGACAGGTCGAGCTCGAGCTCCTCGGAGAAGCGTGACCTCGTGCCGGCGTCGTGCCACAGGCCCTGCTCCTTGGCGTACGCCTCGACCAGCGCGACATGCTCAGGCGAGCGGCCGGTCAGCCGCAGATACGTCAGCGTCTCCTCGTCGATCGGGAAGATCGCGCAGGTCGAGCCGAATTCCGGGCTCATGTTTCCGATCGTGGCCCGGTTGGCGACCGGGACGGCCGATACGCCCTCGCCGTAGAACTCCACGAACTTGCCGACCACGCCGTGCCGCCGCAGCAGTTCGGTGATCGTCAGCACCAGGTCGGTCGCGGTCGTCCCGGCGGGCATCTCCCCGTTCAGCCGGAAGCCGACCACCTTCGGGATGAGCATCGACACCGGCTGGCCGAGCATCGCGGCCTCGGCCTCGATTCCGCCGACGCCCCAGCCGAGGACACCCAGGCCGTTCTGCATCGTGGTGTGCGAGTCGGTGCCCACGCAGGTGTCGGGGTAGGCGGCCGGGCCCTCGCCGTTGCCGGACGGCTGGGCCATGACGACCCGGGCCAGATGCTCGATGTTGACCTGATGCACGATGCCGGTGCCCGGCGGGACCACCTTGAACTGGCTGAACGCGTCCTGGCCCCAGCGCAGGAACGCGAAGCGCTCGCGGTTGCGGTGAAACTCCAGGTCCACGTTGCGGTCGAAGGCGTCCGGCCGGCCGAACACGTCGGCCACGACCGAGTGGTCGATGACCAGCTCGGCGGGGACCAGCGGGTTGATCCTGGCCGGGTCGCCGCCGAGGTCGCGCATGGCCTCGCGCATGCTCGCCAGGTCAACGACGGCGGGGACGCCGGTCAGGTCCTGCATGATGACGCGGGCGGGGCTGAACTGGATCTCGGTGGCCGGCTCGGCCGACGGGTCCCACTGCGCGAGTGCGTTGATGTGGTCGGCGGTGACGTTGACCCCGTCCTCGGAGCGCAGCAGGTTCTCCAGCAAGATCTTCAGGCTAAACGGGAGATCGCCGGCGCCTGCGACCCCGTCCAGCCGGTGGATCTGGTAGCTGGTGTCGCCGACCTGCAGCGCGGCGCGACCGCCGAAGCTGTTTGGTGCCATCGTGTCCTGGCCTCCTTGCCTGTCCCGCCCGATGCCCTGCTCCGGCCGAGTTCTGCTTCCCCGCCGGCGCCCGGCCCGGCGCGATGATCGTGTCGCCTGCCCCGGCCTGGCCGGCCGTGTAGCTGCATCCTGCCGCAGCCGGCTGCCCCGCGCCGAGCCGAGGGGCGTCCGGTCCGCTGCCGCCTCGCGCTTCCATGCCCGCGGTATGCCGTCAGCTCTCTGCTGAGAACTCACCACAATCCCGGACCTGGAGCGGTCTCGGGCGGCAAACTATCTCGACGTCAAGGTACTTGCGAGTTTAGTAAGGGCATTTTCTCGACGTCAAGCTAGCTTCCGGCCGGACTTCCCGAGCGGCCGGGTCCGCGCCGGGGGGCCGGCTGATGGCGCGCGGTGATCCCGTAGGATCGGTGGCTCCAGAGACGCCGTTCTGACCGGATCGTGGAGGTGGCGACTCAGCATGGCCCGGACGCAAGCGGCCGAGTGGCTTGGCCTATCGCCCGACGACCCGCTCGGGCTGCAGACGCTGCCCTACGGGTCTTACTCGGCCCCGCACCATGCGGCGCGGCAGCGGATCGGCGTCGCGATCGGCGACCGGGTCCTGGATCTCACGACTGCCACCGACCGGCTGCTGCCCGCCCGCGCGCATCTGTTCCGCCTGGGCAGGCTGGACGCCTTCCTGGCCGAAGGGCATCTGGCCTGGGCCGAGGTCCGGGCCGACATCACCGGCTGGCTGTCGCAGGACAGGTACCGGGAGGCTATCGAGGACCTGCTGATTCCCGTGGGCCAGGCCGAGATGCACATGCCCTTCAGCGTCACTGACTACGCCGACTTCTACTGCTCCGAGCAGCACGCGACAAACGTCGGCCAGATCTTCCGGCCGGGCGCCGAGCCGCTGGCGGCGAACTGGCGGCACCTGCCGGTCGGCTACCACGGCCGGTCCGCCACGGTAGTACCGTCCGGGACCCCGATCAGGCGCCCGTGCGGGCAGTTCCTGGAGCCGGGCGCGGACGCGCCCGTCTTCGGGGCGTCGGCGCGCCTCGACTTCGAGGCTGAGCTCGGCTTCGTGGTCGGGACCGAGACCATCCTCGGCGAGCCCGTGCACGCCAGCCATTTCGCCGAGCACGTGTTCGGCGTGTGCGTGGTCAACGACTGGTCCGCGCGCGACCTGCAAGCCTGGGAGTCAGTGCCGCTCGGGCCGTTCCTCGGCAAGTCCTTCGGCACCTCGGTCTCGCCCTGGGTGGTGCCGCTGGCGGCGCTGGAGCATGCGCGGATCTCGCCGCCGTCGCGGGGCACGCACGTGCTGCCGTACCTGACCGAGTCGGCGGACTGGGGACTGGACATCGAATTCGAGGTGCGCATCAACCGCCACGTGGTATCCCGGCCGCCGTACGCGACCATGCACTGGAGCCCGGCCCAGATGCTCGCGCATCTCACCGTCAACGGGGCGGCGCTGCGCACGGGTGATCTGTACGCCTCGGGCACCGTGAGCGGCCCGCAGCGCGATCAGCGCGGCTCGCTGCTGGAACTGGCCTGGGGCGGCACCGACCCGCTGCACCTGCCGGACGGCAGCAGCCGGGCGTGGCTGGAGGACAGCGACGAGGTCACGATCTCGGCCAGCGCAGCGGGCCCGGACGGCGTCCGGGTTAGCCTCGGTGACGTGCACGGCCAGATCCTGCCGGCGCAGCCCAGCGCGCTAACTGAGGACATCTGACCCCACGGCGCCCAGGGCCGACCTGATCAGCTCGGTATCCGCCGGCTGCACGTCCAGGCCGTTTTCCGCCGACACCTGGCCAACGAGCAGTTCGCCGGTGTGCGCCAGATGCGCGGCGACCGCCGTCGCCGCCGCCTCGGCGTCTCGCGCGGTCAGCGCCGCGAGGATCGGCTCGTGTTCGGCGGCGATATCCAGCAGCGACCTTGACTTGTCTGCAGTGGACGCCCCGACGGCAGTCGTCTTGTCCCGCAGGCCGGCGGCAACCGCCGCGAGCGTGAGGTTGCCGCTCCCGGCGAGCATCAGCTCGTGGAAGGCCCGGTCGCGGCGCATGAACAGCGCCTCGTCGGGCCGGCGGCCCGCCGCCCGCATCCCGTCGAGCTCGGCGCGCAGCTGGCGCAGGGCCGCCTCGCTCATGGCCCCGGCCGCCAGCCGGGCTGCGGGGACCTCCAGCAGCAAGCGCAGATGGAAGACCTCCGCGATATGCCGAGGGCTGCGCTTGAGCACCCGGAATCCGCGGTTGCGCTCGAACCGCACTATCCCCAGGTCGGCCAGGCCCAGCAGGGCCTCCCGGACCGGTGTCCGGGACACGTTGAGCCGGTCCGCCAGCTGATGCGCCGAGTACAGCTGGCCGGCCCGCAGCTCGCCGGAGTTGATGGCGTCGCGCAGCGCCGCGCCGACCTGCTCGGTGAGGCTGGAGCCAGTGCTGATGGTCTGCACGTCCCCGTCACTCCTCGCGTCCCCGGCCGTCGGCCGTCACCCGCGCGGTGGTCAGGCTAGCACTGCGGGCAGCACGTGGCATGTCAGCGGGCCCGGCGAGCAGCTCGGCCAGATGCTGGCCGCGGCGGCCGGTGAGCTCGCTGAGCTGGGTGCGGCAGGAGAACCCGTCCGCCAGGATGACCGATCCGTCGCCGGCGGCGTCGACGGCCGGCAGCAGGGCGTTGCCGGCGATGGCCACCGACACGTCATAGTGGCCCCGCTCGGCCCCGAAGTTCCCGGCCAGCCCGCAGCAGCCGCTCACGGCGGTGACCGACGCCCCGGCGCTGGCCAGCAGGTCACGGTCAGCCTGCCAGCCCATCACGGCGTGCTGGTGGCAGTGCGGCTGCGCGACGACGCGGAGGCCGTCCAGCCGGGGCGGCTGCCAGCCCGGCCGCCGGGAAAGCAGTTCCGCCAGGGTATGAGTCGCCTCCGCGACGACAGTGACGGCAGGGGCCGCGCCGAGCAGTTCCCCGGCGTCGCCGCGGAACACCGCGGTGCAGGACGGCTCAAGGCCGACGATCGGGATGCCCGCTCTCGCGGGGCCGGCCAGGGCGAGCACGCTGCGCCGCAGGATCCGCCGGGCCGCGTCCAGCTGGCCGGTCGAGATCCAGGTCAGGCCGCAGCACAGGCCCCGGCCGGTAATGCGGACCGAGAAGCCGGCGTCTTCGAGCACCCGCACGGCCGCGATTCCCGCCGCGGGGGTGAAATGGTCAGTGAACGTGTCCACCCACAGCAGCACAGGATCGCCGGGCGCGGCCTGATGGCCGGCGAACCACTGACGGAAGGTCACGGGCGCGAACGACGGCAGCTGGCGGCGCGGGTCGACGCCCGCCAGCCGTTTCCCGGCCGGGCTGAGCCCCGGTGCGGCCATCAGCTTGTTGACCGGGCCGGGGGCCAGGGCGGCCAGCCGCGCCCAGCGCGGCAGCCACCCGAGCGCGTAATGCGAAGCGGGCCGCAGCCGCCGCCGGTAGGACTGGTGCAGGACCTCGGCCTTGTAGGTGGCCATGTCCACGCCAGTGGGGCAGTCGGTGGCGCAGCCCTTGCAGGCCAGGCACAGGTCAAGCGACTCGCGCACCTCGGCGGCCTGCCAGCCCGCCACGAGCGAGCCGTTCGCGAGCTCCTGCAGGACCCGGGCCCGGCCGCGGGTGGAGTCCTTCTCGTCCCTGGTCGCCTGATACGAAGGGCACATGACGGTCCCGGCCGGCGTGGCAGCGGACACGCACCGGCCGACCCCCGTGCACCGGTGCACCGCGTTTGTCAGGTCGCCGCCGTCCTCGGCGTAGCCGAATGCGAGCCCGCGGCGAAGCGGGCGTGCCTGCGGCAGCCGCAGGTCCGCCGCGAGGGGGGCAGGCGAAACGATCAGGCCGGGGTTCAGCAGGCCGGCCGGGTCGCAGGCCTGGCGGACGGCGGCGAACGCGGCCATGGCGGCCGGTGAGTACATAAGCGGCAGCAGCTCGCTGCGGGCCCGTCCGTCGCCGTGCTCCCCTGACAGCGAGCCCCCGTAGCCCGCGACGAGCCGGGCCGCCTCGACGATGAATTCCCGGAATGCCGCCGGCGCGCCTGCGCCGCGCAGCCGGAAGTCGATCCTGGCGTGCACGCAGCCGTCGCCGAAATGCCCGTAGGGCGCGCAGCTCAGCCCGTGCGCGGCCAGCAGCGCGTCGAAGTCGCGCAGGTAGGCGCCGAGATGCTGCGGCGGCACCGCCGTGTCTTCCCAGCCGGCGTGCGCGGGGCGTCCGGGGTTCGCCTGCGCGACCAGCCCGGCGCCGTCCTCGCGGATCCCCCACAGCGCGGCGGCCTCGCGGGCATCGGTCACCGTCCGCGCCTCCAGGGCTCCCGCGCTCGCGGTCACCCGGCGGGCCTCGGCGGCGAGCTCGGCGGGCGAGTCGCCGGACAGCTCGGCGAACAGCCACCCGGCGCCGCGCGGCAGCGGCGGGACGGCGCCGGCGCCGCGCCGGCCGACCACGACGGCCGTGATCCGGGCATCCAGGCCCTCGAGGGCGGACAGCCGGTAGGGCAGCAGCGCCGGGACCGCGTCGGCGGCGCTGGCCATGTCGGGGTAACCGAGCACGACCAGCGCGGTGAGCGGCGGAACGGGGACCAGGCGCAGCGTCGCGCCGAGGACCAGGCCGCAGGTGCCCTCGGTGCCGGTCAGCGCGGCCGGCACGTCGAACCCCCGCTCGGGGAGCAGGTGCTCCAGCGAGTAGCCGGACACCTGCCGGGAGAACCGGCCGAGCTCGGTGCGCAGGACGGCGAGATTCGCCGCGGCGATCGTGTCCAGCGCGGTCAGCAGCGGGGATGAGGCCGGATCCGCTCCGCGGCGCGCGGTGAGCCGCTCACCCGTTCCGGCCAGCAGATCAAGCTCGGCGACGTTGTCGGCGGTGCGGCCGTAGCCGAGGGCCCGGGATCCGCACGCGTTGTTGCCGATCATGCCGCCGACGGTGCACCGGCTGTGTGAGGAGGGATCGGGGCCGAAGCGCAGCCCGTACGGCGCGGCGGCGCGCTGCAGGTCGTCGAGTGCGGCGCCCGGCTCGGCGATCGCGGTGGCGGTCTGCGGGTCCACCGACCGGATCCGGCTCAGATGCCGCCGGAAGTCGAGCACGACACCGGGGCCCACCGCGTTGCCCGCGATGGACGTGCCCGCGCCGCGGGCGGTCAGCGGCACGCCGAGCTGGCCGCAGGCCGCCAGTGCGGCCTGTACGTCATCCGCCGAGCGCGGGAAGGCCACCGCCGCGGGCACGACCCGGTACAGCGAGGCGTCAGTCGAGTATTCCGCCCGGCGGCGGGTGCTGATATCGACCTCGCGGACACCCGCCGCCTGCAGCGCAGCAGCGATCTCGCCGGGTTCAGGCGCTTCCATGATCTCCCGGCGGCGGCGAGGCGGGACCGGGAGGCGAGACGGGATCACCGGCCCGCAGCGGCTTGTGCTCGTAGCGGCCTTCGTGAGCCAGGATCGGCCGCCGGTCACCGGCCAGCTCGGGGTGGCGTTCCTCCAGGCTGCGCCGCTCCTCGGCGGTCCGCCGCAGCTGGGCCAGGTACTCGCGGTCGCCTCTGTAGGTCCCGCGCCAGGTCTGCGGCATCCGCTCGGGAGGCGGCGGGATCCTGGCCGCGCCCTGGATGCCGAACGCGCTTGGCACCTTGGCCGCGGCGCGGCCGCAGTCCGGGCAGGAGGGCAGCGGGTCGGCGAAGGACTGGATGACTTCCCACCGGTGCCCCGCCCCGCACTTCAGCTCGTAGATAGCCACGGCCCGCTACCAGAGGCTGACGGATCGGGTGAGGATGCCGGCGACATCCTCCTCGGTGACCGGGCGCGGGGCCGTCGCCAGCAGCCGCTGCTGCTTCATCGCGCCGTCGACGAGGTCGGGCACGTCGGACTCGGTGTAACCGACGGCGCCGATCCCGTTGGCGATGCCGACGTCGCGCATCAGCCCGAGCAGCACGCCCGGCAGGAACTCGGCGGGGTCGTCGGGCCGGTCGGCGCCCGGCGCGAGCAGCTCGGCCGCCCGCACGTGCCGCTGCGGCCGGGCCTCGAACAGGAACCGGAACGCCTCGGGCGCGGTCAGGACGACCGACAGGCCGTGCGGGATCATCGGCTCGTCCTCGGGATACCCGGCCGGGTGGAAGTCCTTGACCCGACCCGCGATCGGGTAGGCGTTGGCGTGCGGGATGTGCACGCCGGCGTTGCCGAAGCCGAGGCCCGCCATCGTCGCGGCGAGCGCCATATCGGAGCGGGCCTGCAGGTCGTCGCCGTCCCGCACGGCCGCGCGGAACGACCGGGCCAGCAGGCGCATCGCGTTCTCCGACCACATGTCCGCGATCGGGTTGGCGCCGCAGTAGGGCACCCGCTGCTCGGGGCGCTTGCGGTCATAGCTCTGGTACGGGCGGGCGGTGTAGCTCTCCAGCGCGTGGCACAGGATGTCCATCCCGGCCGAGGCGGTCACCCCGGCGGGCTGGGTCAGGGTGAGCAGCGGATCCACGACGGCCAGCGTGGGCCGCAGCCGGGCGTGGCTGATGCCGGTCTTCACCTTCAGCGCCAGCACGTCCAGTACGCAGATCGTGGTGCTCTCCGCTCCGGTCCCGGTCGTGGTCGGCACTGCGACCAGCGGCTTGAGCGGGTTGACCGGTGCCTTCCCGGCACCGACCGGGACGTTGAGGTAGTCGGTCAGCTCACCGGGATTGGTGGTGAGCAGGTTGATCGCCTTGGCCGTGTCGATGCTCGATCCGCCGCCGACGGCCACGAAGGCGTCGAAGGGCCCGGCGCCCCGCGCGTGCTCCACGGCGGCGTTCATGCTGACGTCGGTGGGCTCGACGTGCACGCCGTCGAAAACCTGTGCCTCGATGCCGAAATTGGCCATCTGCTCGGCGATCCGCTGCGGGTGCCCGGTCGCGGCGATGCGCGGATCGGTGACGACGAGGACCCGGCGGACGCCGAACTGGCCGAGGTCGAAGCCGATCTCGTCGGAGGCGCCGGGACCGAACTTCAGCGCCGGGCAGCCGTAGGTGAAGATGCTCTCGGGGTTCGCGGGCAGGGCGGTAGTCATGGTCGCTCCTCAGGAGTAGGAGCCGGCCGGCGCCAGCCGCATCGACCGCAGCTGCTCGGCGTCATGGCCGAAGACGACAGTGGCGTCGGTCCGCTCGGCGATGGTGCGGATCTTCTCGACCGAGGCATACCACGCTGTGAGGTCGTTCACGATCGCCGCGGGCACGGACGGCGGCCCGTAGGAGTCGCCCATGTAGATGGCATCCGAAGTGAAGATCATGGTGCCGGTCTCGGGCAGCTCGACCTGCATCGCCATCGTGCCGGGGGTGTGGCCGGGCGCCTCGATGAGCGTGACGCCAGCCAGGAACTCGACGTCGCCCGTGACGGTCTCGAAGTCAAGGCCCTCGTAGTCGGCCTTCAGGTGCGCGCCGGTGAAAGCACCTTCGTAGCCGAAGGCGAAGTCCTTCTCCTTCGCGTTGCACACCAGCTTCGGGCCGGCGGCGGCCAGCGAGCGGACGTTGCCCGCGTGATCGAAGTGCAGGTGGGACATCACGACGTAGTCCAGGCCCTCCGGCGCGACCCCCAGCTGAGCGAGCCGGGCATCGAGATACTGATCGTCGCTGACCTGGTCGTAGGGGAAGAAGTTCTGCAGGCCGGTGGGCTCCCAGCGGGTCTCCCAGTCGCGCGGGCAGCTCGTGTCCCACAGCAGGGTGCCCTCGGAGGTCTCGACCAGCACGGCGTGCGTCGTGCACGGGTACCACTCCACCGGCTTGTCACGGTCCGCCTTGGAGCGGATGCTCCGGCCGGGCTTGAGCAGCAGCCAGGTGAGGTCACAGCTCATCGCCCCGCAATCGAGCACGTGGAGCCGGGTAGCGCCCATGCAGTCACCTCCGGGTGCGTCAGGTGCGGAACGCTCCTCTCAGTGTGACGTGTGACATGTCACTCGTCAACGAGGACTGTATGCACCCGCCGCTGGCGTCATGAGGCACCCGCTTCCGGCGCAAGAGGCGGTCGGGGTCGGGTGCCGTGAGCGCGTCCTGTTCGCCTGCTGCTCGGGCGCTGTTCACCCGCGCAGCGCCTGCCGGTCACCCGGCGCTGCCAGCATCGGCGCCTTAGCCTCCCCGCGCGCCGGCCGAAAGGACGTTCACCATGCAGCCACGCCTCCAGCATCCGGTCGGCATCCGCAGGCAGCTGCGGCGGACGAGGCGGCCCGGCGCGGCAGCCGGACTGCTCGGCGCGGCTCTGCTGGCGGCGGCCCTGCTGGCCGGCGCGATCAGCGCTGCCGGACCCGGCCGCAGCGGCCGCGCACCGAGGTGCCGCGCATCAGGGCGCCGCGGCATTGACGGCCGGACGGGGCCGGGGCTTCTCGCTGCGCAGGATCAGGCACGTCTGGATCATCGAGCTGGAGAACACGTCCTACGCGCAGAGCTTCGGGGATCCGGCCGCGGACCCCGAGCTGCCCGGGTGCTGCCGCGCGAGGGCGCGCTGCTGGAGAACTACTACGGCATCGGCCACGACAGCCTCGACAACTACATCGCGGAGATCTCCGGCCAGGCTCCTGACTATCAGACCGGCCAGGACTGCGAGTACTTCACCCGGTTCCTGCAGTTCGGCGGCGAGACCTACAGCAAGTGGACGAAGTACGACCAGCTATCCGGCGACGGCTGCGAGTACCCGCCGTACGTGCGCAACATCGCCTCGCAGCTGAACGCCAGGCACCTGACGTGGAAGTCCTACGACCAGGACATGGGCATCGATCCGCGGCGGGACGGAACCGCGGCCACGCCGACCGTGGAGCGGATCTTCGGCGTCGCCCTGCTCGGGGACGCACGGCAGCCTCAGATGCGCGCGTTCGGCGCGGACATCTTCACCCGCTGAGAGAGCCGGCCCGCCGGGCTAGCGCTGCGATCCCGCCTCGGCGAGCCGGTGCCGCGCGGCACTGACGTCGAGGTCGCCCAGGCCCGCTTCCACCAGCTGCCGCCAGCGCTGGCCGATCCCGGTGGCCACCGGGACCCTCTCGGCGCCGGCCGCGCCGACCGCCAGATCGATGTCCTTCAGCGCCCAGCGCAGCGAGAAGTCCGGCGAGTCGTCGGCCGCGTCGATCTTCCTCAGCTTGGCGATGGCGGCGGGCGCGGCGAGCGGGCTGCCGTCGAGTGCCTCGAGCAGCGCGCCATGATCCACGCCGAGTGCATCGGCCAGCGCTGCGGACTCGGCGATGCCCTCGACGAGGAAGGCCAGCCAGGTATTGAGCACCAGCTTCAGGCGGCTGCCGGCGCCGGCTTCGCCCAGCCAGAGGGTCTTGCTGCCGATCGCGCTGAACACCGGCGCCAGGATCTCGCGGGCCTCCTGCGGCCCGGAGGCGAGGATCTGCAGCTGGCCGGCCTCGGCCGGACCGCGCGTGCCGGAGACGGGGGCATCGACGAAACGCACATCCGGGCGTCGCTGGCGGACTTGAGCCGCCAGCTCGAGCGTGGGCTTTATGCCGATGGTGCCCATCTGGGTCCACACTGCGCCCCGCGCGAAAGCATCGAGTGCGCCCTCGTCCAGGACCATCGACCTGACTGCGTCGCCGTCCGGCAGCATAGTGATCACGACGTCGGCCGCGCGGACGGCCAGTTCCGGGCTGGCGTGCGCGACCGCGCCGATCTCCGTGAGCCGGGCGGCCGGCTCGGGCGTGCGGTTCCAGACGCTGGTCGCCAGGCCGACCCGGACCAGGTTGCGGGCCATGGCCGCGCCCATCGTCCCGGTGCCGAGCACGGCGACGTGCGGGCGGCGCCCGGCGCCGTCCGTGGCCCTCGCACCGCGCTGGTTCTCCTGGTTACTGGCTCCGGAGCTCATGAATTCTCCTCTTGGTCCGCAGGCTTTCTCTGGTCTCAGACGCTGTCTGGCGGCGGTTCCGCCACGGGATCCGCTGACCGCATGATGTCGTCGGTCCGGCTCTGCACCTGGCCGTCCAGGTGCAGGTCCGCAGCGGCGACGGCATCGCCGACATGAGCTGGGTTCCCGGTGCCGGCGATCGCGACGCGGACCGCAGTACTGGCGAGGTCCAGGCCCCGGCGAGCGGCCGGCCGGAGTCCCCCGGTCGCTGCGGGCCAGGTCCGCCAGCGCCGCGACGGCCCTGATGTTCCGAGCCTACGCCTCGCCGGTGAACGCCTCGCTGCGGCTGTGACTAAGCCGGCCGCAGGCGGAGCCGGGCGAGGCGCGCGGGCCGCAGCGCGATCACTGTCGCGAGCGCCGCCGCGATGGCGCCGGCCAGCATGGCGGCCCGGTCCCCGGCGGGCCCCGCGATCTGACCGCTCCGGTTCACCGCCTCGGCCACCGCGGGCAGCAGCGCCGCCCCGATCGCGGCGCCGACCTGCCGGCTCGTATTCACCACTCCCCCGACCAGGCCCTGATCGTCGTCGGCGATGCCGTTGCTGGCGGTGACCAGGGTCCCGAACGCAGTGCCCGCGGTGCCGAAGCCGACCAGCATCAGCGCGGTGAACAGCGGGCTGTAATGCCCGTGAGCTGGCAGCCTGGTCAGCACCGCGAATCCGGCGGTGGCGACGGCGCCGGTCAGCACGAGAACCCGCCCGATGCCGAGCCGCCTGGTCAGCCGGGCGCCGAATAGCCCGGCGGTGAACCCGATGACGCCCTGCGGGGCGATGACCAGTCCGGTGACCAGCGGCGAGTCGTGCAGGACCTGCTGGAAGTACAGCGACAGCACGATCATCTCGCCGGCGTTCCACAGGCCCAGCAGGACGTTCACCGTCCCGGCCTTGCGCAGGTTGGGCAGCCGCATCAGATCTGGCCGCACGAGCGGGTCCGGGTGGCGGCGCTCGACGGCCAGGAACCCCGCGCCCAGGCAGACGGCCAGGACCCCCGTTACGTAGACCAGCGGCGAGAGTGGGCCCGGCAGGCCGGCCTGCGAGACAGCGTAGACCGCCAGGGCGACGGCACCGGTGATCAGCGCCGCGCCGCCGACGTCCAGCCTGCGGCCTGCCTGCCCGAGCCGCGATTCCGCCAGCAGCCGCGGGGCCAGCAGCACGGCCAGGATGCCGACGGGCAGGTTAACCAGGAAAACCGCGCGCCAGCTGGTGAACTCCACCAGGACGCCGCCGAGTACCTGGCCGGCCACGAAGCCGACCGACGCGGTCGCGCCGTAGAGGCCGAGGGCCCGGTTACGCTGCGGGCCCTCGGCGAAGCCGGTGGTGATGAGCGACAAGGCCGCGGGCGCGACAATCGCCGCGCCGGCTCCCTGCACGACCCGCGAGGCGACTAGCAGAACCGGGTCCCGGGCGAGGCCGCCGGCCAGCGAGGCCGCGGTGAACAGCAGCAGTCCCGTGACGAACAGCCGCCGGCGGCCGAAGAGATCGGCAGCCCGGCCGCCGAGGATAAGCAGGCCGCCGAAGGCGATGGCGTAGCCGGTCACGATCCATTGCACGGCAGAGGCCGAGAAGCCGAGTTCGCGCTGAATGGAGGGAAGGGCCACGTTCACGATGCTGAAGTCCAGGACCACCATGAAAGCCGCGGTCAGGATTAGGGCCAGGCCGAGACCGTGGTGACCGGCCGGCGAGCCGGCGCCAGGGCGATCGAAGGCCGGCGCCGCAGGGCGGGCACGCCGGGCGCTGCCGGCCGGGCTTGCCGGACGAGCGGCGACGCGCGCACCAGGATGTGCCTGAGCGCTGCGCACGAGGGCCGGCTGCGCCGCGGCCCTGTGATGTCTGCGCGCAGCGGCTGTCCGCGGCGCCGGGGGCCGGGCCTTCGCCCTCGCCCGGCGGGCTGCCGCCGTGTGGGCGCCTCGCCGGATCCGCGCGCCCATCGAGCTCACGATGACCTCCGGTAGAGATTCGATACGCAACGTCTCGTTTTATATTACCGTAGACTGGAACGCATGCGGAGTACAGCTATTCCCCCGGCCGCCGGCGGGCTGGGCCGGATGTCCATCGAGGATGTCGCCGCGCGCGCCGGCGTCGCCAAGACGACGATTTACCGGCGCTGGCCGTCCAGGGGCGCGCTTGCGCTCGATGCCTTCCTGGCGGAATTTCAGGAACAGCAGCCGCTGCCCGACACCGGCACCCTGCGCGGGGACATGCTGGCCGCGCTGCGATCCTGGCTGCACGCGGTCACCCGCACTCCGGCGGGCGGCATGCTCGCCGGCCTGATCGCCGAGGCGCAGCGCGATCCGGCCCTGGCCGAGGCCTGGCGCTGCCGGGTCGTCGAGCCGCTCCGGGCGCAGCACAAGATCATGCTGGAACGGGCGGTGGCGCGCGGCGAGATCTCCCCGGCCGTCGACCGGGAAGTCGTCCTGGACCTGCTGTTCGGTACGGCGTATCACCGGCTGCTGCACGGCCACCGCAGGCTCGATGACCGTTTCGCCCGCGGCGTGGTTGACGTGATCGCGGCGGGCGTGTCCGGGGGCAGCCCCGGCCCGGCTGGGCCGGCGGCCGCGAGCTAGACGGCCCGGCGGCGCGCTCGCTACGCGGCGATGCGCATGTGGGCCGGCGGGGCGAACTGGGGGCGCGAACCAGGGGTGCGCAGTGTCCGCGCTGGCAGCAGAAATCCGCACTCCGGGCGGCCGGCTGCTGGCGCCGTTACGATGAGCGGGTCGCCGACGTGCGGGGAGAAGCGCGATGCCAGGGTCGCAGGACCGATGGGACCAGCAAGAGGACCCTCGGGAAAGCACTGTGGACCTGCCGCGCCTGACCGCGATTCCCCGGCCGGAACGGCAGTCTAACGGCGACCGGCCGCCTGGCGCGGCCGCCCCGCCGGGGCCGGCCGCGCAGTCGCGGCCTGAGCCGACGCAGGATCTGGCGCCCCGGTCGGCCAGTGACCGCTCCGCTTTACTCGACGAGCTGCGGAGCAGCCACGATACTGTCCGGCCGACCGAGTCGCCACAGCTGGCCGACCCTGGTCCCGGCGCTGCGGGACCGCCCGGCCGAGAGCAGCCACGCCGCTTGCATCGCGCCGACGACGACGCGCCGGGCACGGCCGCCAGGGTCCCGGACCTGGCTGCCTGGGAAGCGTCCCTGTTCGCGCGCCCGCCTGTCGACGCGGCCAGTCCTGAACCTGCCGCGCAGGCCGGGCGGGCAGAGCGCATCGCCCCCGCGGAGCCCAGCGCCGGACACGCCGCGCCCGCGCCGCCCCGACCGGAAAGACCGCCGCCACCACAGGAGCACCCGGCTCCTGTGCCCGCGCCGGCGCCTGCCGAGGCCAGGTTTCCCGGCCCGGCCATCCCGGATCTGCCCGCCTGGCTACGGCAGCTGGATCGCCCGGCCCGCGGGTCTCCAGCCGACCTGTGGCTGCGGCTGGAGCGCCTGCCACCCGGCCATCCTTCCTCGCCGTACCACGACGACGGCTCGCGCAAGCCACCGCCGCCGCGTCTGAAGCACCTCGAGCTGCCGCGTACGTCCGACGACCACGACAAGGACGCCGCCAGGCCGGCCCGCGCTGATAGCCCCGCCCGTGAGTCCGCTGTGGCGGCCGACCCGGCCGCCACAGCTGACCCGCCCGCCTTCAGCAATGGCTTGACTGATCACCGCGAAACCGCGGGCCTGAGCGAGCTCAGTGGCGAGCTGGCCGGCCCGGCCGCGGCTCCCTCCGGCAGCGGGCTCGCTGATCGCGCGGCCGCCAGTTCCGTCAACGGGGGCGATCGCGCGGCCGCCAGTTCCGTCAACGGGGGCGATCGCGCTGCCGCCAGTTCCGTCACCGGACTGGGGGACCGCGCCGCCGCCGGCCGCGGCGACCGAGCCGGCGAGCTTCAGCTCAGTGGCGGCCGCGAGCTCCCGCACCGCGCGCCAGCTTCCTCCGGGCACGAACTTCCTGACCGCGCGGCCGGTGCCGCAGATAACGGGCTCGCCGAGTACAGCAGGATCCGTGCGGCTGCCTCGCGCGCCGCGCACGGGATTGCCCCGGACAGTCCCGGTCACAGCGTGACGCCGGGCGGGGACGGCCGCCCCGGCATCGCTGTTTCAGCTATTTCCGGCCGCCCGGCGGGCCGCAGCCCGGCCGCGACCGGCACTGACGCGGGACGCATGACCGGGCCGCCGCACGGCCCCGATGAGCCGCGGGTCGCTGAAGACGGCTCGTGGAGATGGCGCGGTGCCCGGCTGACGCCCGAGGAGCGCCACATCGCCGACAGCGTGCACGCCCAGTACCGGGCCGCGGAGGGACAGAATGTCTTCGGCGGCTACGGCCGCAGCGGCCTGACCCCGGCGATGCGCCGGATCGAGGCGCAGCTGGACCACGGGCAGCTCGCCCCCGACACCGAGCGGTACGCGCTGCGGGACGCCAATGTCTTCCGCCGGCAGCTGGCCAGCCTGGTAGCCCGCTACCCCGGCCGCCCGGCGGAGGATCTGGCGTACCGGATCCCGGACACGATCAGGTACGCCTACATATTCGACACCGACCGGTACACCGACGGAACCTGGCAGGTGCACCGGCGGCTGAAGACGCACGGGTTCGAGCTGGAAGAGCGTCATAACGGCTGGGCCGGAGGCGATCGCCAGGGCATCAGGAGCCGCTGGCGGGATCCGGCCCACAACCTGCCGTTCGAGGTGCAATTCCACACGCCAGATAGCTGGGAGACTCAGCTCCAGGGCCACGCGTCGGCGATCCCGGCTCCGCGCGAATGCGCCGAGATCACCGACTACCGCAGGGAAGAGCCGTTCGGGTGAGTGCCGCCGGGGACGGCCGCGGGCTCCGTCCCCTGCCCGAGGCCCGGCTGCGCGATGTCCGGCGTTTCCGGGCCGGCCCCCGACTGGGCGAAGTACTCGCGCATCAGGTCGCGCTGACGTCTGCCGAGTTCCTCGAAATGGCCGGCCGCAGCTTCGCCGGCGGCGGCCGACGTAGCCCAGCTGTCGCTCTGATCTAGCCTCGGCGAGTCCGGCGGCCCTGGCTCGTCGCGCTCCTGGCCGCCCACCGTCACCGGAGCCTGCGGCGCCAGCGCGGCTGCGGCGAGGTCCGCGGGCACGGGCGGAAGGGGCGCCAGCGGCGCCGAGCCCGGCCCGGGCCGGACGGCGGGCAGCGGACCCGTCGTATAAACGGGCAGCGGGCCGGTCGCATGCCTGCCCTGCGGGCCGGTCAGGAAGTCCGGATGCCAGCCGTCGTCGGCGTAACCCGCGACCGGCTCCGGCCGCTGCCGTCTGTCCTGGCCCGCCCCGCCCTCCGGATGCCCGGCCATGCTGTGCCCCGGGCGAAGCGGCCTGAGCCAGTCGTCGGCCGACTCTTCCTGCCCCTCGTCCCGCCGGGTGCGAGCTTCCTCACGCCGGGCGCGGGCTTCTTCCCGCCGGGCCGCACCGTCGGGCCGCGGGTGAGCATCCGGGTCGCTCCGAGGGCGCCGCGCGGCGAACCGGCCGGCCGCGGTGAGGCACGCCACGAGCAGCAGAGCGGTCAGCCCCAGTGCCAGGCCGATCACGGCGATGACGGTGCCTATCCCCACCGAGGCCGGCGTCGCGGAAAGGACGGGCGCGGCGTGGTGGGAGGTGAGGCGAACGGCCTCGCCCACGAGTGTCGTCATCAGGCCCGCCATGAAGATGACGGCCCCGGTGACGCTGAGGACGACGGCGGCGTGCACGCTTCGTGTCGCCGAGGACCCCGGATTCACCGCCCCACCTTCGCATGCGGCAGCAGGCCCCGCAACCTGTATGCCGCATAGTGCCGTGATCATCACGAAGTCGGACTCGGGCCGCTTCCTCCGGGGCGGGCGCTCCGCTAACGTTGCGTCATCCATACCGGGAGGCGCCATGGACCGCCAGGTCAAGTACGTTCTGCAGGAATCGGATATGCCCCGGCACTGGTACAACGTGGTGGCTGACCTGCCATCGCCGCCGCCTCCGCCGCTGCACCCTGGTACCCGCCAGCCGGTCGGGCCTGACGACCTGGCCCCGCTGTTCCCGGCCGCGCTGATCGCGCAGGAGGTCTCAGCGGACCGGCACATCCCGATTCCCGAGGACGTCCTCGACGTGTACCGGCTGTGGCGGCCCACTCCCCTCTACCGCGCGCGCCGGCTCGAGCGGGAACTCGGTACTCCCGCCCGGATCTACTACAAGTACGAGGGCGGCAGCCCGGCCGGATCGCACAAGCCGAACACCGCCGTGCCGCAGGCGTATTACAACGCCGCGGAGGGCGTCGCCAAGCTGACCACCGAGACCGGAGCGGGCCAGTGGGGCAGCGCCCTCGCTTTCGCCTCCGCCCTGTTCGGCATTGACCTTGAGGTGTGGATGGTGCGCGCCTCCTACGACCAGAAGCCGTACCGCAAGATGCTGATGGAGACCTACGGCGCGACGGTCCACCCGAGCCCGTCGGACCTCACGTCGGCCGGGCGCAGCGTGCTCGCCGAGCACCCGGACTCCACCGGCAGCCTGGGCATCGCCATCTCCGAGGCCGTCGAGGTCGCCGGGGGCGACCCGGCAGCCCGCTACGCGCTCGGCAGCGTGCTCAACCATGTCCTGCTGCACCAGACGGTCATCGGCGAGGAGGCGATCAAGCAGCTCGCCGAGGCCGGTGACACTCCCGACGTCATCGTCGGCTGCACCGGCGGCGGGTCGAACTTCGGCGGCCTGGCCTTCCCGTTCCTGCGGGAGAAGCTGGCCGGCCGGATGAGCCCGGTCATCCGCGCGGTGGAGCCCGCCGCCTGCCCGTCGTTCACCCGCGGCGTCTACGCCTACGACTTCGGCGACACCGCCGGATTCACGCCGCTGCTGAAGATGCACACGCTCGGGCACGAGTTCATCCCCGACCCGATTCATGCCGGCGGCCTGCGCTACCACGGCATGTCACCGCTGCTGTCGCACATCTACGAGCTGGGCCTGATCGAGGCGGTGGCCAAGCCGCAGTCGGAGTGCTTCGCCGCGGGCCTGCGTTTTGCCCGCAGCGAGGGGATCGTGCCCGCGCCCGAGCCCACGCACGCGGTAGCCGAGTGCATTGCCGAGGCGCTGCGCTGCAAGGAGACCGGCGAGGAGAAAGTCATCCTGACCGCCCTGTGCGGGCACGGCCTGCTCGACCTCGCCGCCTACCGCGACTACATCGCCGGCGAGATCAGGGATCTCGAGGTCCCCGACAGCGTTATCCGCCGGGCCCAGTCCGGCCTGCCCGCCCGGGTGTAGCGCCCCGCAGCCGCAGCAGCGCGCAGGCCCGGTACATTGCCGCCATGACAGGCGGCGCGGCCAAGCAGATGGTCGACATCTATACCGACGGCGCGTGCAGCGGCAACCCGGGCCCCGGCGGGTGGGGGGCGGTGCTCCGCTGCGGCGGCCACACGAAGGAGCTGCGCGGCGGCGAGTCGCTGGCGACCACCAACAACCGCATGGAGCTGATGGCTGCCATCAGGGCGCTGGAGAGCCTGACCAGGCCAGCTGCCGTGCGCCTGCACACCGACAGCAGCTATGTGCGTAATGGCATTACCGGCTGGCTGCACGGCTGGAAACGCAACGGCTGGCGGACCGCAGCCAGGCAGCCGGTCAAGAATGCGGACCTGTGGCAGCGGCTGGATGCGGCAGCAGCGCGGCACGACGTCCAGTGGATCTGGGTCAAGGGCCACGCCGGCAATCCCGGCAACGAGCGCGCTGACGCGCTGGCCAACCGCGGCATGGAAGAGGCCAGAGCAGGATCGCCGCGCCGCTGAGTGCTCCCACTCGGCCTACCCGCGGTAACGCAGATGCGCGACACTGCCGGAAGTGGGACGCTGAGGCGTGACCACCGGCCAGGCGGAGACGTATCTCCGGCTGCGGGCCGAGACAGAGCTGCGGCGCGCGCTGGCGCTTCCGCGCCGGCGCCCGGAGTCCGAGAGTGCTCTGCCCGGGTCGCTGCGCATCGCGGTCAGGCTGACCGGCCCGGCGGCGGCGACCATGGGCCGGGTCAGCCGGCCTGCGCTGCCGGCGGCTCGGCGCGCAGCGGACACGATGCGCCCGCTGCGGGACGAAGCGGCCCGCAGGCTTCAGCCGCTCGCCGGCTCCCGGCCGTCCGGCCGCGGCTCATCTTCCGAGCGGCTAGGAGCCCGAAGCGGCTACGAGGTGGTCGGCCCCGCCCGCTCGGCGATCCGCAGCGCCGCGGCCACCAGCCGGTCGGCACGGGCGGCCGCGGCCGGCTCCTCGGCGATGGTCTGGGCGAGCAGCTTGTCCGGGTCATCGCCGGCCCGCTCGGCCTCGGCGCGTCCGCCATCATCCAGCCAGCGCCGCAGTTGCACACCGTCGACCTCGGGATGGAACTGGACGGCCAGGTTGGCGCGGAGCGCGAACGCCTGCACGCCGACGTCGTTGCGGGCCAGCAGTCGCGCGTCCGGCGGTGGCAGGCACTGGTCATTGTGGAACTCCAGCCACGGGCCGGCGTCGATGAGATCCGGGTCGAGCGACTCGATCATCGTCCAGCCGATCTCAGCGCGGCTCGCGGGCTCCACCCGGCCGCCGAGCGCCGCCGACAGGGCCTGCGCGCCGAAGCAGATTCCCAGCACCGGGACACCGGCCCGGTCAGCTCGCCGCAGCCAGGCCAGCTCGTCACCGATCCAGGCACCGATGGTGGCCTCGTCGTAGACCGACCACTTGGCGCCCAGCATGACGACGTGGTCCACGCCGTCTAGCGCGGGCAGCGGCCCGCCGTCAGGGACCAGGTGCACGGCAAGCTGCGCACCCCGGGCCGCGAATGCGGCCCCGATAAACCCGGCATCGTCGATCTCGTGGTGACGGATCACCAGCACGCGCATGCGCCAACCTCCCGACTGCGCCGTGCCCTCAGGGCACTGTGTTACTGAGGCACTGTGTCACTGAGGGCACTGTGTCACTAAGGGCAGTGCCAGTGAGGGCACCATGTCCAAAACGGCACTTTGTTATCCGGGACACCAGGGCCGCCAGTACGCAGTCATCTGCGCCGAGCCGTGCTCCGGCCCAGCCGGCGCAGGACGAGGAAGGCGAACGGGATCAGCCACCACGGGAACAGGGCACCGTGCCCGGGTCCGCGGACAGCCAGGACAACCACGACGGATCCGATGGCCGCCACCG
>JBKQMG010000193.1:0-35803 GCA_052146815.1 Streptosporangiaceae bacterium | reverse complement strand
TGCTCGCCGCAGGCAACTACGGGGCGTCCACCGGGCTGATCAAGACCGGCGGGGTGATCGGCCTGGTGCTGGCGGCAAACGCCTTCTACCTGTGCCTCGCCGAGCTGTGCGAGGCCACCTACGGCCGGGAGGTCCTGCCGGTCTTCCCCCTGAACAAGGTGCCGGGCGAGTCCCTCGGGGAAGAATAGGTTAAGGAGGACATATAGCCATGGGCCGTTATGCAGAAGCGTTCCAGCAGAGCCTCACCGAGCCGGAGAAGTTCTGGGGCGCGGCCGTCCAGGGGATCGACTGGTATCACCAGCCGACAGTCATGCTGGACAAATCCGATCCCCCGTTCTACCGCTGGTTCGCCGACGGCGTACTCAACACCTGCTTCAACGCGGTCGACCGGCACGTTCGCGACGGCCGGGGCGACCAGGCGGCCGTGATCTACGACAGCCCGGTCACCGGGACCGGCCGGACGGTGACCTACCGGCAGCTCCTCGGCGAGGTCGCGCAGTTCGCAGGTGTGCTGCGCGGCCTCGGCGCGGGGGCGGGCGACCGGGTGATCATCTACATGCCGATGATCCCTGAGGCCCTCGTCGCCATGCTCGCGTGCGCGCGGATCGGCGCGGTCCACTCGGTGGTGTTCGGCGGCTTCGCCGCACCAGAACTGGCCCTGCGGATCGACGACGCCGCCCCCGTCGTGGTGGTGTCGGCCTCGTGCGGGATCGAGGGCAGCCGGGTCGTGGAGTACAAGCCGATCCTGGACCGGGCGATCGAGCTGTCCAGCCACAAGCCGCGGCATTGCGTCGTGCTGCAGCGGCCCCAGGCCGCGGCGGCCCTGACCGAGGGCCGGGATGTCGACTGGCGGCAGGCGGCCGCGTCGGCCGAGCCGGCCGACTGCGTGCCGGTGCAGGCCACCGATCCGCTGTACATCCTTTACACCTCGGGCACCACCGGCAAGCCCAAGGGCGTGGTGCGCGACAACGGCGGGCACGCCGTCGCGCTGCACTGGAGCATGAAGAACATCTACGACATCAATCCCGGCGAGGTGTTCTGGGCGGCCTCTGACATCGGCTGGGTCGTCGGGCACTCCTATATCGTCTACGCCCCGCTGCTGGCCGGCTGCACGTCGGTGCTCTACGAGGGCAAGCCGATCGGCACGCCCGACGCCGGGGCGTTCTGGCGGGTCATCGCCGAGCACGGAGTCAAGGCGCTGTTCACCGCGCCGACCGCGTTCCGCGCGATCAAGAAGGAGGACCCCGAGGGCGAGTTCACCCGCAAGTACGACCTGAGCGGCTTCCAGTACCTGTTCCTCGCGGGCGAGCGGCTGGATCCCGAGACCTACCGGTGGGCGAAGGAACTGCTTGGCGTCCCGGTGATCGACCACTGGTGGCAGACCGAGACCGGCTGGGCGATCGCGGCTGACATGATGGGGCTGGAGCCCCTGACCACCAAGCCCGGCTCTCCCACCGTGCCGGTGCCGGGATACGACGTGCACATCGTCGAGCCTACGACCGGGACCGACGTACCGCACGGCACCACCGGGGAGATCGTATTGCGGCTGCCGCTGCCGCCCGGCTGCCTCTCGACGCTGTGGGGCGACGACGACCGGTACGTCCAGTCGTACCTGTCGCGTTATCCCGACGCCTACCTGACCGGGGACGGCGGGTATCTCGACGAAGACGGATACCTCTACGTCATGGGCCGCACCGACGACGTCATCAACGTTGCCGGGCACCGGCTGTCCACCGGGGAGATGGAAGAGGTCCTGGCGAGCCACCCGGCGGTCGCCGAGTGCGCCGTCATCGGCGTCAACGACCCGCTCAAGGGCCAGATCCCGCGCGGCTTCGTGGTGCTGAAGGCGGGCAACCAGACCGACCCCGAGGTGCTGCAGGCCGAACTGGTCGCGCTGATCCGCGAGCACATCGGCGCCGTGGCGGCCCTGCGGCGGGTGGATGTCGTCGCGGGCCTGCCCAAGACCCGCTCGGGCAAGATCCTGCGCAAGACCATGCGCGGGATCGCCGACGGGCTCAACGAGCCGGTGCCGTCCACCATCGACGATCCGGCCACCCTGGATGCCATGCGGCCCGTCCTGCGCAGCAGCTGATCCGCGGTGGCTGACCGCGGGGTACCGCGGTCAGCCACCGCGGCCGGCGGTCAGTCCGCGACGGGCTCGCCGCGATAGGTGCCGAAGGACCAGTGATTGCCTTCGGGGTCAGCCGCGGCGAAGTCGCGCGAGCCGTAGTCGGTCTCGTGCAGGCCCGCGGTAATGTTCGCGCCGGCGGCCACCGCCCGCGCGTGCAGCGCGTCGGGGTCGCCGGTGACGACGTACGCGGCGAAGGTGCCGGGCTGGCCGGGCGCGTCCGTTTCCCGGACCGAGCTGAGCATGATCCCGCCGCCGGGCGGCCACGCCAGCTCGGCATGGTCGACGCGATCGCCGTCGCCGTAGACGGCGACCTCCCGGAATCCGAACGCGTCGACGAGAAACCTGATCAGGGCTCGTGCGTCCCGGGCCCGCAGCGTGGGCCAGACCTGAGGGGGTGGTGTCCTGTCGCTCATGCCACCGAGCATGCCGCAGCCGGCGCCGGCCCGGCTTGGACGTTTCGGAACTGCTCGGCCAGCCACTGCCGGGGCGGGCAGCCGGCCAGGGCCCGGAACTCCCTGGCCAGGTGGGCCTGGTCGTAATAGCCGCAGTCGGCGGCGAGGCGCGCGAGCACTGGCTGAGCCGGGCGCAGCGCGCGCTGCTGCAGAAGCCGGCGGGCCCGGTCGAACCGGACCACCCGTGCGGCGGCCTTGGGCGTCAGCCCGATCTGCGCCCGGAAGGCTGCGCGCAGGTGCCGGTCACTCCAGCCGGCCTGCGCGGCCAGCTCGGAGATGACCGCGCTGCCCCCGGTTTCCAGCAGCCGGCGCCAGGCGAACCGACCTCGGCGCTGACGCCCGCGTACCCGTCCGCCGCCGCGAGGCGGCCGGTCAGGACCTGATCCAGCACGCCGAAGCGCTCCGGCCAGTGCGAGGCGGCCCGCATCCGCTCCCGGATCTCGCGTTCCACCGGGCCGAGCAGATCCGCCGCGTCCAGATCGAGGCCGGCCAGCTCCCCGGCCGGCACCCCGAGCAGGCACCGGGCGCCGGGCGGGCGCAGGCCCACCTGGATACCCGACTGGCGGCCCTGATGGCTGACCACGGCAGGGCTGGTATGCAGTCCGCCGATCAGCGCCAGGTAGCTGCCCGGCGGCTGGCGGGGATCGGGATGCGATTCCAGGACCAGCGGATCATTCAGGGTGAAGATCAGGGTGAGATACGGCGACGGCAGGCCGCGGTGGCGGGCGGGCGCGGCGCCGGCCTGCCGGTAACCCGAGTAATGCGCGACGAAGGGCCGCAGGCCCGCGGCCGGGCGGACCCGGACGGATTCGTCGGCCCGGCCGGGATCCGGCGGGCTCATCCGAACGCCTCCGGCGAGGCCCAGGCCTGCCCGGCGTCCGGGGCGCCCTCGCGCTGGACGGCGCACTGGATGAGTCCGCACGGCCGGTCGGCGGCGTGAAAAACCTCGCCCGGATTCTCCAGCCCGAACGGCGACAGGTCCGCGAGGAAGTGATGCTTATTCGGGGCCGACAGCCTGATCTCCGCGACGTCCGGCCGCGCCTCGAGCACGGCGCGGCCCATCTCCCAGAGCGTCTGCTGCAGCGCCAGGCTGTGCACCAGCGCGAAGCGCTCCAGCAGGATCTGCCGGATCTGCGCATGAGCGGCGGACCAGCCGCCCGCCGGCGCGGCGGCACTGGCGTACCGCCACCGGGCGGCGAGCGCGGTGGCCAGCACCCGGTCGCGGGTCTCCGCCAGCGTGGTGTAGGGATCTTTCAGGAAGCCGGCGAATTCCGAGCCAGTGGATTTCAGCAGAACAAGGTCCCGCACGCCGGACACCACCCAGGCCTGCTGGGCCTGCGCGTCCCCCGACACCGTGACCGCCGTGGTCGACGCGTCCTGGCCCTTGCGGGCGAACGCGTGCGGATGCCCGGCGCCCGCGACGGTGATCCGCTCCCAGAGGTATTCCGCCACGTCCACCCTGGCGGCAGTGACCGGGCCGATGTCGGTGACAAAGTGGCGGGCCAGTTCCAGGGCGTAGTCCTCGATGTCACCGACGCCCTTGCTCCTGGCGAACGCGAAACAGGTGTTTTTCTGCGAATCGGTCGGCAGCACGCCGGACTGATCCCCGCTGATATGCGCCGCGGCGAAATCACCGCGCAGCGAGGTGGACACGTTCAGGTCGCGGATCTCGTGCCGGTCAGGATGCCGGTAGATCCGCACGACTCTGGTCTCCGCCTTGCCGTACTGATTCGGGCCGAGCACGATCGCCACGTCAGCTCCCGCGGTAGGTCGAATAGGAAAATGGGCTGAGCAGCAGCGGAACATGCAGGTGCTGCGCCGGGTCGTCGACCCGGACGGTGACGATGACCTCCGGGAAGAGCGAGCCGCCGGTACCCGGCTGGGCGGCCTGCCTGGCCGCGAAGTACTCGCCGGTGTCGAAGACCAGCCGGTAGATTCCGGGGCGGAGCGTGTCCGGGCCGAGGTCGCTGGCGCGTCCGTCCGCGTCGGTGCGGGCCCGGCCGATCTCCGCCGGGCCGGCCGCCGACACCTGTTCCAGCCGGACCGCCACCCCCTGCGCCGGCCGGCCCGCGGCGGTGTCCAGTACATGGGTGCTGATGGCGCTGACGGCACTCACCCCGCTTCCCCGAAGAGCCGGCGGAGCCTGATCTGGTTGATCTTCGCCAGCTCGCCCCGGACGACGGCCTGCTCCGCCGCGGCGCCGTGGGTCAGCCGCTCGCGCAGCAGCGCAAGCAGCTGCGGGCCCGCCCGGCCGGTGGCGCACACGAGATAGATATGCCCGAACTGGCGCTCGTACTCCGCATTGGCCGCGGCGAGCGACTGCAGCAGCGCGAGGTCAGATCCGTCGACGCCCGCCTGCTCCGAGCGCGACCAGCGCGCGCCGCCGGGCTCCTGCGGGCTGCTGCCAGGGGACGTCACGTGCGGCGTCCCGGCGGGGTCCCGCTCGCCGATCCGGGCGTGACCGCGCAGGGCCGCGGCCAGGTCAGCGTCGCTCAGAATGCGGACAGCCGCGTCGGAACGCGCCACGACGTCCCCGACGGCGGCGTACGGCCGGCCGGCCGCCAGGTCCTGCGCCCAGCCCGCGGACGAACAGCAGTCCAGCAGGATCGCGGCGGCGCGATCGGCGGCCACCGCGTTGAACTCCGCCAGGCTCAGCTGCATCGCACCGCCTGCCGTGCTCGCCGGTCCGGGCCGCCGGTCATGCCGGGACCGGGGTCGACTCTCCCTCGGCGCGGACCTCGCGCCGGGCCAGCAGCCAGTAGACCAGCCCGCCCACGATCAGGCCCATGAACACGCTGAAATCCGACTCGTCGAATCTGGCTGACAGGACCGAGACGCAAAGCGAATAGGCATTCAGCCACAACGCGGCCGCCACCATGCCAACGGCCTAGGCGATGAGGGCGGGCCAGTGAAAGCCGCCGCCCCGCAGACCACCGCGTCGATGGCCACGCAGTGCCGGGCCTGCCCCAGCGGCTGTCGCGCGGCACGTACTCAATGCCCGCTGCTCCACCCGCAGGACAGAAGGCTCGGCGTCGTGCGGCAGAACCGCTTGCTCGCCGGCGCCTGTCATCGAACCGGCCTCCTGCTTGCCCGGCTGCCCCGCAGCCAGGCGCCGCGGCGCCGATAGTGCCAGGTCACGAGTTTCCGCCGCTACCACGGCAGGACCCGGACTGAGCCAGCAGGCCGAGGGTAGGTAGCAGCCAGGCGGGCCCAGTGCACGCTGACATTTGCGCAGAAGATGAAATTACTGGGTAACTGCGGCGCAGCGGGCCGGGCCTCATGCCACCGATCCGTCAGTGTGACGCAGGTCACCAATCCGGTACCCGGGTAGACACGAATAACTCTCGCATAGCGCAGCCAGCTGAGGACAGGGACAGGTAAGGGGGCGGCCTCGGGCTGCCCCGGCGCCGGGGAAGGGGCATTCGGTGACAGCAGGCGGATCAGGGGGCGGCGGGCCTTCCGCGCCCGGCGCCGGGCCGCCGCTCCGCCGGATCGCCGTGGTCGGCAGCGGAGTAGCTGGCCTGACCGCGGCTTATGTCCTGTCCCGGACCGCCGACGTCACCCTGCTTGAGGCGCAGGAGCGCCTCGGCGGTCACGCTGATACGCACCTGATCACGCCCGCTGACGGCCGCGAGCTCGCAGTGGACACCGGTTTCATCGTGCATAACAAGCGGACGTACCCGCTGCTCACCCGGCTGTTTCGCGAGCTCGGGGTCAGTACGCAGCCGTCCGAGATGAGCATGTCCGTCAGCTGCGCGGGCTGCGGGCTCGAATACGCGGGCCAGCGGGGCCTCGGCGGCCTCCTCACGGGCATCCCCCGCGGCCGGGCCAGATACGTGCGGATGCTGGGTGAGATCCTGCGTTTTCACCGGGCCGCGCGCGGGCTGCTGGCCGCCGCAGAATCGGGCCCGGACGAGCTCACTCTCGGGCAGTTTCTGGCCGCTGGCGGCTACTCGGAGTACTTCAGGGCGCATTTCGCCCTGCCGTTCGTGGCCGCCGTCTGGTCCTGCTCGCCGGAGAGCGCCCTGAGCTACCCGGCCCGGTACCTGTTCGCGTTCCTGAACCAGCATGGCCTGCTGTCAGTGACCGGCTCGCCGCCCTGGCTCACCGTGACGGGCGGGTCGCGCAGCTACGTCGGCCGGGTGGCGAAGCAGCTCACCGCGGTCAGGACGGGCGCGGCAGTCAGCGGCATCGGCCGGCGCGCCGACGGAGTGCAGGTTACTTCCGACGGCGCGGACGGCGCCGGGCGCGAGCTCTTCGACGGCGTGGTCATTGCCGCCCACCCCGGCCAGGCGCTGGCCATGCTCGAGGAGCCGACCCCGGCCGAGCGCGCGGTCCTCGGCGCCTTCCGCTACACGCCCAACCCGACCGTGCTGCACACCGACGCGCGCGCGCTGCCGGCCAGCCCGCGGGCCCGCGCCTCCTGGAACTGCGCGCTGCCCTCGTGCACGGCCAGCGCCGGCCAGGTGCAGATCAGCTACTCCATGAACCGGCTGCAGCGGCTGCACGCCAGCGAGAGCTACATCGTGACGCTCAATGGCGCGGGCCACGTCGATCCCGGCCAGATAGTCGCCCGGATGGAGTACGAGCATCCCATTTACGATCCTGAGTCCGTCGCCGCGCAGCGCCGGCTGCCGGAACTGAACGACGGCGTGCTCGCCTACGCGGGGGCCTACCACGGCTGGGGCTTCCACGAGGATGGGTGCCGGTCGGGGGTCGCGGCCGCGGCGTCTCTCGGAGGCCAATGGTGACGCCAGGCCAGCGGACGGCAGTGCCGACAGCGGATTTGGCGGCGCCGCCAGCGGATTCCGCAGCTCCGGCGGCGGATTGCGCAGCGGCAGCGCTGTATGAATGCCGGATCACCCACGTCCGGACGTCGCCGCTGCGCAACGCGTTCACCTACGGAAGCTATCTGTGGTTCGTGGACCTGGCTCACCTGCCGGAGCCGGCCTGCTTGCTGCGGCCGCTCACCGGGTTCCGGTCCCGCGATCACCTGGGCGATCCCGGCGCGACCATCCGGCAGAACGTCGATGACTTCCTCGCCCGCCGCGGCATCGATCTGCACGGCGGCCAGATCATGATGCTCACTCAGGCGCGGGTGCTCGGGTATGTCTTCAACCCGCTGACCGTCTACTGGTGCCACGATGCCGGCGGAGCGCTGGCCTGCGTGGTGGCCGAGGTGCATAACACCTATCACCAGCGGCACTGCTATCTCCTGCACACCGACGAGCGCGGCCGGGCGCAGACGGCCAAGGAGTTCTACGTCTCGCCCTATTACCCGGTGGAGGGCAGCTACCGGATGACGCTGCCCGAGCCCGGCGAGCGGCTCTCGCTGACCATCGTGCTCGACCGGCCGGACGGTCACCCGTTCGTCGCCAGCATCAGGGGAGCACGCCGGCCCGCGACCGGGGCGGCGCTGCTGCGGGCGGCGATGCGCCATCCCTGGTCGACCGCGGCCGTGAGCGCCCGGATCTATGCACAGGGCATCAGGCTCTACGTCCGAGGCCTGCGTCCCGCGCCCAGGCCCTGGCATCCGTCTCAGGAAGGAGTCGAATGAGCCAGGCAACTGACTTCCGCGCTGCTCAGCCCGAACGCGGCCGCCCGGCCAGCGGTGAAACCAGCGGGCCGGGCCATAATCCCGGCGGGCAGAGCGCTAGGCCAGCGACCGGGGCAGCTTTCACCGGTGTCCCGCCGGCCGACCCGGGCAGGTGGTCCGACGTCGCCGCCCGGCCCCGCGGTTACGTGCGGGCCGTCATCGCCCGCAAGCTGCTCGGGCGGATCGCCGCCCGGCTGCCGCTGCGGGTGCTGCTGCCCACCGGCCGCATGTTCGGCGGGGGCCTGCCGGGCACGCCCGTACTCCGGCTGCACCGGCCGGGTGACTTCTACCGCCGCGTCGGAGCCGCCGGCCTGATCGGCTTCGGCGAGTCCTACATGGCCGGGGACTGGGACTGCGACGACCTGCCCGGCCTCCTGACGATCATGGCCGCCCAGATGGACCGGCTCGTACCGCCGAGCCTGCAGTGGCTGCGGGACTTCTACGTCCGCCACCACCCGGCCGACGAGGACGCCGACGAGAACGGCGCGCGGCGCAACATCCAGCGCCACTACGACCTGTCCAATGACCTGTTCGCGCTGTTCCTCGACGAGACGATGACGTATTCCGCGGCCCTGTTCGACGCTGACGCCAGCGGCTCGCCGCTGCCCGCGGCCGCGGACCCGGGCGACGCGGCGGATCAGCTGGCGCAGGCCCAGCACCGGAAAATCGATCGCCTGCTCGCCCTGGCCGGCGTCGGGCCGGGCACCCGCGTCCTGGAAATCGGCTCGGGCTGGGGCGAGCTCGCGATCAGGGCCGCGGCGCGCGGGGCGCAGGTCCTCAGCATCACCGTCTCGGCGGAGCAGCAGGTCCTGGCGACCCGGCGGATCGAGGCGGCCGGGCTGTCGGCGCGGGCGTCAGTCGAGCTGATGGACTACCGCCGCGCCACCGGGCAGTACGACGCGATCTTGTCGGTCGAGATGATCGAGGCCGTGGCGGAACGCTACTGGCCCGACTACTTCGCCGCGCTGGACCGGCTGCTCGCTCCCGGCGGCCGCGTCGGACTGCAGGCCATCACCATGCCGCACCACCGGATGATGGCCACCCGCAGCACCCACACCTGGATCCTGAAGTACATCTTCCCCGGCGGCCTCATCCCGTCGGTGACGGCGATCGAGCAGAACCTCGCGCGCACCGGCCTGCGCATCACCCGACAGCTCGATTTCGGGGCCCACTACGCGCAGACCCTGGCCATCTGGCGGGAGCGGTTCTGCGTCAGGGCATCGGCGCTGCGTCAGCTGGGTTTCGACGAGATCTTCTTCCGGATGTGGCTGCTGTACCTGAGCTACTCCGAAGCCGGGTTCCGCTCGGGTTACCTGCAGGTCTCCCAGTTCCTGCTGGAGCGCCCGCCAGCCGGGCAGCTCGAGAACGGGACCGGGCAGTGAGCGGCGATTCGGCGCTGACGACCCGGCCGCGCGAGGGTGCCGCCGGGCTGTTCATGGACGTGATGAAGCAGGTCTTCGGCACCGAGCCGCCGCTGCGGCTGCGGGCCTCGGGCGGCAGCGAAGGCGGCCCGCCGGATAAGCCCGTGGTGATCCTGCGCAGCCGGCAGGCCCTGCGCAGGATGATGTGGCACCCGGGCGAGCTCGGTCTGGCCCAGGCGTATGTCACCGCCGAGGTCGATGTCGATGGTGACGTGGCCGAAGGACTGCGGGCGGTCTGGCGGACGGCCAGGTACAGGGGCCTGGCCGACGCCCGGCCGCTGCGTGGGGCGCCGCGGTCCGGGCGGCGATCATGCTGGGCGTGCCCGGTCCGAAGCCGCTGCCGCCGGCCACGCAGGCTGTCGTAGGTCGCGGCCGCCGGGACGGCATCGAAGCTCGGGCCGTTGTCGGGCCGCTTGAAGACCAGCCACAGCGGGATCCCGGTCATGGCGAGAAAGAAAACTGCTCCCAGGGGAAAATTCAGCCAGACCCAGCTCACGTAATGTCACCTCCGTTGACTGCGCGCCGCTCAGGCTCGCCGCGCCATGTCTTAGAGGCTGCCGCCGTAACTTCTCAAAACGCTCAGATCGCCATCAGTGGCACCCGTGAGCGCCAGAGGTTCAGGCCGACGGCGTGTTCCAGCCGCGCGGCGGGCGCGGCCACGACCGTGCCCCCGTCCTGGCCTGATCGCCAGCCGCCCGGCGCAGTTCCTCGTCCGGATCCTCACTGTCGCGCAGCCAGGTGATGAGGACGCAGTAGATGACGGGCACGAAGCAGAGAGCAGGGACGGCCCACATGATGGCAGTGGCGATCTGCTGATCGGCGGCCGTGCTCAGGCCGTGCCCCGGCGCGTGCCGCAGCGCCGCCGACCACGCGACATGCGACAGGCCCATCAGGTAGGCGAGCACCCAGATGCTCCACATCGACACCGCCGCGACCGCGGCGCGCTGCGGTCGCAGCAGCCGCGGCAGCAACGGCGGCGACTCCACGAGCTCCAGCCATACTGCCGATCCCGCAGCGACCAGCGTGACCATCTCCGCCACTGCCAGGAACGGGGAGCGGGTCAGCGCGGTCACCGTCACCGGAAGCCGCCAGCCGGTCACGGCCGCGATGAAGATCACCAGCGCGGCGCAGGCGCGGGCGAGTGCGGGCCGGCGCGACCGCGACCGTGCCATCCGGTCGGCCGGGGCGGGCTGACCCGCCGGGCCGGTGCCCACGGGGCGCGACAAGCGGAGAATGCGCCATGGCGCGCCCAGCACCAGCAGGGCGGGCCCGGCTGTCGCGAAGATCACGAACTGCAGTGACTCGGCCAGCTCATACTGTCGTGCGTAGGTGCCGACAGGCGGCAGCAGCACCCCCAGGATGAGCACAGCCCCGGCCAGGGCAAGCCAGGGCCGGAACCGGGTGAACCAGCGTGGCACCCTCGAACCGCCTATCGGTCTGTCGATCGTCCGGCGGCGCAGCCAGCGGAGGCCGCGCTGCACCGCCTCCCATCATCGGCCATCTGGCCTCGCCGCGCACGGCCGGGGCGCCGGGTAAGCCCGGCTCCGGCCCCGGCGCGCGGGCCGTGGGCAATGATGGGGCCATGCAGCTTCCGGTGATGCCGCCTGTGGCCCCCATGCTGGCCAAGGCGGTCAAGGACATCCCCCGCGGGACCCTGAGCTACGAGCCCAAATGGGACGGCTTCCGCTCCGTGGTGTTCCGCGATGGCGACGAGATCGAGATTGGCAGCCGTAATGAGCGGCCGATGACGAGGTACTTCCCCGAGCTGGTCACCGCGTTCGCGGCCCAGCTTCCCGAGCGGTGCGTCATCGACGGCGAGATCGTCATTCCCGGCGCCGACGGGCAGCGGCTGAACTTTGATGCACTGCTCCAGCGAGTGCACCCGGCGGCCAGCCGGGTCCGGCTGCTGGCCGAGCAGACCCCTGCGTCGTTCATCGCGTTCGATCTGCTCGCGCTCGGCGACGCCGACTTCACCGGCAGGCCGTTCGAGCAGCGGCGCACTGCCCTGGAGGAGGCGCTGGCGCCGGCCGGGCCGCCGGTCTACCTGACCCCGGCCACCAGGGAGCACGAGCTGGCCGAGCGCTGGTTCAGCCAGTTCGAGGGCGCCGGCCTGGACGGGATCGTCGCCAAGCCGCTGGAGGGTACCTACCAGCAGGACAAGCGGGTCATGTTCAAGATCAAGCACGAGCGGACCGCCGACTGCGTAGTGGCCGGCTACCGGCCGCACAAGAGCGGCCCCGACGCCATCGGCTCCCTGCTGCTCGGCCTCTATAACTTCGACGGCAACCTGGCCAGCGTGGGCGTCGTCGGCGCCTTCCCGATGGCGCGGCGGCGCGAGCTTTTCGCCGAGCTGCAGCCGCTGGTGACGACCTTCGACGATCACCCGTGGAACTGGGCCCGCCAGGAGCCCGGCGTACGGGGACCGCGCGAGGCGGAGGGCAGCCGGTGGAACAGCGGCAAGGACCTGTCGTTCGTCCCGCTCCGGCCGGAGCGGGTCGCCGAGGTCCGCTACGAGCACATGGAGGGCACCCGCTTCCGGCACACTGCCCAGTTCGTCCGCTGGCGTCCCGATCGCGGCCCGCGATCCTGCGGCTTTGACCAGCTTGAGGAGGTCGTGAGCTACGACCTCGCCGACATCCTGTCCGGGGCGTACCGGCTGAGCTGACCTGCGCCCGGCGGCGGGGAATGGCGAGACGTCCACGGCACTTGCCGACTGCGCAGCGGCTCAGTCGGCCGCCGGAGTCTCGCCGGGAAAGCGCCGGCGCCGGGCTGGTGCGACGCCGGGCGAGGGCGACAGCGCCCAAGTTCGACAGGGTGCCAGCTCGACGGCAGCTACATAACGGACCTTAGGATCTTCCTGACGTCAAAGCCGGGAAAGGGGCGCAGATGCCAGCAGCACAGGCGCTTGTACTGGGCGGCGGCGGCGTCGCGGGAATCGCCTGGATCACCGGTCTACTGGCCGGCCTGGCCGAGGCCGGCCAGGACGTGACGGGAGTCGACCTGGTCGTCGGCACGTCGGCCGGGGCCGCCGTCGCGGCGCAGATCGGCAGCGGGCTCGCACTTGATGCGCTGTTCGCCCGGCAGACCGACCCCTCAGGTGGCGGCTACTTAGCGGGAAGATGGCTGCTGAGGCGGCCTGCCTTGCCGGATGCCCTGGCGGCCCGCTTCGCGATAGCAACGTCACGCTGCGCGGCCTTGGCCGCGTGGCGGCCGCGCCAGGCGAGCGAGGGATTGCCCGCGGTGTCGGCGCCGGCGATCAGCAGGCCGCCAAGCATCGAGACGTTCTTCAGGAAATGGATGCGCTGCTGCATCTTCTCCTGCTTGTCCTCGGCCTCCCAGAACCGGTGCCCGGCGAAGGTGGTCGGGACGAGCGTCGCCGCCAGCGCGAAAGCAGACAGCCGCGGCAGTCGCCCGAGGGCCAGCAGCGATCCGGCGACCACCTGGACCGCGCCGTTGATGCGCACCGACTGCTCGGTCTGGTCTGGCAGCTGGGGGACGCGCTCCTTGATCCGCCGCACAACCGGCTCCGCCCTCGGGGCGACGTGCTCAGGATGACGGAGGGTCTGATAGCCCTGGACAACGAAGATCGACGCCAGCATCGGACGCGCAACACCTCTGACTACAGCCATGGGCCAGACCTGCCCAGCCCGGCGCGTTCCTAACGTGCTCCCGCCCGCCGTGTTCCGGCTGTATACGCCGGGCATGCGGGAATCCGGTCCTGCCCGCAGCCGCCGCAGCGGCGACGCGCACGGCAGGGACAGCGGACGCGCGCCGTGGCCATGGCCTGCGCAAGGGGCCGGCGAACGGGCGCACCCCCTGCCCGGCCTGGCCAGAGCCGCCTATTTGACGAGAGAATGACGCGCATGCGGATCGCGCTGTTCGTGACGTGCCTGGCCGACACCCTCTATCCCGGCGTGGGCAAGGCCACCGTGACGCTGCTGGAGCGCCTCGGCCACCAGGTCGAGTTCCCGCAGGCTCAGACCTGCTGCGGCCAGATGCACATCAACACCGGCTACCAGAAGGAGGCGCTGCCGCTGGTCCGCCGGTACGTGCAGGCTTTCGAGCGCTACGACGTCATCGTGGCGCCGTCGGGGTCGTGCGTCGGCTCAGTGCGCCACCAGCACGCGATGATCGCCCGCAACTACGGCGACGAGCGGCTGGCCCGGCGCGCCGAGGAGGCCGGGGCCCGGACCTTCGAGCTGTCCCAGCTGCTGGTGGACGTGCTCGGGGTGCAGGACGTCGGCGCCTACTATCCGCACCGCGTCACCTACCACCCGACCTGCCACTCGCTGCGGATGCTGCGGGTGGGCGACCGGCCGCTGCGCCTGCTGCGCCACGTCGGGGGAATCGACCTGGTGGAACTGCCGGATGCCGACAGCTGCTGCGGATTCGGCGGCACCTTCGCGCTGAAGAACGCTGATACCTCCACCGCGATGCTGGCCGACAAGATGCGCCACGTCCTCGACACGCGCGCCGAGGTCTGCGCGGCCAGTGACAGCTCCTGCCTCATGCACATCGGCGGCGGCCTGTCGCGGCTGCGGACGGGCGTGCGAACCGTGCATCTGGCCGAGATCCTGGCGTCTACCAGGACGGCCGCATGAGCACCTACCTGGGCATGCCCACCGCCCCGAAAGGCGTCGGCCACCTGCGCGGGTCCGAGCCGTTTCCGGTGGCAGCCCGCCGCGCCCTCGCCGATACCCAGCTGCGCCGCAATCTGGCGATGGCGACGACGACCATCCGCGACAAGCGCGCCGCAGTCGTGGCCGAGCTGCCGGACTGGGAGGACCTGCGCAGCGCCGGGCAAGCCGTGAAGACCGGCGCGATGGCGCAGCTGGACCGTTACCTCGAGCAGCTCGAGACGCAGGTGCAGGCGCGCGGCGGCACCGTGCACTGGGCCGCGGACGCGACCGAGGCCAACGAGATCGTGACTGGCCTGGCTGCTGCGGCCGGGGCTCGCGAGGTGGTCAAGGTCAAGTCGATGGTGACCGACGAGATCGGCCTCAACGAGGCGCTCGCGGCTTCGGGCATCACCGCGCACGAAACTGATCTCGCCGAGCTCATCGTCCAGCTGGGCCATGACCGCCCGTCGCACATCCTCGTGCCGGCGATCCACCGCAACCGTGCCGAGATCAGGGAGATCTTCCTGCGGGAGATGCCCGGCGTGGACCCGGCGCTGACCGACGAGCCGGCCGCGCTGGCCGAGGCGGCCCGGGTTTACCTGCGGCGGCGGTTCCTGGCGGCCAGGGTCGGCGTCAGCGGCGCCAACTTCGCTATCGCGGAAACCGGCACGCTGTGCGTGGTGGAGTCGGAGGGCAACGGCCGGATGTGCCTCACCCTGCCGGACACGCTGATCACGGTCATGGGCATCGAGAAGGTCCTTCCTACCTGGCAGGACCTGGGCGTCTTCCTGCAGCTGCTGCCGCGGTCGTCCACCGGGGAGCGGATGAACCCCTATACCTCGATGTGGACCGGGGTCACGCCGGGCGACGGGCCGCAGCAGTTCCACCTGGTACTGCTCGACAACGGGCGCACCGCCGCGCTCGCCGACGAGACCGGACGCCAGGCACTGCACTGCATCCGCTGCTCGGCCTGCCTCAACGTGTGCCCGGTCTACGAGCGGGTCGGCGGCCACGCCTACGGCTCGGTATATCCAGGGCCCATCGGCGCCGTGCTGTCGCCGCAGCTCACCGGCGTGGAGGAGAACGCGACCCTGCCGTATGCGTCGTCGCTGTGCGGCGCCTGCTACGACGTATGCCCGGTGAAGATCGACATTCCGTCGGTGCTCGTGCACCTGCGGGCCCGGCACGTCGAGGAAGCGCGCAAGGACCACAGGCTGCCGCGCGGCGAGGCCGTCGCGATGGCGGCGGCCTCCTGGGTCATGGCGGATTCACGCCGGTATGCGGCAGCCCAGCGCAGCAGCCGGCTCGGGCGCCCGCTGGGCCGCCGCGGCCGGATCGGCCAGCTGCCGCCGCCGCTTTCCGCCTGGACCGGGGCGCGTGACGCGCCTGTCCCGCCCGCTCAGACCTTCCGGGAGTGGTGGCGCGACGAGCACAGGGCACCGTCAGGCCAGCAGCAGGGACCGTCATGAGCAGCCGGGACGAGGTCCTGCGCCGGATCCGGGCCGCCCTGGCCGATGACGGCGAGCCTGGCCGTCGCGCGGGCGCTGGTACGGCCGCGGCCTCGCTGCGGACGCACGGGCTTCTGGAACGAGGACCGCTGATCGACCTGCTGGCCGAGCGCCTCGCGGACTACCGGGCCCTGGTCCGCCGCGCCCGGGCCGCCGAGCTCGGCGACGTGGTCGGCGCGGCGCTGGCCGAGCGCGCGGCGCGGCGGATCGTGGTGCCGCCCGGACTTGACCAGGCCATCCTGCCGGACGGCATCGAGATCGTGCCGGACGAAGGCCTGTCCGCGCATGATCTTGATGCTATGGACGGCGTGGTCACCGGTGCTGCCGTGGCCATCGCCGAGACGGGCACCGTCATCCTCGACGGCTCCCCCGATCAGGGACGGCGGGCCATCAGCCTGGTGCCCGACTATCACCTGTGCATCGTGCACGGCGAGCAGGTCGTCGAACTCGTTCCTGAGGCCATCGCCCGGCTGGCCGGGCACGCAGACCGGCCGCTGACCTGGATCAGCGGGCCCTCGGCCACAAGCGACATCGAGCTGAAACGGGTCGAGGGGGTGCACGGGCCCCGCACGCTCGAGGTAATCCTGGTCAGCTCTTAGCGCCCGTCCCTGCTGGCACCGGCATGCCGTGGGCTGACGGGAGCGCCCGGCTTGCGGGCGATAACCAGTCCTGCCTCGGCCGCAGGAGTGTCGGTGGTGATGACGATGAACCCGCTCTTGCGCATCATCGAGCTCCAGGCGTCCATCGAGACGGGCCGCTCCTGCAGCCGAAGCTGATAGCGCACGGCATTCTTGACAATCCGCCACCAGCCGCCCGGCCCTTTCCGTGCCAGCACGCGCACCTTGGACGCAATGATCTCGCGGTCGCGGCTCGAGGTGCCACGGCCGAACATCATGTCCGCCAGCACGAGCCTGCCGCCAGGGCGCAGCCAGCGAAAGGCCGCGTCCATTGCCTTCGCCTTGTCGCCATCGCGCAGGTGATGCAGCGCGTAGCTCGACACCACCAGGTCAAGGCTGGCCTCGGGCAGCGTCAGCCTTTCGATGGGCAGCGCCACCGCGTCCAGGCCGGACAGGCCGCGCCCCCTGGCCTCGGTCAGAAGGTCTGCCACCATTCCCGGGCTGACATCGACCGCCAGGACATTCGCGCCCTGCTCGGCCAGCGGCAGGCTCAGCTGCCCGTTCCCGCACCCGAGATCCACTGCCTGCTCGCCGGGCCGGACGCGGGCCGCGGCGATCACCGCAGCCGTGACCTTCTGCAGGGCCGCCGAGCCGTGCTGATCCCAGGTCGCCACCCGCCCGGTCCACACGCGGCGCTGGCGCCGGACCGTGTGATCGGTCGCGAAACGCGCCAGGCGGTGGCCGCCCGAATCCGCGGCGAGCGCGCCATCCGGCAATTGCACATTGCTTTTCGTCATGCACTTGATTTTATTCAGCGGAAACCCGGTTTACTCCTCGCTGCGGGTTCAGATGTGGTTAAGAATAATGACGATTACGTCAGGAGCGGCAAAGATGAAAGTTTCATTAAGAATAAGCGCCGGAGCTAGATTAAAACTTGGTTAAGGCACCCGCCCGCATAATCCTTCGAAAGCAGGTATTCTCCTGCCGTGAGCTCCCGACTGCCCCGCCGGGCAGCGGCGGACCCGGCGGCTTCTCAGCGCCGGTGGCCCCGAGCCAGGCGCGCCTTCGCCGCGGCCGGCCTGGCTGGTGCCACTGCGGTCGTCGCGGCATGCGCCGGAACAGGCTCGGGCCAGAGCCCGGCGGCCGCGCCGCCATCAGCGGCCCCGGCTGCCACCGCGCCCAGTTCCGCCGCCTCGCGCCCCGCTCCGAAGCTGAAGCCGAAGGTGGGCGCCCTCGGCACCTACGCCGTCGGCCAGCTGCGGCTGATCCTGGTGGACCAGCCGAGGATCGGCCCGGACGGCAGCCAGGTCGGCCCCCGCCGCCTGCCGGTCCTCGTGCGCTATCCCGCGGCCCCCGGCGCAGCGCGGGCCAGCGCCAGGCCCGCGGCCGGCCCCTTCCCGCTGGTGGTGTTCGCGCCCGGCTTCCTGCAGTGCGCGGGCGTGTACGCGCACCTCCTGCACGCCTGGACCAGTGCCGGCTACGTGGTCGCCGCGGTGACCTTTCCGCGCACCAACTGTCATCTCGGCGCTGCTGCCGACGAGGACGACCTGCAGAACCAGCCCGGCGACATGGCCTTCGTCATCCGGCGGCTGATCACCCTGAGCAGGCACCCGGGCGGAACTTTGACCGGCCTGGTGGATTCGCGCGAGATCGCCGTGGCCGGGCATTCCGACGGCGGGGACACCGTCGCCGCGCTGGCCGCTAATGCGTGCTGCGCCGATCACGCTGTCGTGGCCGCCGTCGTGCTGGCCGGCGCGGAGTGGCCGCCGCTCGGCGGGAAGTACTTCGGCCCCGGCAGCCCGCCGGCGCTTTTCGTCCAGGGCAGCGCTGACCCCATCAATCCGCCGTGGGCGAGCATGCAGCTCTATCAGGCCGACACCGCCGGGATCCGCTACTACCTCGATGTCTTCGGAGCCGGCCACCTCACCCCCTACGAAGGCGACGACCGGCAGGAGCGGGTGGTCGCCCGGGTCACCACCGCGTTCCTCGACCGGTACGTAGCGGCACAGCGATCAGCCAGGGCGACGCTGGTCAGGCGCGGGAATGTGCCGGGGGTGGCCGCCCTGGTCAGCGGCGGCCGCCTGCCGCCGGCCTGATCAGCTGCCCCGGCCTGAGTCAGCCACCGCTGCCGCGCGAGGCAAGCAGCCCGAGCGGGCTCGGCGCCGCGAAATCCACGCGCAGAGCCGGCTGGCCGTCAGGAAGGCGCACCGCCTGGATGAGGGCGGGCTGGTACGGCGGTTTCTGGGCCCGCAGGAAGGCCGCCACCAACGGGAAATAGGCGGCCCGCGCGGTCACCGGACCGGCGGCCAGGTCAGCGAAGCGCAGCGGCACACCGGGGCTGGCGCCGGGACCCGAGCCGCCGAAGCCGGCGATGGAGACCGGGTGCAGGTTCGACATGGTCGCGAGAATGATCAGCAGCCGTGAGTCAACCGCGCCCGCCGCGAGCTGCGGCCGCGCGGCAGCCGAAACGGTGACCCGGCTGTTGCGCAGCAGCTGGCCTCCGATCATTTTCCTGGCCGCGAGGTCCGCGCTCAGCGCGGTCGTGTAGGCACGGGCGCCGCCGGCCGCGATCACCCGGACGTCAATCCGCGCACTCCCCGAGCCGAAGCTCGCGAGCACGGTCGGCGCGTACACCGAGCTGATGCGGGCGCCGAACTCGCTGCGGACCGCCGCCGTCGAGACGATGACGTCCGAGCCGAGCGGGTCGGCGCTGCCTGGCCGCAGCTCGTTCAGGTCCCCGGCCGGGATCCCGTGCGCCTGCAGCGCCAGGCACATCACGGGATCACAGGAGACATCAGCTGCGCGGCTGACCTGAGCGGACACCCACGCTGCGGCCTGGTCGCGGAGAGCCGCCTCGCTGCTCAGCGCGGTCGTCCCGCCGCCGCGCCTCGCCGCATGGTTCCGCCCGGCAGCGGCAATTCCCACTGAGCCGGCCACGATGGCGGCCACCGCGATCACCGCGGCGACGACGAGCACGATGCGGAGCCGCCGGCGCCGGATTGCCGGCCGGCCCGGCTGGCCGTCTGCCCGCGGGCCTGGTCCCTGCTGGCTCGTTTCCGGCTGGCCTGGGGCCGGCTGGCTCTGGCCTTCCGGCGGTGATCCGGGCTGGCGAGCCGGCCCCGGCTTGATCCGCTGGCCGCCCGGCGGCTGGCCGACGGCGGCAGGCGGGGCACTTTCCCAGGGCGGCGCCGAGCGCTTGGCCGGCGCCTGCGGGCCGGCGGCGGACCCGTTGACGGACCGGCCTCCAGCCCGCGCTCTCGATCGGGCTTCCTCAGCCCGCGCGGCCTCAGCCTGCGCGGCCCTGATGCGGGCTTCCTCGGCCTCCGTGGCCTGTGCCCGCGCGGCTTCAGCGTGCGCGGCCTGGACCGCAGCCCGCATGCGCGCGAGCAGCTGCTCCGGCAGTTCGGGCGGCTCTGCCCGCGGCGGCGGGCTCGGCCAGTCGGCATTACCCGGCACACGCCGGGAGAGCGGCGGCACGCGGTCGTCTTCTCCCATCCTGGAGCCCCCTGAGGACGTGCCGAGATGATTTCACGTCCCCAGGACACAGCCGAGCACATCAGAAGATGAGTTTTCACCGGAATAGCTCATTGTGTCGAAGAATGGACGCAGCGTACTGCGATCGGTCCCGAATTAACGCGCCAGGCGCACTATTCCCGGCGCGGTCACTCGCGGCGGGCCGGGAGCTAGTACGGCGAATCTAGTGCCGTATAGCTGAGCCCGATCTGGCTGCGGATCTCATCCATGGCCTCCATGACCGACAGCGTCTCGTCGAGGGGCAGCAGCGGGCTCTCGGTAAGCCCGGCACGCAGGCAGCGGCCGACCTCAGCCGCCTGGTGGCGCAGCCCCTTCCCCTCGTGGCGCTCGTCATAGCGCTCGATCTCGCTGCCGTCGCGGCCGACGACGCGGAAAGCAGTCGGCTGGTAGAACCATTCCTCCAGCTCGAGACGCGCTTCAGTACCGCTGATGACCGCCCTGTTGGCCGTCCGCGCCCAGAGCGTGGTGGTCAGCAGCGCCTGCGCGCGGCCGGCGTACTGGAGGATCATCGATGTCTGCCCGTCGACACCGGTGAAAGCGGGCTCGCTGACGGCGGTGATCCTGCCGGGCGTACCGAGCACCAGGCTGGCGAAAGACACCGGGTAGATGCCAAGGTCGAGCAGCGCGCCGCCGCCCAGCTGAGGACTGAACAGCCGGAAATCGGGGTCCGCGGCGAACCACTGCCCGTGGTCGGCGGTCAGCAGCACGATCTCGCCCAGCACGCCGCTGGCCAGGATCTCGCGGACCCGGGCCATGTGCGGCAGGAACCGGGTCCACATGGCCTCCATGAGGAACGTGCCGCGCACGCGGGCGGTCTCGATCAGCTCCTGTGCGTCCGCCGCGTTCATGGTGAACGGCTTTTCGACCAGCACCGCCTTGCCCTGCTCGATGGCCAGCATGGCCGCTTCGTAATGGCCGGGGTGTGGCGTGGCGACGTAGACCGCGTCCACCTCGGGATCGGCGGCGAGGGCGGCGTAGCTGGGATGGGCGCGCGCCGCCCCGAACTCGCTGGCGAACGCGTCGGCGCTGGCCTTCGAACGCGACCCGACCGCTGCGAGCTCCGCGTCAGGCAGCAGGGCAAGGTCACGGGCGAAGGCATGCGCGATGCCCCCGGTCGCGACGATGCCCCAGCGGATCGGACGGTCGGTGTCGGGCTGGCTCACCATGGGCTCCTTGATTGCTGCCTGCCGGGATGCCCGGTCAGGTTAGCGCTACGTCTGTGCTCGTGCGCCAGATGGTGCCCCTTCGGCGCCGCGGGCCCGGTGGGCCCAGGCTGCCGCCGCGGGCACCTGCCACGACAGGCGCCTCTCGGCGGCTGCTCAGCTGGGCAGGCCCGGCTGCCGCAGGATGAGCACGACCGACAGGAGCAGCAGCACCGAGCCGAAGACGATGAGCGCGTAGCGGATGCCGGGCAGCTTGAACGAGCTGCCGATGCCGACGAGGAAGAGCACCGCGGCGAGGAACACGGTGATCCGGACAAAGTTGTCCCCGGTCAGGCCCGCCTGGTTGCCCGTCTGGAACTTGGCGGTCGCCGCAGTGTCGAGCGCGTTAGCCCTAGTCTGGACCGGCAGCTTGTACTGCGGCATGTAGGTGGGTCCAGGCGGGGCGTGCGGATTGCGGGCCGGGTCGGTGGCCAGCCACGCGTTGAAGGCGACCCGGAACTGGGGCCGGAAACGGCGCTCAGCGATCGCCTCCTTCTGCGGGCTGTTCAGCGTGAAGGCAATGAACCAGGCGTTGAAAGTAGACGCGTCGAAATTGCGCAGCGAAAGGGCCGTGAGGTCGTCTCGGGTGGCCAGAGCGCGCAGCGTCGATGACTGGGCGATGTCGACCCGTGAGGCTGTCCCCCACCGGGCTGCCGAATAGCCGGCCCAGGCGGCCGTAAGGGTGACGAGGGCGAGCAGCACCGCCTCGCAGATCTGCACGATCCGGGAATGCCGGTCGCTTGCCCGCTCGCCGGCTGCCTTCTCTTCGGCGTGCCTCTCTGCCTCCTCGCCGTGCTCGTACAGTTTCTTCCCGGCCTCGATCGGGTTAAGCCCCTCGGCCATCGGTCCCCCCTCAGGCTGCTGACATCAGCGCGAAGAGCCTAGTCAAGACCCACCCTGGCCAGGGGGCCGCGGCTACCGCATGCGCACCAGTTAAGCAGGCTGACCGCCGGTCCGGCCAGAGCCGGCCACCCGGCAGGACAGCGGCGCGGGCGCGGCGGCGCCGCAGATAGGCCGGGCTAATGCAGCCCGCCGGTGATCTCGCCGGCACACCGGTAACCGCCGCGCAGCGCGCCTTCCATATGGCCCTGAAAATTCACCGACGTGTGCTCGCCGGCGAAGTGCAGGTTGCCGTGCCGGCGACCCTGCACGCCGTTGAAGCCGGTGTACTGGCCGACTTTCAGGTAGGAATAGGCCCCGCCAATATACGGGTCACCCGATGACCACGCATAATATGCTTTCCCGTTAAACGCGGCCCGCGCGCCGGGGAAACCGGTCTCGAAACAGCGGAGGAAATCGTCAGCCATGGCAGCCGGCGCGGGTCCTCAGCAGAGGTCATCCGGTACCGCGGGCCAATATCAGCGCCCGCGGCGCCGCCGGGGAGCGCCACGAGGATCCCCTGCTCCCCCGGCTGGTCGATCGTCGTCTCCCAGCCGCTCTGGGCGATGGCGTCGGTGTACAGATTGCCGGTCCAGTGATCGGCGTTCCAGACGCGGCGCGCGAACTGCAGCTGGATCTTGGAGTTAGAGCCGAGGGGCTCCTCGCGGATGGCCCGCCGCTGCAGGGGCGGCAGGTCAATGCCGCCCAGGTGAACCTCCCGGAGCCGGGTGAACGGGAGCGCCAGCACGACATGGTCGGCGCTGACATCGCGGACCCCGCAGTCATGGGCGAAACTACAGGCGTATCCCCCTATCCCGCTCCGCCTGATGGCCACCAGGCGCTCCCGAGATGCACGGCGCCGTCCGGCAGCAGCCCGCTCAGGCCGGAGATGACCTGGTCGTTTCCGCCGCGGATGTGCCACTTCTCGTCGGTGCCGGACAGCTGCGGACTGCCTTTGGGCTGCACGCCGCTCGCCGCGCTGTCATAGGTGCCGAGCCGGTAGATCAGATTGAGCGCTGACTGATCATCAACCGGCCCGCCGTACTCGTCGAGCAGGATGGCGACGCAGAGCCGGCCGCAGTGGCCGTCGAGGCCGCCGGGAATGTTCTTCTCGATCCATTCGGACGCAGGCATCCTGTCCCAGCGCCGCGCCCAGCCGGTGTGGTGGTTATGCAGGGTCGGCCACGGAGCTTTCCGGTTCGCCGCGTCGTAGAAGAGCTCGAAGGCCTATTCGTGCCAGTCCCGGTTCAGCGCCGCCTGCGGCCAGAACCTGCCGCCGAGCCTCAGCCGGTAATCCAGCGCCCTGGTGTGCGCGGGGTAACGGTTGACGTTATCCGGGGTCAGGCCGAGGCGGGCCGCGAGCCGGCGCATCTGGGTGTGCTCGCTGGAGATGAACTCGCCATGCTGCTCGGCGTACTGGCCGCCGTCGAAGAAGCCGTGCAGGGTGACGATGCGCCCGCCGATCCGGCGTGGGTTGAACTCATAGATCTCGCTGCGGATGCCGTGGTCGCGCCACAGCCTGAACGCGCAGCCAAGACCCGCGATGCCGGCGCCGACGATGACGACGCGCAGGCTGCTGCGCGGCGCGGCCCGGGATGCCGGCCGTGCCCCGGTTCCGGCGATCAGCGCTGCCGCGGCGCCGCCGAGCACCGCGCGGCGGCTCACCTCGCCGCCGCGGCGTCCGGTCACGCCCGCGGCTTGCTGGGTGGCCTCGGCGATCCCGCACCCGGTGCGGCGGGCGTAGGCCGCCGCCGCCCTGGCTCGCGCGAGAACATCCGCCGCTGTTCCCCCGGGCATCGGCCCCTCCCTCCGCCGTACCGGCCCTGGCGGTCACTCTGAGCCGGCATTGCCCTGTTTGCCCAGGAACCCGCAGGCACCGGCGGTGGCGGAGCCGCGTACCGGGCAGCCAGCCGGCGCTGACGGCCGGCAGCGTCCGGGCCAGTCCAGCAGACGCATCCGGCGCGGCCGGGGCTAGGCCGGTGCCGCCAGCCGGGCCCGGGTCTGCTCGTCGCAGAGCGCGCCGGCTAGGCCGGCCGCGTAGGCGGCCTGCGGGGTGACTCCCAGCGATGCGGCGACCTCGTGCTCGCGGCCGAGGTCGGCCAGCAGAGCCGGGTCGTCGGCCGCGCGGATGCCCTGCCGGATCCGGTCTGGGCTCAAGCAGGGCGAGCGCGTCCAGCAAAGTGCCGAGGTCCGCCTCGCCTGCGTGCGGCACGACCCCGAGGCCGCCCTCGCGCGCGATCTCGAAGGCCCGGACGTGCGGCGCGAGCGGCGCTCCCTCCATCCCGCCGATGCCGAGACCGAGACCCCGCGCCCGGCGTACCTGACCGCCGCTCGCGCGCAGTCCTCGGCGACGCCGACGCCGCCGCCCTGGCAGATGTCGGGGGTCAGCCGGACCGTCACCCCGTGGCGCTCCGGCGCCTCGGCCGCGCCCTCGCAGTACCCGGTGAAGATCCCCGCGGCCGCGATGCCCCGCTCGATGCGCTCGGCGGGCGAGAAGATCGCCTCGAGGTAGACCGCGCCGTGCGAGGCGGCCTGGGCGGCGTAGTCGACGGTGATCTGCCGGAAGTCGTCGGCCGTGCGCAGCGCGTTGGTCGTCAGGATCCAGACGTCGATGAAGTGCCGGAAACTGGTGAACTCATACAGCCGGGCCAGCTCGGCCACGGTCGCGGCGGGCAGCGGTGAGTCGTTGCGCCGCGCGATCTCCAGCAGGGTCGGCGCGCTGACCGCGCCTTCCAGGTGGACGTGCAGCTCGATCTTGGGTGCTGCCCCGATCGCGGGCACTGTCGTGCCGGGCGGCACTGTCTCGTCGTGCGGCAATGTCACCCGACGACCCTAATGGCCGCTCCGCAGCTGCGGCAGTACGGCCTCGGCGAACAGGGCGATCACCTCGGCGCGGTCCTGCGACGGGCACGCCGGGGCGAAGAGCACGGCGGACGCGCCCGCCTGCGCGTAGGCGTCCAGCCGGGCGGTGACCCCGGCCGGGTCGCCGGTGAGCAGGTACTTGTCGGCGAGCGGGGCGAAGTCCTGCTGGTAGACCTGGCTCACCGTGTCGACCGCCTGGCGCCGCGCGACGTCCGCCCGCCCGCTCACCGATCCCCACAGGAAGACCGCGCCGGTTACCGCGCCGTCGGGCCGGCCGCTTCGCGCGGCGTAATCGCGGACGCAGTCCAGACCGCGCGCGAGCATCTGCGGGGTCACCATGTACGGGAACCACGCGTCGCCGAACCGGCCCGCCCGGCGCTGGGCCGCCGTCTTGCGGCCGCCGACCCAGATCGGCAGCGGCTGCTGCACCGGGGGCGGCTGCAGCGTCAGGCCGCCGAACTGGGCGAAGTCACCGTCGAGCGTGAGAGCCTGGCCGCCGAGCAGGCCGCGCAGCACAGTCAGGGACTCGTCGGTCTTGACCCCGCGCCGGCTGACCTGGACGCCGGACGCGGCGAACTCAGGCGGGTACTCGCCGCCGACGCCGACGCCGAGGGTGAACCGGCCGCCGGACAGCCGGTCCAGGCTCGCGGCCATCTTGGCCACCAGCGCAGCCGGGTACAGCGGCAGCACGGTCAGCGCGCTGACCAGCCGGATACGCTCGGTGACGGCCGCGGCCGCGGACAGCCCGATGAACGCGTTGGACACCGGCCCGTGGAAGAACACGTGCTCGCCGCAGGCGACGAAATCGAATCCCAGCTGCTCCGCGGTCCGCGCCTCGGCCGGGGTGCCGGCCGGATCGCCGCCCGGATCGACCATCAGCCCGGTCAGCATCACGACTCGCCCGCCGCCTGCAGGACGGCGGCGGCCGCTCTGGCGTGCACGGCGTCGACCATCTGGCCGTCGACCACGCCGACGCCCGAGGCGCCCGATGCCGCGATGGCGCTGAGTATCGCCCTGGCCCGGGCGACCTCCCCGGCCGAGGGGCTGAACACGCGGTGCGCCGCCTCGGCCTGGCTGGGATGAATGCAGATCTTGCCCCGGTAGCCGAGATCACGCCCCGCGCGGGCATCAGCCTCGAACCGCCCGGTGTCCCGCGGCTCGACGACGGCCTGGTCGATCGGGTGCAGCCCGGACAGCCGGGCGGCCAGCACGACCCGGCTGCGCGCGTAGAGCGCCTCCTGGCCGCCCTCGGTGCGCCGGCCGCCGAGGTCGGCGATGTAGTCCTCCGCGCCGAAGTACACGCAGTCCAGCGGCGGCACGGCGAGCTCCTCGCAGCGGGCGATGCCGCGGGCGGTTTCCAGGCCGCCGATGAGCACCATTGCCCGGCGCCCGGCCGCCGCGAGCAGCTCCGCCAGCAGGCCGGCTTCCGCAGCCGCTTCCAGCTTCGGCAGGACCACCCCGGCGAACGCCCCGTCCGCCGCCGCCGCGACGTCCTCGCGGAACCATTGCGTCTGCGCGCCGTTGACCCGCAGGAAAAGCACGGCACCCTGGCCGGCGGCCCGGGCGGCGACGACGGCGGTGGCCCGGGCGGCGGCCTTGCCGCTGGCGGGCACGGCGTCCTCGAGGTCAACGACCGCGGCGTCCGGCGCGTACCGGGCCGCCTTGGCGATCATGTCGGGACGCGAGCCGGGCATGAACAGCAGGCTCCTCGGGGCCCGGGCCCGGCTGGCCGCGTCCGTCACGCACCACCCACGCGGCGGTCATGCCCGGCCCAGTACGGCTCGCGGAGTACCCTGCGCTGCAGCTTGCCGACCACGCTCTTGGGCAGCGGCTCGGTGGTGAATCCGACCCGGGACGGCTTCTTGCAGGACCCGAGGCGCTCGGTCACCAGGGTGATGATCTCCTCTTCGGTGACGGTCGCGTCCGGGCCGACGGTGCACACGGCCATCGGCGTTTCTCCCCACTTGTCGTGCGGGATGCCGAACACCGCCACTGCCGCCACCTGCGGGTGATCGGCGATGACGGTCTCCAGCTCAGCGGGCCAGATGTTGAAGCCGCCGGAGACGATCATGTCATCGGCCGGTCGAGCACGTACAGGAAGCCGTAATGATCGAGCCGCCCGATGTCCTCGGTACGGACCCATCCGTCGATCAGCCGCCGGCGGGTGAGCTGGTCGTCGTTCCAGAAGCCGCGCATCTGCGACTCCACCCTGGCGTAGATCTCGCCTTCCGCCCCGACCGGACGAGCGTTGCCCTCCTCATCCCTGATCCCGATCAGGGCAAAGGGCAGCACCCGGCCCGCCGCGCGCAGCGGGTTCGCGTCGGGCAGCTCGGCGAACCATTCCTCCGGCGTCATCACCGTCAGCGGCACGGCCTCGGTCTGGCCGAACACCTGGTACAGCACGTCGCCGAAAACCTCGCGCGCCCGCAGCGCGGTGGCATCGGTGACCGGCGCGCCGCCGACCGGGATGGTCTCCAGCGCGGGCCAGCCCGCCTCCGTCGCCAGCGGGTGGCCGCACAAGGGCGGCAGCATCGACGGGGCCGCGAACATGTGGGTGACCTGGTGCTCGCGCATCATGCGCAGGACTTTCCCCGGCTCGAATCCGCCGAACAGCAGATTGGTGGCGCCGTGCAGCCAGGCCGGCAGGAACAGGTAGCCCGAGGCGTGCGAGATCGGGCCGGCCTGGCCTACGACGCTGCTCCACCGCAGCGGCGCCAGCCGGTAGAACCAGTTCCGGCAGTTGACCAGCCAGTCGTGCTGGGTATACCCGACGCCCTTGGGCCGCCCGGTGGTCCCGGCCGAGTGCCGGATGATGTACCAGTCGTCGCCGTCCACGGTCACCAGCGGATCCTGCGCGGGCTGGGCCGCCAGCCATTCCTCGTACCCGCCGTCGCGCACGACGACATGCTCGAGGCTGTCGATCTCCTTCTCCAGGCCGGTCACGGTGTCGGCGTAGGCCAGGTCGGTGAGCACCACCCTGGTACTGGTCTGCTCCAGCATCTGCCCGCGCGAGCGGCGGGCGTTGCGCGCGTACAGCGGTACCCGCACGGCGCCGGCGATCGCACAGCCGATGAACAGGTCGGCGGCGCCGAGGTTGTTGTCCTCCAGGCCCGCGACCCGGTCGCCGGGCTGGACGCCGAGACTGCGCAGCCCGTTGGCGAGCCGGACGCCGCGGTCCCAGGCCTCGCCGAAGGTGAGCGTGCGGTCCTCGGTGATGAGGGCGGGCCGTTCGTTGTAGAGGGCAGCCGCCTGCCGCATGAGGCTCGGAACGTCCATTGCCGCGACTCCTTCCCCGGGCGCCGACTCTACTAAGCTGCGCTCGCCTCAGCCAGGCTGTAGTAGCCGACGACCGGCCGGTCTGCCGCTACCCGCAGCTCGAGCCGGGCCGCGAGCACGGCCAGACGGTCGGTCGAGTCGCCGCTGCCCGGGCCGGCGATCTGCCAGGCCAGCTGTTCGGCGCCGGCCCGCCGCAGGGTGCGGAGCTGGGCGGCGATGGGCGAGACGCTGACGTCGGCGGCCGCCCGGAGCGAGGCGCGCTCGCCGGCGCCGAGGGCGATCCGCGCGCCGAATTCGGCTCGCAGCTCGACGGCCTGGGTGTAGTGGTCGCGGTGCACGTGCGTCACCAGGAACCGGCGCACGTCAGGGAAGTCGTAGCCGATCGCCCGGATCGCGCGGCGCAGTTCCGTGCGCGCCGCCGCGACCGCCCAGCCTGAGTCGATCAGCACCAGGCCGTCGCCGGTCTCGATCGCGTACACGTTGACCGCACACAGCCCGTCGGTCGGCAGCGGCAGCGGAATACGGTGCACGCCAGGCACGATCTCCTCGGGCCCCGGCTCGCTCCACACCTGGGGGCCGGCCGCGGTAAGCGGCTCTGTCGTTCCGGACCTGGTCATCGGATTCCCGCGGTCTTGGTTCTGCCGCGGCGCCGGGTCATACCGGGCTCACCTGATGGTGGCGGCGCTGCGGGCCACGGCTCCAGTTCTCGGCGGCGGCCAGCCGGGCCGCCAGCTCGGCCCGCAGGGCCGCTGGCTCTACCACGGCATCGACGACGAGGTCGCTGGCCATCCGCAGCAGGTTGACATCGGCTTCCTGGTCGGCCTGGCGGTCGGCGACGAGCTTCTCCCGCTCGGCCAGGTCGGTGATCCGCGCGATCTCGTTGGCGTACACCGCGTTCACCGAAGCTTCCGCGGCCATGGTGCCGATCGACGCGCTGGGCAGCGCGAGCGTGGCCCGCGGCTCGAAGCCGGGCGCGCACATCGCGTAGTAGCCGGCCGCATACGCCTTGCGCAGCACCACCGTGAACTTCGGAACCTCGGCGCTGGACATGGCGGCGATCATCTTGGCGCCATGGCGGATGATCCCCTGGCGCTCGACACCGACCCCGATCATGAAGCCCGGCACGTCCTGCAGGAAGACCAGCGGCACGTTGAACGCATCGCACAAGGTGATGAACCTGGCCGCCTTGTCGGCGGAGTCCACCCAGATCGATCCGCCCCGCACGAGCGGCTGATTGGCGACGATGCCCACCACGCGGCCGGCCTGCCGGGCGAGCCCGACGACGATCTCGCGCGCCCAGGCCGGCTTGATCTCGAAGAAGCTGCCCGCGTCCGCCAGCCGCGTGATCACCTCGCGGATGTCATAAGGGCGGCGCGGGTTGGCCGGAATGACGTCATCCCAGCTCAGATCCGGCGGCGCCAGCGAAGCCGCCGGCGCCGGGCGCTGCTGCCAGGACGCAGGCAGGTAGCTGAAGAGCCGCCGGGCTGCCCCGAGCAGCGCGGCGTCATCGGCGAAGATCTCGTCCGCGCACCCGGAGACGGTGGCGTGCATCCGGGCGCCGCCCATCTCCTCCAGGGTGGCTTTCTCCCCGGTGACCTTCTCGGCGATGCGCGGCGAGGCGAGATACATCGACGCGTGCCCTCGACCATCCCCACCCAGTCGGTGAAAGCCGGCATGTAGGCCCCGCCCGCGGCAGAGGGACCGAAGAGGCAGCACAGCTGGGGCACCCGGCCTGACAGCCACTGCAGGTGGAAGATCCGCGCCGCGCCGCGGCGGCCGGGGAAGAATCCCATCTGGTCGGTGAGCCGGCCGCCGGCCGAGTCGACCAGGTAGAACACCGGCAGCAGGTCACGGTCGGCCCGCTCGAGGATGCGGATCTGCTTCTCGCAGGTGAGCTGGCCCCGCGAGCCCGCTTTCACGGTGAAGTCGTGCGCGATCACCGCGACAGGCCGGCCGGCCACGGTGCCCACCCCGGTGATGACGCCGTCGGCAGCCGGGCCGCCGCGGGCATTGGCCAGGAGCCCGTCCTCGGTGAGGCTGGCCGGGTCGAGCAGCCGCTCGAGCCGGTCGCGCACCCGCATCTTGGTGGGCCAGCGGTCAGCCACGCCGCCCGCGCGCGCCGCGGCGATCGCCTTTCCCAGGCCGGCGTCGGTCACGGGACACCGCCCGCGGCGCCTAGCACGACGACGTCCGGTCCGGGACAGGCCGGCCGCCCGCGACTCCGGATTCGAGCAGTACGGCGATGTCGTCGCCGGTCACGCCCGCCTCGGCGAGGACCTCGGCGGTGTGCTCGCCAAGACCCGGCGAGCGCGCGCGCGGCCCCCAGACGCGCCGTCGATGACCAGCGGCTGCCGGACGAAGCTGCGGGCCGGCCCGTCCGGCACGCTGATCCGGGTCAGCAGCCGGCGCGCCGCGACGTGCGGATCGGCCGCCAGATCCGGCAGGTCATGCACCTCGCCGTAGGGCACCCCGGCGTCGGCCAGCAGGCAGGCCCACTCGCCGCGCGGGCGGGCGGCGAGCCGGTCGGCCAGCAGGGCGGACAGGCGCTCGCGGTCGGCCAGTCGCTGCGGCGAGCGCAGCCCGGCTTCTTCGTCGAGGCCGACGGCCGTGCACAGGGCACGCCAGAAATGATCCTCGTGCGCGACGCCCAGGGCCAGGAGGCCGCCGTCGCCGGCCCGGAACACCCCGTAGCCGGGCTCGTGCGGGAAGCCGGGCGCCCGCTGCGGTTCAGCAGCGGCACCAGGTGCGCGCTCAGCAGCGAGACCAGACCGTCGAACATCGACACGTCGGTGTAGCTGCCGCCGCCGTCCCGGCCGCGCCGGACCAGCCCGAGCAGGATGGCCTGAGCGGCGAACAGGCCGGCCGCGAGATCACCCAGTTCCAGCGTCGTCGGGCGGGGCAGCTCCGCCCTGGCCCAGCTGCCCGTAGAGGGTCCCGGCCAGGGCCTGGTACGAAAGCCGGTCCCGGTAGGGGCCGTCCTGGCCGAAGCCCGATACGCAGACATGCACGAGCGCGGAATTGGCCTCCCGCAGGACCTCATGGCCGAGGCCCGGCCGGCTCATCGCGCCCGGTCGGTAGCCTTCCAGCAGCACGTCGGCCCCCGCCGCCAGGGTGAGGAACGCAGCGCGCCCGCGCGGGTCGCTGAGGTCGAGCACCGCCGACCGCTTGCCGCGCGCCAGAGCCTCGTGGAAGCCGGGAAACTCGCGGGTCGGGTCACCGCCCGGCCGCTCCACCTGGATGACGTCGGCACCCAGGTCGGCCAGCAGGGCCGTGGCATAAGGCCCGGGTACTGCTCCGCCAGGAGGACCACGCGGATTCCGTCCAGCGGCGGCCCCTGCGGCGGGAGCCGCACCGGATCAGACCTCAAGCCCGAGCCAGCGGGCGATCAGCATCCCTGGATCTCCGACGTGCCCTCGCCGATCGTCAGGATCCGGGCGTCCTGGTAGTGCCGGGTCGCGCTGGTCTCCTGGATGAATCCGTAACCGCCCTGCAGCTGAGTCGCCCGGCAGGCCGCCTTGTTGGCCAGTTCCGAGGCCACCAGCTTGGCGATGGCCGCCTCCTGCTGGATTGGCTGGCCGTGATCGTATTTCCAGGCCGCGTCGTAGGTGAGCACCCGCACGGTCGCGGCCATCGCCGCGATGTCCGCCACGCCGAACGCGACCCCCTGGTGGCTGCCGAGCGGCTCGCCGAACGAGTCGCGGCCGCGAACGAACCGCAGGGTGTCCTCCAGGCTGCCGCGGGCCACGCCGACGCTCATCGCGGCGATCGGCAGCCCGGCCCAGGTCAGGAAGTACAGCGCCTCCCGGTAGCCGCCCGGCGGCCCGGCTGCAATCATCCTGCTCGCCCGTGCGGGCGAACAGGATGACGTAACGGGAGAACGGCGTCCCGCTGTTGGTGATGAACTGCTTAGCGCCGCTGATCACCCAGCTGTCGCCGTCCCGGCGCGCGGCGGTGGCAATGTTCCCGGCATCGGAGCCGCCGGAGGGCTCGGTCAGGCCGAACGAGACGAAGGTCTCCCCCGCGGCGGCCTGCCTGATCAGATCGTCGAGATCCGCGCGGCCCGCGGCCAGCCTGGCCAGCAGCGCCGCACTGATGGCCTGCACGTGCACGGTCACCGCGAGCGAGGAGTCCACGGCCGCCAGGTCCTCGATCGCGATGCAGAGCGTTCTGAGGTCCGCGCCGGCACCGAGCGGCTCGGGCACCAGAAGCCCGAACACGCCAAGGCCTGGCGACCGCGCGGACGAGGTCGGGATCGAATCGTCCCTCAATGCTCCGGCTGGCCGTCTCCGGGGCCACCACGTCGAGCGCGAACTCGCGGATGGTCTTGCGCCAGGCGCGGTGCTCGTCGGTAAGGGCCCGGGGAATGTCAGCGATGCCATCACGCGGCGTCTGCGCGGTATCGGCCATGACCACGATCCCCTGACATCGACAGCGGTACCTCGCTTTAGCATGCACGCGCCGGGCAGAATTTTCAAGAGGTCATTAGAATTCCTTCAGAGGACTTGATCCAACGCGCCCGTGAGAAACTGCTGCCCAGTGACCGTGGCCTCGCCTGGCCGCACAGTAGCCCGCGGCCAGGACCTGGCCGCACAGTCAGCAGCGACCGCCCCCGGCGGCCGCGGAAGCCGGAGGTGCGCGATGGCGCGGAATCTGTCAGGCCGCTGGTTCGAGGAACTGGAGCCGGGCCTGGTGGTCGAGCATGCGGTGACCCGCACGGTCACTGAGGCCGACAACGTGCTCTTCACCTGCCTGACGATGAACCCGCAGCCGATGCACCTGGATGCCGAGTTCGCCGCCAGGCACGAGTTCAGCAGGCCGCTGATGAACAGCCTGTTCACGCTGGGCCTGATCGTCGGGATCGCGGTACCCGAGCTCACCCTCGGCACGACCATCGCCAATCTGGGCTTCGAGTCCGTGGACTTCCCGAATCCGGTATTCGCCGGCGACACCATCTGGGTCAGGACCGAGGTGGTCGCGGCCCGGGACTCCCGGTCGCATCCCGAGGCCGGCATCGTGACGTTCGAGCACAGCGGCTTCAACCAGCGCGACGAGCTGATCTGCCGCGCCCGCCGGGCGGCGTTCATGCGGCGCAGGCCCGCGCAGACAGCCGGGGCCGCGGCCCAGTAACCGCGCCGCTCACCGCCGGGCGGCCGCGCCGGGCGGCAGCGAACGCGCCGGCTTGAGAATTACGCGGAGCGGCCGCCCTGAGAAAGGAACGGGGCGATGAGCGTCCGGGAGACCGAGTCGGCGAGTTCCTCCGGGCTCATCGGCCCGTCGGGCCGGTACCACTCCTGCACGTAGGCCAGCGCCCCGAACGCAGCCAGCAGCGGGATACGCACATCGTCGCTGCTCAGGCCATTCGCCCGCGCGCACTCCGCGGCGACCCGCCGCAGGATGTCGCCGTGCGCCCGCTTCAGCTCCGCCAGCCGGGCCGCGATCCGCGGCACGGGAACGTGGGTCCTGAAGAACAGCGGCACGAATGCGGGATAGTCGCGCAACTCGATCAGCACCTGCTCGGCGAACATCCGCCGCAGCCGCACCACCGGAGGGTCGCCGGCGGCGGCGATGGCCTCAAGGCGGGCGGTCACCTCGGCCGCGGAGTGCTCCACGCACTGCAGGAACATTTCTTCTTTCGAGGCGAAGTAATGATAAAGGCTCGGGCCGCGCAGGTCGAGACTGCGCGCGATGTCCTCGAAATTCGCTCCCTCGTAACCGCGCTCGGCGAAAGCGCGCGCGGCCGCCTCTTCGACGCGGCGGATGCGCTCGGCGCGCTTTCGGGCGACATGACCCCCGTCGGCCGGCGTCCCGGCGCTGTCGCCTGCGCCTGCCGCCGCACGGCTTCCGGCCGCCCGGTCCTGCCCCGCGCTCTGGTCCTGCCCCACGGGCCCGCCTGCCCGCGCCGCAGATTCGCTCATGGGTACTCCGTCCGTCGACTTCGCGCCTGCCGGTGAGGCTACGCCCTGCCCGCGGCCGGTGACCGCATGCGGTATTCCCGCGGGCCGGGGACGCTTACCGAGCTCGTGAGCGCACTCGGCGAGCACGCTACCGCCGGGACCGCGCAGGAGGCCGCGACGGCCGGGGACATTGTCGTGGTCACGATCCCGCTGAAGAACTACCGCCAGGTCCCGGTCAGCGAACTCACGGGCAAGATTGTCGTCGATACCAATAACTATTACCCGCAGCGCGACGGCCAGATCGCCGGCCTGGACGACGGCAGCGCCACCAGCAGCGAGTTGCTCGCCGCGCACGTTCCGGGCGCGCACGTCGTCAAGGCTTTCAACAACATTTACTTCAAGGACCTGGGCTCGCAGGGACAGCCGTCCGGCGGCGCCGGCCGGCGGGCGCTGGCCATCGCCGGCGACGACGCGGTCGCCAAGACCAGGGTGGCGGATCTCATCGAGCTGTTCGGCTTCGACGTGGTCGACGCCGGCCCGCTCGCCGAAGGCCGGCGCTTCCAGCCCGGCACTCCCGCTTGACGTGGAGGGCCTGCGCGCGGCCCTCGCTCAGGCCTGAGGTCCTTTAGGCCCGGGGTCCTCAGGGCCGGGGCGCCCCGCGTGTTGCGCGTCAGGCCCGCGCCGCGCCCGAGGAGCTGTCATGCTCCTCGCGGGCAGAACCGCGGCGGCGGGCCTGGTCAGCGCCGATGACCAGCAGGTCCAGCAGGCCGCCGCCGCGCAGGCCGAGCAGCTCCCAGGACCGGGCGATGCCCACCCCGAAGAAAATGAGCACGAACGTCGCCGCGGCGGACTGGGCCGCCCGGCCGCTTGGCGCGGTGACGAACGTCGACATCTGGAACCCGTACAGCACGACGATCAGCGGCAGCAGCAGCGGCCACCGGGCGCTGAGCCTCTCTCGCGACCTGGCCCGCAGGAGCCGCAGAGTGAGTCCTGCTGTGCTGGTCAGGCCGAGCAGCCCGAGAATCAGGCTCGCCACCCGCAGGCCGTTGCCCGGGATCAGGGCCGCCAGCGAGAGCCACAGCGAATCGACCAGGCCGGTGAAGGCCGTGGCGGCGATCGACTGGTACTCCACCGACGCGCTGTCGCCCGTCAGCCGCTGCGGGGCCAGCGAGAGCGCCACGAAGAGCAGGCCGGTGAGCGCGCCCGCCACCGTGACGCTGCCCAGGAAGAAATTCGTGTAAGGCTCCATGGCGAGCCGTCACGCCCGCCGGGCCGCAGATGCTGCGCATATTGCGAAATACGCCCGGAATATATCGCGACGATCCATGGCCTGGCGACGATCCATTGCCTGCCCCCGAATTCCTGCCAGTCCCCCAGCAGCAGATCCTACCGATCTGGCTGCGCCTGCAGCTGGCGCCGCGGTCAGGTAATTTCGCGTGGCGCGGTCATTGGCGCATGCGCCGGCACATTCGCGCCAGCGGCAGGGGCATATTGGCGCGGATAATACAGGACCTTTTCGCCCCTCTAAGAGCCCTGCTCGCGCCGGGGGCCGAGGCACGAACGGCTCCGGCCGTCCCCGGTCGCCCTGACCGGAGCGTGATCAGGGTCATCGCCCGCGATTACGCCGCTTTGTGATTGACCGACTACACTGTGCAGTAATGCTGACGATCAGCAGAGCTTCTGGGCGGGCCTGGCAGGAGGGGGGCGCACGGGCGCGGGCGACCGCGCCGGCGCGCGTATGCCGGGCCCGCCCGCGGGCTGGCCACCTGTCGGCGCTCAACGCCGCGGGAGCGGCCCGCGATGATCGCGGGC
>JBKQMG010000192.1:0-91397 GCA_052146815.1 Streptosporangiaceae bacterium | reverse complement strand
GCCGCGGCACGGCTGGCACGAATCGACTACCGTCGAAACCAACCCGAGGAGTACCAGTGACCACCAGCCGCTGCTGGCTGGGTATTTCAGCCCCGGCTTGGCTCAAAGAGTCAGACACGCCTCAGGCATCACCAAACTCGACGCCCTCCGCGACCTGTTCAACGGCCACACCTGGAAACCACCCGGACTTGAACCCGCCGGATAACAGGCAACTCCCCGGCACACGTCACATCACGCCGCTGACGCTTGGTGAATAGCTACGGCCGGTCAGCGTGGCGTAGTCCCAGAGGATCCGCTGGGAGCGGATCCGCCCGCGCTGGAAGCTGACGACGGCGATGGCCAGCACTTCGGCCCGCTGGCCCGTCGGGGCGGCTCCGGGCAGCAGCCAGGGCAGCTCCCGGTCGTGGGTGAAAGACACCGTCGTCTCATCGACGAGGCGGAACCGGTCGACGGTTCTGGAGATCCTGGTGAGGGACAGGTCGGCGGGCAGGTGCGGGAGGAAGTCCTCGGCGTAGAACCGCTCGAGGGCCGGGCGCCCCGTGGCACCGGTCATGGCCGGGAGGTGACTGACCGAGGGGTCGGCCGCCAGGTGCGCGAGTGACCCGTTCACGTCGCGCCGGACCAGCAGCGCATCCCGGTGGTCGTCCCAGACCCGTTCCAGCTCCCGCATGAACTGCGCGATCGCCGTCGTCGCATGGCCAAAGCTACCTGGCTCTCCCCGAACCAGGACGCTCCGCTCCTGCGCCTCAGGACCGGACGTCGCTCGCCGGCGTGGCCGGCGCAGCCTGCAGATTCGCCGCGGCGTACGCCCCGGCGCGCTCGACGAAGATGTCGTGCAGGTCGCTGGCGGCGCTCGGCGGCGTGCCTGAGCGGACCCGCTGGATCACCATCTGCACTTCGGTGTCGTCGTCGGCCAGCGGCCGCCAGGTGATCACGCCGCTTTGCTCCAGCGGGTCGCCGATGACGCTGAAGTCGGGCAGCACCGTCAGGCCGAGGCCCTCGGCGACCATCAGCTTGCCCATCTCCGCGCCGTCGGTAGAGTAGGAGAACGCCGGGACCTGGTCGTGCAGCAGCCGGTGCACGTAGCGGTGCATGACGTACCCGGACCGCATCGCGATCAGCGTCTCGTCCCGCAGGTCGCTGACGGTGATGGCGGCGCGCTGCGCCAGCGGGCTGTCAGGCCGCATGCACACGACGCCGCGGCCCCGCAGCAGCGGCGTGGTCTCCAGCTCAGGAGGCCTGTCGTCGCCTTCGAGGTAGTTGACGAGCCCCAGATCGAAGCTCCCCTCCAGCAGTGCGCGGTGGATCCCGGCCTGCTGCGCGCCGATAACCTCGACCTGGGTAGACGGGTGGCTTTCGCGGAACTGCCGGATGGCCGGGGTCAGCAGCGGCACCGTGGCGGCGTTGACCGTGCCGACGCGCACCAGCCGGATGTTGCGGTGCTGCTCGCCGGCCGCCTGCCGGAGCCGGTCGACCGAATCGAGGACCGCCAGGACGTGCGGGAATAGATCACGCCCCGAGTCGCTCATCTTCGCTCCGTGCCGCCCGCGTTCGAGCACGTCAACGCCGAGTTCCCGCTCGAGGCTGCGCACCGACTCACTGAGCGCGGGCTGGGAGATATGCAGGGCCTCGGCGGCGCGGCGGAACGAGCCCAGCCTGGCCACGGCGGCAACGTACTCCAGCTGCTCAACCCGCACGGCCAGGCCCCTCGTCTCGACGTCCGGTCATTTGGATCATCTCGATCGTTTTAATAGGAAAAGCTTATCAGCCCCTCGGGAATCCGTATTGGACGCGCCGGGGAAGCCCCACGCATGCTGGGTGGCAGGCAGACGCGATGACGATCCGCATCGCCCGTAACCGCTGCCGCCTCGGGCGCGCTGTGCGCCGAGCCCGACTCCCACCGACCGACAGGCCGAGGAGACTCCATGACCACCCTGACCCAGGCCCCGCCCGACACTGACCGCTTCGCCCGGCTGCTCGACGCCGCCGACGAGGTCGCGCTGCAGCTGCGCGCGACAGCGGCCGAGCGCGACCGGGCCAATGAGCGCCCGCGCGCGGAGATCGAACTGTTGCGCGAGCATGACCTGCTGCAGGTGCAGGAGCCCGTGGAGTACGGCGGATCTGGCCTGAACTACGCTCAGGCCGCGCAGATCACCCGCCGCATCGCCCGCGGCGACACCTCCATCGCGCACTTGATCGGCTACCACTATGCCCAGACCCGCATCGCCGGGCTGTTCGGCACGCCGGAGCAGGCAGCCGCCCAGTCCCGCGCGAATGCCGAGCGACGCCTGTTCTGGGGCGGCGTGCAGAACCCGCGTGGCGGCTCCGACCTCGTCCTCACCCGTGACGGCGACGGCTTCCGGCTGAACGGGCACCGCACCTTCGCCAGCGGCGCGAGCCTCGGCGACCAGCTGTCGATCACCGCGACGCTGGACGGCAACCTGGCCTTCGTCTCCATCCCCGGCGGCCGCGAGGGTTTCAACGCGCTGGACAACTGGGACAACATGGGCCAGCGGCTGACTGACTCCGGCGGCGTCGAGCTGCACAACGTGCGGGTCGAGCGGTCCGAGATCCTCGGCCCCGACCCGATTGGCGGTCACGATCTGACCGCCTACCAGACGCTTGTCACGCCGCACTGGCAGCTGGCGTTCGTGAACTTCTACATCGGCACGGCCGAGGGCGCGATCGCCGAGGCGCTTGAGTGGGTCCGGGCCAACGCATCCCCCTGGGAGACCTCCGGCGTCGACCGGGCCAGCGACGACGCCTACATCCTGGAGCGGGTCGGCGAGATCGTCAGCGAGGTGCGGGCCGCTGCGCTGCTCGCCGACCGGGCGGGGCAGGCGCTGCAGACGGTGCTCGACATCGGCCCCACGCTCACACCCGATCAGCGCGCCGAGGCGGCCATCGCCATCTACGAGGCCAAGGTCGTCACCACGAAGGTGTCCCTGGACGCGGCCAGCCGGCTCTTCGAGGTCCAGGGGGCCCGCGCCACCACGGCCGCCTACGGGTTCGACCGGCACTGGCGCAACCTGCGCACCCACACGGTGCACGACCCGGTCGCCTACAAGGCCCGCGAGGTAGGCGACTGGGTGCTGAACCACCGCGGCCCCGAGTTCTCCCTGTACCGGTAGGAGGCTGACCCCTTGCCAGTAGTGCTGCACTGGTTCCTGCCCACCAACGGCGACTCGCGGACTGACCTCAGTCTCGGCAACGCCGTCGGTGCGGCCGGGAGCCGGGTCGTCGAAGGCGGCGCCGAGCGGGCTCCCGACATCGGGTACATCGGGCAGATCGCCCGGTCGGCGGAGCAGCTCGGGTTCACCGGCGCGCTGACCCCGACGAGCTCGTGGTGCGAGGACGCCTGGGTGATGACCGCCGGGCTCAGCCAGGTGACCGAGCGGTTCAAGTACCTGGTCGCGTTCCGGCCGGGGCTGATGTCGCCCACCCTGGCCGCTCAGATGGCAGCGACCTATCAGCGGATCTCGGGCGGACGGCTGCTGCTGAACGTGGTGACCGGCGGCGATGACGTCGAGCAGCAGCGCTTCGGTGATCACCTGGACAAGGAGGCCCGCTACCGGCGGGCGGGGGAGTTCCTGCATGTGATCCGCGAGCTGTGGCGCGGCGCGCCGGTCGATTTCCACGGCGAGCACTACGACGTCCGCGGCGGCCAGATTGTCCCCGCCCCGGTGTGGCCGCAGATCTACCTGGGCGGATCCTCGTCCGCGGCCGTCGATGTCGCCGCCGAGTATGCCGACGTCTATCTCACCTGGGGCGAGCCGCCCGGCGCGGTCGCCGACAAGCTCGACCTTGTCCGGGTGCGCGCCAAGGCAGTCGGCCGCGAGCTGCGGTTCGGCATCCGGCTGCATGTGATCACCCGCGACACCTCCGCTGAGGCCTGGTCACAGGCCCAGCGGCTGCTCGACGGCCTCGACCAGGCCGCGATCGAGCGGGCCCAGGCCATCCAGCGGGCCTCGCAGTCCGAGGGCCAGCAGCGGATGGCCGCGCTGCACGGCGGCCGGACCGACGCGCTGGAGGTATCGCCGAACCTGTGGGCCGGGGTCGGCCTGGTCCGCGGCGGCGCGGGCACCGCCCTGGTCGGCAGCCACGAGGAAGTGGCCGACCGGATCGCCGAGTACTTCTCGCTCGGCATCGACGAGTACATCCTGTCCGGCTACCCGCATCTCGAAGAGGCCTACCAGGTCGGCGAGGGGCTCATGCCGGTGCTGCGCCGCCGCGGTCTGCTGGCGCCGGCTTATTCCGAACAATTTCTGGAGGACGTCACATGACCACCGACCCGACTGCCGAGCCACTGCGTTTTGCCTACTGGGTGCCCAACGTCAGCGGCGGGCTGGTGACCAGCACGATCGAGCAGCGGACCGACTGGTCCTACGACTACAACCGCACGCTCGCGCAGCTAGCCGAGCGAGCCGGTTTCGAGTACGCGCTCAGCCAGGTCCGCTACACCGCCAGCTACGGCGCCGAGTACCAGCACGAGTCGACCAGTTTCAGCCTGGCGCTGCTGCTGGCCACCGAGCGGCTGAAACTGATCGCCGCCGTGCACCCGGGCCTGTGGCATCCGGGCGTGCTGGCCAAGTGGGTGGCCACGGCCGATCACCTGTCCGGCGGGCGGGTGGCGGTCAACGTCGTCTCCGGCTGGTTCAAGGACGAGTTCCGCCAGCTCGGCGAGCCGTGGCTGGAGCACGACGAGCGCTACCGGCGCACCGCCGAGTTCATTACCGCGCTCAAGCGCATCTGGACCGAAGACGAGGCCAACCTGGCTGGCGACTTCTACCGGATCCGCGATTTCAGCCTGAAGCCCAAGCCGCTGTCCTGGCCAGGTCGTCCGCACCCGGAGATCTTCCAGGGCGGTAACTCCTCGGCCGCGCGGCAGAACGGCGGCCGGCTGTCGGACTGGTACTTCTCCAACGGCAAGTCGCTCGACGGCGTCCGTGAGCAGCTGTCCGGGCTGAAGCAGATCGCCGCCGACGCCGGGCGCACCGACGGGCCGCGGTTTGGCCTGAACGGGTTCGTCATCGTCCGCGACACCGAGCACGAGGCCAGGGAGACGCTGCGCGAGATCATCGCGAAGGCGCACGTCGAGGCCGTGGAGGGCTTCGGCGCGGCTGTCAAGCAGGCCGGCCAGTCGACCGGCGATAAGAAAGGCATGTGGGCGGACTCGAGCTTCGAGGACCTCGTCCAGTACAACGACGGCTTCCGCACTCAGCTGATCGGCACGCCCGAGCAGGTGGCGGCCCGCATCTTCGAGTACCGGCAGCTCGGCGTCGACCTGATCCTCACCGGCTTCCTGCACTACCACGAGGAGGTTGAGCGGTTCGGGCGCGAAGTAATGCCCATCGTGCGGGAGCTAGAGGTCGCCGCCGGACTGGATCCGGCCGCCGTTCCCGACCCCGGTGCCCAGTTCGCGGCCGCCGGCCCGGCCCTGACGGTCGCCGGATGACAGACGAACTGAGCAGCGGCATGACCGCCACCGTCTCTGTCCCGGCCCCGCTAGCGCCGACGGCAGTGCCGGCGTCGGCGCCGCACAGCCGCGGCGTGCGGGTCATCAGCTCCGGCGCCGAAGCCATCTCGGCCGCGCAGGAGTACGCGCAGTCGATCGCGGCCGGGGTGATCGACCGAGACCGGGCCGGGAAAGTGCCCCGCCCCGAGCTCGCGGCCTTCGACGCGAGCGGCCTGCTGGGCATCACCGTTCCGCGCGAGTACGGCGGCGCGCAGCTGTCGCCGATCGTGCTCGCGGAGGTCATCCGCACCATTGCGGCCGTCGATCCCGCGATCGCGCAGGTGCCCCAGTCACACTTCCTGTTCACCGACGTCCTGGCCGTCTGGGGCAGCGCTGACCAGCAGCGAAGAATTTTTGCCGATGTCCTGTCCGGTGGCCGGCTCGGCAACGGGCTGTCGGAACGCGGCGGCCAGCATGCGCAGGACCTGCGGACCCGGCTGCGCGCCACCGGCGGCGGGCTGCGGCTCGACGGCCGCAAGTATTACTGCACCGGCACCATCACGTCCCGCTGGATCGGCGTCAGCGCGCTCGACGACGGCGGACACCTGGTCCTCGCGTTCGTCGAGCGCGACGCCTCCGGCGTGCAGGTGGACGAGGACTGGAACGTCATGGGCCAGCGCGCCACGGTCAGCGGCTCCGCGGTGTTCGACAATGTCGCCGTCGACCCGGCGCTCGTCGTTCCGTACGAGCGCGCGTTCGCGGTGCCGCAGGAACTCGGCGCACGGGCCCAGCTGGTGCACGCCGCGATCCAGGTCGGCATCGCCGGCGGCGCGCTGCGCGACGCCCGTGACTTCGTGCGGGACAAGGCGCGGCCGTTCTTCGAGGCCGCGCGCGCCGGGTGGGCCGAGCGGGCCAGCGACGACCCGCACACGATCCGCCGGTTCGGCCAGCTGGCCACCAGGGTGGACGCCGCCGAGGCGCTGCTGCAATCGGCCGCCGCCACGCTGGCGGAAGTAACCCTCCGGCCGGCCAGCCCGGCGCAGGCCGCCCGCGGCTCGCTCGCCGTCGCACGGGCGAAGGCGTTCGCCAGCGAGGTCGCAGTCGAGGTGGCCAGCGACCTGTTCGCGCTCGCGGGCGCCAGCGCCGCCGACGAGCGCCACGACCTCAGCCGGCACTGGCGCAACGCCCGCACGCACGCGAGCCACGACCCCGTCGACTGGAAATATCACCATGTCGGCAATTTCCTGCTCAACGACGTCCTTCCCCCTAACCACGGGCAGATCTGACGATGACCACTACTGATCCCGCTACCGCCGCAATATCGGCCGCCGAATTCCGGCACGCCATCGGCCACTTCGCCACCGGCGTCACGATCGTCACCTCGGTGGGCGCAGACGGGCAGCCGGTCGGCACCACCGCCAACGCTGTCAGCTCGCTGTCGCTGGACCCGCCGCTGATCCTCGTCTGCTTCGACCGGACGAGCCTCACGCTCGAGGCGGTGTGCGAGCACGGCGCCTTCGCGGTCAACGTGCTCGGCGCCCACCAGCAGCACCTGTCGGCGAACTTCGCCCGGCGCGGCCTCGCCGCGGCCTGGGACGGGGTGCGGCACCGGCAGGGGACGACGACCGGCAGTCCGCTGCTGCACGACGTTCTCGCCACCCTGGAATGCACCGTCGAGCACCGCCTGGAGGGCGGTGACCACGAGATCATCGTGGGCCGGGTAAGAGATCTTGAGACAAGCGAAACGGGAGTCCCCCCGCTGGTCTTCTGGCGCGGCGGCTACGCCTCTCTCGGCGCGGCGTAGTCAGGCTGCGTGAGCCTCGAACCACATGGAGCCGAGGTCATGACCGGGGTGAGACGCACGTCAGCGTCCAGGGCTGCGGCGAGGTGCCGCAGCAGGGGGACAGTGGGCTCGGTGCCGCCCTCTTCGATGCACTCGATCTGATTGGCTAATAGAACCGCAGGGGAGATCGGGCGTAACCGATGAGTCTGTCCTCATAGTTCGGTCTGTACAGGAGACTGCTCCCGTCACCGGCGGCCGATCTCCGACTGAAGTTTGGTGCGGGAGATCTTGTCTCAGCGAACTCGGATCCTGGAGGAACCGCAGAGTGCCTATCGACCACGTTCTCGCCGTCGTCCCGGTGGCTGACTTCGACGCTGCGCATGCCTGGTACGAGCGCCTGTTCGGCCGCGCGGCCGACAACCTGCCGATGGAGGGTCTGCTCGCCGAGTGGCGGGTGACCGACGGCGGCTGGGTGCAGGTCACCCGGGACGCGGAGCGTGCCGGGGCGGGTCTGCTCAACTTCGCGGTAGACGACCTGCCGCGCTACATCGCGGACCTGTCCGGCCGGGGCCTCTCCTCAGGGGCGATCGAGACGGCGAATAAGGGCGTGCAGCTGTCAGGGATCCGCGACCCCGACGGCAACACCATCACCTTCATCGGTAGCTTCCGCGTCCGCTACTGACAGGGCTGGCCGGCAGGTCCGGTCACGGCAGCACCCATTGCTGGTTCGAGCCGTCGTTGCAGGTCCAGATCTCCAGCTGGGTGCCCTCAGTGGTGTTGAAGGCGGTGTCGTCCAGGCATTTGCCCGAGACCGGGTTCACCAGCGTGCCGCCCACGGCCTCCCACTGCTGGTTGGCGCCGCCGTTGCAGTCCCACTCCTCGACCAGCGTCCCGTTGGACGTGCCGGCCCCGGTGATGTCCATGCACCCGCCGTTGATCTGGATGGTGCCGTTGGTGGCGATCGTCCAGTTCTGCGCGGGGCCGCCGTTGCAGTCCCACATCTGCACGTGCGTGCCCTCGGTGGACGAGTCCCCGTTGTCGTCGACGCACTCGGCTGAGTCGTCGCCGGCGACGATCGGGCCGGTGACCGGGCCGGCCGCGCCGGAGACCGGCGGGACGGACAGGTTGTCGAACTGGTCGGTCTGGTAGCCGTCGACGCCGAGCCCGACCATGCCCTGGCCGAACGCACCGTCGGTGACGGTGCCGACCGTCGTGCCGTTGATGGCTGCCGAGATGCTGCCGCCGTTGAAGGTCAGCGCCGGGTGCGGCGACCGTCCCGCTCGCGAGCGTGGTGAGCGTGCCGCTGGCGGCGTTGCGCACGATCGACCAGGCGCCGGTACTGGCCACTGCAGGTAGTAGTCGTTGATGTTGGCGGGGGAGAAGGAGGCCTGCGTGCCGACCCGGCCCAGCAGCTGGACCGCGCCGGCCTGCTCCATCAGGGCGTCAGCGGACACGGTGTAATTGGCCCAGTTCAGGCCGCCGCCGATGGTGCAGGGGGTTGGCGCCGTTGTCCCATTTCGATGGGCTTGACCGCGGCCTGCTGCTGGAGGCACTCCCGTTCCAGCCCGGCCAGGTCGCGGCGGATCGTCACCTCTGAGACCGACAGCTGCCCGGCGAGTCCCGAAATGAGGGCTGAGCCGTTGCGCTGCAGCTCGTCGAGGATGTGCTGCCGCCGGAGCACTGCCAGCATGACCTGCTGCCCGCCCGAAGAGTGTGACTGTGTTAACCAGGGATGCTCAGCTCAGGCGGCTTTCCCGCAGCGGCGCTGGTCAGCCAGGCGGGCGCGTTAAGACTTGACTCATTCCAGTAAACGCGGGACTATGCGGGTGATGGGTTTTGCATCTGGTGGTCCCGATGGCGCGGCGTTGCTCGCGCTTCGATCAGCAGGGCTGCGCGTGACCGTGCCGCGCATCGCGATGCTCACCTGGCTGGCCAGCCATCCGCATTCCACCGCGGACACCATCGGAGCGGGCCTGCGGGAGCAACTGGGCGCGGTGTCTGTCCAGGCGGTCTACGACATGCTGGCCGCCTGCACCGCCGCGGGCCTGGTCCGGCGGATCGAGCCCGCCGGGCATCCGTCCCGGTTCGAGCGCCGGGTCGGCGACAACCACCATCATCTGGTGTGCCGGCGATGCGGCCGCACCGAGGATGCCGATTGCGTGACCGGGACCAGGCCATGCCTGGCCCCGGCCGAGGACATGGGCTTTGCGGTCGATGAGGCCGAGGTCGTGTTCTGGGGCCTGTGCCCCGCCTGCAAGGGGGCAGAAGCTCCCGTTGACACAGAGCAGTACAACGAGGAGGCATGGGAGTGACGCACAACCAGCCCGTGACGACCACCGATGCCGGTATACCGGTCGAAAGCGATGAGCATTCGCTGACCGTCGGCCCCGATGGTCCGATTCTGCTGCACGATCATTACCTGATCGAGCAGATGGCGAACTTCAACCGCGAGCGCATTCCTGAGCGTCAGCCGCATGCCAAGGGCGGCGGCGCCTTCGGTCACTTCGAGGTGACGGGCGACGTCACCGCGTTCACCAAGGCCGCAGTATTCCAGCCCGGAACGCGCACCGAGATGGTGGCCAGGTTCTCCACCGTCGCCGGCGAGCGGGGCAGCCCCGATACCTGGCGTGACCCGCGCGGCTTCTCGCTTAAGTTCTACACGTCCGAGGGCAACTACGACATGGTCGGGAACAACACCCCGGTGTTCTTCCTGCGCGACCCGCTGAAGTTCCAGCACTTCATCCGCTCGCAGAAGCGCCGCGCGGATAACAACCTGCGCGACCACGACATGCAGTGGGACTTCTGGACCCTGTCGCCGGAGTCGGCGCACCAGGTGGCCTGGCTGATGGGTGACCGCGGCATCCCGCGGACCTGGCGGCACATGAACGGCTACACCTCGCACACCTACATGTGGATCAACGAGGCGGGCGAGCGCTTCTGGGTGAAGTACCACTTCAAGACCGACCAGGGCATCGAGTTCTTCACCCAGGACGAGGCCGACCAGATGGCGTCGGCGGACACCGACTACCACCAGCGGGACCTCTACCAGGCGATCGAGCGCGGCGACCACCCGAGCTGGACGCTCCGGGTGCAGATCATGCCGTTCGAGGAGGCCAGGAACTACCGGTTCAACCCGTTCGACCTGACCAAGGTGTGGCCGCACTCGGACTACCCGCTGATCGTGGTCGGCAAGATGACCCTCGACCGCAACCCGACCGACTACCACACCGAGATCGAGCAGGCAGCGTTCGAGCCCAACAACCTGGTGCCCGGCATCGCGCTGAGCCCGGACAAGATGCTGCTGGCCCGCGGGTTCTCCTACGCCGACGCGCATCGCGCGCGCCTCGGCGTCAATTACAAGCAGATCCCGGTGAACGCGCCGAAGGTCCCGGTGCACAGCTACAGCAAGGACGGCGCGATGCGCGTCGTCAACGTCTCGGACCCGGTGTACGCGCCGAACTCCAAGGGCGGCCCGCACGCCGACTCCGAGCGCTACAAGCCGGCCAGCTGGCACACCGACGGCGACATGGTGCGCTCCGCCTACACCCTGCACGAGCAGGACGACGACTGGGGCCAGGGCGGCGCCCTCGTCCGTGAGGTCATGGATGACGCGGCCCGTGAGCGGCTCGTCAACAACGTCGTGGGTCACCTGCTCAACGGCGTGACCGAGCCGGTCCTGCAGCGCGCCTTCCAGTACTGGCGCAACGTGGACAAGAACATCGGCGACAAGATCGAGGCCGGCGTCCGCGCCAAGGCCGGCGAGAAGGACCCCAAGGCCGCCGAGCAGGCGAACCCCGCCCGCGAGAGCATGCAGGCCAAGGCATAACTCGCAATCCGCAACGCGCAAGCGCTCCCGCCCTGCCAGGGCGGGAGTGCTTGTTTTGTGCCTTTCCCCAGGCTGGCCGCGAAGCAGCGGCAAGAGTAATCCAGCCGCGCGATAGAGCGGCTGGTGGTCAGCGCGCGTACTTCAGCACCAGGTCGCCGACTCGCGGGAGAGCGGCCTCGACGTGCCTGACGGCGCTGCCGCGGACGGTGCCGTACGCCTTGATGACCGTGGGCCGGCCGGAGGCCGCCGCGCGGGCGTCGGTCACCGCGAGCAGGTCCGCGGGAACCTCCTCGCCGCGCTTGGCCAGGTAGTCGCCGAACTCAGAGCCGCCGGAGGCGTTGAAGTCCTTCCAGTAGGGCTCAAGCTTGTCCGTCATCTCCGGAAGCAGGATTTTCACCATGCGGCGGATGTGGCCCGGCAGGAAGGTGCTCACCGTCTTGTAGGCGAGCCTGACCGCGGCACCGGAGACCCCTGATTTCTCCGCGACCTCCTGCTCAATCAGCAGGTAGCAGTCGTCGATCACCTGGGGCCGGGTGTCCGGCGCGAGCAGGATCTCCGCAAGCGTGGCTGCCATGGCTGTGTTCTTCTCCTTGCCGCTGGGGCGTTGCCGTTCGGATCTCGCGCGCATAGCCGCAACGCCGTCGGTCACTAGACGGCGGCTGCCCGGCTTTGGTTTACCTTTCCGGCCTAGGTCCGGGCTGCCAGGCTCCGCAGGCTCCGGGGCATGAGCACCAGCAGCCGGCCGGATGTCGCCGCCGCAGCGAGCGAGTCCTGTTCCCTGCGGGCCAGCCTGGTGTCACCCGCCAGGCTGGGCCGCCTGTGACTCCGGGTTCGCGTTATAAACCGATCTGATCGCCGGCAAGGCGAGCGTGCAGATGCATGTCGTGCCAGCCGTCCGTATGCAGCCCCTCACCTCTCATGGTCCCCTCGAGCCGGTAGCCGGCGTTTCCTGCCACATGACACGAGGCCGGATTACCCGTGGAGTGGGCCAGCTGCATCCGGTGCAGTCCGAGCTGATCGAAGACCCATGCGGTCAGGGCCCGCAGCGCCCGCGTTGCCACCTGCTGCCCGCGCGCGGCGGGCATCACCCAGTAGGACACCTCGCCGGTGCCATCGGCCAGGGTCAGGCGGCGGAGGCTGACCTGGCCAAGCAGGAGCGATCCGCTGGCCAGCGCCCAGCTGGCCCCGGTCTCCTCGCGCCAACGGCGCGGCCATGACTCGATCCAGGTCAGGGCCTCATCCTCGGTCATCGACCGCACGTGCCAGCGCTGGATGCCAGCCTCGCTGTAAGCCTCGGCGACGGCAGTCGCGTCCGACGTCCGCCAGGGACGCAGGACAAAGTCGTTCAGATCCAGGACCGGCTGCGGCAGCCGGGCGAGGCTGCCCGGCGTGACGGCGGGCTCGGCAAGTGGCGGCACGACGTCATTATGGACGGCTGCCGCAGCCATCGTCTCAGGCCCGACGCCTGCCCGGGCCGGCCGCGGACGGGCGACGGAGGCGGCCTGGCTGGCCCCGGAATGAAGGGCAGCGAGAGCCGACGACGATCTAATGCGGCAGCAAAGCCTTCCGCTGCTGAGCAGGAATCGCCCGCAAAGGCCGCTGTTTGCTGATCAATTGACAGCCCGGCGGCTACGTCGTCTCCTACGAGGGCCCGGGCGCTCAGAGCGGGAGCATCCCGTCCTTTGGCGTGAACGTCCTCACGCCCGCGTCGCAGGGCGCAGCCGTGACAGGCCTGAGTCATTACCAGTCGTCAGTCACCTACAGCGTCGGCTCGCATCAGGGCCGGGCCGTCCTCACGCTGACCATCGCCCGCCCTGGCAGGTTCGTGGTCAGCGCCCAGCCAGCAGCTGACGAGCCAGGCAGCTGACGAGCGGGGCAGGGACGACATCTGCGAGCTGAATGTGGCGGCGGTTCTGGTCAAGTCGACCACGCCGATAACGGCCAGGATGGCGGGCAGCAGTACGACCCGCTTGCCCCGCAGCGGCTCACCCTTGAGCTGGCGGCCGATGACGTAGGCCACGATCGCGACGACCGCAAGCACCTGCAAGACCTCTGACACGGATGTTCCTCACGTCGGGAGCTGAACTGTCCCTGCTGACGCTAGAGACGGCCGCCGCCCTGGACATCGGACCGCGGACCGAGATCCGGGTGGGGAAACTATGGCGATCTTCATGCCGTCTCATGCCAGGGCGGCATGAGACGCCGTCGGCCGCTGCATGCCGTAGTTGAGCCCGCGCTCCGACGTGCTGCACCCAGTGCCCGCGGCAGTGTCGGTGATGTCCGCCACGAAGACCTAATGCTCGAAGGAGCGTCACCGGCATGTCTGAACTCAGCCAGGCCCTGCTCATCAACGTCATCGTCCTCGCCGTCGTCCTGGAGGCCGATCTCGGCCCGCACCGCAAGATCACCTGGTTCCGGGTCCTGCGGCCCCTCGTGCTGGCCGGCGCGATCATCGCGATCTACCTCAAGTCCCTGTCCACGCACGGAACCGGCCTGCACCTGGAGCTGGCCGGGCTCGCCGCCGGCGTCCTGCTCGGCCTGCTGGCGACCGCGCTCATGCGGGTCTACCGCAGTCCGAGGACGGGCAGGCCCGTCAGCCGCAGCGGCTTCGGCTACGCCGCCCTCTGGGTCGCCATCATGGGCGCGCGAATGGCGTTCTCCCACGATCCGTGCACTGGTTCGGCTCCCAGCTCAGAAACCTGGATGACCGTGCACCACGTGCCCGCCGGAGCTATCACCGATGCCCTCATTCTCAACGCCGTGGTCATCCTGCTCACCCGCACGCTCGGCCGCGCCGGCGCGCTGCCCCCGGTCAGCAGCCGCGACGGCGCCAGCGTCACAGCCGACAAGATCGCGCCCGGAAGAAGCAGCCAGGCCCGCTGAACCTGGCCGCCCGCGGCCGGCCGGGACGCGCCGTCAGCTGCCCGCCCTCTCGACGAGCTGGCGGAGTGCCTGGACAACGGCGTCCTGACGGTCGGCGGTGATGTTGCTGTGCCTGGCGTCTTCGAGGGCGCGGTACTCGCCGCGCGTCACCGAGCCGGCCAGTGCCGTACAGAGCCGGCGCTTGCCGTCGGCAGCGCCCGGTCAACCGGCGCCGGGAGCGCGGATTCCGGTCAGGCCAGGCAGGTGAGGGGGACGCCGCCGTTGTAGGTGACCATGTCGGCGAGCGCGGCGGGTATGTCGATGGCGGCGCCGGGCGGGGCGCCGTCGAGCTCGGCGTAGGCACGGTGCAGGTTGCCGACGATCCGCTCCGCGTCGGGCCAGCCGGCGGAAGCGGCCGAGGTCCGCTTCCTGAGCGGCCTGCAGCGGGGACAGCCCCGCGCGCTGGCCGCGGAGAGCCAGGTCGTGCACGAAACTTAGGTAGTCCAGCGTGGCGTCCATGGGCCCGGCATCCTCGAAGACCGGGCCGTGACCGGGCACGATGATCTGCGCGCCGAGTGGGCGCAGGACATGGTCCAGGACGTCGATGGCGCCGGACACCGAGCCCATGAGCAGAAACGGCGTCCCGCCGTTGAAGATCAGGTCGCCGCAGAAAAGAACCGAGCGCTCCGGGATCCAGATGATCGAGTCATTGGTGGTATGCGCGGCGGTGCCCACGTAGCGGACTTCCGCCCTCAGGTCGCCGGCGTGCAGGGCTATCTGGTCGGTGAAGGTGACGAACGGCGGGTCGAGAGCCAGCTCGCCCCAGTCGGGTCCGTCCCAGAACGGCAACTCGCGCGGCGGCCCGAAGGCGATGGCCTCGGCTCGCGCGCGCTCATGACCGACGATCGCCGCGCCAGGGAACAGGCAGTTCCCGAAGGTGTGATCGCCGTGATGATGGGTGTTGATCACCGTGCGCACCGGCGCCGCGGTCACCGCCGCGATGGCGTCCTGGAAAGCCCGGGTCCGGCGCTCGGTGGAGCAGGTGTCAATGCTGATGACTCCCTGCGGCCCGGTCAGAAAGCCCGTGTTGCTGATCCACCAGGTGCCGTCGGGCTGGATGTAGGCGTAGACCCCGGCGGATACCTCCTGCACCTCGGGCCGCCCGGGCACGGTGATGTCATGAGGCACACTGCTCATCTCAGCCGGTCTTTCCCCTCTGGCGCTGCTCGTCTGGCGCGGAGCCAATGCTGGCGGGCCCGGCCGGCCAGCAAATGATCAGCGCGGCCGGAGCCGGCCGCGCGGTACCCAGCATTCCACGCCCCCCGGCCGTCGCCACGGGGAGCAGACCGTGACCGCGTGCGGAGCCGGCGCTGTCAGCTTCCTTCGGCAATCGCGGCTGTGAGGCGGCGCTGCTGGTCGGGCGTCAGGCTCCCCACCCGAACGCGCCGGCCGTCTATCTCTATCTCGATCTCCTTGAGCTTTGCATCGCCCTTGTCGTGATGGGATTTGATGAAGGCAGCGAGTTTCTGGGCCAGGTCGATCGCGTTGTTGGCGAGCTCGATGATGGCCAGGATCTCGGCGGGCCCCAGCCGGGGCTGCTCAACCTCTACGGAGACGGGCTCAACCTCCGCGAGGTCACGAAGGTATTCGTTGAGGACGACGGCCGCTTCAGCCGGGTCCGTGCCAGATTCCGGTATGCCGTGAAGGATTAGCTCAGTCACTGGATGTCTCCTCGCCTTCGGCGTGTTTCAGGGCCGCTGCCGGATGTGTCCCAGGGGCGCCCGCGCGCGCCCGGCCATTGTGCGCTGAGCTGCCGCCGTTTCCTGACAGGGGCCGGCCAATGGCGGTCAGCAGCAGTGATGCCCAGAAATATGCTCGGCGAGTCTTGGCATTCGCGCTGTCGAGAAACTCTCGCTGCGCCAGCGCCAGGGCTGCCTCGGGCGCGGCGGAATGTGCCAGGTGGCGGTGGAAGGCGCTGACGATCTGCGACATGGCCTCTTCGTCGGCGGGCCACGCTGGCGCGAGCACGCTGGCGCAGCCGGATTCGATGAAGGCGGCAGGCAGCCCGAAGAGCTCATCACCGGGCTGCTCGGCCATGCCGCGGCCGCGGATGGCGAGCTGCCCTGAGTCGCATGCGGTCAGTACGACGATCTCGCATCGAAGACCTGCCGACGCGATCTCGTAACCATCCACCGAGCCATCGGCGAGCTCCAGCATCGATTCCAGCGGAGCATCCCTGGAGAGCTCGTCGTCGATGCTGTAGCCGTGCGTGGCGATGTGCAGGCACCAGGCCTCGCTGAGGGTCCCGTCTGACAGGGCGCGGACGATGTCCGCCCGGCGCGGTTCCCGCATCAGGCTCACCGGTATTCCTGCGGCCATATAGGACGCGGCCATCTGCGATGTCTCGCGGCTTACCTGCGGCAGCGCATGCAGCGTCTGTTCCCGGCCAGGGAACGCGCTGACCGCGACCCCGGCGATCCGGACTTTGCCGGGCGTGTCCCTTGGCACCAGCAGGCTGGTGAGGTTCGGCGCCTGGCAAAGCGTGAATGTCCGCACCAGCGGCTCGTCGAGATAAGGCATCGCCGCAAATGGATACCAGTGCAGCAGCCGGTGCGGGGAAATCACCATCTTGGCCTTGCCGTCCATCAGCGGCCGGCCCTCCACCGGAACGAGGACCGGCGCCAGCGGCGTGATGAAGGCCGCGTCGAGGCTGAGGTTTGATCCGGTGAGCGAGCTGAGCTCGTCGATGAGCAGCTCGAGCCTGCTGCGGTCTTCCGCCGTGAGGACGCTTCGATCGACCGCGATAGCGTCCGAGGTGATCGTCACGATGAGCAGGACCTGCCGGGTCAGCCAGTAGTAGTAGAGGATGACCTCGTCGGGTTCGAGCAGCGACTGGATGCCCGCCACGGTGACGGCCGGGGGTGTCGTCTCCGGATCGCTGCGCGCGCCGGCGCGCAGGTCCCAGAGCTCCAGGCGGCGTCGGCGAAGAGCCTGCTCCTCGGCCGCCGGGGACGGCTGGTGGATCGCGGCGCTCAGCTCGCCTAGCTGGCGGTCGAGGAGCACCGCGTCCGGGTACGGGGAGTCGGCCGGGGCGTGGCGGGACGGGCTGAATAGCTGCCGGATTGACGCGCGTGCTTTCGACAGCTCCATGCGCTGGAGCATCGTGTCGTGATGGCCGAGCTTCCACGCGCTGAATACCCCGGCCGTGAACGCGTCGACATGCGGGGCGAGATACGCCGCCTGCTGGAACGGAGCATTGACGCGGTAGCGGTCTCGTTCGATGAGGTCGATCGCCCGGCCGGCCGCATCGGAGGCCGCAGCGAGATCCCCGCGCTGGGTATGCAGCTTCGCCAGCGCAGTTGCCTCGATAATGGCCTGGTCAGCTGCCTGCTTGCCGGCCAGGCTGGCGGCTGTGCGGTATGCCTCCTCGAAGAAGGCGATCGCGGCATCGAGGTCACCCGCGACGAACCGCACGCGAGCCGCAGCGTCCAGCGCCTGGGCCAGGGTGAACGGCATGCCCAGGGCACGGGCGCGCTGGACGCAATGGGCTGCTTCTTCCTTCCACTGCTCCATTGCGCTGGCGTCGTCAGGCGGTGCCGCGGCCATGTCGAGCTGCGCGTGCACGGACCGCATGACGAAGCGGAACTCCCTGTCAGAATCATCCTGGTCGCGCGGCGGTTGCGCACTGGGGGAGTCAGGCGCGTTCTCGCCAAGCCGTGCCTGCAGTCGCCTGCGGACTGCCTCCGTGTGCTCCGGAATGGCCCGGGCGATCTCGGCGAGCTGCCACATCTCCTGCTCGGCGGGAGCCTGGCCGGGCAGAAGCGCTTGCCCCAGCACCGTGACCTGGGTGTGCAGGACCAGCACCGTGGTGATCGCGGCCAGGAAATGGTTGGGGTCTTCGCTGCCGCCCGGCGGGATCGCCTCGATCCAGCGCGTGACCGCCTGCTCGACCCCCTCAGGCCCGGGTATCCCGAATCCGCAGGCGGCCAGCTCGTCAAGCGCCTCCGCGAGGCGAATCCGGGCTTCGAACTCGTCGCCGTTGCCGTGGGCCAGTTCTGCGAGGCCGACAAGCGCCTGCGCTCGCTCCAGCGACCGTGCCGGCGCGGTGACGAGACTGGCCAGCAGCTGGTGCAGCTTGCGATCTCCGTCTGGCACCTGCCGCTGAGCGGCCGCGTCCTGTTTTTGCGCGCACGTGGCGGCTGCGCGCTCATCCCCTGTCGCGGCGTAGGCCCGCTGGGCGTCAGCGAAGTAGATCTCAGCGGCGGCATAATCGGCCAGCGAGTCCGACGCCCGGCCGAGGCTGTCGAGTGCGCGTGCCACCTTGTCTGCGATCAGCCGGCTGCCGGACGCGGAAAGGACGGCGTCCGCAGCGATGGCGCGATATTCACATACCGCCGACGACAGTACTGCTACGTCTGCATCCGTCGCACCGTAGGCGACCGCCCGGGGCACGACCTCCTCGATCCGCTCGTCAACGGGAGCGCAGGCCCGGATGGCGGTTAGATCTGTCTTGGCCACGTTGCCCTTGCCGCCCGTCATCGCGGCGCGAAAAGCGCTGGCCTGCAGCCGCAGTTCGGCCAGGCGCCGTTCCCTGAGCGGCCGTTCCTCAAGTGCCGGGCCCGCGATAAGCCCGTCCGGACCGCCGGTCAGCTGGACCAGGCGGTTATACAGTGCGCGGAAATCAGCCTGACCAAGTGCTGCAAGCGCGCTGCCGAACTCAGGGTCGCCCTCAGCGGCTGGCAGGCTGACGAATTTCTCGATCATTTCGCGGGCCCGGATCTCAGCCCCGAGCGGGTTCTCCGCTTCTAGTCGTTGCTCAAAAAGCGCCCACATCGCGCTGCCCCCCGGGCTTCCCATCCGGCCGCTGGCCTTCGGCGCGGCTGCCTGACGGCGAGCTGCAGACGTTCGCCAGCCCGACTGCGTTCAAGCCCCAGCATCTCGCATGCCAGTTGTTACGCGATACCCGAAAAGCCATTATTGACTGTGTCTGGAGGTAAGGGCCGGCCTAAGGACCGGCCAGGCTCGATGCAGTGCCTTCCCTCGGCCGCCCTGAAAGCTGCCGAAAGTGTTGCAAACATGGGCAGTACTTCTGCCGGGCGACCGGCTCTGTCTGATCGGCATTCATTGCGGCCTGGCCTGCGGCGGCGCAGACTGTACGGGCGGACAATCGATCGGCGCCCAGGGGGACGCAGTGGGTGACAAGCCTGAGTGGTGGCAGAAGTCCGGTGCCGACCCCGCCGAGAATGAGCCCGCCAGCGACAGTAGCCTGGCCCGATAGAACCACAGAACCAGGACGAAAGAACTTGGGAAAGCGCTCGGCCAGGCGGTCGAGAAGTCTCCGCGAGTGGAAGCGCTAACGCGGCGGGCGCAAAGCGGCGCGAAGGACCGGATCGAAGCCGCCCGAAGCGCGCATGCGGTGGATAAGGCCATGGAGGCTGGCCGTAGCGCCAGGGTGGCCGGGCGTGCGGCGCGCGAGGCCGCGCTGCCCCGGCTGGTACGGCTCGCGACCGCGTGCAGCAGCAGGTCGCCGATAACCCGGAGGTGACCGAGAAGGTGGTCAGATCGCTGGCCACCGCGCTGCTGCTCGTCGCGCGTGGACGGCCGGGCCTACGAACTGGACCGGCCCGATGACAAGAGGCGCTTCCCCAACTTCGCTCACGGGACGGCCGGTATCGCGTTCTTCCTCGCCCGCCTGGAGCAGGTGACCGGTCGAACCGCGATTTCTGGACGGCAGCCTGGCCCGGGACGCAGTGGGTGATGACGACCGTGCGCGCCGAGGATGACACCTGCGCCGCGTTTCATCATGATCCCGGTGGCACGGACCTCTTTACGCTCGGCTGGTGTCCCGGGCCGCCGGGCCTGGGCTGGCTCTTCCCGCCAGCTGGAACTGACAACGGGCTCGCCTGACTGGAGCAGCTGGCTGCGTCGAGCAGCCAGGGCCGATCTGGCGAGCGGCATTCCCGAGCGCCGGGAGCCGGGATTCTGGGACAACGTCGCCCGGTGCTGCGGCTCCGCCGGAGTCGCCGAGTTCTTCCTTGACCTGAACCGCGTGGAGGACCGTCCCGAGTATCTGGCGTTCGCCAGGACGCTGGCCGACGACCTGCTGGAACGGGCGATCATCGATCCGGCAGGAATGCGGTGGTCCAACTACGAGTTCCGCCTGCCCGACCGGACCTGCCGCCGGAGACGACCTACCTGCAGGGAGCCCCTGGCATTGGCTCGACGCTGCTGCGCATGCATCGTCACCTGGCGGGCGACCCGTGGGTCGTGCGCTGGCCGCACGCGCCCTCCTGGACGTGAGCAGCGGACCCCTGGGAGCGACGCAGGTAACGCCGCCGGACAATGGCGGTATGCCCGATAACCAGCGGGACGCGGGGACACCTGAGGGTGGCCGGCCTGAAGCGAGCCAGGTCGAGCTGCTGCGCGACCTTGACCGGCCGCGAGCATGGATGCTGCTGGCGGGCGGCGTGCCGCAGTCCTTTGTCGATCTTGATGATCCGCGGCACCTGGAATTCGAGTACATGCGGCGGCTCGGGCACCTGATCGATCTCGCCGCGCCGGCCGGGGCGCCGCTGCGCGTGCTGCACCTGGGCGGGGGCGCATTGACGCTGGCCCGTTACGTGGCCGCGACCCGGCCGGGCTCCAGTCAGCTGGCGGTCGAGTCTGACCCTGCGCTCACCAGGCTGGTCCGGGAGCGGCTGCCGCTGGATCAGCCCGCCCGGTCGCGGTCTCGGAGCGGCCGGATCAGCGTACGCACGGCCGATGCCCGGGCGGCCGTGGAGCAGGCGCCAGCCGGGTCGTTCGACGTGGTGGTCGCGGACGTCTTCGCCGGGGGGCGGACTCCGGCCCACCTGACGTCGGCGGAGTTCACCGCCGCCGTGGCCAGGGTGCTGGCGCCGACGGGCCTCTACGCAGCCAACATCGCCGACGGGCCGCCGCTGACCCACGCGCGCCGCCGGGTGGCCGCGGTGCTCGCGGTGTTCCGGCATGGCTGCGTGATCGCGGACACGCCGGTGCTGCGCGGGCGCAGGTTCGGCAACCTGGTCGTCGCCGCGGCCGGCCATAAGCTCCAGGTCGCCGAGCTAACCAGGCGGGCAGCCGCCGACCCGTTCCCGACCCGGCTGGTGGCCGGCGCCCCCCTCGACCGCTTCGTCGCGGGAGCGGGCCCGATCACCGATGCGCATGCCGAGCCGTCCCCGCTCCCGCCGCCAGGCATATTCGCCTGAGCGACGGATCTGCCCCGCAGCGCAGCCAGCGGCTCACGGCTCGGTGCCACCTGCGGCCTCGTGCGGTCGTGCCGCGGCTGTGGCCGCGGGAGCGATTCAGCCCTGCGTACCCGTCCTGGTCTCAGGCATTCACCGTCCGGCAGTCAGATCAGAGCTTTCCCTGGTTCCTGGCAGAAAGAATGATCTGGCTCACTGTGTAGGCGCTCAGCCCGAGTTTGCGGGCTATCTCGTCCGGCCGCATCCGCTGCTCGTTATAGAGAAGCGCCAGCTTCTCCTGCGACCTGGACCACGGACGCCGGGTAGCCGTCCGCGCCTGCGAGCGGCTGGGCGCGGGCGCCCGGCGACGCGCGGCCGCGGCGCAGGCTGCGCTGGCATCAGTCGCACTGGCACCCGCTGCGCTGGTATCGGCTGCGCTGGTGCCGGGCTTGGCGCGTACCGGCTGTGCTGGCGTGCCAAACGAGCCTCGGCGCTGGTCGTGATATTTACCGCTGGCCAGTTCCTCGCGGGTCTTGTCGTCGAGAATCATGTACTGCTCGGCTGACTTATTGACGCCGATGGCGACCATCGTCAGGCCCCGGGCATTCTTTTCCTGGCACTCACGTTCCAGGCAGTAGTTGTATTTCTTAGCACGTTCGGGATGCAACTCGCGTCCGCACGTCACGCACTGCGGCATTACTTCTCTTTCCTCTTACTGCAAACAACGTTGCTTAAACGCAGGAAGTACCAGTCATGTTCCCGGGCAGTGGTGTTCCCGAGCAGCCCTAGTCAGATTCCCCGCCGGTCGCAGTGACGCTCCCGGATGCTGGCGGGACGGGCTCGACGCTCACCGCTGTCCCGTAGGCCGCGACCTCGGACATGATGGCGCCGATCTCATTGCAGTCGAAGCGCATCGCGACCACGGCGTTGGCGCTCCTTTGCCGTGCCTCACGCCATAGCCGCGCGCGCCTCGTTACGACTGTCGATCAGCAGCCTGGTGAACTGAGTGACCTCGCCGCCGGCCAGGGTCTGAAACTGCGCGCCCATGTTGCTGAAATAGTCGCGCACCCGCACGATCAGCCCGAACACGTCACCGTGCACGGCCGTGATCCGGTAGCCGGGAATCTCGTTCGTGGTTACGATGAGCATCGGCTCGGTGTCCCGGACCGGCCGGGCCGGCTCCCTGACGACGAACTCGAGCCGGTGGCTGGCCATATCGGCGGCCAGATCGCCGATCGTCGCCGCAGCCGGGTCGTTCTTGCGGGTGTAGCCGGTATTAGGGGCCGAGCACCAGGTGCAGTTCCACGGCTCGTAGCGCTGCAGCATGGACGTGACATAGCTGGTGATCCCGCACTCCGAGCAGCGCCGGAAGACCCAGGAATACCCAGGAATACCCGCATGGGCAGTCCCAGCGGCTCGCGCCCGGATTCGAGGACTCGGCGATGTCCAGGCACTGCGGGCACTGAACCCGGAGTGTTTCCTGTTGCATGCCCGAATAGTGACACGCTGACCGGACTGCCGTCACGTGCTCCGCACGGCCGCCGCTGCCGGCCCTGATGGCCTTTCCATTTCCCTCATCCGGCACGGCGCCACGGACGCAGGCCGGACCGGCTGACTACTTCTGCCCTGGCTTCGGCGATAGGCGCACCGTGACAATCAGTTCTGCGCCGAACGCAGATCGCCGGGTGACCCACCTGCCCACCGGATGCGGCCAGCGCTACGAGGAGAGGGAGGTGCCGGACGTGTCTGCGTCTCGGCTTGCCGCGCTTACGATCAAGGCCTTCGTCGCCGTGCTGCTGGCGGGGTCGGGCCCCGCACTGTCGCCTGCTGTGCGGGCTGCGGCCGTCTCCGACCGGGCCGTGCCCGCCAGCAGCAGCGGAGTGCTCGTCGGGGCGGCCGCCGCCTCGGCCCGCAGCGCCTGGGCAGTCGGCTACGCCGGCGATCTTGCCAGCCCCCGGATCCAGGCCCTGCACTGGAACGGCACCGCCCGGAGAAGGGTGCCGGCCAGCTGAACGGCTTCGCTTAGCCCGACGTGCCGAGGACCGCGTGCAGCGCGCTGCGCAGCCACTGAGCCGCCGCCTGCGGCGACTCCGGCGCACTCAGAGACCGGGCCGCGATGTACAGGTCGGGCCGGACCAGCAGCACTCCGCCGTCGGAGATCTCGCGCAGCCCGGCCCAGGTGCCGTACGGGTCCTCGAAGGGCTGGCCCGGTCCGATGGAGACCATGGCGATGGGCAGGCCCGTTTCGGCTTGGAAGGCGTCGGCGGCATCAAACCACGCCTGCCCGCCGATCCCCGTCCACACGCTGAATGTTCCGTGACCGGCAAGATCCAGGGTCGAAACGCGGTGCCCGGCGCGGGTGATCCACGTATGCGGCAGCTTGGCCCCCGGCCATGTCGTCGGCTGCGCATACAGCTGGGGATCGCGGGTGAACTGCGGCATCGGCGTGCCGTCCGGGACGACGGCGGCCGAGGCGTAGCGGTGGTTGTGCTCGACGCCGTGCGCGTCGAACTCATACGCCTTGTAGGCGATGGCCTCGCGGAGCCTCTCCCGGATCTTCTCGCCCTCCGGCCCTGGTTCCTTGCGCAGGGCCAGCTGCCGGTTCAGCTTGTCGACATTCGTGGTGTCGTCGACGTCCAGCGCGGCGACGATCCGGCCGGTGTCGGCGATGCTCTGATTGGCCCGCTCGACGATCTGCCGGGCGACTGGGGCGCGCTCGGCGTTGAAGGAGTCCAGCAGGGACGGCGCGGCGACGCCCGCCAGGACATGATGCAGTTTCCAGGCCAGGTTGTAGGAGTCCTGGATTGAGGTGTTGGAGCCGAGCCCGTTGGTCGGCGGATGACGGTGCACCGCGTCGCCGACGCAGAAGACCCGCCGGTCCGCGATGGTCGTGGCGAAGTGGTGGTTCACCGTCCACGGCAGCCGGGAGGTGACCCGCATCTCGAAGTCGTCGGTTCCGATCAGCCTGACGGCCAGCTCACGGGCGAACTCGTCGGTGATCTCAGGCGGGCCGGCCGCAACCTCGTAGCCCCACATGAGCATCCACTCGGTCCACGGCCTGATCATCCGCAGCACGCCGAGCCCGACGCCTTCCTTCTCGGCGCCCGGCTGCAGCATCCAGTACAGGACCGAGGGCCGGTGGTCGACGAACCGGCTCAGGTCGGCCTCGAAGATGATGTGCAGCGCGCCGGCGACTGCCCCCGGCCCCTCGAACGGGAGATCCAGGTCGGCCGCGACCTTGCTGCGGGCGCCGTCGGCGCCGACCAGGTACTTCGAGCGGATGGCGTAGGTCGCCCCGGTGAGGCGGTCCCGGACCTGCGTGGTGACGCCGGCCTCGTCCTGGACGTGCGACAGGTACTCGGTGTCGAACCGCACCTTGGCCCCGCGGGCCTGAGCCGCCTGCATCATCACCGGCTCGGTGATGGTCTGCGGCGCGTCCAGCATGGTGCACGGGCTCTGCAGCTCGTAGTCGTGGTGGCGGCGCGTGTCGGTGCCCCAGGACGGAATCCGGCCCAGCTCCTCGCCGGCCAGGCTGGTGCAGTAGGTCGTGTTGCCCATCCACTCCCACGGCGTGGCCTCGCGCATCAGCCGCTGCTCTAGGCCCATGTCGCGCAGCGTCTCCATGGTCCGCTGGTTGGTGATGTGCGCCCGGGGCGTGTCGGACAGGTGCCCGTACCTGGTGATGACCACGACCGGGGTCCCGTAGGTGGCCAGGAACAGCCCGGCCGCCGCGCCGCCCGGTCCCGAGCCGACCACGAGGACGTCAGTTTCCACTGCAGGTGCGTCGCTGCTCATGCTGTCCTCTGGGCGTAAGTCAGGTGCTGATGTCGGGGTAGGGCAGGGTCACGTGCGCGAGCCGGGCGGCGTAGCCGAGCTGCATCCCGAGCGGCTCGGGGTAGTCACGCTCGAACATCGCGATCCACAGCGTCAGGGTCAGGAACGGGTGCGCACCCATCGCGAACAGCGCCACCTGGTCGTGCGCGGACAGCGCGGCGCGCTCGGCGTCGGTGAACGACAGCCAGGTCGTGGCCTCGCCGCCGGTGCAGTTCAGGATCAGGCCGGCCTGCTCCCGCTCCCACCACTCGACGGTGCCGCGCGGGTCCTCGCGGTAGCGCTCGACGAGCTGCGGGTCGCGGTCGATGGTGTAAAGGAACTTGTCCACCAGGTACCGGCTCATCAGGCGTGCGCTCCGTTCGGGTACCAGGTGAAGTACGCCTCCATCGTGTGGAACAGATCGAGGTGGTCGGCGTAGTCGGCCTTGGCCCGGCCCGCGATGCCCATCATGAGCATGAAATCCATGAAGCCGTGGGTGGCGTTGCCGGGCGCGTGCAGGCTGTCCAGCGTGACGCCCGCCAGGCAGCCGTCGATGTCCCCGTTCGCGATCCACTCCACGGCCCGGGCGTCGAATTCCGGGTCGGGTCCGTGCGGCCCGAACTGGCGCGGGCCGCCCAGCTCGAGCGACAGATGACCGGTGCCGATCACCGCGACCCGCAGGTCACTGGGCCACGCGTCGATGATCTCGCGGATGGCCATCCCCAGCTCGACGAAGCGGCCAGGCCGGGGGAGCGGGGGCGCGAAGATGTTGGTGTAGACCGGCACGATCGGCAGGTCGTTCTGCGGCCGCACCGTGAAGATCGGGCAGGTGATCGAGTGGTCGATCCGCAGCTCGTTGGAGAACGCCAGATCGAAGTTCCGGTCGATCCCCTCGCGCAGCAGGTAGGCCGACAGCTCCTCGTGGCCTCGCAGCAGCAGTCGCGGGAGGCCGAACTCCCGCTCCTCGTTATAGAAATTCGCGTCATAAAAAGGCGCCTTGCCCACCAGGAACTGCGGCATATTGTCCAGCCACAACTGGTGGAAGTGGTCGGAGCCGATCATCACCAGGACATCGGGCCGGGCCCGCGTCAGGGTCTCACGGTAGGCCTCGACCTTGGCGATCCACTCAGCGGCGAACGACGGCGCGCTGTCGGGCCGGAGCTGGCTGGTCTTGTAGAAGAAGGGATGGTGCGTCGTCGCCAGGATCGCCACGAGCTTGGCCATGGACGGCTCCCTCCTGCCTGCTCCGCGGTGAGCGCGAGCACCGCGGCGGCCGTCCAGCGTGAGCTCACGGGCGCGGACGAGTGTACGCGTAGCGGCGTCAGGAGTACGATGCCCGTGCGGGCGCGGGGCTGTCAAGAGCGGGCAGCGAGGCGCGGAAGGACAGCGGACATGGCAGGTCGGGGCACTGCGCCTGACTTCGTGGAGTCGCTGGCCCGCGGCCTCGACGTGCTGCAGTGCTTCGGCGAGCAGCGTCCGCGGATGACCCTCAGCGAGGTTGCGGCTGAGGCGGGCCTGGCCCGGCCGACGGCGCGGCGGCTGCTGCTGACGCTGCAGGAGCTCGGCTTCGTCCGGTCGTGCGAGGGACAGTTCTCGCTCACCGCGCGGGTCCTGTCGCTCGGGATGGCGTTCGTCGCCTCGCTTGGCCTGTGGGAGGTCGGCCGTCCTCACCTTGAGCGGCTCGTCGCCGCGACCGGGGAGTCGTCGTCGATGTCCCAGCTCGACGGCTCGGACATCGTGTACGTCGCCCGGGTGGCCGTGCCGAAGCTCATCACCCTGCGCGTCGAGATCGGCACGAGATTCCCCGCCGCCTACACCTCGCAGGGCAAGGTGCTGCTGGCGGCTCTGGCGCCGGCCGAGGTCGCGGGGGTCGTGGCCCAGCCGAGCCGCTCGGGCCTGCCGCGTTTCCTGCCCCGCGAACCGGCCACGTTCGAGCGGGAGCTGACCGCGGTGCGGGCCCGCGGCTGGGCGCTGGCGGACGAGGAGCTGGCGCCGGGCATCCGGTCGGTTGCCGCTCCCGTGCGCGACGGGAGGGGCACGGTGCGGGCGGCGGTGAACGTGACCGTGCACGCCGCGGAAACCAGCGTGGACAAGCTGATCGGCGACTACCTGCCGCTGCTGCTGCGCACCGCCGGGGATGTGTCGGCTGACTGGGCACTCTGGCAGTCGCGCCCGTACGCCGAAGTGGCTGACGGGCTGTCCGAATCATCGCCGGCGGTGCCGGCGGCCGCAGGCCCCTCGTGACCGGTGCCCGCAAGTCGCGCATGACAGGCGGCCCGGCGTGACCGTCCGCCGGGAGCCCGGCGTGACGCTCGCGCAGCTTGACCGTCTGCGCGTCGGCCGGTTGGCTCGTGCGGACAGTCGTCCGGATGGTGGTCAGGAGTGAGCGTGCGGCACGAAATTGGCCCGGGGACCGCGGGACCGCTGGCGGGGATCGTGGTGGCGGATTTCTCCCGGGTCCTCGCGGGACCGTACTGCACGATGCTGCTCGGTGATCTCGGCGCGGAAGTGATCAAGGTCGAGAGTCCCGCCGGGGACGACACCCGGCACTGGGTGCCGCCGGTCCGCGGCGACACCGGAACCTATTTCCTCGCCGTGAACCGCAACAAGCGCTCGATCATGCTGGACCTGAAAGATCCCGCCGACCTGGCCGTCGCCCGTGCCCTGTCCGCCCGCGCCGACGTGTTCATCCACAATTTCCGGCCCGGCGGTCTCGACCGGTTCGGGCTCGGCTATGACGCTGTCTTCGCCAGGAACCCGCGCAGCATCTACTGCGCCATCAGCGGGTTCGGCTCGGCCGGCGGCGCGGCGCTGCCTGGCTATGACCTGCTGGTCCAGGGCATGTCGGGCCTGATGAGCCTGACCGGCGGCCCGGACGGGCCGGCCTACCGGGCTGGCATCTCTGTCTTCGACGTGATGACCGGGCTGCAGTCGGCGATCGGCATCCTCGCGGCGCTGCACCACCGCGACGTCAGCGGCGAGGGCCAGCAGATCGAGACGAACCTGCTGTCCACTGCGCTGTCGACGATGGTCAATCAGGTCTCGGCCTACGTCGCGGGCGGCGTGGTCCCGCACCGGATGGGCAACTCGCACCTGAGCCTGTTCCCGTATGAGCCGCTCGCCACCGGCGATGGCGAGCTTATCGTGGTGGCGGGCAACGACGGCCAGTTCCGGAAGCTGTGCGCCGCCCTCGGCCTGCCGGAACTCGCCGATGACGAGCGGTTCACCACGGTCGGCCGGCGCAACGATAACCGCGAGGATCTGCGGCCGCTGCTGCTGGGCGCCCTCGCACAGCGATCGGCCGCGGAGTGGTTTGAGGTCCTCACCAAGGCGGGCGTGCCCTGCGGCCCGATCAACGACGTGCGCGGCGGGGTGGAGCTCGCCGAGCGCCTTGGCCTTGAGCCCGTCGTCGTGACCGGGGATGTCCCGACCGTCCGCAACCCGGTCCGGCTGTCCGCGACCCCGGCCCGGTACCACCTGCCCCCGCCCGCGCTGGACGCCGACGGCGCTGAGGTTCGGGCCTGGCTGGGCGGCGGCGAGGAACTTGCCGACGGCGGGGACGCGGAGGTCGAGGGCGCGGGCCAGGCCGCAGACACCAGCCAGGACGAGGAAGGAGCTTCTCGTGGCTGAGGAGCAGCTGCCGGTCTTTCCCACCTCACTGGGCACCTCGGACGCCGATCACATCCGCCTGCTCGGCCAGGATCTCGCGGCCGACCTGATGGGAAAGGTCGGCTTCGCCGAGCTTGCCTACTGGCTGGTGGCGATGCGCCGTCCCACGGCGGGCGAGCTGCGGGTCTTCGAGGCCGTGCTGATCGCGCTCGCCGATCACGGGTTCACGCCGACGGCCATCGCGGCCCGGGTGACCTACCTCAGCGCCCCCGACTCGCTGCAAGGCGCCCTGGCGGCCGGGCTCCTCGGCGGCGGCTCGCGGTTCCTCGGCGTCACCGAGGACTGCGGGCAGTTCCTGGCCGCGGCCATCACGGCCCGCGGCGGCGACCTGCCGGTCACCGAGGCCGGCTGGGACGAGCTCGCCCTGGCCGTGATCGCCGCGCAGCGCAGCCAGGGCAAGTACGTCCCCGGGCTCGGGCACCCGGTGCACAAGCAGCAGGACCCGCGGACCCCGGTACTGATGGCCATCGCCGAGGAGGAGGGCCTGAAGGGACCGCATCTCACCTTGTTCGAGGCGATCGGCCGGATGAGCGAGCAGGCCCTCGGCCGCCGCCTGCCGCTGAACGGCGCCGGCGTGTGCGGCGCGGCGCTGGTCGACATCGGCCTGCCGCCCGAGCTGCTGCGCGGATTCGCCCTCCTGGCCCGCGCCGCCGGCCTGCTCGGCCAGATCGCCGAGGAGATCCGCCGGCCGGTCGCCGGCGACATCTACCGCATCGTCGACCGGAACGCCGTCTTCGTCCCGCCCGGCGCCTGACGCAGCGGCGCCCGGTGCCCCGGCGTGCCCTCGGACCTCAGCGCAGCCGCAAGATCAGCTCAGCCAGAAGTAGATGTCGCCGCCCGCGGGTTCCCTCGGCGCGACGGCCGAGCCCACCGCCGGCGGCGCCGTGAGCCTGGTGCCGCCCAGCACGCAGCAGGCCGGGGCCAAGTCCGCCGGGGGACCGCCGGCGCGGTCGGCGGCGGCGACCGTCGGCATGACGGTCGCGGCCACCATGAAGCCGACGTAGTAGGTTCCGGTCAGCGCCGGGGTGTAGGGCGAGGACAGCGAAATGCCCGCCGGAGCGTCAGCCTTGCCCCAGGCTGCCGCCGCGTCGGTCTGGTCGGCAGACACCGCGACGACCTTCCCGCTGGCGACGCTAACGATCGCCACCCAGCCGTGCGTGCCGCCGGACTTGGCGGTGCCGGTCACCCACATGTTGACCTGGCTGACCGGCACGCCGGCGACCAGCCAGATCAGCCGGTAGTAGGCCGTCCCGCTGACGGGGGAGAAGGAGCCCCCGGCCAGGGCCCGGTCGTACGTGGTGGCCAGGCATCCTGTTGCCTGCGTCGCGAGCAGCGGGTCCATGGGTAATAGCTGCGCGCTGCGTGCTGCCTGCAGCGCCACGCCGGGGGTGACCAACTGCGTGCGTGCGCCCTGCCCGGCGCCGAACGTGGTGTCCGGGCTGATCGATACGGTCCTGGCGGTCCCGTCACTGTGGATGCCCTCGGCAGCGCCGTCCAGCACGCCGCCCGACACCGTGACGCTGGTGGTGGCTGCGCCATTGTTCACGCAGCTCAGCCCGTACTGCGGCGAATTGAATCCGGCTCCGCCGTCTTGCAGCCCGGGATACACCTGGACGCCGTCGAGGTTCACCGGGCCGAAGTAGCCGTCGACGCAGACGCCGGCCCAGCCGCCGTCGCTGGATGCGGTGCCTGGCCGCCGGATGTAGCCGCCCACGATGTTGACCGGCGGCACCGGGAAAGCGGTGGCGTGCAGATGGAAGCCGTGGCCGGCGCCGCCGTCGACGCTGCACGCCTCGAAAGTGATGCCGCCCGCATCCGCGTGTGAGTTGTTGTAGCTGGCGGTGTAGAAGAACTGGTCCGCGCCGCAGTGTTCGGCGTGGCACTGGTTGAATAGGCTGTCGTAGGAATCCCTGATGGAAAAGCCGTAGGACCCGCAGTTGTAGGCCGATGAGTACAGCCATTCAGAATCGGAATCGTGCACGCTGAACCCGCCGGTGCCCTGCGCGCTGGACCCGCATTGCCGGGCATGGACGTTGAAGGCACGCAGCTGCCCTGGTATCCCGGAGCTGACGGGATTCTCGGCATCCTGGAATCCCCACCCGGTGACTCTGTAGATAAGGACGTCCCGCAGGCTGGTCCGGCCCACCGCGCCGAAAAGGGTGATCCCGGCGACATCCGAGCCGGCGGCCAGGCGAGAGCCGTCGACCATGATGTTCTGAATGTGCTCTTCGTAAGCCTGGACCGGATAGCCGCCTGCTTCCTGATCCGGAATGATGATTACTGTGGCGATGCCCCATGATCCGCTGGCGAAGCTGGCGGTCGGCTGGAGGACCGAGCCCGCGGCCACCGAGCCCATGACGGCAGTTCCCGGCGAGCCGGCCAGGCATGCGTACGGAGGAATGGCAATCGGGCTGGAGGTGGTGTAAGTACCGGTCGGCAGGTAGACGGTCTGTCCCGCCTTGGCCGCTTCTAACGCAGCCTGGATCGCGGCGGTCGAATCGGCGGCGCCGGTAGGGTCGGCGCCGTAGCCGGTGGCGTTGATCCAGTCCAGCCCGCTGCTGCTTCCGGCGGACGGCCCGGGCGCGGTCATATCCGCTCGCCCGGCCCGCTGCCGGATGTGGCCGTCATTCTCAACTGCTGCCATACCCTGTCCTGAGAAGCAACCATGACCACATGATTGGCCAGCTCTGACGTGCCGGCTAGGGCCAACGCGGTCGCCTGATGAATGATCGCACTCGAAGGAGTACTCGATGTGCTCCCGCGGGACTCCAGTCGCTGCGGGGAAGCGGTTACGTCATCGCGGCGGGGCCGTGCTCCAGGTCTTGTTCTGCGACCACTGCCACCAGTCGGCCGGCTCGCATTCCCGCTCGTCTCCGAGGTCGGGATGCGCCCACGCGACCGTGCGAATTCTGCGGCATCTATCGGACCCGCCGACTTCTGCCTTGATGGGCTGGCCGGCGCGGCGCCCTGTACGCCCGCGTGGGCTACGCCGGGCCTTGTGCCGGCGCCGCGTCTTTGCCAGCAGGCCGATTGCGGCCTTGCCTCTGCGGAGTGATGAAGCCAGCGTCAGATACAGGCGCGCCGCGGGAATTACGGGCGGCCAGGCGGAACGGGCGAGGCGGCATTACCGCCGCAAACATCTGGTCCATCCACACCATCGTGACTGTCCTGCTCGTCTACGTGGTGATTGCCGCGCTCAACACGCTCGCCACCGCCGCATTCGCGCGACGCCGGGAACTCGCCGTGCTCCGGCGCCGGAGCCACCAGGGGCCAGCTGCTGCGCATGGTGCGCATCGAGCAGGCCGTCTTGCTCGGGCTTGCCCTCCTGGGGGGCGGGATCATCGCCGCCGTGACGCTCGTCCCGATGGTGAACGGGGCGACCGGAAGCCCCGTCCCCTACATCCCGCCATCAGGCTGGATCACGGTCCTCGCGGGCGCCATGCTCCTCGCCATGGGCGGGACCGTGCTGCCGATCCGCCGGATAATCCGCATCCCGCCCACGGAGGCTATCGGCGTACCCGAATAGGACGCGCCCAGCGCATCCGGCGAGCGGCGCCGGGCAGCGGTAGCCTCGGACCACCGGAGCCGGCGCGAGCGCTGACCGCCCGCCGGCCCGCCTAGACGGCGCCCGCTCGGGTGCCGCCCGCGATCGGCGAGGAGCAGATCGGCATGAGTCTTTTCCAGCGTGCTCACGAGATAGTGCAGGCCAAGGCCAACAAGGCTCTCGATGCCGCCGAGAAGCCCGACGAGATGCTTGATCTGTCTTACGAGCAGATGCTCGACCAGATCACTCAGGTCCGCCGGGGCCTGGTGGACATCGCGGCGTCACGCAAGCAGATCGAACTGCAGGAGCAGCAGCTTCAGCACACGGCGGACCACCTTCAGGATCAGGCCAGGGCTGCCCTCTCGCAGGGCAACGAAGACCTGGCCAAGGAGGCGCTGTCGCGCAAGGCCGCCACGCAGGCTCAGATCGCCGCGATGGAGCCCCAGCATCAGCAGCTCACCGAGCAGGAGCAGAAACTCGAGCAGACGCTCGCTGTCCTGCAGAAGAGAGTGAATGACTTCCGGACGCAGAAAGAAGTGCTGAAGGCCCAGTACACGGCGGCCAAGGCCGAGAGCTCGGTGGACGAGACCGCGGCGGGCATCTCCACGACCTTCGGCGACTCCGGCGCCGAGCTCCAGCGCGCCCAGGACAAGATCGCCCAGATGCAGGCGCGCGCCGGGGCCGTCGACGAGCTCATCCAGTCCGGGGTGCTCGAAGACGTCGGCGGGGACACCGACGACATTCAGAAGGAGCTCGACGAGGCCGGGTCGGCCGCCGAGGTGGACAAGGAGCTGGACGCGCTCAAGACCGAGATCGGCGCCGGCGCGCCAAAGCCCCCTGAGCTGACGGCCGGCGGCTGAGACCCTCGCCCGTTTCCGCGGGCCAGGGCTGAGCTGCGCGGCGCTGCTCTCGCCGGGCCTCGCGGATCAGTGCAGCCGCGGATCAGTGCAGGCGGAAATCGGCGAAGTCGAACCCGGGTGCTACGACGCAGCTGACCAGGACCGGCTCACGGGCGGCCGGCGCCGCGCACTGCCAAACGCCGCCGGGGATGAGAACCTGCGGGCGCTCACCGGCGCCGACGTCACCGCCGAGCAGGACCTGTGCCCCGGCGACGGGCTGGTCGCCGTCGCCGCCGGTGCGCAGATCCAGCGGGCCGCCCTTGTGCCAGAGCCACAGCTCGTCAGACCGCACCACATGCCAGCGTGACTGCTCGCCCGGGTGCAGCAGGAAGTAAATGGCGGTCGCCGCGCTGCGCGGGCCCTCGTAACCGCCGGGCCGGAAGGACACCGGTGACCGCCAGGTCTCCCGGTACCAGCCGCCCTCGGGATGCGGCATGAGGTCCAGCTGCTCGGCCAGGGGCGGCCGCGCTGTCACTGGCCCCTCACCCCCGCCGCCCCGTCCCGCTCGCGCATTCCTGCCTCGTTTCCGCAGAGCCCGCGCAGAACGTCAGGCCAGGTCAGCCGACCCCGAGGGCGACGTCAATGTTGCCGCGTGTCGCGTTGGAGTAGGGGCAGACCTGATGCGCCGCCTCGGCCAGCGCGCGGGCCTGAGCCGGATCCGCTCCAGGGATTGGCACCCGGATCGCGACCGCCAGTCCGTACCCGCCGCCGGGAACCGGGCCGATCGTGACGTCCGCCTCGACCGTTGACTGGCTGGTGTCTACTTTCTCGCGTCGTCCCACCACGCCGAGCGCGCTCTGGAAGCAGGCCGCGTAGCCTGCGGCGAACAGCTGCTCGGGGTTGGCCGCACCGCCCGGTCCGCCCATCTCCTTGGGCGGCTTCAGGTCCAGGTCGAGAATCCCGTCGTCGGACGTCGCGTGGCCGTCCCGTCCGCCGGTTGCCGTTGCCGTTGCCGTTGACAGGGGCTTGTTCAGCTGGGTGGTCATATCTGCTCCCTCGGATCAGGGCACCCGCCACTGGCGGGCGCCGCACGCTGACGTCCCCCAGAGCCCCCCAGGGCCAGGCACCTACCACGGAGGCAGCCGCCGCAGCTGCCGTTGTATTCCGTGCGCTCTCATCTCGTGCGCCATGCGGTGATCTCGTCGCACGGGTCTCCTGCTGACCGCGGTCTCACCGGCGGATACGCCTGCCCGGCGGCAGGGATCACCAGGGCGGCCGACGGCGAGGACCGGCCAGGTACCCGAGCAGGCGCGCATAGGCTGGAGTTGTCCGGAAAGCTCCCCAGTCAAGGGCGGGAAAATTGTCTGGCCTGCTCATCGCGGTCTTTGTCGGTGTGGTGCTCGCGCTCTACGGAGCCGACCGCGTTCGCAAGGCGCGCGCGAAGGCCCGCCGGCTTCACGTGATCAGCGACCGGCTGGCGGCTGCCGCCGCGAGAGTCGACAAGCAGCAGGAGCAACGCTGGGCAGCGGCGCAGGCGAGCGCGTCGCTGACCTCGGTGATCCCGGCGATCAGCCTTCCGCCGCTCACCGCGGCGGGCAGCCCGGCGCCGGGGCCGGACCGGGTTGACGGCATCGGTGACCACACCGGCGAGGACGGGGACACTCACACTGGAGAGCACCTAACCCGGCGCAGGTGAAAGAGCGGCGTTGAGCGCGTCGAGCGCCGAGCTTTGCCGTGCCGCGTCCGCCTGGTCGAATGGCCCCGCCCAGTGCAGCCCGAACTGATTGCGGGCGCTGCGGGCATTGGCCCAGAGGGAGCGGGCGTTCGCGCGGATGAACGCCGGGTAGGCCGTGCGGCTGCTCTGCCGGGAGAAGTCGTAGAGGTTGCGCACGAAGATGCCTTTGAACTGCGGCCGGTCCCGGTCATTGCGCGCGGTGGCTATTTCGCCCGGCTCGGCGAGGATGCCCGGCGAGGTCGCTGACGGCGGGCTGGTCAGCTGGTCCAGTGCGGCGTCGGCGATGGATTCGCCCTGCTCGAGGTAGGCCATGTCACCGGTGATCTGATGCAGGGCGGCCAGGCCGCCGAGAATGACGCCCTGGTTGTAGGTCCAGGTGATTCCGCCATTGTTCTCGCAGGCGGCCGTCAGCCCGTCGTTGACCAGGCCGCGGGCGCCGATGAGCCCGCTGGACCCGAACCACTCCCATTCCCGCAGCGCCCAGGTCAGGTAGTCCCCGTGGCCGGGCACGCGCTGATGAAGACGTGCCGCGAGCGTGAGAAACAATTCGTTGGTGATCGCGTTCTTGTACTTTCTCTCCGCGTTCCACCAGAGGCCGCCGCGGCACGTGTCGTCCCAGCCGGCCTGGCTGCGGGCAAAGATGATCCGGGCCGCGTCGAGGTAACGAGTCTCGCCGGTGAGGTCGAAGGCGTCGATCCAGGCCAGGCCCCACCAGCCGTTGTCGTCGTAGTAGCTGTTGACGAAATCGCGGTGCCGCCGCCCGGCGGCTCTGAACGTCGTCTCAACGACCGCGGCGTGGGTATGGTCCCCGGTCCGCTGGATGTAGGCGATCACGGCGGTCAGCGCGTTGGCGGCGTTCCACCAGCCGGTGGTCTTCCACCGGCCGGTCCGCGGGCGGTACCAGCGCTGCAGCGCGCTCAGTCCCGCGGCCGCGTACCCGCGGTAGTCGGGCTCTGCCATGCCATGCCTCCCTGACGGCAGGCTACCGGCCGGGGCTCCGTGCGCCGCTCCGGCGTGCCCTCGGGCGTCACAGCAGCGGCAGGCCGCCGGTGATGGCATCGATCCGGCTGGCCTCGGCGGGTCCGATCGCGCAGCAGGTCAGCGTGCCGGGTACGAGTTGGGTCCGGCCGGCGTCCTGGACGACCTCGACGGGCAGGCGGGCCTCGTGCGCCTGCCGGGCGGTCTGCGACAGCTGCTCGGCGGTCATGACTTTCAGCACCACCTTGGGCTGGCCGTCGGCGAGCCAGGCGGTAAAGTCGCCGCTGCCGTAGCTGGCGAGAGCCGCCCCGACCGCGGCGTGGGCCACCTGCGCGGCGAGCTTGCCCCGGCCCATGCCCAGGTCAGCCCGGACCACCAGCACCAGCTTCATCGCCACGTCCGCAGGCTAGGCCACCGTGACCGGGAGTGTCTCGAAGCCGCGCAGCAGCAGCCTGTCCCGGCGCGCCGGCTGGCCGGCCGCGGCGATCCTCGGGAATCGCTCCAGCAGCCGGGGGAACGCCACGGCGCCTTCGAGCCGGGCCAGCGCGGCGCCGATGCAGAAATGCGCGCCGCCGCCGAAGCTGAGCGGGCCGCCGTCCGGGCGCATCGGGTCGAACGTGGCGGGCTTGGCGAACCGGTGCGGATCTCTGTTTCCCGCCCCGAGCAGCGTGACCACCTCTGTTCCCGGCGAGACCGGCACCCCGGCCACGGACGTGTCGTAGGCGATGCGGCTGGTGAGCTGGACCGGCGAGTCGAAGCGCAGTACTTCCTCGACGAATGCGGCAGGGGGAACCGACCCGTCCCTGACGGCTGCACCGGCCGGCGGGTCCTGCAGGATGACCTGAAGCCCGTTTCCCAGCAGGTTTGTCGTTGTCTCGAAGCCGGCGACGAGCAGCAGCGTCAGGTTGCGCAGCAGCTCGGTATCGGTCAGCCTCCCGTCGCCGGAGCGGCTGACGGCCAGAAGGTCGCTGAGCAGGTCATCGCGAGGGTTGGCGCGCCGCCTGGCGGCCAGTGCGGAGAAGTAGGCCAGCAGTTCGGCTGCCGCGGTGTTGATCGCCGGCAGCGTGTCCAGGTCGTGCAGCTCGAAGACTTCAGCCAGGTCCCGCGCGATCGGCCGGAATCCTTCCCGGTCAGCCCGCGGGATGCCGATCAGCTCGCAGATCACGGTGACCGGCAGCAAGTAGGCAAAGTCATGCATGAACTCGACGGCCGAGCCGTCGGCGCCTCGGTCCGCCATGGCATCGAGCAGATCGTCGGCCATCGCGGCGATCGCGGGCTCCAGCGCGGCGATCCGCCGGGCAGTGAACGTGCGGGCGATCAGGCTTCGGATTCGCTGGTGCCGCGGCGGGTTCAGGTTCAGGATCCAGTCCCTGCTCTGGACGAGCACGGGCTGCGTCCGCCAGCCAGGGAAGACCTGGTCGAAATGTGATTCATCGGCGACCCGGAAGCCGGGATCCCGAAGGACGGAGCTGATGGCGTCGTAACCGACCGCCAGCACGCTGCCGGGACCGGCGTCGATTACCTCGCCGATCTCGTGCAGGGCCGCATACAGCGGGTAGGGGTCAGCCCGGCCTTCGGGGGTGCTGAGCGCGGTGAGGGCCTCACTCGCATCCATAACGTCTGCCCCGTCCCTAGCCGGAAGCTGGCAGCTGCAAAATAAGTACTATCGCGTTCTGCTGTCAAGCGATATTCGTGCTCGCGCCGCCTTGATCCGCGCTATCGGCATGCCCATCCCGCCATGCTCGCAGCCTCGCTCCCATCCGCCCAGCGCCGCCGTGACCGCCGGGCAGACCCGGGTGAGCACCGAATTGGGCTGCCCGGAGCTAGATTCAGCGCCGTGACGACGATTCTGCGCGGCAGCTGGCGTCATCTCGACGGCGCAGCGCAGGTGTGGGCGGAGGCGACGGCGGCCCGCGACGGTGATCCTGAGGTGGCACCGCTGGAAGTCTCCCGGCCCGTCATCGCTGCTGTTCTCGGCAGGCCCGGCGCCCTCCTCGTGGTCGCCGTCGGCGAGCGCGGCCAAGTCGCGGGGTTCGCGGTAGCGGCACCGCTGGCCGCGCAGGAGCAAAGGATGCAGGCCAAGTCGGCTGAGGTCCACTACCTCGGCGTCCGGCCGGGCCTCTGGGGCGCCGGCCTCGCCCGGCGCCTGCTGCGATTCCTGTGCGCGCAGCTCGCCGAGGCGGGCTATCGCGACGCCCAGCTGCTCGTCTATTCCGGCAATACCCGCGCCGTGCGGCTTTACGAGCAACTCAGATGGCGCCCGCAGGGCCTTCCCGCGCCTCACCCGCGCACCGGCAAGCCCGAGCAGCATTATCGCCTCCGCCTTGCCGGCTAGCCTCGTGGTCCCGCTGGCTGTTCCTGACCGCCGCGCCTTTCAGCAGCGGCCAGGAATTCCTCCACGCGGGGCGCCAGGCGCTCAGCATCGGTGATCAGGTGAAGATGGCCGCCGCCGTAAATGATCAGCTCGCTGCGCGGGATCAGCCGGTGCATGATCCGCGCGTTGATCACCGGGATGATGGGGTCGTCGTCGCCCGCCATGATCAGCGCGGGCTGGCGGATCAGCGGCAGCAGCGGGAGGGTGGTCCAGCACCAGCCGGCGGACCCGGCCGGGGGACTGCACGGCGAGATGCTGGGCGAGCCCGCCGCCCCAGGAGATCCCGAGGACGTCGGCGCGCTGATAGCCGAGCTGGTCGAGCAGGCCGGTGACGAGCGGCGCCAGCGTGGTCATGTGGTAAGGGATTACCGGGGCGGGAGAGCCGCCGATGCCGGGCATGTCGAACCGGACGACCTCCCGCTCGGGTTCGAGCGCGCTGACGAGCGGCTCGAGCATTTCCAGGCGGGCGCCGATGCCGTTGCACAGCAGCAGCGGCGGCCACTTCGGGTTCCCCCGTCGCACAGCGACCCGCAGGTTCCGGCCGCTGACCGTGAGGGTGCGCATGGCGGAGCGCCGGCGCGGGCCCTGGGCCAGGACGCGCAGGGGGCCCGTCCGGCCGCTGTGGTCAGCCTCGGCCTGGAGGTGCGGATCAGTGGTCATCGCCGTATGATCCCTGGCCCTGCTGCACGGCCTGCGCCCGCAGCCCCGGTGTCGGGGTAATCGCCGCTCGCCCGGACCTGAAATCTTGGCCAGCAGGGCAGCGTTCATTTACGGTGGTGACTGTGCGGGGAGTGCCATGGTGGGGGGTGGTCTCGGCGGCCGCGGCTCCCGTGCTGCTGGCTGCCGGGTGGGCGATCGCGGGCGCGCTGCAGCCGGCTTCCTACAGTCCGGTGGCCGACACCGTCAGTGCCCTGGCGGAGCAGGATGCTGCTGACCGGTGGGTCATGACGATCGCCTTCATGGTCGTGGGAGCCTGCTACATCGTCACGGCGCTGGCGCTGAAGGCGGCCGCCTCGCCCGGACGCCTGATCCTGATCGCAGGCGGCGCCGCGGGCATGCTGGTCGCGGCCAACCCGGATCGCCCCGGCGGCTACCTGCCGCATGTGCTCTGGGCGGCGGTTAGCTTTTTCGCCCTGGCGGTCTGGTCTGCGGCCGGCTGCAAGCGGGGACCGTGGGTACCGTGGGGTCTGCGGCCGGCTGGCTGCGCCGGCTCCGCGGCAGTGCTGCTCGGGCTCCTGGTGTGGTTCGGCGCAGAACTGATCCTCAGGGGCGGACAGCTGGGGCTGGCCGAACGGGTCCTGGGCGGCGCGCAGGCAGGCTGGCCGCTGGTGGTAGTGCTGTCCTGCTGGCAGAGCCAGTCCGTGCAGCCATGTCCAGCCGCCTGTCCCGTGGGCGCGGACTACCGGTCCTGAGCTGCGCTGCCTGGCGGCGCGGGGCGCCCTGCGCGCCGGGCGGCCACCCAGGCGCGGGCCGCTGCGGACTTGGCGCCGGAACCTGCCGGGTGAGGCGCACTGACGGCGCAGAGCATTACCGTAGCGGTGTGGCGACTATTGACTACGCGGCGCTGATGGCCCTTGAACTGCCCGAGGTGACTGAGGATGACCGTCACGGCAACCGGACCTGGTTCGTCGCCCGCAAGGCCTTCGCCTGGGAACGGCCGTTCAGCAAGGCCGATCTGAAGCGGTTCGGCGACGATGCCCCGCCCGACGGGCCTATCCTGGCCGTCCGCGTCGAGGATCTCGGCGAGAAGGATGCCGTGCTCGCTGCCCACCCGGCAGCCTTCTTCACGATTCCGCACTTCGACGGATATTCGGCTGTGCTCATCCAGCTGCGGAATGTCTCCGTCACGGCGCTGCGAGACGCGATCACCGACGGCTGGCTGGCCTGCGCGCCGCCAAGCCTGGCCGCTCAGTACCTCAGCCGCTGACAGCGCCTCAGCCGCTGACAGCGACCTGCGCCGCCGTGGTGTTGCGCAGGCCGCTGTACCCCATTAATACCACCGGATTTCTCGACATTAATACCACCGGGTTTCTCGACTTTCGAACGAGCGCCGGGCAGACTTGGGGTCATGTCGACCTACAACCCCGCGATGCAGAAGGCGCGCCTGGCCGAGATACCGCCCGACCCGCACGGGCTCATCTCCAAGAAGACCGCGGAGCTGGACGGCGTGGCCGTCACCGAAGTGACTTTCCAGGCCGGCGCCAGGTGGTCGCAGGACCTCAAGCCCTACGCCGGGACCGAGCTGTGCGAGCTGCCGCACGTGGCGCTGGTGACCGCGGGGACCCTCCGGGTCGTCCTGAGCGACGGCTCGCAGGAAGACTTCTCGGCGGGCGAGGTAATGCTGCTCCCGCCCGGCCATGACGCCTGGACTGTCGGCGACCAGGCCTGCACCTTCGTGGAATTCTCGAGGGGCAACGACTACTACTCGTAATAAGGCCGATAACTCCTGCCGCGCCCGGTAACTCGCGATGCATCCGGTAAATCATGGTGCATCCGATCGACGGAGCTGGGTGTAGCCGGGGAAGTCCGCGGTGTGCCCGTACGTGGTGCCGCAGCGGGTCCAGTACCGGAAGATGGCCAGGCCGGCCGCGTTCACGCGCGGCCCCGGCGGCTGAGAGCTGACCGCCACGAACCGCAGCTGCGCCGCCTGCTCGCGGCGGGAGAAGAACCGGGGCGCCAGTCTCTGTTGCCGGGCCCAGGGACCCGCGCGACCTGCGGGGCGCTGGACGGCCGCGGGTGAAGTCTGTAAGAAACCAAGGGCGACCCATTACTCAATGCAGTTCCCCTGTCGCTATCTGCCGGCCAGATTGGGATCCTCGGAGTACTGGATGAGCGGCGACGGGACGGACATCGATGCGATCAGCCAGCGGCCGCCTTCGACTGGCCACATCCACCTGCGCGGCCGGGAACGGGCCGCCCACGGCCCGCAGGCGCAGGATCTGCTCCGCGCTGGCGGACAGGTGCCGGTGCATGCTGGCCGCACCGCTGATCATTCTGGCCGCGGCACTGGCGATCACCGGGTGCGGGGCCGTGAGCGGATCCGCTGGGCTGAAGGCGCAGCCGGACGCCGTGGGCAGCGGCGCCGCTCACGGGCCGGCCAGCGCCCACGCCGCACGCGCCCGCGAGATGCATTCCGGGGCGGCGCACCCTCGCGCTCACGCCGCCGCCGCCCGCGCCGGGCACCGCCGTGGCGGGCCGGCCGAGGCTCGCGTGATGCGAGACCGCGCGCGGCAGTCCCGGAGGCTGGCGAGAGACATGCGGCACGCTGAAAGCGCACCGGGGGCACAGATCCCAGTCGCGTTTGCCCACCCCGCCTTGCCGAAGCCCGTCCGCGCACGCAGGGTTCATGGCTGGTCGGTGACGGGAGTCGGTGACTCGGTGATGCTGGGGTCGCAGCCGGCCCTGGATCACCGCCTCCCCGGTATCGACGTCGACGCGCAGGTGAGCCGTCAGTTCAGTGTCGGCCTGCAGGTGGTAGCAGCGCTGGCCAGCAGCGGAGAACTGCGGCGGATCGTGGTGGTGGGCCTCGGCACGAACGGCACGGTGACCGGCAGCCAGATCCGCCAGCTGATGGCGGAGATCGGCCAGCACCGCCGGCTGGTGCTCGTGAACACGTTCGAGGCGCGCCCGTGGGAAGCCGAGGTCAACTCCACCCTCGCCGAGGCCGCCCGCAGATACCGCAACGTCGTGCTGGCGAACTGGCACAGGGCGATCGAGCATCGCACGTACCTGCTGTCAGGCGACGGGGTCCACCCGCAGACTGACGGCACGCTCCTGTACGCGCGCGTGGTCTACCGCGCCGTGCAGCGGGCCGGGAACCTGCCTCGCTGACGGCGACGTCCGCCACCGCCGGAGGACCCGCACCGGTCAGCGCCGGGTCCGGGCCGGGCTCGGATCGGCTCCGGTCCGGGCCCGGCCCGCCCGGACCGGCCCGGCCCGGATCAGCTGAGCTGCCGCTTGATGATCAGCGCGCCGGGTCCGTCACCGACGGCGAAGCACGCGGTCGGCGAGCAGGCGACGCTGTAGAGCAGCCCGTAGCGGGGCGGGAACGGGAGATGCTGGTCAGTCCAGCCTGCCGGGCCCGAGTTCGTGCCGATCGCGGCGCTGGCGCCGCGAGTGCTGAGGCCCGTCGCCTCACAGGTCCGCACCGATACGCAGGCGATCCCGAACAGGCTCCCGGTGCCATCCGGTATGGGCTGCCCGGTCCAGGTTGCCCCGCCGTCACTGGTGGCGAGCACCACGCCTTTCAGGCTGGCCGTGCCGCCTGCCGCCGCGCAGGCTGTCACCGACGGGCAGGTGATGTCGTTCACCCCGGTGATGCCGGCCGGAACGGTCTGAGCTGTCCAGCTGCCGCCGTCATCGGTGGTCGCGACGATGGCGCCGGCCCCCCCGGCCGTACGCCCGACCGCTACGCAGACGGTCACGGACGGACATGAGACCTTGTAGAGGCTCCCGAGGCCGGCCGGGATGCTCTGCTGCTGCCAGGTCTGGCCGCCGTCGGTGGTGCCGATGGCGGCGCCGCCACCGCCATCCCAGCCGACCGCCTCGCATCGCGACGCCGACGAGCAGGCGATGCCGTTGAGCCCGGAAAGCCCGGTCAGGAACTTCTCCCGCCACGTCGTCCCGCCGTCGCGGCTGCTCAGTGCGGTGACACCGGCAGAACTGCTGCCGACTGCCACGCACCTTTCGGCGGATACGCACGAGACCGCGTTGAGGGCGCGGATGCGGCCGGGCAGGTGCTGGCCGGTCCACGTTCCGCCCTCGTCGGCGGTGGTCGCCGCCGCGCCTCGTTGCGTGCTGGCGAGGCCAACGACCTCGCAGTTCGCGGCGGCGGGGCAGTTCACCCCGTAAAGGACTCCGATCCCGGCCGGGAGGTCCTGGCGGGCCCAGGCCGTCCCGGCGGTGGTCATCGCGAGCACCGCCGCGCCGGAGTGGCCGGCCAGGGTAATGGCGGCGCCTGCCGTCTCGCACGTGGTCCGGGCCGGGCAGGCGATCGCGTTGAGCGCCTGAACGCCGCCGGGAAGAGGCTGGGCCGTCCAGGTCGCACCGCCGTCGGCGGTGCCCAGCACTGCGCCGGTGCCGTTTCCGTGTTCTCCGGCCGCCTCGCATGCCTGCGCCTGCGGACACGCGATGGCATTGATCCGGGTGACCCCCGCGGCGGCGGTCTGCGCCGCCCAGGCGGCCCCCCCGCTGGTGGTGCGCAGTATCGCGGCGCTGCCGCCGGATGTCTGGCCGGCCGCTGCGCACGTGCGCGCCGACGGGCAGCTGACGGCGGACAGGGACCGGACGCCGGCGGGTACTGACTGGCTGGTCCACGTCGCACCGCCGTCAGCGGTGCCCAGCATGGCGCCGGAACCTGCGCGGCTGCCCGCTGCCTCGCATACCGCAGCCGACCGACAGGCCACTGAATTCAGCTTCGTGATCTCGGACGGGACGTGCTGGCGCCACCAGGTCGCTCCGCCGTTACGGCTGCGCAACGCCACGCCGACGCCCGCGGCATTCGCGCCGACCGCTTCGCAGCCGGTCGCCGAGAAGCAGGAGACGCCCCGCAGCTCGGCGATTCCGGCTGGACCGGGATCCCTGACCCAGGTGGCACCGCTGTTGTCTGTGCGGAACACCGTGGCCGTCATCGTCTGCTGCACGTTGCCGTACCCGACCGCGACGCAGTCCGACGCCGATTCGCACGAGACCCCGAGCAGGTCTCTGGCTCCGGCCGGGAGGGACTGGGCGGTCCAGGCCGTTCCGCCGTCGTCAGTGCGCAGGACCGCGGCTCCGCCGTAATAGCCGGTGCCGACGGCAGTGCAGCTAGCCGCGGACGGGCACGCGACGTCGTCAAGCCGGTAGGGGAACGTGGGATACGACGCGCTGACGGTCCAGCCATGCGCGGCAGCCGTGCTCGCGGCGCTGCGCGGTGAGCTGCGCCTGCTGTGCATGCTGCGCACGCCGTCCGTGCCCCGCCCGCCTTTCTGGCTGTGCGGCCTGTGCGTGCTGTGCGCGCTGGCCGGAGCGGGCGCGAGGCATGCCCCCATTGCCGCCATGGCGAAGACGCCGGTCACGTACCTCGCGGATCTGGATTTCACTCGCTATTTATCCTTCTGTCATCATCTGCCGGATTTAGTACTGCTTGGCCAGGCCTAGCGGTCATAACGCGGCCGGCTCGCCGTCCGGCACGGGGGTGAGCTCGTGCCCGCGTGACAGCAAGCCGGCGCACGGCGGGATATCAGCCGGCGACCCGGCGTCGTTACGAGGACGCCCTGCGCCGGACATTTCGCGGACGCGGCGTCTTAAGGTCAGTACTGAGGTGCTGCGGCGGGCTGAGAAGAGGCGCGGGACGGCGGCCCGGCTGCCGTATTGCTACGCTCTGAGCATGAAACAGCAGGCGGCCTCATGGAGTGGGTAATCGCGGCCGCGTTGTTCGTGTTCATCGTCGGGGTGCTGGCGTTCCTCAAGATGAACGAGCGCAGGGGCCGCTAGGCTCCCGTTGCCAGACCGGGCATGGCGCATCAGGCGCCGGTGATGCACCGGTGCCCGGTCGGCTCAGGCCGGATATCGACGGCATCTGCGCGGGTCACCAGAGCACCTCGTAGCTGAGATGGGTGACCCGGGGGCGTCGACCACGCGCTTAAGCGCAGGTCAGCGCGGACTCCGTCAAGCAGGCGAACGCCGTCCCCGGAGCAGAACGCGCACCAGGTGCAGGATGAGCCCGTCGGTCCCTGCCGCCTGCCGCGGCGCGGGCCTGGCGGACGGCCTCGCTGATCCCGCCGGTGACGAAGGTGTAGGGGGCACTGCCCTGCGGTACCTCAGCCGGCGGCTGGTGGGTCAGGATGAACAGCGGGATGCCGGGCAGCGGGCCGTTGCCCAGCCGTTGCCCGGCCAGGCGCCGGAGATGTCATAGGTGCGCCGTCCGGTAAATACCGCCCCGGTCCGCGCCCTGGCGAGCGCCAGCCGACGCAGGATCGGGCGAAACCATGAGGAAGCCGCCCCCTTCTAAAGATTAGCTAAAATCACGACAGAATTAATTGGGGCCTCGATTAGTGCCCTGTTATCTTCTCCGTGCGTGCAGCAAAGCCTGACTTTACGGGCGCAGTGCTGAGGATACGGAAGGCGCGGATCGCTTCAAGTGGTCAGGGGAGTCAATCATTTCCAGGTGATCCTTCGGGAAGATCGTCGCGCCCACGTTCTTTCATGGCTGGCTGCGGCGGGGATCGGATTGTCGGTTCTCGCGATGGTCGCGGCGTCGCTGGTGCGCAGCAGCTGGATGCGTCCGCCCCTGGTCATGCCGGCGAGCGGACCGCCGTGGATGCTGTCGTCGGTTCACGTTCCGGCCGGCATGGTCACGGTCGGTCTCTGGGTGGCGGCTTTCGTCGGTGGCGCGGGCGTCGTCGCCGGTCTCATGGCCGTCCGCCGCGGGGGCCGGCCGAGCCCGCGCGTCTTTCTCGCTGCCGCGGTGCTCGCCGTGGCCGCGGTGGCAGCGCTGGCGGCGCTGCCACCGGCCGGCTCCACCGACTCGCTGGATTACGCGACTTACGGCCGGATCATGGCGCTCGGCCATAGCCCGTATCTGTTCAGGCCGCTGCATCTGCGCCTCGCGCATAACGCGTTTGCCCAGTCCGTGCCGGTCGTCTGGGACAGGTCGGCGAGCGTATACGGGCCGCTTGCGACGATCGAGCAGTTCCTGGCGGCCAAGCTCGGCGGCGCGTCGGCGGCGCGGATCGTGTTCTGGCTCAAGCTGTGGAACGCCCTCGCCTTCGGAATTGTCGCTGTGGTCCTCGACCGCCTCCTGCGCGGCGATCCCGCCCGTCGGCTGCGGGCTCATCTGCTCTGGACGGTCAATCCGCTGCTGCTGTGGAGCCTGATCGCGGGCGGGCACCTTGACGTCCTCGGAGCAGCATTCGGCCTGCTCGGCCTCCTGGTTCTGGGCAGCCGGGACGGCGCGCGGTACGGGGAGGCAGCCGCCACGCGGCTGCGGCTGCCGCGGGTTCTGGCCGCCGGGGCGCTGCTCGGCCTGGCGGCCTACATCAAGATCAACTACCTCATCTTCGGCCTGGGCCTGGCCTGGCTGCTGCGCCGGTCGCCGGGCGCGCTGGCCACGGCCGCCGGTGGCGCGCTCGCGGTGCTCGTGCCCGCCTACGCCCTGTTCGGGCTGCCGGCGGTGCAGACGCTGGTGTCCCGCCGGGATGCTGACAACTTCTACGGGCTGCTCTTCTACCCCCAGCATGTCTGGCGCCCGCAGATCGCGGTGCTCGCGGGGATTCTCGTCATCGTCGTGGCGGTCCAGCTCCTTCAGGCACTGCCGCCGGGCCTGCCGTCCTGGCCGGTCATCCGCCCGGCTCTGGCTCTGAGCGTGGCGTGGCTGTTCTTCTGGCCGTACCAGCTGCCCTGGTACGACACGATGGTCATCTGCCTGCTCGTTCTGTACCCGGCGACGCGGCTGGACTGGCTGGTTCTGCTGCGTCTCACCGGCAGCACTATCACCAACATGCCAGGAAACTCGTCATTTCACGCTGGGCCCACGCTGAGCCTGGTGCACCGCTACATCCTGCTGTTTGCCGGGCCGTCGGTTCTGTTTGCCGCCGGCGGCTGTGTCATCCTGCTCTGCGTATTCGGGTGGTGGAATCCGCGCCGGGTGCGCGACGGACAACTGGCCGCAGCTGGCCGCCTGCCTGGCGCGGCCGCAGGCCGCATGCGTCTGCTGCCACGACCTCGCGCTTCCGCTGTCACCCCGCCGTTCGCTGAGCCGTCGCTCGTCGCGCCGTTCGCTGAGCCGTCGCTCGTCGCGCCATCGGCCGCCGAGCCGCCGCCTGGGCGCAGCAGTCCGGATCGTCACTAGCGCTATAGCCTTCGGAACGTGCAGTAGCCATGCCGATAGGAGAGTTTGTTGATAGGATTACTCGGTAAATCACTCCGGCGTTCGCGGACTTACAGAACCGGCAACCGGGGCGGCGGCGCCGCTCGCGTGCGTCGGCCGGCTTCTGACCTCAGGGGCCGGCCCGCTACATGATCACGAAGGTGCGATGAGCGGCAGGATCAGTGGCGCTAAGCCTGCCAGCCGGTCGTTGCCCGCCTCGGGGCTCACTGCCGGACAAGACCGGGTCACGCGCATCCTCGGCGGCCTCGCCATCGGGGGACTCACGGCCGCCCTGCTGATCATGATCGCGGCGAGCTTGCTGCGGGCCAGCTGGATGTTCCCACATCTGGTCATGCCCGCCGGCGGCGCGCCCTGGGGCCTGAAAATCAGGCACGTCCCGCCCGCGCTGGTGACCAGCGGCCTGTGGGTGAGCGCACTGCTCGGCGGAGGCGGAGTCGCTGCGGGCCTGGTCTGCGTGCAACGCGGAGCGCAGCCGAATTTGCGCGTTCTGCTCGTTGTGGCCGCCCTCGTGGTGACGGTGCTGGCGGTGCTGCCGCCGGCCGGATCCACCGACGCACTGGACTATTCGGCCTACGGCCGGATCATGGCGCTCGGCCACAGCCCGTACGTGATGACGCCCTACCATCTGCGGATCACCCATCCGGCGTTCGGGCCGTCCATCCCGCACAAATGGCAGCACTATGTCAGCGTCTACGGGCCAGCCGCGACGATCGAGCAGTTCCTCGCGGCGAAACTGGGCGGGGCATTGCCGGCCCGGATCGTGTTCTGGCTGAAGCTGTGGAACGCGCTCGCGTTCGGTCTCGTCGCGGTAGTCCTCGACCGGCTGCTGCGGGCCCGGCCGGTAATGCGGCTGCGCGCTCATCTGCTGTGGACGCTCAACCCGCTGCTGCTGTGGGACCTGATTGCGGCCGGTCACCTGGACGTGCTGGCGGCTGCTGCCGGCCTGCTCGGTCTCATCGTGCTGGGCGAGCAGTCCGGCGCATTCCGGCCCCGGGCGCTGCACGCGCTCGGCGCGGGCGCCCTGCTCGGCCTCGCCGCGGATATCAAGATCAACTACGTGCTCTTCGCCCTCGCGCTGGCCTGGGTACTGCGCCGGTCGCCGGGCGCGCTGGCCGCGGCGGCCGGCGGCGCGCTGGCTGTGCTCGTGCCCACGTACGCCTGGTTCGGGCTGCCTGCGGTGAAGGCGCTCCTGGCCCGCCGGAACACCACGAGCGCGGACAACTTCTACCAGCTCTTCATCCACGTCCAGAGCCATCATGGCTCCCACCTCGGTATTATCGCGGCGGTCCTGGTCCTCGGGGTCGCGGTCCTGCTGATGCTCCGCCTGCCGCCGGGCCTGTCGTCCTGGCCGGCGATCCGCCCGGCTCTGGCGCTGAGCGTGGCGTGGCTGTTCTTCTGGCCCTATCAGCTGCCCTGGTACGACACGATGGCCGTCTGCCTGCTCGTGCTCTATCCGGCCTCGCGCCTGGACTGGCTGGTCCTGGCCAGACTCACCTTCGCATCACTGTCCAACATGCCGGGCAATCCCTGGCCGCCAGCCAACGCGGTGCTGGCCAAGATCGATCATCTCGCCGTGTTTGTCGTGTCGCCGCTGGTCTTGCTCGGGGCGGCGGTCGGCGTGGTCCTGCTCTGCCTGACGCAGGCATGGAACGTGCGCGCGCCGCGGGACATGCTGGCCTCAGTGCATGACCCAGCCGCCGTCCACGCACAGTAGCTGGCCGGTGATGAACGAGGACTCCGGAGCGCTGAGGAAGAGCACGGCGTTGGCGACGTCCGCCGGGATGCCGCGGCGTTTGACCGCCTGACGTTCCAGCACTGAGGCGCTGTATGCGGCCGGATTGGGATGGATGGCCTCCGCGGCAGTCTGGAACGCGCCGGGGGCTACCGCGTTCACGGTGATCCCGTCGGCGCCGCATTCGCGGGCCAGCGCCCGGGTCAGTGCCACCAGCGCACCTTTGGACGTCACGTACGGTGCCAGGAACGGCGTTCCGCCGAAGACCGTGATGCTGGAGACGTTGACGATCCGGCCGGAGCCTGCGGCCCGCATCTCGGGCAGCACGGCCTGCGCGCAGACGAAGGCCGCGTCCACGTTCGTCCGCTGGACCAGCTGCCACTCGCCGATCGTGTAGTCGCCGACTTCCCGGCGCGGAAAGATCGCCGCGTTGTTGACCAGCACATCGGCGCGGCCGGTGCGGGCGCTGATGTCAGCCATGAGCGAGGCCGTGCGCGTCAGGTCAGCCAGGTCGCAAGCGGTGAAGAAGGCGCTCCCGGCCGCGCCCGAGGCGCTGATCTCGTCGGCTATCTCCGCCCCGCGGCTGCCGGGCAGATCGACGATGGCGACCGTCGCGCCTTCGCGGGCGAACGCGGACGCCATGGCCGACCCGAGACCGCCCGCGGCTCCGGTGATGATCACTGTCTGGTCGGTGAAACGCATCACGCGCCCCCTCGTGCCTCAGGTTGACGGTGCTGACTAAACTGGTTACCGTTTTCATTTGCAATAAGGATCCGGTACCTGCCGCGCCGGAACGAGCGGCCAGCCCGACGAGGGGAACCCATGCGTGTCCGCAGGAGCACGACCCCGGACTCCGCTGGCCAGGAGTCGGCGATCCGGCGGCCTGCGGTCCGGGGCGGTGGCATGCGCCACTCGGTGCTCCGCGGGTCTGCGCTCCGCGGGTCTGCGCTCCGCGGGTCTGCGGTCGTGGCGATCCTGGCGGCGGCCGCGCTGCTGGGCACGGCCTGCTCAGCCATCAAGATCTCCGATACCGCCGACGCCGGCCATGGCCGCATTATCGCGGTAGGCGCCGAGAACGAGTACGCCAACGTCATTTCGCAGCTCGGCGGCAAGTACGTCAGCGTCACCGCCGTCGAGAGCAACCCCAACACCGACCCGCATGATTTCGAGGCCAGCGCGAGCATCAGCGAGGTCATCAGCTCCGCGCAACTCGTCGTGCAGAACGGCCTGGGCTACGACAGTTATATGAACAAGATCGAGGCAGCCGCGCCGAACAGCAAGCGCAAGGTCATCGACGTCCAGAGGCTGCTGCATTTGCCGGACTCCACCCCGAACCCGCACCTGTGGTATTCGCCGGCCACGATGCCGGCGGTCGCGAAGGCGCTCGCCGCCGACCTATCGGCGCTGCGGCCCGCGGATGCAAGCTACTTCCGCGCCAACCTGGCCAGGTTCGACGCGTCACTGCAGCCGTGGCGCAAGGCAATCGCGGCGTTCAAGGCGCGTTACGGGGGCACACCGGTCGCGGTGACCGAGCCCGTGGGGGACTACATGCTGCAGGCGGCCGGAACCCGCGACCTGACCCCGTTTGGCCTGCAGGCTGATGTCATGAACGGCGTCGACCTGCCCGCTCAGTATGTTTCGCTGCAAGATAATCTTTTCGCCAGGCACCGGGTGCGGGTCTTTTTCTACAACCAGCAAGTGGTCGACGCGGTCACCCAGTCTTTCCTGACGGCGGCGCAGCACGCCGGGATCCCGGTGGTCGGCGTCTACGAGACCATGCCGACCCCCGGTTACACCTACCAGTCCTGGATGATCGCCGAGGTCAACGCACTGCGCAAGGCAGTCGCCGACGAAGTGTCCACCGAGAAGCTCTGACATGGGCAGGACAATGGCTGACCGGAAACCCGCCCAGCCCGCTGCCGAGCCGGCGGCCGGCCCCCCTGCTGCTCAGGCCGCGGTCCGGACTGAGGCGCAGGACGCAGGCCAGCGGGCGAACCACGGCAGTACAGCCGGCGCGGTGAGTGCGGGCAGTGAAGTCCTGGCCGTCGACGGTGTCAGCGTGCGGCTGTCCGGCCGGGATGTGCTGGCCGACGTCCGGTTCACGATTGACCGCGGCGAGTTCGTCGGGCTCATCGGCTCCAACGGGGCGGGCAAGACCACCCTGCTGCGGGTCATCCTCGGCCTGCAGGCCACGGCCCGCGGTGAGGTGCGCATTTCCGGAACGCCGCGCTCCGCGCGCAGCGCCAACATCGGGTACGTGCCGCAGAAGATCCTGCTGGACGCCGATCTGCCGGTGCGTGCTCGTGACCTGGTGGGCCTCGGGATCGACGGGCACCGGCTCGGCTTCCCGCTGCCGTCGCGCAGCCGCCGGCGGCAGGTAGACGAGATGCTGAGCGCGGTCGGCGCCAGCAGGTTCGCCGACGAGCGGGTCGGCAACCTGTCCGGCGGCGAGCAGCAGCGCGTCCTGATCGCGCACGCGCTGGTCAGTGCGCCCCGGCTGCTGCTCCTGGACGAGCCGCTGGCCAACCTCGACATCCGCAGCGAGCAGGAAATCATCGACCTGCTCGCCCGGATCGCCCGGCAGCAGCAGGTCGCTGTACTGATCTCCGCGCACGACATGAACCCGCTGCTGCCGGTCATGGACCGGATCGTCTACATGGCGGGAGGCCGGGCAGCCAGCGGCACCACGGACGAAGTGGTCCGGCCCGAGGTGCTCAGTGCCCTCTACGGCCAGCACGTCGACGTCATCAACGTGCACGACCGCATCCTGGTCGTGGCCGGCCGCGACGACGGCGTGGCCGTCCCGCCGGACGCAGGCACCGGCGCCCACACCGTGGCCGCGCGAGAGCGGTCATGAGCGGACTCGCCGGCGCGATCTTCGCGCCCGGCTTCTTCAGCAGCTCGCCCGTGCACGTGGCCCTGATCGTCGGTGGCCTGGTGGCCATCGTCTGCGGCGTCGTCGGCAGCTTTACTGTGCTGCGCGGCCAGTCCTATGCCGGCCATGCGCTGGCCGATATCAGCGTTACCGGCGGATCGGGCTCGTTCCTGATCGGCATCAGCCCGCTCTGGGGCTTCGCCGGCACCGGTGTCGCCGCCGCGGGGATCATGGACATGATCGGCATCCGCAAGCCGCGCGGCCGCGACCTGGCGACGGGCATCGTCCGCGGCGCCGGACTCGGCCTGGCCGCTCTGTTCCTGTACTGGGACTCGACATCGACGAATGCGACCGGAGCCACGACCACGATCCTGTTCGGCTCGATGTTCACGATCAGCGCGTCGATCATTCCGGCCGTGGTGCTGCTGAGCGCGCTGGCCCTGGCGATCATCGGCTTCGGCTACCGTCAGCTGCTGCTCAGCTCGGTCAGCGCCGAGCTGGCGTTCGCACGCGGAATCCGGATACGGATGGTGGGCCTCGCCTGCCTGCTGGCCATCGCGCTCGCGGTGTCGCTGGCGGCTCTGAGCATCGGCACCATCCTGTCGACGGCGCTGCTCGTCGGGCCCGCTGCGACCGCGCTTCGGCTGACCAGCCGGCCGGGGCTGGCCATGCTGTGGGCGGCGGTCATCGGCCTGGCCGCCACCTGGCTCGGTGTGCTGCTCTCCTACGACAGCTTTACCTGGCCGCCGCAGCACGCCGGCTGGCCGGTCAGCTTCTTCGTCGTGGCCCTGGTCTTCGTGTTCTACCTGCTCGGGCAGCTGCCGGTGGGCCGGCGCCGCCGGGCCAGGCGCACCGAGCTGGCGGCCGCGCGATGACGATCCCGCTGTTCCTGGTCAATGCCCTGGCCGTGGGCACCATCGTCGCGATCGTGGCCGGCGTGGTGGGCTTCTTCGTGGTCCTGCGCGGAGCGGCGTTCGTCGCCGACGCGGTCCCGCAGGGCGCCTTCGCCGGGGCCGCCGGAGCCAGCCTGATCGGCGTCAGCACGCTGGTCGGCCTCGGTGCGTTCGCGCTGGCCGGCGCGCTCGCCATTGGCTGGCTGCGCCGCCGCGCCCGCAGCGACGTGGCCACCGCCCTGGTGCTCGTGCTGATGCTCGGCCTCGGGGCGCTGTTCCTCAGCTTCACGGTCGAGTACTCGTCGGAGATTTTCTCGCTGCTGTTCGGCGAAGTACTCGGTGTCTCCACCAGCGAGATCCTGCCGATCGCCATCGGCGGCCTGATCTGCGTGGCGGCCACCATGGTGTTCTTCCGCCCGCTGATGCTGAACTCGCTGATGCCCGAGCTGGGCGAGGCGCGCGGCGTGCGCAGCGGCCGGATGGAGCTGTGCTTCCTGGTGATCGTGGCCCTGGCCACCAGCATGACCCTGCCGGTCGTCGGTGCGCTGCTGATCTTCAGCCTCATGATCGGGCCGCCCGCCGCGGCCCGCTCGATCACCGCGAGCCCGCTGCGGGCGGTCCTGCTCTCCGTGCTCATCTCGGTGCTGACCTTGTGGGCCTCGATCATTGCGGCATACGACACGGACTGGCCCGTCGGCTTCTTCGTCGGCATCTTCGGTGCTCTCTGCTACGCCGCCGGCCGGACCTGGTCCTGGGCCCGCGGCCGGCACGTCCGCCGGCCCGCCGCGGCTTAGCGGCTCAGGCCGTGATCTCAGCCGCACTGGGCAGCCCGCCCGGCCCGGCGCCGGCGGGTTTCCCGCGGCAGCTGGCTGCTCGGGCAGGCAGTTGGCTTTTCGGGCAGCCAGGCGGCTTCCCGGCGGATCGTCAGCCCAGGAGCGCGGTGAGCTGGGGCCGGGAGGCCTCCAGCCAGGCATCGAGCACCGGAGACTGGGCGTAATCGGAGTCGGTCAGGAACAGCCCGCGGGTCGGGCAGGTCGCGCCCAGTTCGACCAGCACCGGCTTGAGCAGCATGTCCGCAGCCAGCGAATGCCGCCAGTCGCCGCCGAGCATAAGCGGTACCGCGGTTACCCCGGCGAGGCCGCCTCCCGCGATCCGGTCCAGGAACAGCTTCAGCAGCCCGGTGTAGGTGGCCTTGTAGGTCGGGCTCGCGACGACCAGCAGGTCGCTGGCCGCGACGTCTTTGATCGTCTGAGCCACCTGCTGGTCCTGCCAGTCCAGCAGGGCGGCGCCGAAGTCGACCAGGTCCACGCTCAGGTCAGCCGGCCGGCCGGCGATCTTCTCAGCGACCAGCTGAGCCGCCTGCCAGGTCCGGGACCGGGGCTTGGGGTTTCCGACGACAATCGCGACGTTCATCTGCGCTCCCATTCCTGCGCGAGCAGCTCGTAGGACCTGACCCGGTCGGCGTGGTCGTGAGTAATCGTGGTGATGATCAGCTCGTCAGCGCCCGTTGCTTCCTGCAGCTGTCCGAGCTGGTCGGCGACCTGCTTCGGGGAGCCGACAAACTGGGTCTCGACCCGGTCGGCGACCAGGGTCCGGTCTTCGTCGCTCCAGACGTGCGCGCGGGCCTGGTCCGGGGTCGGGAACGCGATCGCGCCCTCGCCGGAACGGATGCTGCGCACCCACAGGCCGTAGCCGGTCGCCAGCTCCCTGGCCGTCGCCTCGTCCGGGGCGACCACGACGTCGGCGGAGACGCTGACGTAAGGCTGGTCGAGCTCGACGGACGGCCGGAACGCGGCACGGTAGGCGTCCGCGGCCTCGAGCACGGTGGCGGGGCTGACGTGGTAGTTCGAGGCGAACCGCAGCCCGTTGGCCCCGGCCACCTGGGCGCTCGCACCGCCGCTGCTGCCGAGGATCCACACCTGGATGTCAGCCCCCTCACCGGGGACGATGTGCGCCTCCTCGCCGTTCGCCGCGCGGTAAGTGCCGCTCAGCAAAGCCAGGATGTCGTCGATCTGCGCGGCGTAGTCCTGCGGCCGGGCGCCCGGCTGTCGCAGTAGGGTCTTCTGCAGCTCGAAACGCGGCGAGCGAAGCAGCCGTTCGGGGGAGTACCGCGCCGGGATCCGCAGCCCGTTCGGCGCCCGCCCGTCCACGACCGGCGTCGCGCCGGCCGCCGGCGTGCTGCCCGGCTCGCTGGGCCGGCCGCCCGAGCGGCCCAGGCCGAGGTCGAGGCGGCCCGGATGCAGGGCGTCGAGAAGGCCGAACTCCTCCACCACCGACAGCGCGGTCCGGTGGCCGAGCTGGACTGCGCCGGACCCGATCCTGATGGTCTGGGTCGCTGCCGCGGTCAGCGCGAGCACGACAGCGGGCGAGGTACCGGCCACGCCGGGGTTCAGGTGGTGCTCGGCGAACCAGTAACGCGCGTAGCCGAATCGCTCCGCCTGCCGGGCCAGGTCGATGCTGTTGCGCAGCGCGTCAGCGGCGGTACTGCCGAAGGAGATCGGCACCAGATCGAGCACGGCGAGCGGCGTGTGGGGCATGGCGGCGAATCCTTACTGTGCTGACTCAAGCGGCGCTGACTCAAGCGGCGCTGACTCAAGCGGCGCTGACCCGACTGCTGCCGGCCTGCGCCGCGCTGACGCGGGCGGCGCTGACGCGGTGAGCGCGGGCTCGGGCGCCGGGTCGTCGGGCCACGGCGGGTCGGGGATGTCGCGCCGCAGCACCGGGGCGATGTCGGACTGGAACAGTGTCGCGTAATCCTCGTAGGCGCGGACCGGGTCGAGCAGGCTCAGCGTCGTCACGGCCGTGAACAGCCGGATCCGCGACGTCAGCGCGGCCGCATGACTCAGCACGACCGGCGGCGAGGAGGAAATGAACGGGCGCTCATGTCGCTCGCCGACGCCGAAACCGTCGAAACCCAGCTCCTCCGCCAGCTGGGCGTTGCTGATGACCTCCCGAAACCGTTCCGTCGTCGGTTTCTGCACCCCGGTGATCGGGTCGGGGGCGTGCACGATGAGGGTGATCGCGAGGAACTTCATGACGCGGCCAGCGTCTTGCGTGCGGCGCCCAGCGGCGCAAGGCCCAGGTGCTCGCGCAGCGTGCGGCCCTCGTAGTCGGCCCGGAAGACCCCGCGCTCCTGCAGCAGCGGCACGACGGTGTCGGCGAACTCGTCCAGGCCGCCCGGGGTGATGTGCGGGACCAGGATGAACCCGTCGCTGGCGTCGGCCTGGACGTAACGGTTGATCGTCTCCGCCACGGTGACGGGCGTGCCCACGAACGACTGCCGCCCGGTGACCTGCGCCATCAGCTCGCGGATCGACAGGTGCTCGGCGGCGGCCTTCGCCCGCCACTGCGCCGTGGTGGCCAGCGGGTCCCGGTACATCCGGACGCTCGCCCGGCCGCGGGCGATAGTGTTCTCGCCCGGATCAGGGTCGATCTCGGGCAGCGGGCCGTCCGGGTCGTAGCCGGACAGGTCCCTGTTCCACACCTGCTCCAGGAACCTGAGCGCCGTCTGCCCGCTGACCTGCTGGAGCCGGACCTCGCGGGCGGTCTCTTCTGCCTCGCCGTCGGTGTCGCCGAGCACGAACGTCGCCGCGGGCAGGATCAGCAGCTGATCGCGGGTGCGGCCGTGGCGGGGGAGACGTCCCTTGACGTCGGCGTAGAACACCCGGCCGTCGTCGAGGGTGGAATGCCGGCTGAAGATGGCGTCGGCGCTGGCCGCGGCGAATTCGCGGCCCTCGTGGGAATCGCCGGCCTGGAAGATGACCGGCCGTCCCTGCGGGCTGCGCGGCACGTTGAACCGGCCGCTGATGTCGAAGTGCGCGTCCCGGTGGGCGAACCTCCCGGCGCCCGAGCCGGCCCCTGAGTCGGCGAGGAACTCGCCGGACTCCTTGTCCGCGATGATCTCGTCGCCGCGCCAGGAGTCGAACAGCTCCCAGGTCGTCTGCAGGAACGTCTGCGCCCGCTCGTACCGGGCGTCCTGCGGCAGGAAGCCGCCGCGCCGGAAGTTCTCGCCGGTGAACGCGTCCCACGAGGTCACGACGTTCCATGCCGCCCGGCCGCCGGACAGATGGTCAAGGCTGGCGAACTGGCGCGCCACCTCGTACGGCTCGTTGAACGTGGAGTTGATGGTCCCGGCCAGGCCCAGCCGGTCAGTCACCGCGGCGAGGGCGGCGAGCACCGTGAAGGTGTCCGGCCTGCCGACCACGTCGAGGTCGTAGATCTGGCCGTTCTGCTCGCGCAGCCGCAGGCCCTCGGCGAGGAACAGGAAGTCGAACTTGGCCCGCTCCGCGGTCCGCGCCAGGTGCGCGAACGAGCTGAACTCGATGTGGCTGCCGGATCGCGGATCGCTCCACACGGTGGTGTTGTTCACGCCGGGGAAATGCGCGGCGAGATGGATCTGCTTGAGCGGCCTGCTCATGACCTGAGTCCTTCCGGGCCGGGAGTGCTCACGGTGGCGCTCGCGTAGCGGTTGGCCGGCCGGGGGAGGCCGAGCAGGCCCCGCAGCGTGGCTGCCTCGTAGGCCGTGCGGAAGGCGCCGCGGCGCTGCAGTTCCGGCACCAGGCCCGTGGTAACGGCCGCCAGGTCGCGGGGGATCGCGCCGGGGCGCAGCCGGAACCCGGACAGGCCACTGGCCTGCCAGTCCTGCAGCAGGTCGGCCAGCTGCGACGGCGTCCCGGCGAAAATCGTCGCATCGCTGCCGTACTCGTCGCCGGCCCGCTCGTCCAGCCGGGCCTTGCGGTCGGCCGCGGCGCCGGGCTCGTCGTCCAGGAAAACCACGAGATCAGCAAGAATATGCACCGTCTCCGCCCCGCGCCCCGCCCTTTCCTGCTCGTCCCTGATCCTGGTGACGATGGCCCTGGCGTGGCCGGCGTCACGCGGCGTGACGTATCCCACGTCGGCGCAGCGGGCGACCAGCCGGTAGGGCACGCGCTGGTGGGCCAGCGCGCTGACAAGCGGCTGCCCCTGCGGCGGCCGCGGGGTGATCGACGGCCCCTTGACGCTGAAATACTCCCCGGCAAAGTCGATGTTGTGCAGCTTCTCCCGGTCGACGAACCGGCCGGTGGCGACGTCCCGGATCTCGGCGTCGTCTTCCCAGCTGTCCCACAGCCGCCGCAGGACCTCGACGTAGTCGGCCGCCTCGTCGAACAGTTCGCTGATCAGCTGCTGGACGGCCGGGTCGGCGCGGTCGTCGAGGCTGAACTCGGGGAACGTCCGGCGGCCGAAATGCGCGGCCTCGTGCTGGCGCGACGACACCTGAACCCGCACGCCCGCCCGGCCGGAACTGACGTAGTCGAGCGTCGCGATCGCCTTGGACAGATGGAACGGCTCGGTGTGCGTCACGACCGCAGTCGGAACGAGGCCGATATGCCTGGTCAGCGGCGCGACCCGGGCGGCGATGAGGACCGCGTCGAGGCGGCCGCGCACCTGGTCGGTGCGCTCGTCAGGCTCGCCGTAGCGGGCCGACTGCAAGCCGAGCCCGTCCTCGATCGTCACGAGGTCGAGCAGGCCGTGCTCCGCCTCGCGCACCAGGTCAGTCCAGTAGCCCGCGGTGAAGAGCTCGCCGGGCCGGGCCTCCGGCTCGCGCCATGCGGCCGGATGCCACCCGGCCCCGTCCAGCGCGACCGCCAGATGCAGGGACGACGTCGGCATAGTCAGTGCTCGCTCCTTTGTACCGCCCGCGGGCGTGCTGCACGCGGCAGGCCGCCTGCTGCTGTGCCCTCGGCCATGCGACCGCGGCCATGTCCCTGCACTCAGTTTCCTATGCAGTCTATCGAGATAGTCGCATAACCGCACCGGCGTGCGCTCGCGGCCGGCCAGCCTGGCAGCCGTCAGAGTGCCTCGTTCGGCGTCTCGCTGGCCAGCGGCTCCGGCTGCCTGAGCTCGGGGGCGGCCTCGGTCCCGCTCGCGCTCACTGTCCAGCGGCCGCGTCCACGTCGTCAGCCAGTTCGCCGCGGCCCGGCGCTGGCGGGAGCTGCTCGCTGCGGCGTTTCTGCCAGGCGAGCGCGCTGCCGAGCAGGACGGCGGTCACGATCGCCGTCGTGTGCCCGACGGCCGCGACGTCCAGCTGGCTGAGCCCGCTGAAGATGTGACCGGCGAAGACGAGGATGGCGAGGTCGAGCGCGGCCGCAATCCGGGCCGGCCACGTGCCGTAGAGCACGGCCACCGCGATCGCGGACACCACGACGTAGGACGGCCCGATGTCGAGAATGCGCAGGCTGCTGGCGGGCAGTGAGCCGTGCCCGACGCGGTAATCCACGATGCCCTCGCTCACCAGCGTGCCGACCAGCTGCCCGGCGACGCAGACCAGCGCCGTGCGCCAGTTGCCCAGGGCCCGGTTGGCGCCGAACAGGGCCAGCGCGATGAGCAGCGGCCACGCCCCGACAGAGCCTGACGCGAGGAAAGCCGAGACGACCAGCGAGCCGACCGGGTCATGGTGCAGGTTGATCACATTGGTGCTGGCCCACTGCTCGAGCGCGTTCTGATCGCGGCCGGGCAGGCCCGTGTACACGAGCTCGACCAGCACGAAGCCCGTCAGGTACAGCCAGGCGACCGCGTACCGGCGCAGCAGTGTCCGCGGTGGCAGCATCCGGAAGGGCAGCCTCCGGCCGCGGACCATGGGGCGGCTCAGCGCCCGAGCTCGCGGGCGGCCAGAGTCATGATCGCCGCCCGGCCCCTGGCCAGTGCCGCGTTTTCCTGCGCGGTGGCAGCGCCGCGGTAGCGCGCCAAGGCCGCGCGGATGGCCGCGTGATGCTCGGCGGGCAGATGGTCCAGTCCCCACCAGGCCGAGCCGAACTTGGACTGCACGACATCGTCCTCGGCCACGCTGCGGATGATCCGGCAGGCGTTAAGCATGGCGAAAGGCCGCAGCAGGTGCGCAGGCGGTCGCGACCCGCGGGCGTCGTCCAGCAAAATGACCCACCCGTCCAGGTCAGCGCCGTGCTGAGGATGAAGCCGGGCCATTTGTGCCTCGAGTGTGGCCAGTGCGGCGCCCTGATCCGGCGACGGCGGCCGAGCCAGGATCGCGTGAAAGTCGAGGTCGCCAGTGCCCTCGGTCTCGGGGAAGACGGCATCTGACCAGTGTGGCAGGCGAGGTCAATCAGCCGATCTGCCGGAAGTAGGGCTTCTCCCAGATCCGCTCGCGCAGGTACTGCTTGACCCGCTTGATGTACCCGTCAGCGGCCGCGGTGCGCCAGCGCCCGGCGAACCACCGGCCGACGCACCCCCACACGTCGCCCGCGTGATACTGGCTGCCGCGCGGCACCGTATTCAGCCAGGTCTCGTAGCCGTCGTAGCAGGAGCGCCAGGTGGCGTAGGCCGCATCGGCGTTCATTGCCGTCGACCGGCCGATCCCGGGCCAGCTCGCCTGCTCGTAGGGATACCTGTTCTGCAAGATGCCGTAGCTCTGCGGGCACTCGCCGGCCTTGCCGTCAGCCCCAAGGCCATGTCCGGGCGGGCACGCCTTGGCGTCGGTGCCCCAGTCGCCGAGCGTGGTCTGCCGCCACCAGCTCTCGACTGCGGCCTGGGCGAAGACAATGTTCTGGCTGATGCCCCACTTGCACGCGGCCCACCGCAGGATCTCCGCGGTCGTGCCGGTGAAATCACCGTTGATCCTGCGGGCGAGCCTCGCGGCCGCGGCGGCGTCGCCGGAGAAGAACCGGGCCCCCACGTGCTGGCCGGTGATGTGGTTGTCCTTTTTGTTGACGGACTTGTTCTCCGGGCTCGGGGAGGCCCGGACCCACCGGGCGCACTGCGCCCCAGTGGGCAGTTTCGCCCGCGGGGGCAGGGTGCGGAAATGCAACGGTGCGCCTGTGCCGAGCATTAGCGGCCCGGCGCCGGCCGGCCCAGATCCCGGCGGCCCAGATCCCGGCGGGGGCGCGCCGGGCGGCGGCGGCGCGCCGGCGGGCGGGGCAGACCCCGGCGGTGGCCCGGACCGCTCGTCGGGGCCGGACGCCGCGTGAGCGCTGCCGTTGCTGGCCTTGGCGGCCGCCGCCCCGGGCGGTGGCGCCGCGACCGTCGGTCGCTTGGGCGCGCGATGATGCGCCGGCGGGAGGGTCACCGCATCGGTGCGCCGCGCGGTCGTGGTCGCCTCATGTGCTGTCGCGAGCGCTGCTCCGAAGCTGGAGTAGTGCACGATCGCGACAACCCCTGTGGTGGCAATGAGCAGCAGGGCGACTACACGGGCGATAAGCCAGGCGTGCCGTCCCGAAGGTGAACCTAATTCGCGCCGCATAATTCGTTACCTGTACTACCTCGTGATGATCAGCGTCAATCGGAACAGAATCCTGTGATCACCTCTGCTTTCGCGCGTCGCCGCGTCATTGCCGGAAAGGGCGAGTTTCGCTCCCGGAACGGCTGAGGTTCGTAACCGGAACGGCTGAGGTTCGTGGCCGGAACGGCTGATTCCTGCCACGGTTGGCTGGCCGCGCCTCGCTAGCGCGGGCGGCGCTGTGTCTCAGCGGGCCGCGCGGTCTCGCGGCGAACTGGCGTGTAAGCATGTGGCATGGCCGCTGACCCGGATCTGTCTGCCCCGGAGCCGTCTGCCCCGGACCAGTCGGTGCGGGTCGCCTTCGTGCTTGGCGGTGGCGGGCTGCTTGGTGCCACGCAGGTGGGGATGCTCCGCGCACTGCTTGAGCACGGGATCCGTCCATCGCTGGTGGTGGGGACCAGCGTCGGTGCACTGAACGGAGCCGCGATCTCCGCGGATCCGTCTGCGGCCGGGGCCGACGCGCTGGAAAAACTGTGGGGCTCACTGTCGGACTCCGGGATATTTTCCGGCTCGCTGCTGTCTCAGGCCGGCACGCTCGTCCGGCACCGGACGCATCTGCACTCCGCTGAGCCGCTCCGCCAGCTACTGGCCGACCAGCTGCCGCCCTTGATCGAGGATCTGCCGGTCCAGTTCCAGTGCGTGGCGGCCAGCATCGAGCGCGCGGCGGCGCACTGGTTCACCGCCGGCAGCCTGACCGATGCCGTGCTGGCCTCGTGCGCGGTCCCTGGCCTGCTGCCGCCGGTGCGGATTGGCGATGAGCATTTCCTGGACGGCGGTCTGGTGCATTCCATTCCCGTCGGCCGGGCCCTGGCCCTCGGGGCTACCGAGATTTACGTTCTGCATGTGGGACGGATTGAGCGCCCGCTCTCGGCTCCCCGTTCCCCGTGGGACGTCGGCCTGGTCGCGTTCGAGGTGGCCAGGCGACACCGTTTTGTGGAAGAAATGGCGACCCTGCCCGCGACAGTCCGGGCGCATGTGCTGCCCAGCGGGGAGGAGACGACGCCGCTGATCTCGGTGCGCTACCGCAGTTCCGCCTCGGTCGCCAGCCGGATTCAGCGCGGCTACGAGGCGACGGCCGCGTACCTGGACGCCCAGCGTGACCAGTCATGAAGCCGCCGCCCGCGGGAATCCGGCGGGTGATCGTGCGCCCGCTCTGGCTGCCGGTCGCCGTCGTGCTGAGCCTGATCTTCGTCCTGATCGCCGCGGTGACCGTGATCGCGACGCCGCTGAGCCGCCATCGCCGTCCGATGCGGCTGGCGCTGTTCGCCGTGGTGTACGTATTCGCTGATGTCTGCCTGCTGGTCGCCGCGACGGGACTGTGGCTGCGGCATCCGCTGCGCGGGCGGCGCGTCGAAGAGCGCTGGACTGCGGTGCATATCGGCTTGCTGGGCTGGGCGCTGTCGCTGATCGTCGCGGCGGGACGGCCGCTGCTGGGCTTCCATGTCGAGCTGGAGGAGCCGCCGGACGCCGCCGTCATCAATGACCGCCCGCTGCTGGTGCTGGCCAGGCACGGCGGCCTCGGTGACTCGTTCACGCTGGTCCACCTGCTCCTGTCCCGCTACCACCGGCGCCCGGTCGTCGTGCTCAAGGACACCCTGCAATGGGATCCGGGCCTGGACACGGTGCTGACCCGCCTGTCGGCCTGCTTCCTGCCGGCCCGGCTGAAGGCCGGGCATGATGCGGCCGGGCAACTGGCCGAGCGGGCTCGGGACCTGCACGGCAGTGACGCCATGCTGATCTTCCCCGAGGGTGGCAACTGGACTCCCCGGCGGCTGCGCCAGGCGATAGCCCGGCTTCGCCGCGACGGCGATCACCGGGCGGCGTCAGATGCGGCCACTAATGCCCACGTGCTGCCGCCGCGACCGGGCGGCGTGCTCGCGTGCCTCGCGGCGCGTCCGGACCTGGATGTGATCGTCGTGGCCCACACCGGGCTGGACGACCTGGTCACCGTGCGGCAGGTCTGGGATGCGCTGCCGCTGACCGGGCGGCCGATGACCATCCGCTGGTGGTATGAGGAAGCTCCCGCCGAGCGGGTCGACTCAGGCGAGCGCTACCAGTGGCTACGGGCCCAGTGGGCGATCGTGGACGCGTGGATCGACGCGCGGAAGGCCCGCGAGTCAGCCGGCGAGCCGGCCGGTTCGCCGCCCGTGCTCACGCAGTCGGCTGGCGAAACGGAGTAACCGGCGCTGACTGACCGCGCTGAGCTACCTGTGCTTGCTTACCGGGGTGTGACGCACTCGCGTCTGGATGACTGGAGTTCGAGCGGTGGTCATGTACTTGACAATGATCGAAATTCTGTTCGATCATTGTCGTTATGGGTGCCGGGGTCGCGCAGGTCACGCCGCTGTCTCCGCAGGACTACGGTTCTCCAGAGCGCCACGGTCCGCATGACGCCTGGCCGTCCGCGGATCCGATGAGGCCGGATAGGGCTGATTCCCCCGCGAACGGCGTTCTGCAGGGAGCCGAGCCTGCGCCGGTTCTGCCGGGGGAGGACGTGCTGCCGGTCCACCCGGCCCTGCACGGGCTGCTGCCCGCGGGCGGCCTGCAGCGCGGCTCGGTGGTCACGACGGGCTGCTGGAGCCTGCTATGCCTGGTGCTGGCCGCGCAGGCCTCGGCGGACGGCGCGTGGTGCGCAGTGGCCGGGGTGCCCGAGTTCGGGGCGCGGTCCGCGGTCGATGCAGGCCTGGACCCGGACCGGCTGCTGCTGGTCGCCGATCCGGGCGACGGCTGGCCGCAGGTGACGGCGTCGCTGCTGGACGGCTTCGAGATCGTCCTGCTCCGGCCGCCGCAGCGGCCGTCAGCACAGTTGCGGCGCCGGGTCGAGGCGGCGGTCCGCCGGTACGCGGGTGTGCTCCTGGTGGCGGAGGAGTGGGAGGGCGCGGCGACCCGGCTGCGCATCGCCCAGCAGGAATGGACGGGGATCGGCGCCGGACACGGGCGGCTGCGGGCCCGCAGGGTTCAGGTCGTGGCCGACGGCCGGGGCGCATGGTCGCGGCCGCGGGCGCGGTGGCTGTGGCTGCCGGGTCCGGACGGGTCAGTGGCCGCCGCAGCCGATCAGGCGGGCGACGATGTCGATGCGGCGTCCTTCGGGATGGAGCCTGTTTGCTGGCAGGGGCTGAGTACCGGATGAGCACGTGTGGGATGAGCGCATCTGGCGCCCGTGAGCGTGAGCACGGATGAGCGCCCGTGACAGCGTGCACCGGCGGGTCCTCGCCGTGTACTGCCCTGACTGGCTGCCGGAGGCCCCGGACGCCGACGCGGCGCGCGAGTTCGAGCGGGTAGTGAGTGTGGTGGAAGAGTTCTGCCCGCAGGTAGAGGTGCTGCGACCGGGTGTCTGCGCCATCGCCGCCCTGGGGCCAGCCCGGTACTTCGGCGGCGAGGAGCAGCTCGCGAGGAAAATCAGCGATGCCGTGACCGGCCGCGGTTTCGCCTGCCGGTGCGGCGTCGCCGATGGCATGTTCGCCGCGCTGCTGGCGGCCAGGCAAGAGCCGTCCGGGGTAGTAGTCCCGCCGGGAGCGGCGGCTGCGTTCCTCGCGCCGCTTCCGGTCGCGGTACTGGCGATTCCAGAACTGGATGACGTGCTGCCCCGGCTGGGCCTGACGACGCTGGGGGAGTTCGCCGCGCTGCCGCCCGCCGAGGCGGCGGGCCGATTCGGAACGCAGGGCGCGCTGGCCCATCGGCTCGCCCGCGGGCTGGATCCCCGCCCGCTGGCCCCCCGTCCGCCTACGGTCGACTTTTCTGCTGAGCGTGAGTTCGACCCGCCGGCCGAGCAGTCCGAGCCCGTGGTGTTCGCCGCCAAGGCACTCGCCGATCAGATGGACGCCGTTCTGGCCGTCAGCGGGCTTTCCTGCGTAAGGCTCCAGGTGCAGGTGGTCTGCGAGAACGGACAGGAAATCACCCGGCTGTGGCGGCACGACGGGCTGCTGTCCGCGCTCGCGGTGGCCGAGCGGGTGCGCTGGCAGCTGGACGGCTGGCGGGCCGGGCGGGAAGCAGGCGCCCGTGGCAGGCATGGCGGCCGCCCGGGGCCGGCCAGCAAAATCAAGGCGCATAACGAGGGAGCGGAAGTCAGTGGGATCACCCTGCTGCGCCTGGTCCCGGACCAGCTGACCCGCGCTGAGGGCCGTCAGCTCGGGCTGTGGGGTGATGCGATCGTCAGTGACCGGGTCGCGCGCGCCGCCGTGCGGGTGCAGGCGATGCTCGGGCACGGCGCGGTGACCAGGCCGGTCCTCGCCGGCGGCCGGAGCCCGGCCGAGCAGGTCATGCTGGTTCCTTTTGGCGACGCCGGTGCTCCCTCGCTGCCGCCCGACCGGCCCTGGCCCGGAAAGATTCCCGCGCCCGCGCCGGCCACGGTGTACCCGGCCCCGCGGCCCGCCAGGATCACCGACAGCGCAGGGGAGCCGGTGACCATCACGGCGCGGGCTCAGGTGTCCGGCTTTCCTGCCCGGCTGTCAGCAGATGGCGGGCCGCCGCTCGCGGTTACCTCGTGGGCGGGCCCGTGGCCGGTGACCGAACGGTGGTGGGTCCCGGATCAGGCTCGTCGGCAGGCCCGGTTCCAGCTGGTAACCGAAGACGGAAGTGCCTGGCTGGCAGTTGTGCAGGAAGGCTGCTGGCTGATCGAGGCCAGCTACGACTGATCAGACGGCGGAGCTGTTGATGGTGCTGCGCTGAAGACCAGGCGGAGGTACGACCAGAGAATCGGATGATGAACGGCGGCGCGTCAGGGACCGCGCGGTGGTCATGGGGAGCCGGCGGCGGTGCGATCAGCGTGTCGGCAGCGCGGTCATGGATCGCGCGACGTTTCCCTCAAATTTAATTTGAATCTGTGTTCGATTAGATATTATTTTGACAGTACCGTTCGCTATGGTGGTCGAAAGAGTCCAGCGAGGAGGTGAGCCGATGACAGGTGATCCCGTTCCCCCGCCCAGTCCTGACGACTGCCCCGAGCCCGCAAGCCAGCACGACGCTGTCATTAATCCCCGCCCCGCCAGCCCGACTCGTCCGGGTTCTGATCTACACGGAGACCTGAGTTCTGATCTGCGAGGAGAGGAGTCTGCGCGTGCAGACACGACGCAGGGTCTTGCATGGTCGTGGGAGATCGACCTGGATGAACTGCTGGGTGCCGTGGGCAGTCTGGAAGGTAGCCTCCGCCAGCAACGTGACCCCCGCCAGCAGCCGGATCTCGGCCAGCGGGATGAGCTTGGCCTGCAGGATGATCAGGACGCGCTGCTGGAAGCTGAGCTGGACGCGATCGACTCCGGCGAGACGCGCGTACTGAGCCCCGCGGAAGTGACCGGCCGCGTCGCGGGCCGGATGGCACCTGGACCCGGTCTGGCTGCGCTGCTGGGCGCCGCGCCCGCGACCGACCTGACGAACTATGCCCTGCCTGATGCGGCGGCTGACTTCCGGCGCATCGCTTCCTGGGCCCAGGCCAGAGAGCTGGCCTGCGTGGCGCAGATCGCCGCTCGTGCCGCGGTCCGCGACCCCAAGATCGGCGCCGATACGGACGGACGCCCGGCGCGGATCAGCCGGGAGGCCTGCGCGGAGGTGTCGCTGGCGCTGATGATGACCGGCATCGGCGCGCAGTGGTGGACCGACCTTGCCGTCACCTTGTCCTGGCGGCTGGCCGCCACCGGGGCGGCGCTGCATGCGGGGGAGATCGACCTCTCCCGCGCCCGGCTCATCGCGGAAGCCACTTCCTTCCTCGACGAGGATGCGGCGCGAGCAGTGGAAGAGGAGATACTGCCGGGAGCGGGAAATAAGACCACCGGATCACTGCGTGCTGCGCTGCGCCGGGCAGTCATCGCCGCTGACCCAGACGGAGCCGAGCGGCGCCGGGCCGAAGCGGAGCGGCGAGCCCGGGTGGTGCTTTATCCCGATGCGGACAGCACGGCGACGCTCGCCGGACAGAGCCTGCCGGGCGTTCACGCCGCCACGGCGATGGCGAGGATCAAGGCGATAGCCAGGGCCTGGAAGGCCTCAGGCGCAGCCGGGTCCCTCGACTTCCTCTGCGCTCAGGTGTTTGTCGGGATGCTGCTGGGCACCCTGCCGGCTATCCAGCCCGCCCAGGACGCGCCTGCCGACGATGAACATCCCGACGATGAGCCTCCTGATAAGGATCCACCTCCCGGCGGCAGCAGGCCGCCCGCCTGCGGCGCTGATCCCAGCGGGCCCGCCCGCGGTGGCCGCGGCGGTACTGGCGCTGGGCCCGAAGGGCCTGGTCCAGGCGGTGGGTTGGGTGACGTAGACGACGTGCCCTGGCCCGACGCTCCCGCCGATTACGACGATGACGACTGCGAGAGCAGTCAGAGCCGAGCCGCGGATGGCACTTGCGCGGGCGCTAGTCGTTTCGCACGCGAGGATGACGAGTGGCCCATGACCGGCGGCTCGGCACAGAGCTGGCCGGATCTGCCTGCGGGCATTCCGCCTGGGCTGGCCGTACCCGGCGGTGGAGTATCGCCTTCTGCGCGTGCCGTGGGTCAGATGCTGGATCTGTCCCTGCCCTGGGCGACCCTGGCCGGTATCTCGCCTGAGCCTGGCTCGGTAAGCCGCCTCGGCCCGATCACTCCCATGCAGTCGCGGCAGCTTGCCGAGCTTGCCTCCCGTGATCCCGCTGTCGAGTGGCGAGTCATCCTGACCAATGCGGCCGGGCAGGCCAGAGCAGTGGCCCGCATCCCGCGCCCCCGTGCTGGACCCGGCCACCGGTCGGGGCCGGGCCGGCGAGAGGGGCCGGGACGGCAGGAGGAGCCGCAGAGTGTCGGTGGAGGTCCGACAAGCCGGGTAACGCTTACGGTCTCCGAGAGCATGCTGGACGAGGAATCACCGCCTGGCGGGGCAGAAACGGGCGGGATCCTGGCCGCCGCGCTCCGGGCCGCGTCCCGAGCGCGTGCTCGCGCCGATACGGATGATGTGGCCGATGCAGCTGCCGGAGGCTGTGCTCACTTGTCCGCTACCACGAGTTACCGGCCTCCGCCTTCCCTCCGGGATTATGTCGCTGCCAGGGATGTGACCTGCCGCTACCCGACATGCCGCCGGCCAGCCTGGCACGGGGACCTGGACCACACGCTGGCTTACGAGGACGGTGGCCGGACCTGCAAATGCAACATGGGCGGGCTGTGCCGGGAGCACCACCTGCTGAAGCAGAACCCCTTCTGGGTTCTGCAGCAGTCCGCACCCGGGATCTTCAACTGGACCACGCCCGCCGGACGCCTCCATGCCGTCACGCCCGACATTCACCCCGGCTAGATCTTCGAGGTCAGCCTGGAGTCTGAGCCCGAGAGGCGGCCGAGTGCGAGGCGGCCCAAGCCCGCCGGGGCGCTGCGCCGGAGTGGGCGCTGCGCCGGAGAGGGCGCTGCGCCGGAGAGGGCGCTGCGCCGAGAGACGAATGAGCGGAAGGAGAGCAGAGAATGGGGTGGGACAACCCGCCTATGCCGTGGCGGGACCTTGAGCGCCGGCTTTCCTGGGGGAGTGTCGGAGCAGACGGCAACTCCGGCGGGGACACTTCCAAGCTCGACCGTGACGGCAGGCTCGAAGAGCCGCGCTTGCGGTCAGCGCCCCGCTCGGTCATCCGCCTGCCGGCCAGCCGTGCTAGCCAGGAGCCGCCATGGGCCGAGCTGCACTGCCATTCCTCCTACAGTTTCCTCGACGGAGCCTCCAGCCCCGATGAGCTGGTCACCGAGGCAGCAAGACAGGGTCTGACCGCGCTGGCCATTACCGACCACGACGGCATGTACGGCGTGCCTCAGTTTGCCCAGGCGGCCGCTCGTCTGCACCGGGACACAGGTGTCAGGCTCGGCACAGTGTTCGGCGCCGAGCTCAGCCTTGATCTGCCTGGCCCCCGCGGTTCCGGCTCCGCGGTCAGGGAGACCGGCAGGCAGACGGGCTCCGCGGCCAGGCAGGCCGGCCCGGCGGCCACGCAGGCCACCCCCGCGGGGCGACGGCTGGCCGGACGGCCCGCCGGAACTGTCCGGGCGGGCATCCCTGATCCGGCCGGGCGGCATCTGCTGGTGCTGGCCCGCGACCCGGAGGGATACGGACGGCTGTGCCGGGTGATCAGCGCGGCCCAGCTGGCGGGCGGGGAGAAAGGCCGTCCGATCTACGACGAGGCAGCGCTGGCCGATGCGCATGACGGGCACTGGGTGGTTCTCACCGGGTGCCGCAAAGGCGCGGTTCCCGCGGCGCTCGCGGCAGGCGGTCCGGAGGCGGCGGCGCGTGAGCTGAAAGCGCTGACGGACATGTTCGGCAGCCAGAACGTCAAAGTAGAACTGGCCAGTCATGACCAGCCGGAGGACGACGAGCGGAATGACGCTCTTTTTGCGCTCGCACAGGCCGCCGGGGTCGAGGTGATCGCCACCGGCAATGTGCACTACGCGGCACCGCACGATGCGAAACTGAGCCAGGCGCTCGCGGCGATCCGGGCCTGCTGCAGCCTGGACGACATGGACGGCTGGCTCGCCGCATCCGGGGGTGCCTATATCCGGTCCGGCGCCGAAATGGCCGCCCGGCTCAGCCGCTACCCCGGCGTGCTCGAGCGCACCGCGGAACTGGCGGCCAGCTGCGCGTTCGACCTGAACGTGATCGCGCCCAGCCTGCCGGACTTCCCGACGCCGAACGGCGAGACCGAAGCGGCCTGGCTGCGGACCCTGGTCGCACAGAAAGCGGGGGAGCGATACGGGCCGCCGGACGCCGAGCGCGTTCCCGGCGCCCATGACCAGATCGCTCGCGAGCTCGATGTCATCGTCGATCTGGGCTTCCCCGGCTACTTCCTGATCGTGCACGACATCGTCCGGTACTGCGAGGAGTCGCGCATCCTGTGCCAGGGCAGGGGGTCGGCAGCCAACTCAGCCGTCTGCTATGCGCTCGGGATTACCAGCGTTGATCCCGTTCAGCATGGGCTGCTTTTCGAGCGTTTCCTGTCGGCAGGCCGGGACGGGCCGCCGGACATCGACCTGGACATCGAGCATCGTCGCCGCGAGGAAGCGATCCAGTACGTCTACCGCACCTACGGCCGGGAGAAAGCAGCCCAGGTCGCCAACGTGATTTCCTACCGGCCGCGGATGGCGCTGCGCGATGCCGGCCGGGCGCTGGGCTACGCGCCGGAACAGCAGGACTCCTGGGCCAAACGGGCGGGGCCGCGTCAGTACGGCCCCGGCCAGCCGATCCCGCCCGACGCGGGCATTCCCGAGCCGGTGGCCGAGCTCGCCGCACGGATGCAGCGGCTGCCCCGGCATCTGGGCATCCACTCCGGCGGGATGGTGATCTGCGACCGGCCGGTAGGGGAGGTGTGCCCGGTAGAATGGGCCCGGATGCCGGGCCGCACCGTGCTGCAGTGGGATAAAGACGACTGCTCCTACGCGGGCCTGGTCAAGTTCGACCTGCTCGGCCTGGGCATGCTGTCGGCGCTGCGAGACTGCTTCGAGCTGGTGGCCGAGTATCACGGCCAGCGGTGGAGCCTGCACTCGATCCCGCAGGAAGATCCCGGTGTCTACAAGATGCTGTGCGAGGCCGACACCGTCGGGGTGTTCCAGGTCGAGTCGCGGGCGCAGATGGCCACGCTGCCGCGGCTGCGGCCGCAGAAGTTCTATGACCTGGTCGTCGAGGTAGCGCTGATCCGGCCGGGGCCGATCCAGGGCGGCTCGGTGCATCCGTACATGCGCCGCAAGCGCGGCGATGAGCCGCCGACGCTCCCGCACGAGTCCATGCGGCGGGCACTCGGCAAGACCCTCGGCGTGCCGCTTTTCCAGGAGCAGATGATGCAGGTTGCCATCGACTGCGCCGGGTTCAGCCCGACCGAGGCGGACAAGCTGCGCCAGGCGATGAGCTCCAAGCGCGCCCCGGAGCGGATCGAGGAACTGCGGGCCCGGCTGCTGGAGGGAATGGCGGCGAAGGGCATCCCGCTGGACGTTGCTGAGGACATCTACCTCAAGATCCTGGCGTTCTCCAGCTACGGATTCCCCGAGTCGCACGCGATCAGCTTCGCTTACCTGGTCTACGCCAGTGCATGGCTGAAGTGCTACTATCCGGCCGCCTTCACCGCGGCCCTCCTGCGCAACCAGCCGATGGGCTTCTATGCGCCCGCCAGCCTGATCGGCGACGCGCGCAGGCATGGGGTGCAAGTCCTCGGCGTAGACGTGAACGCCAGCGCCGCGCAGGCGACCCTCGAAATGCTGCCCGCCGAGACGCAGCAAGCAGAGCCGCCAGGGGCAGAGCCGCCAGGGGCAGAGCCGCAGGGAGCAAAGACACTTACGCGAAACGGGCAGTCGCCTGCCGGTCTTCTCCCGTCAGCCGATGCCGCCGGACAGCCGCACGGGGGCGTTCCGGTCGCTGGGCAGCCCGCGATCAGGCTCGGTCTCTCCGAGGTGCGCAACCTGGGCGCCGATGCGGCGGCCCGCATCGAAGCGGGCCGCCCCTATGCGGATCTGGAGGACTCCGCCCGGCGGGTCACGCTGCCGGCGCCGGCGCTGGAGGCGCTGGCGATGGCGGGAGCCTTCGACTGCTTCGGGATCAGCCGGCGCGAGGCACTGTGGGCGGCCGGAGCGGCCGCCACGATCAGGGACGGCCAGCTGCCGGGTACGACCCTGGGGCTTACCGCCCCGCCGCTGCCAGCCATGACCGCGGCCGAGGAGACTTTCGCCGACCTATGGGCCACCGGCACCTACGGCACGCACCCGATCGCCCACATCCGGCAGTTGCTCACCGAACGCGGAGTGCGGCCGGCCATTGACCTGCGAACGGCCCCGCCCGGGGGGATCGTCGCGGTGGGCGGCCTGGTGACGCACCGGCAGCAGCCAGGGACAGCTCGCGGGGTGGTGTTCCTGAGCCTGGAGGACGAGAGCGGGATGGCCAACGTCATCTGTCCGCCGCAGGTGTGGGAGCGCTACCGCAAGATCGGGGTCGACGCCAGCGCGCTGGTGGTGCACGGCCGGGTGGAACGGATGGACGGCGCGGTCAGCCTGCTCGCCACCCGGCTGCAGCGGCTGCCGGTGGTGGCCGCTGCCCGCAGCCGCGATTTCCGCTGATTCAGCTCTCTGCCACCGGGCTCGTGGATCCGCACCGCGTTCGTGGATCCGCACCGGGCTCGTGCTAGGCGGACTGCTGCCCCCACGCTTCGCTGATGTCCAGCTCGTGCCGCCAGGGCGGTTCGGCGCCAGCTCGGCCGCAGGTCAGCGAGGAAACCATGGCGCCGGCCCGTACGGCGGCCAGCAGCAGCCCGGTGTCGGCCAGGCTGTCGCGCCCCAGCCCGTGCTCGACCCACCAGGCGAGGAAGCCGCCGCCGAACGCGTCCCCGGCCCCAACTGTGTCCACTACCTCGACCGGTGGCACCGGCACGGCCAGCTCGTCGGCCGCGGTGAACACCCGGATCTCTGCCGGGCCGTCGGTGACCAGCACGCAGCCTGCGCCCTTGCCGAGGAGCGTGCGCGCGGCATCCGCCACGCTGGTCTCGGGCACCAGGAACGCGAGATCCTCGGTGCTTACCTTGACTATGTCGGTCCGGGCCAGGATGTTGTGTATCCGGGCTCGGTAGCCATCGGCGTCCGGTATCGAGTTCGGCCGGCAATTCGGGTCGAGCAGCAGCAGCACCGACTCCGGCAGGCTGGCCACCAGGTGCTCGACCTCGGTCGCCATAGGCTCGACGACGAGGCCGAGCGTGCCGACGTGCACGGCCGTCACCCCGGCGTCCAGCCCCCGCCGGGCTCCGTGCCCATCGAGCAGGAAACCGGCCGTCCCGGTCGTGTGAAACCAGTACTGCGGGACGCCGAGGGCGCTGACCGACACGATGGCGAGCGTCGTCGGCTCGGGCACCGGCTCAGAGTGAGCGAGCTCAACCCTGTCCTGGTTGAGCCTGTCGAGGAGCAGCGGGCCGAAGGGATCGGCCGAGAACTTACCGAGGAACCGGGTCGCCTGTCCGAGCCGTGACATCGTCCGGGCGGCGTTAAACGGGCCACCTCCGGGGCTCGGATAGACAGCCCCGTCGGGGCTGATGATCAGGTCGATGAGGCTTTCGCCAGCTACCAGGATCATGAAGCAGAGCCGCCGGCCCGGCTGCTGACGTCAGCGATGAGGGGGTTGGTTCGCATGGATGCTCCTGTCCCAGCAAGTGCGGCGGGGGTTCTACGTTGTCTCAGGTTTGTATATGCCTGATGCCTAGTTGGCTGCCAGACAGAGCCGGACACCGGAACGAATCCGCCGTCCGCCGTGTTCACGGTGCAGGCGAAGCACTGCAGAGATGAGGCCATGAAAGTCAGGATCGGAATAGCGCCAGGGGCGGCAGGCAGCCCGGCTGCTTTCAGCGATGCGGTTGACCGCCTGGAGAAGAGCGGCATTGATTCGCTCTGGCTGCCTGAGATGGTGTTCGGCCCGCTGGTCGAGCCGATGATCGGGATGACGTACGCACTGTCGCGGACCAGCAGGCTGAAGGTCGGCAGCGGTATCTCGGTGCTGCCCGGCCGCAACCCGGTGCTCGTGGCCAAGCAGCTGGCCTCGCTGGCCGGGCTGGCGCCCAGGCGGGTGCTGCCGGTCTTCGGGCTGAAGCCTGCCCGCCAGGGTGAGCTGGCCCTCTTTCCGGTACCGCCCGGACGGCGCGGCGCCGTGTTTGACGAGTCCCTGGAGCTGATTCGCCTGCTGCTGCATCAGGAGTCGGTCTCGTTCGCGGGCGAGTTCTTCACCGTGTCCGGTGCCAGCGTCGGGCCGCTGCCCGCGAAGCCGCTCGATATCTGGCTGGGCGGCAGTGCGCCGGGCGCGCTGCGCCGGGTGGGCCGGCTCGGCGACGGCTGGCTGGCCAGCTTCCTGACTCCAGCCGAAGCGCGGGCTGGCCGGCTGGCGATCCAGGAGGCGGCCGACGAGGCGGGCCGCGAGGTAGAGGAAGATCATTTCGGCATTAGCCTGGCAGTCGGGACGGACGGCCTCGCGCCCGAGCTGGCCGAGGCGGTCCGCCAGCGCAGGCCCGGCGTGGACCCGGCGAGCCTCGCCGCCGGCAGCTGGGCCGGTGCCCGCGGCCTGATCGAGCAGCACGTGGCCGCGGGGCTGAGCAAGTTCGTGATCCGGCCGACCGGACCAAGGGAAGACTTCGACCGGTTCATCGACGAGTTCACCGCTGAGCTGATGCCGCTCCAGAACTGAGCCCGGTCACTCTTCGTCGGCGGCTATTCCGGTGGCTTACCGGCGGGCGACCCGGTCGGCGCGCCAGGCGCGCGCCCACATCGGCACCTCGATCTCATCATCAGCGGGAAACCACTCATCGAGCGCCGCACGGGCACGGGCCAGCCCGGCTGCCCTGTCCTGCGGGCTGGCGGTGATGACGCCGCTGTAAGTGGCCAGCAGCTCCACCATGGCGTCCTTGGTCATGGTGCGCGTGAACGTGAACGACTCGGTCATTACGTTTTCGAAAAGACCGGTCTCCGGCAGTATGACCTCGTGGTGATGCGAGCGTTCCGGTGGTCTCGCTGCCCCATCGCCGGCCGTGCCGTCGGGGGCGCTGGCGTCAGTTCTCGCGGGCGCCGGTACGGTCAGCTGGCCGAGTTCGCGGACCCAGTCAACGCGGCGATCACGGCTCGTCCAGATCACGCCGAACCGGCCGCCGTCGCGCAGGATCCGGGCGACCTCGGGCACTGCCTGGTCCGGATCCATCCAGTGCCACGCCGACGACGCGAACACGGCGTCGGCGCTCGCGTCCGGCAGCGGGATCGCCTCGCCTTTTCCCGCCAGCACACGGATGCCGGGCGAGCGCGCCGCCAGCACGGCTCGCATTCGCTCATCCGGCTCGACGGCAATGACCTGGCCTACTTTCTGGGCGAGGGCGCGGGCCAGCAGGCCGGTACCCGCGCCCACATCGACCGCCACCTCGCAGTGACGCGGCAGCAGCCAGTCCACCGCCTCATCGGGCGGGCCGGCCCGCAGCCGGTCGTACTCCGCCGCAATGGCGCCGAATGACCTTGCGCGCTCTTGCCGGGTAGCCACACCGACACGCTAGCCTGCACAGTTGAAGCGTCGGTCACCGGCCTGGCCTGCCTGCTGAGCTCGCGTCATGGCCGCACGGACTTGGGGGAATCTGTCATGGATAAGGAACTGGTCGACCAGGTAATCGACACGGCCGAGCGGGTGGTCGCCAGCGGCGCGATCTCCGCGAACGGGCATGGCAACGTGAGCATCCGGGTGCCGGGTGCCGCGGAGATGTACTTCACGGCAGGCCCCTCACTGCGGGGCCACGCGGCCTCCGCCGTGGTCAGGGTCGGCCTGGACGGAACCTTGCTGGAAGGCGAGCTGCCGCCGATCCAGGGGGCCGTTGTCGCCATGCACACGGCCATGTATGCCGATCATCCCGAGGTGGGCTGCGTCCTGCATGCGCATTCTCCCTACGCCACCGCCTATGCCGTCGCCCACCGCCCGATCGGGTGCTGGGTCGAGGCCCTGGCTATGTTCGGCCTGGCTTACGGCGTGCCCGTGGCGGGCTACGGTCCGCGCGGGTCCGACGAGGCGGTGGCGAACATCCGGGCCGCGGTCACGCCGGGAGTTCCCGCCGTGCTGCTGGCCAACCACGGCGTGCTGGTCTTCCACCGCAGCCCCGACCTGGCCATCCTGGTAGGCGGAGTCGTCGAGGAGGCCGCTCAGGCGGGCATTAACGCCGCCGGCCTCGGCGGCCCGGCGGAGATTCCCGGTGAACTGCGGGCAGCGGCTCTGCAGCGGGCCATGACCTTCGACAGCAGGGGAACAGCGCATGCCTGATTCCAGGGGCACCTAGTTGAAGGGGCACGCGCCAGCTTCACGCCACTCCAGCTTCACTTTCACTTCGTGGTGGCGGTAGTTCGCGGTCGCCGGGGATCGATCTGGCCAGGGCGTCGAGGATCATCCTGAGACCGAACTCGAACTCGTCGCCGAAGTCGTAGCCGGGCTGGAGGATGAGCTCGGCCGCCATCTCGGCGAAGTGGGGGTACTCATCGGCCGAGAGTTGCTGCGCGATCGGCTCGGCCACTTCGGCGACGGTGTCTCTGGTGAACGGCAGAGAGGCCTCCTGGAGCGCGAATCCGTACACGTAGCTGTCCAGCAGGGCGTAAGCGTGGGCGGTCATGGCCACCGAGAAGCCCGCCCCGCGCAAGGTGGCGATGGTCGCTTCGTGGTGACGCAGCGTCGCAGGGCCAGGGTTGGCTCGTGACTCCATGAGCCCGATCGCCCATGGATGGCGCCTCAGGACGCGCCGGGCCGAGACCGCCCGGCGGTGCATCTGCGACCGCCACTCACCATTGGCCGACGGTAGCTCGATCTCACTGAAGACGAGATCCACGATGCCGTCGAGGATCTCGTCCTTGCTGGCGACGTAGTGGTACAGCGACATCGGCTTGACGCCGAGTTCCCGGGCGAGAGAGCGCATCGTCAGCGCTCCGATTCCCGCCGTGTCAGCGAGGGCGACGGCGCCGCGCAGCACCCGCTCGCGGCTGAGCGCAATACGTTCTGCTGAACTCTCTCTCACAGGCTTCAACAGCTCGCTCCTGGGGCCATGGCGCTTTCGTACTTAGTACTGTAGCGTGCCGTACTAAGTACGGCGAGCAGGCCGCGCATCACTGGTCCGAGAGGAACTGGCCGAGAGAACTGGTCCGAGAGGAAGCAGTCATGGGACATGCACGGCAGCACACTGCGATCAGCGGCGACGCCACCAGCCCGCCAGCAGCCGAAGGCACGATGCGCGCCATCGTGGCGAATGGTTACGGCTCAGTCGGCGTGTTGCGACTGGCGCAGATCTCCCCACCCGAGGCGGGCGACGACGAGGTGCTCCTGCGCGTGCACGCGGCAGGCCTCGACCGGGGGAGCTGGCATCTGATGACCGGGCGGCCGTATCTGCTCCGCCTCGTGGTCGGACTCCGGGCGCCGAGGAACCCGGTGCCAGGAATCGATGTCGCGGGCACGGTCATTGCGGCCGGTTCGAAGGTGACCAGGTTCTCGGTGGGTGACGAGGTGTTCGGGATCGGCCGGGGCTCCTTCGCCGAGTACGCTGCGGCGCGGGAAGACAAGCTCGCCCGCAAGCCGGCCAATGTCTCGTTCGACGAGGCCGCGGCGGTTCCGGTGTCGGGGTTCACCGCCCTGCAGGCCCTGACCGATGTCGGCCACGTCCGGCCAGGACAGAAAGTGCTGATCACCGGCGCGTCGGGCGGCGTCGGCAGCTACGCCGTCCAGCTGGCGAAGGCCTTCGGCGCGGAGGTCACCGGCGTGTGCAGCACTACCAAGCTCGACCTGGTGCGATCCCTCGGCGCCGACCATGTCCTCGACTACACCCGCGACGATTTCGCCGACGGTGCGCACCGCTACGACCTGATCGTCGACATCGCAGGGAATCCCGTCCTGTCACGGCTGCGCCGCGCGCTCGCGCCCACCGGGACCGCCGTCATCGTCGGCGGCGAAGACGGCGGTCACTGGACCGGCATGGATCGGCAGTTCCGGGCCCTGGCCCTGTCACCATTCATCGCTCAGCGGCTGACCATGGTCACCGCCCGGCAGCGTGCCAGTGACCTCGAACGGCTCGGTGCTCTCATCGAGGCCGGCACGGTGACGCCGAGCATCGACAGGACCTACCCGCTGGACCAGGTGCCGGAGGCCATGGCCTCCCTCGAAGCCGGAAAGGTGCGAGGAAAGGTCGTCATCTCCATCTGAGCGGCTCGGGTGCCGTTTCAGTGCGCAAATACGGGCCTGGGCCTGGCGCGTACCGAACATGTACGGAGGGAGCACGAACACGCAGCAGATCCGCGGGCCGGTAATGGCCGGCCAGACGGTGCTGGTGACTGGCGGCACCGCGGGCATCGGCAAGGCGACGGCCCTGGGTCTCGCCGCGATGGGGGCGCATCTGGCGATCACGGGCCGGGACCGCGCGCGGACCGAGGACGCGGCTCGCGAGATACGCGCAGCCGGCGGCGGGCAGGTGAACGTGTTCGTCGCGGACCTGTCCTCGCAGGCGCAGGTGCGGCGACTGGCCGGCGAAGTGCTCCGGAGCCTTTCCGGGATCGATGTGCTGATCAACAACGTCGGCGGGTACTGGAATACCCGGCACGTCACCGCCGACGGGCTCGAGCGCACCTTCGCCCTGAACCATCTCGCGCCGTTCCTGCTCACCAGCCTGCTTCTCGGCCGGCTGAAGGACAGCGCCCCCGCCCGGGTGATCACGGTCTCTTCCAACATGCAGGCCGTAGGGCGGATCGACTTCGACGACCTGCAAGGCGAGCGGTCCTGCTCCGGCGCTCGGGCTTACAACCAGTCCAAGCTCGCCAACGTGCTCTTCACCTACGAGCTGGCCAGGAATCTGCAGGGGACCTCGGTGACCGCCAACGCCCTGCATCCCGGCGTCGTGCGCACCTCGTTCGGGGCCGAGGACCCCGGCGGCGGTGCGCGCCGGCGTCAGCTTCGTCATTGTCGGCCGCGATGGCATTGCCTACCCGCGGCCGGTCGACGGCCGGCCTTGGCCGGTGGAACGCCGGCTACCGCGCGGTCTACCGGCTCGACTTCAGCGCGCTGCGCCGGCCGGGCGGGTACCGGATCAGGGTCCTGCGGCCCGGGGCGGCCCTGTCACCGTCGTTCCGGATTGCCGCGCCGGGAGACCTCTATCACCGGCTCGTGCTGAACGCGGTGCGCTTCTTTGCCTCGGAGCGAGAGGGCGCCGCCGTCGTCCGCTCGGTCCTGCACCGCCGCCCGGCCAACCTGACCGGCCGGCGCGCGACCGTATACGCCGATCCCCGTTATGACAGCAATGACAATCTGCTCGGGAAGCTCACCCGCATCGGCGGCCCGGTCAATGTGTCCGGCGGCTGGTTCGACGCTGGCGGGGGCTACGAGAAGTTCGCCTATACCGCCAGCTACGCCGACGCGCTGATGCTGATCGCGCAGCGGGACTTTCCCGGCCGGTACCCGACCCTCGGTCCCGAGGCCGGTTTCGGGCTGAACTGGATCAGCAAGATCTGGAACCGGTCCGCAAGGTCATGTACGTCCAGGTTGGCATCGGCAACGGCAACGCCAGCAACACGATCCAGGGCGACTACAACTTCTGGTTCCTTCCCCAGCAGGAAGACCGGCTGCGGGTCGGCCGGGGCGCCAAGCCGGGCCCGAGCGCCCATTACGTCAAGTACCGCCCCGTCTTCGAGGCCGCGCCGCCGGGGCACGCGGTCAGCCCGGACCTGGCCGGCCGTTTCGCCGCCGACTTCGCGCTGGGCGCACAGGTGGCGGCGGCCCGCGATCGCCGGGGCGCCCGCGCCCTGCTCTGGCCGGCCCGCGAGGTCTTCGCGATGGCCCGGACCTCGCACGTCGGCGCGATCCTCACCACGTTCGCGCATGACTACTATCCGGGAAGCCAGTGGAAGAGCGACATGCTCTGGGGCGCGGCGGGAATCGCGTTTGCCGACGAGGCCCTCGGCGTCCGGGGCGCGCGGCTCGCGGCCGACCTGCGCACCGCGGCCAGGTGGGCGCGGGCCTACATCGCGCAGGGGGCACCCGGCTGGCGGCGACACGCTGAACCTTTACGACACCGGCGCCGTGGCCGAGGGTGAGCTGCTAGCGGCCATCGCGCGGACGCCGCTGCGCCCGGTCATCGACCGGCGCGTCCTGCTGGCCGACCTGGCGGCCCAGCTGCGGGTGGGCGAACGCTGGGCCAAGGGCGCCCCGTTCGGGCTCGGGGCTGATCTCGGGCCGGCCGACGCCAGCCCCCATGCGTTCGGCCTGTTCATCACCGACGCGCTGTTCCAGCGCTACGGCGGTTCGGCCAGGTACCGGTCATTCGCGCAGCAGCAGCTGAACTTCGCGCTCGGCGCCAACGCGTGGGGCAGCTCGTTCGTCGTAGGAGCCGGAAGCGTCTTCCCGCACTGCATGCAGAGCGAGATCGCCAACCTGGCCGGCTCGCTGAATGGCCGCGGGGACGTGCAGCTCGGCGCGACCACCGACGGCCCGAGCAGCACGGTCAACTTCCACGGCCTGGGCAGCCTGGCCACGATGCGTGCCTGCAGCGCTGGCCGCTACAGGCCATTCGACACGCGCGCCGTCTCCTACGAGGACAACGTCGTGAGCTGGCCGTCCGTCGAGCCCGCCGACGACTACACGGCCGCGTCCCTGCTGGCCTTCGCGTTCGGCGCCCGCGCCTGAGCGAGCGGCACGCCAGGGAGGGCAAAGCCCGGGCCCATATTCCAGGCGCCGGACACGCAGAGCCAGATCAGGCCCGCGACCGCGGCCAGCATGAGGGCCGGGGTGATCGCGAGGTGGAGGGCCCTGGTGGCCCCGGCCAGCGCCGCCATCTGGTCCAGCCGGCCGGTGCCGGGCAGGACGGCGAGAGCCCCTGCCGCCAGTCGCAGCAGGACCAGCCAGTCCAGTCGCGAGGCCGGGTAGAGCGCGAGCAGGCATATCGCCATCGTGTCGTACCAGGGCAGCTGATAGGGCCAGACGAACAGCCAGGCGATGCTGAGCGCCAGGGCAACATGTATGGCCGGCCGCCCGGTAATGCCGTCGGGAAGGCGCCGCACCAGCAGCGCGGCAACGACGACGAGCGCGAGCCCGGCGAGCAGCAGCAGAACGATCCCCGGCTTCATCGGCACCCGCAGCAGCCGGTAGAAACTGTCGATGGTGGCCTTCTCGCTGCGGGCGAGCAGGGCCCTGACGGCGGGCCGGCCGAACCACAGGTAGGACGGCGCGAGCACGGCAAGGACCGCCGCCGCGGCACCGGCCAATGCGGCCGGCGACCGGCGGGCCGCCCACGCGATTCCCGCCGCGAACAGCAAGTAGGTGATCTTCAGGTCCGCCGCCAGCCCGACGAGCGCGCCCGCAGCCAGTACCCGGAACAGGCGCGGAGTGCCGGATCTGGCCTGCTCGCCCAGCGCGATCAGGCCGAGGAAGCCCAGCGCGGCGGCGAGGACGTCGATGTGCCCGGCGGCCATCAGGCACCACAGCAGCAGCGGGTTGGCCGACCAGAGCAGGTGAGCCCGGGCCCGCCGCGCCGGGTGGGCGCGCAGCAGCCGGTCGAGGGCGAGCATCACGGCCAGGAAGGCCAGCGCGTCCCACAGCTTGAGCCAGAAGACGATCCGCGTGATCGAGGAGCCGCCGAGTTCCGCAGCGGCCCACTGCTCGGCGGTGGCGGCCGGCCCGTACACCGACACGTGGTTGCGCCACTGGTGCGGTGCGGCCAGGCCGACGGGATCGCCAGTCAGGCGCAGCTGCTGCGGGGTCATCCCGTAGGGACTGTGGCCCAGCAGCACGATCCGGCCGTATACCGCGTAGTCGAGGGCATCGGTGGATCCCGCCGGCGGCAGGACGGTGAGCACGGCGGTGGCCACGACGGAGGCCGCGATCAGCGCCCGGACCGGCGGCCGCGCGCCGCGCGCTACGGCGGCCAGACCGGCCGCCACCCCGGCGGCGCCGATGACGGCCGCCGCCCACAGGATCAGCGTCACCGTGGTCAGCGAGGCCGGGGGGTGCAGCGCGAACTCCCACGGCGGCCCGGCGGGCGGCAGCCCGATCCTCGGCCGGGACCAGCTGTTGCGGACCGCCGAGGCGGCGACAAGGAGCAGGAGCGAGCTGCTCAGGCCCGCTGCCGCGGACCAGCCGAGGACCTTCGCCCTGCGATCGGTCTGCGGGGCTGCATCGGCTGGCCAGGGCGCCCCCCGACCGAGATCGGCTGACCGGCCCAGCGCACAGGTTCGGCTGTCCTTGCTCACTGCTGATGCCTGCTTACGTCTTAGCCGTTGTCGCGTGTACAGAAACACCACGCTTGCCTACTGAACGTATACGGAGCCGGACGGCCACGCGGGCCGCCACGCGGCTGGAATAGGGCCGATCGGGCCAGCCCCTGGCGGCCGCAACCGGCGCCGGCGGCTGGCCGCGCGCGATGAGTGCAGGTCAGGGGCGCCCGGAGCGGGCGGCTGCGTTGTGCCTGGAGTCGGTCTGACATCCTTAGCCAGATGTCACGCCCGGACCCGGCCGACCTGCGTGCCGCCCGCGAGCAGCTCGTCACCTACAGCGCCCGGCTGGTGGACGACGGGCTGGCCGTCGGGAGCGCCGGCAACCTCAGCGCCCGGCTCGGCGATGTCGTCCTGATCACGCCGTCGGGCATCGGCCACCGCGACATGCGCGCGAGTGACATCTGCGTCCTCGGGCTGGACGGCACCGAGCTCGACGCGGCCGAGGCGCCCTCCTCGGAAACCCCCATGCACCTGGCCGTCTACGCGGTTACCCGGGCCACGGCCATCGTCCACACCCACTCCGGCGAAGTGGTCGCGCTGTCGTCGGCGCGGGAGGAACTGCCGGCCGTTCACTACGCCATCACCGGCCTCGGCGGCCCGGTCAGGGTCGCGCCCTATCACCGCTTCGGCACTGCCGAACTTGCCCGGGCCGTCGCGGCCGCGATGGCCGGCCGCAGCGCGGTGATCTTGCGCAACCACGGCGCGCTGACCTGCGGCGCCAGCATCGCCCAGGCATACGACCGGGCGCTGCTGCTGGAGTGGCTGGCACGCACATACCGGCTGGCGCTGTCCTACGGGACACCGCGGACCTTGTCAGACGGCGAGCTGGCCGAGGTAACCGCCGAGATGCAGCGGCGCCACTACGGCACGCGGCGCGGCGTAGGCTGACCAGCCGGCGTCCGGCCTGGTCGGCGGATCAGCCGCCTCTGGTCCTGGTTGGCCCGTGCTTAGTACTGCAACGGCAGTTGCGTGATCAATAGGGATCATGGGTGCATTGGTGGATCTGGCTGCGGCCGGAAATGCCCTCACGTCCAAGAACGAGCACGTCGCAAAAGAGCAGCAGCGGCCAGGCGGCAGGCACTGCCGGGGCAGATGCTGCTGTCGGCGGCGCATAGCGAGCCGGGCCAACCGCAATCAAGTACAGCCAGCAGAAAGGCTCAGCGGCATGCCAGGCGGCTGACAGACGGAGGAGACAAGCTGACATGGCACTCCCGGCGATCACCAGCATCAGCCCAGCCAGCGGGCCGACCGGCGGCACGGCCGTCGCCATCCACGGCACCGACTTCAGCGGCGCCACCGCGGTCTTCTTCGGCGGCGCCGAGGCGGCGGGCGTCACGGTGCAAAGCGCCACGCTGATCGATGCGACCGCCCCGCCCGGCACCGGCACGGTGCACGTGACCGTCATCACCCCGGCGGGCAGTTCGGCGCCCGGAGCCGCCGCGCAATTCGCCTACACGGCCGTGGCCTGCCGCGGCTTGGTGGCGAACGCCACCTGATCGGGGGTGCCCGCCGCCCGGCACCGGACCCCGCTGGTATCCCAGTCCGCGCGGCGCTGCAGTCGCTGCATCCCATCCGGGCTGACCTCATCCGCCCGCTCCGCCAGGCTCCGCCGTTCTTCCGCTCCAGGCCCGCGACCAGCCCCGACACATACTCGCTGACCGGGCCCGCGGCTCAGCACGGTCGAACCGGCCCGCGATCCGCTCACGCACCCGGCCCAGCTCGACCGCAGCCAGATCCACCACCATGCACCCATGACCCCTATTGATCACGCAAGTGCCGTGGCAGCACTAGCTGCGGCTCCCGCTCAGCGCCCGGGCGGCCGGTAGGTCGTTGCCTTGGCGGCGGCAGCATCGGTCTCCTCGCTGGTCAGGAGCACGACGGTTCGCGTGGTGGCCCCGCCCCCCGCGCATATGGCCAGCGCCGCAGCGGCGGCCGAGGAGTTATCCGCCAGGTCGGCTATGACGTAGGCATCGGATCCGCCGAAGGCGAAATAGAAAGACTCGATCTTCCCGCCGAGACTCTCGACGAGCTGCGTCGCCGCGCTGACCCGGGCTGAGCCGCCCTCGGCTTTCAGGCCTTTCACTCCCTCAGCGGTGTAATTCACTTCGAGCAGATACTTCGGCATGCGAATCCCCCCGATCCTGCCGCCCCAGGTTAATAATCCTGCCCGGCTAATGCGCGGCATATTTCCCTGTCTTTCGCGTCCTGGAACCCTAACCCATCACCGGCCGCGCGCACAGCGGGCCGCGCGGCCGAAATTGCGAGCCGGTTGTTTCGCGCCAGCCCCAGCGCCCGCCGGCCCCTCGTCACGCGCTGCCGCAGGCCCCGGGCCATACCGGTGGGCGCTGGCATCAGGAAGCGGTCGCCCGCGTAGAGACACGGAAGGCTATTGACTATAGCTTTAAGGCTAGGTAGATTAGCTTTCATGACAACGAGCCCTTCGCCCGCATCCTCAGGGACCAGCTATCTCCCGCGACCCGGCGGGCGCGTCGGCTACGACGTCAGCGGCGCGGGCCCTCTCATCGTTCTCGTGCCTGGCATGGGCGATCTGCGGGCCGCCTACCGCTTCCTCGCGCCAGCGCTTCGAGCAGCCGGATACCGCGTGGCCTGCACCGACTTGCGCGGCCACGGCGACAGTGACTCCGGCTTCTCGTCTTACGGCGACGCGGAGACGGCGGGCGACCTGATCGCGCTCATCGAGGCGCTCGGCGCCCCCGCCGTAGTGGTCGGCAACTCCATGGGGGCCGGGGCCGCCGTGCTCGCCGCCGCCGGGCGGCCCGAGCTGGTCTCAGGTCTCGTCCTGGTCGGACCGTGGGTTCGCAACGGCAAGACCAGCGCCATCAAGCGCCTCCTGCTGCGGATCATCATGGCCAGGCCGTGGGCGGCCGCTTCGTGGAAGGCCTATCTGCCCAAGCTCTATGCCGGCCGCCCCCCGGTCGACTTCGACGACTACCGCCAGCAGGCGGTGGCGAGCCTGCGGCGCCCCGGCTACGCGAGGGCGTTCTCGCTCACGACACGGACCGATCACGCCGCGGCCGAGGCCCGGCTGACGAATGTCTCCGCGCCTGCGCTGGTGGTCATGGGCGACCAGGATCCTGACTTCCCGGACCCCGAAGCCGAAGCGGCCTGGATCGCCGGGGCCCTGCACGCGGAGGTGGTCATGGTGCCCGAGGCAGGCCACTACCCCCAGTCACAGCGTCCCGACATCGTCAACGGCGCCGTGCTGCACTTCCTGAAGCTGGCCGTGGCGCGTGCCTAGGGCCGGGCTCAGCCAGGAACGCGTCGTCGACCAGGCCGGGCAGATGGCCGACGAAGTAGGACTGAGCCAGCTGACACTGGCGGCACTGGCCGGAAGCCTCGGCATCCGCCAGCCGTCCCTCTACAAGCACATCGACAGCATGGCGGGACTGCGCCGCAGCATCTCGATCCGCGGCAAGACCGAGCTGGCAGCCGTCCTCAGCCGTGCTGCTGTCGGCCGGTCGAGGGACGACGCCATCGGGTCGATGGCCGCCGCCTACCGGACCTGGGCGGCCGAGCACCCCGGCCGCTACGAGGCGGCGCAGCGTGCGCCGCAGCCGGGGGACGCAGAGGACGAAGCGGCCAGCCGTGCGGTCGTCGAGGTCTGCTCCGACGTCCTGGCCGGCTACGACCTCAGGGGCGACGACGCCATCGACGCCATCCGGGCGCTGCGCTCGGCACTGCACGGCTTCGTGACGCTCGAGATGACAGGCGGCTTCGGCCTGCCCGTCGACATCGGCCGTAGCTTCGCCCGCCTCGTCCAGGGGCTGGCCATGGCGTTCGCTCACTGGAGTGGCCGATGAGGGGCTCCCGGCTCCCCGATGCGACTATGGCCACCGGTCGCAGCGCCGTCACCGGCACGGTAACGGGAGCACCCCGGCGCTGGCTGCGCGTGGAAGCCGCCGCCTTGCTGGCGGGCGCGCTCGTCGCGTACTCGACGACTCACCAGTCATGGTGGCTGGTCCCGCTGATCGTGCTGCTGCCGGACCTGGCGATCGCGGGATACCTGCGCGGCACACGTGCGGGTGCGTACCTTATAACGCCGCCCACGCCACCCCGATCCCGGCGGCCGTGATCGGGTTCGGATGGTGGCAGAGCAAGCCCCTTGTGCTGGCCCTCGGTCTCATCTGGCTCGCCCACATCGGAGCTGACCGCCTGATGGGCTATGGCCTCAAGTACTGCGACCACTTCCAGCACACCCATCTCGGCCAGCTCGGCGGACCCGGGAGGCCGTAGGCGGCGGCCGCCGTAGAGGTCAGCCCCGGCATGCAGGGTGATGCGGAAAACGCGCGTGAGGCGCATGGCATCCTCTCGGGTCATGGCCGGCCGGGTCCGGGTACTGGACGGGCGCCGACATCCCTGACACGGCGAGGAGGCGACGGCAGTTCAGCCGGTTCGGGCACGGGCGGAAGGCCGCGGCCGGCGTGACGACGGTCACATCGGGTGCGTGAACCGCCGCGCCGCCTGCCGCCGGGCAAGGGGCGACGGCACACCGGCGGGCGGCGGGCCAGGAGCGGGGGACAGACGATGGCGAAGCAGATGACGGCGGTCGCGGCCGGGCAGGGGCGAGACGAGTGCGCGCGCAGGAGCCGTGCCGCAGGCCGCGGTGCGGATGGCCGGCGCGCTGCTGGCGCTGGTCGTGGAGGCCGCGCTCGTGGTGCTGTGCGCCGGCATGCTGCTGGAGTTGCGGCAGCGTGCGTCGTCTGCGGCGGCGGCGCCGCGGCCCTGACCGGCCGGACTCAGTTGTCCGCGGCGGCGGAGCTGACGCGGCTAGCCGGTCTCACCGGCGGGGCTCAGTTCGGGGTAGCTAGGGGTCCACATCGTTGCGGCCACGGCCTCCTCTAGGTCCGTCCCGGCGGGCAGGCGCGCCACTCCGGCGTCGCGAGCCTCGCGGGCGACCGCCAGGGCGATGGTCCGCGGGATCTGCAGCAGGTCAGCGAGCTGCGGGGGCAGGGCGCCCTGCTTGAGGCGCTCGGCTGAGACCAGCCCGGCCAGCGTGGTGGCCGCGACCAGGAACCTGCGGTCAGTGAGCCCGCTGACCCGCGCCACGATGGCGGCCAGGCCGACCCCGGGAAAGAGAAGACATTGTTGGCCTGGCCGACCAGGTGCGTCTCCCCGCCGGCCCGCACCGGGCCGAACGGGCTGCCGGTGGCGACGAGCGCACGCCCGCCAGTCCACCGCAGGATGTCAGCGGGCGTCGCTTCGGAGTTCGCGGTCGGATCGGACAGCGGGAAGATAACCGGCTCGGCGGTCTGCGCGGCCATCTCCCGGACGGCCGCCTCGGTGAACGTGCCCGCCGTCCCGCTGGTGCCGACGAGGATGGTCGGAGCGACCTGACGGACTACTGCCTCCAGTTCATAACGGGCAGCCCCGCTGAAGCCGAGCCGCTCGAGCTCGGATCCGGGCAGCGCGAACGGGCGCTTGTCCTCGTCCAGGCGCTCGCGTCCGTCGAACAGCAGACCGGCGGAGTCGAGCATCACGATGGCGCGGCGGATCTGCTCCTCGGTGGCGCCTTCAGCGCGCATGACCGCCTGAACCAGCCTGGCGATGCCGATGCCCGCGGCCCCCGCGCCGACGAATACCAGCCGCTGCGCGGCCATTGGCTCGCCGTTGCGCCGCAAGGCGGCCAGTATCCCGGCCGCGACGACCGCGGCCGTGCCCTGGATGTCATCGTTGAAGCTCGCGATGCCGTGCCGGTAGCGGTCCAGCAGCCGGATCGACGGCGCCGATGGGGGCACCGGGGGCAGGAGCGGCGCCGGTGCCGACGGGAGAGCCCGTGTCACCGCCGTTCTGGATCATGCCAGCCGGGTGCGCAGCAACGGCAGGCCGTCGCCCTGCAGATCGGCGAGGGCTACGGCCCGGCCCGCTGCCGCCATGGCCAGCGCTTCGCTCGGCCCGCTGATCTCCGGTCCCGCACCGGAGCTCCAGTCCTGATCAGTGGCGCGCAGCCGGAATCCGGGCAGGCGGCCGCGCGGGACGAAGCCGAGCCGGGCTTTCGGCGAGGTCAGGAAGTCAAGGGCGCCTCGCCAGGCGGCGGGGGAGGCTGTGGTCTCCAGCCCGAGGGGACGTGCGGCGTCCCGCGTATGCACGGCCAGGTCGGTCAGCGGGGCGAGCGGCCCGGTTCCAGGCGGCGCGAACTGCCGGTCGGCGTTAGCCCGGAGAATTGCGACGATTTCGGCGGTCGGCTTGCGGGCGAGCTGGCGGGCTCCCCGGACTGAGTAACGGTGAAAGCCGCCCGACGTCAGAGCCCCGAGCGCGAACCGGGGAACGCTGATACAGAAAGGGCCGATGAGGTGCCCGGCCAGCTGGCGTACGGTCCAGGCCGGGCACAGGCTCTGAGCCGCCCACTGCTCGTCGCTGAGGCCGGCGAACATGTCCGCGGCCCGGCGGCGCTCAACCGCGATCAGAGCGAACACTTCGTCGCCTTCCACAGCGCAACAGCCTAACGGGCCTGCCGGGGGAGCCCAGCGCAGAACGCCGGCCGGTGCGGCGCCGCCGGAAGAAGGGGCCGCCGTCAGACGGGGCCGCCGTCAGACGGGGCCGCCTGGAAGACGGGAGCCGAAGGGCCGTCTGCCGGAAGACGACGCCTCAGAAGACGACGCTGGCCCCGCGGCGATGATCGCCGCGGGGCCTGGTCAAGCGCTATCAGGCGGATCAGCAGCCGTCGTAGGGCGCCCAGTTGGACTCGCCGCCGCCGGCGAGCGCGTTGGCGAACACCTGGTTCTGCTCGGCGGCGGAGGCGTCGCCGAACTCCGCCGGGTTGCCGCCGTAGGCCGCCCACGTCGCCGCGCTGAACTGGTAGAGCCCGTAGTGGCCCGTGGAGTTCATGATCTGCGGGTTGCCGCCGGATTCACGGGCGACCACGCACTGACCGAACGCACCGCCGGGCGTGCCGCCGGTGTAGCTGGCCGCCGGGGCGGCGGCCTGGGCGGGAGCGGCCTGCGCGGGAGCCGCCTGAGCGGGAGCGGCCTGCACCGCGGGAGCCTGCGCAGCGTGCCGCGGGGCGTAGGCCGCGGTGGTCTTGACCGCTGGGGCGGCAGGCGCAAGCTCCGACGGCCCCTTGGGGATCCGCGCGGGCTCCGCCGGGATGCGCAGAACCTCGCCGGCGGTGATGATGTCGGCCCAGTGGATCTTGCTGTGGTTGCGCCAGTAGATCGCGGGCCACGCGGCCGGGTTGTGGTAGACGCGCCCGGCGATCTTGGAAAGCGAGTCGCCCGGCCGGACTTTATAGGCCGCAGGGAGGGCGGCAGCTCGCTTCGCCTCGGTTGCATGCCGGTTCGCCGAGAGCAGGGGCGCCAGCGAGCGGGCCGGGTGGTAGGCGGCGTCCAGGACAGCGGAGTTGTGCGCGGCCTGCGTGGCCGGCGTGGCTGCCTGAACGGCCGCGAGGGCCGGTGCCTGCTGTGACAGGCAGAAAGCCGCGGCCACGCCGACAAGGGCGGGGGCGGCGGCGGCGGCGGTGGAGGCTCCCTGCGGGAGCCGGATACGTGAAGTCTTACTGTGGCGGCCCAAGGGGCTCCTCTCCGCGGAGTTCACGCTCACTGGGAAGCTGCCACGGGGGTGCTGGCAGATTCGGAGCGCCTGACGTCGGAATGGAGCCTAGCAAGATCATCCGGGCGTTTCAGGTAAAACCGTCAAACAGGTCAAACTTGCAGTCAGCCTGCTAAACTTCCGCTCCCGCGCTGCTCCGCAGTTGCTCCGGGTGCTGGCCGGCAGGCGCTGCTCGAACGGAAAGGTGCAGGTCAGAGGTGGAAGCAATCGGCGAGTACCTGGATTACTCCGGCCGTGACGACGTGCTGGGCGGCGGGGCGCGGATGATCCCGGTAAATACTCCCGCGGGCTCGTTCCGGGTGTGGGTCAAGCGGATCGGCAGCAATCCCGCTCTTCGCGTCCTGCTGCTGCACGGCGGGCCGGGGTCCACTCATGAGTATCTGGAAGCCTGCGACAGCTTCCTGCCCGCGGCGGGAGTCGAGTACTACTACTACGATCAGCTCGGCTCGGGTTTCAGTGATCAGCCCGACGATCCGTCGCTGTGGGAGACCGGCCGTTTCGTCGACGAAGTGGAGCAGGTCCGCCTGGCGCTCGGACTGGATCGCGGCAATTTCGTCCTCTACGGCCACTCCTGGGGCGGGATCCTCGCCATCGAGTACGCCCTGCGCTACCAGCAGCACCTGCGCGGGCTGGTGATCTCCAACATGATGGCCAGCGTGCCGGCCTACAACGCCTACGCCGAGCAGGTGCTGATGCCGCAGATGGACCAGGCGGCGCTCGCGGAGATCAAGGCCCTTGAGGTCCGGGGCGATATCGAGAATCCCCGGTATATGGAGCTGCTGACGCAGCAGCATTACGTTCACCATGTTCTGCGCATGCCATCGCAGGACTGGCCGGATCCGGCTCAGCGCGGCCTGGCCCACATCAACCAGGCGATCTACGTCTCGATGCAGGGCCCCAGTGAGCTCGGCATCAGCGCTGAGGCCAGCCTGGCGCACTGGGACCGGACGGCGGACCTCGCGTCGATCGACGTACCGGCCCTGGTCATCGGCGCCGCGCACGACACCATGGATCCGGCGCACATGCGGATGATGGCCGGTGCGCTGCCGCGTGGCCGTTACCTGCACTGCCCGGACGGTAGCCACATGGCCATGTATGACGATCAGCAGACTTACTTCGCCGGCCTCATCGATTTCCTGCAGAGCCTGCCGGCCCGGTAGCCCGCGCTGCTGACTGCTCGCGCTAGCTCAGCCAGCCCGCCAGCCGCCGCGCGGCCAGTGGAGTTGGCCGCCGGTCCGCACCGTCTCAGGGCTCCGCCCAGCGGCAGCTCGGCGACCGTGCGCCAGCTGCTGTGTGCGGTGCCGCCCGTCATCAGCCAGGCCGCGCTGATGCGGCCGCGAACGGGCAGCCCGCGCACGAGTCCGGCTGCCGCGGACCGCAGCTCAGTCAGGCTGCCGAGTGCCTTCTCACCGACCGTGAGATGGGGAATGACGTCCTCAAACGCGCCGCCATAGGGCAGCTCTATCCGGGAAAGGCGGCCGATACTGCCTGTGGCGCGCCGGCGCGTCCGCAACCTCGATGCGGCAAGCTGGGTTCGTGAGCGTGCCCTTCCTCGAGCCGACGACGCCGCTGCCGTCGCGCGCTGCGGTCTTCCTCGGCTACTTCGACTATTTTCGGTCCCGGCTGATCGCCAAGCTCGAGGCCATGCCCAGCGCGGAGCTGCGCGCGAGCCGGCTGCCGTCCGGCTGGACGCCGATCGAGTTGCTCAAGCACCTGCCCCACGTCGAGAGGCGCTGGCTGGAATGGGGCTTCGAGGGACGCGATGTCGGCGATCCCTGGGCCGACATCCGGGACGGCCGCTGGTACGTGGGTCCGGCTGAGTCGCTGGCCGAGCTGACCGCGGCGCTGCACGCCCAGGCCTCCCGGACCAGGAATATCGTCGAATCCCATGACCTCGCCGAGATCGGCCAGCCCGGCGAGCGGTGGGACGGAGCCGACCCTGCGCCGCTCGAGCGGATCTTGTTTCACCTGTTTCAGGAGTATGCACGTCATGTCGGCCACCTGGATATCGTCGCCGAGCTCGCCGACGGGCAGACCGGCGAATAGGCGGGGCTCAGCCGCCGGGACCTTTGTTATGCCCCCTTCTATGCGCCCTGGCCGGACACATCGGCGCATCATCCGATGCCCCCGGCGCGGGCATTCTGTTCTGGTGGAGCTGCTCATTTCATGCTGGCGCCCCCGGCCGCGGTCATGAGCGTGACGCTGTGCGTCTTGCTCTGGCCGCACCCTGGGGCCCGGGAGGCCCTGGCCGCCTACGAGGACCAGGTGCTGGACTTGCTCTGCGGGCACGGCGGCCGGGTACTGCAGCGCGCCAGGAGCAGCGGCGCAGGCGGGCAGCCGGCTGAGATCCAGATCCTGGAGTTCCCGTCTGCCGCTGCGCTCGACGGTTACCTCAACGACAGCCGGCGGCTGTCACTGGCCGGGGA